>JAKSLD010000018.1 GCA_024401395.1 Bacteroidales bacterium
ACAAACAAACAAACAAACAAACAAACAAACAAACAAACAAACAAACAAACAAACAAACTTGTAGTATTACATACGGCAAGAACCACTCGTATAGGTACATAGGTACTGCTGTGTCTGAAAATGGAAACTTATTGGCATGGCAGGATTAGCAGATATATTGTTAGAAGAGTCAAAGAAGGCTCAAGATGTTATCCTGTTTTTCAGAAACGGGGCGTTTTATCGTGCCTATAACCATAGTGCATATCTATTCTGGAATCTGATAGAGCAATTCAAGGTATTTCACAAGATTAACAAGTCGACAAAGCAAGAATACTATTTTGTAGGGGCGCCAGAGGGGTCGATGCTGAAGTATATTGCTGGACGGCAGTACACGCAGAACGAGCAAGGCGACATAGTTCTGAGGCTAGATGCAGAGAAAGACAAGATGCCAGAAGATCTGACCTACGAAGAGTGGATAGCTCAATTTGCCAATGAAGAAAATGGAAGTATGGAAGAGGCTCTGAAAGAGGTGCAGTATCTGCTACCCAAGGGAGGACCAGAGCTATACAAGGCGGTGTACAATCAGATAGTAGCGCTACCGCTAGAGCAAATGAACAGTATGGAGTGCCAAATGTTCCTATACGAACTGAGGAAGCAGATATTTGCCAACAAAAAGAAATTTCCATTTTAGGAGGGGCGGCGTATGGCACTATATTCAGAATTACCAGTATATAGCAAGACCTACCAGCTATTGTGCGACGTGATGAGGCAGACACCCAATGTGAGGAGGGAGTACAGGTACACCATGTGTCAAGACCTTACAAGACTGCTGACAGACATGCTAGTGAACATATACGAAGCAAACAGGACGAGGGAAAAGCTAGATGCTATAGAAGAATTGCGGCGAAATGTGGTAAAGGTAAAGATATATCTGCGAGCAATGGTAGATTTAAGGTTGACCTCCGAAGGGTGGTATGTCCAAGAAGCAGAGAAGGCAGAAGACGTGAGCAGACAACTGGCGTTGTGGGAAAAGTATCTGAGAGGGAAGAAACAGACTATGTGACAAAGAAGACAATTACAATATTATTAACTAAATAAAATATCAATGAAGCAGAAAAGAATTCTAATGATGCTTATGGCTGGGGCGATAAGTGTTTCGGCTGCGTGGGCAGATGAAGATCCTGCTATTGTGGTGAACAAAGATACGTCGCCACAGTATGTGAAGCTGACTACTGCTGCTAAGATTACTATTTCGACAGAGGGAGGAGTAGTGAAGTTTGTTGTAGACGAGTCGGCAGAGAAGACAGGCGTTGCAGAAGGCGAGACGATATCCTTTGGTGTGTATGACTTTGATGCTGTGGAGACAGCGATAGAAGAGCTGTCGGCAGGCAAAGAGATCGTCGGGACGGAATACTACACACTTCAAGGTGTGAAAGTAGACGAGCCACAAAAGGGTGTGATGATAATAAGAGTAGTCTATTCCGATGGTACAAGTGACAGTCTGAAAACAATAAAGAAGTAAAGAAGAAAGTATGAAGAAGATAATTATATCGGCCATTATGGGTTTGATGGCAGTGTGCGGTATGGCACAAGAGACACCAAATACAGTTGTAATAACAAAAGTGGGTGGCGAGACGATAAAAGTAGCCATTGAAGATGTTCAGGACATTACGTTTGCTTACGAGGCACCAGTGCCAACGGTAGATTTAGTTGACCTTGGTCTTTCTGTCAAGTGGGCAACATGTAACCTAGGTGCAACTTCACCGACAGATGCAGGATGGTATCTGGCGTGGGGCGAGACATCAGCAAAGACAAACTATACTTGGGAGACTTATCTGTCAGACCTTGGCGGAACAATGACACAATGGCAAGATGCAGGCACAGACAAAGATCCACTGAAAGACTATGTCTATGGTGGTTCTCATTCTGAAGGTATCGGAGCTACAGCTTACGATGCTGCGACAGTTGCTTTAGGTGCGGGCTACCGTATGCCTACACAGACAGAGTTTGCAGAGCTAGCAAATACGGACAACTGTGCATGGGTATGGTATGATGAAGACAATACCGAATTCAATGGTGTAGCTGGCTATAAGGTAACATCAAAGAAGGCAGGCTATACAGGCAACTCTATCTTCCTTCCTGCGGCTGGCTGTCGTAACGGAGAGAGCCTCTACTACGAGGGTTCGCTCGGCGTCTACTGGTCGTCTACTCCTTACCCAGGCAACGCCGTCAGCGCGTACCACCTCGACTTCTATTCGGACTACGTCAGCCCGGACTACGGCAGTAACCGTTATAGCGGGTTCCCTGTTCGTCCTGTTTCAGAATAGGTCCGATTCATTCTGATTGATTTAGATTCATTCATTTTTGGTGTCGGCTCGCCCTTAGAAGGCGAGCCGCGGCAAAAATGGGGTAACTTAAAAGAACGGCGAGAAAGAAAAATAAAGTAACGCTCATCCGAGGCTGGTGCCAGAATGGCATGGTGCTACGGCTCATGCCAGAGAGCGATTGACACATTCAATACAGAGCGGCAGTCCGGTGGACGGGACGGGGATAGATGATACCGCCCGTCGGCAAATGGAACCATGAAAAAGTGGAAGTCGTTCGCAATCCATGTGCAGAGCGCTCACAGAGAGCGAAGAGAGCAATAGCCTTGCGAAGAGACTGAGACATGAGACTGTCCTGCGAAGAGGCTTCCTGCGGCTGGCTATCGTAACGGAGAGAACCTCAACAACGAGGGTTCGAACGGCAACTACTGGTCGTCTACTCCTAACCCAGACAACGCCAACAACGCGTACAACCTCAACTTCAATTCGGACAACGTCAACCCGAACAACAACAATAACCGTTATAACGGGTTCCCTGTTCGTCCTGTTTCAGAAAATGTCGATTGGCTTCGGGTGAGTATTTTATATGGAGACGATGAAGAAAAAGGTGGGGAGAGAGCAGTTGCTGCTCGATTTGTACAGAGCATACAAGGGAGCAAGGAAACACAAGCGGGCAAAGAACTACCAGACACAATTTGAAGAACAACTAGAGAAAAATCTAGTAGAGTTGCGAGACGAGATCTACGAGCGGCGATATGAGCCACGACCCTCGCAGTGCTTTATGATACATGACCCCAAGATGAGAGAAGTCTTTGCGGCAGACTTCCGAGACAGAGTAGTGCACCATCTAGTGTATGATTATATTGCCAAGATGTTTGAGAGAACATTCATAGCAGACACGTACAGCTGTATAAAAGGGCGTGGAACACACTACGGCATAAGGCGAGCACAGCGGATGATACAAGCTTGCTCGCAAAAAAACAAAGGAGAGTGCTATGTGCTACAGATGGATATATCAGGGTATTTTATGAGCATAAACAGAGGGAAACTATTGGATATATGCAATAGAACCATAAATAAGATGCAGAAAAGAGAGAGCGATGAGAAAGGATTGCGATGGGAACAGAAGGTAGACATAGGAATGGTGAGGTATCTGCTAGAAAAGACAATAATGCTAGACCCTACAGATGGATGCTATGTGATAGGAGACAGAGAAGAGTGGAAGAAGCTGCCAGACAACAAAAGCCTTTTCAAAGCAGAGGAAGGGCGAGGACTGCCAATAGGCAATCTGACCAGCCAGCTATTCAGCAATGTATATCTGAACGAGCTAGACCAATATGTGAAAAGAGAACTGGGGTGCGAATATTACGGCAGATATGTAGACGACTGGTTTGTGGTTCACAGGTCGAAAATATATTTGAGGAGACTGATACCCATAATCAGAGACTATCTAGGAAGAGAATTAGGCTTAGAAGTGCACCCCAGGAAGACGAAGATAACCAAGGCGCAATATGGTGTAGCGTTTTTGGGGACATATATAAAACCAGACAGGATATATGTAGAGAATGGAACGTTGAAAAGGATGAGGAAGAAACTTAGAGCGGCGATACTAGACAAAGAAAAGAGTTTTGAGGGATTGAGGGCTACGGTGGATTCGTACAGAGGGATAACGGGGCACTGGAAGAGTTGGAAGGTTAGAGAAGAAGTGATGTGGGGGATATGAGCTATATTTTGCATAATATGAGTCGATGGTTGTTAAAAAAAGGCATTTTTATTTTGGGGTAAACATTTTTTAGTATATTTGGACGATTTTACACAGAAACGATGCGTTTTCAAGCACCGACCTTCACATACAGCATTGCAGAGCCGGGAGTAGCTAATGCTTCCTTGACCGTGGGTAATGATATGTTTGCAGACTTTGTGTTGCCGAATGTATGTAACCCCCTTGGCGATCTTCTTACGGGCTTCGTGGAAATGATAACTTGTCCTAAGCATTTATGGGGCGAGGATAATGTTGTGCGAATTGTCTGGTATGGAGAAGATGAGCAGTACAACTGGGAGCTGGAGATGTTTGAAGAGAATTCGATATCGGTCAAGGTGTCACAAGTCAATGATTTCTTTGGAGATGAGGGAGTCGAGCTGCTTTCCTTTGAGTGTCAGTTAGACGAGTTGCTATTACCTATTATACAGAGTCTGGATACCTTTATAAAGCAGACCGGTCTATTGAATTATCAGCAGCAGTGGCAGAAAGATGAGTTTCCGCTCACGCTGTTCCTATTCTTGAAGAAGCATCTTATAGACAATGGCCGTTGGAACAGGCGGGAGGCGCAAAGGAAAGAAATACTCAATGATGAGATATTGATGCTTTTGGCATAAATATACGTGATGTACTTACGTATTAGATGTTCAAGTTGCAGTTTTCACGTAAAATCCTCGTGCTCGGTGTTAATTTATTTACAACGAGTGTACAACATAACGAACTATTGCATATATTTGCATCGTAATTATTACAAAAAGAAATGTACAACGTACGCAACATACGAGTGGTTGTCCTACTTCTAAACCTTATTGTCCTAGTCGTACAAGGATAATGAGTGAGATGGTTGTTGCAGTATAAATAACATACAGAAACAAGGCCTTCTCACTTTCAGGTGAGGAGGCTTTTTGATTTGAAAAAATAAAACGAACTGACAAGATATGAAGCACGAACTTAGAAGCGCTACTACTACACAGGGTAGACGTATGGCAGGTGCCAGAGCTCTTTGGGCTGCTAATGGAATGAAGCCTGAGCAGGTTGGCAAACCTATTATTGCGATTGTGAATTCATTTACGCAATTTGTACCAGGTCACACACATTTGCACGAAATCGGTCAGGTCGTCAAGAGCGAGATAGAGAAGAGAGGATGTTTCGCTGCTGAGTTTAATACTATTGCCATTGACGATGGTATTGCGATGGGACATGACGGTATGCTTTACTCATTGCCATCGCGAGACATTATAGCTGATTCAGTAGAGTACATGGTAAATGCTCACAAGGCGGATGCCATGGTATGTATTTCGAACTGTGACAAGATTACTCCTGGTATGCTTATTGCTGCCATGAGACTCAATATCCCAACAGTATTTGTGTCGGGCGGTCCAATGGAGGCAGGCGACCTGAATGGTACGAAGCTAGACTTGATAGATGCCATGATCAAGTCGGCCGACACAACACTATCAGATGAAGAAGTAGCAAAAGTAGAGGCGAAGGCTTGTCCTACCTGTGGTTCATGCTCGGGTATGTTTACAGCCAACTCAATGAATTCATTGACAGAAGCCATTGGTCTTTCATTGCCAGGCAACGGTTCTATTGTAGCTACACACGAGAACAGACACAGACTCTTCTGCGATGCTGCAAAGCTCATCGTAGAGAACACATACAAGTATTACAGAGACGGAGACGAGAGCGTATTGCCAAAGAGCATTGCTGTCAAGGAAGCATTTATGAATGCCATGACACTTGACATAGCGATGGGCGGTTCGACAAATACCATTCTTCACCTTTTGGCTGTAGCCTACGAAGCGGGAGTAGACTTCAAGATGGCAGATATCGATGCATTGAGCAGAAGAATACCATGCCTCTGTAAGGTTGCTCCAAATACACAGAAGTACCACATACAAGATGTAAACCGTGCTGGTGGTATTCTAGGTATTATGAACGAGTTGGCAAAAGGCAAGCTAGTCAACACATCGCTCAAGCGAGTAGACGGCATGACCTTGAAAGAAGCTGTAGAGAAGTACGATATTACAGTTGAGCGTCCTACTCCTGCAGCCAAGAAGCTATACACATCGGCTCCAGCAAATAAGTTCTGCATCAGACTTGGTGCTCAGAATACATATTACGAGTCACTAGACACAGACAGAGCTAACGGTTGTATCCGCGATATAGAGCATGCCTACACAAAAGACGGAGGCTTGGCAGTATTGTTCGGCAACCTTGCTATTGACGGCTGTGTAGTCAAGACAGCGGGTGTAGACGAGTCGATCTGGCACTTTGAAGGTCCAGCTAAGGTATTTGATTCACAAGAGTTAGCTTGTGAGGGTATCCTTGGTGGCAAGATCAAGAGTGGAGACGTAGTAGTCATCACCCATGAGGGTCCAAAGGGCGGTCCAGGTATGCAAGAGATGCTTTACCCAACAAGCTATATCAAATCAATGCACCTTGGTAAAGAGTGTGCCTTGATTACAGACGGACGTTTCTCTGGCGGTACATCAGGATTGTCAATCGGACACATTTCACCAGAGGCTGCTGCAGGAGGAAATATCGGCTTGATTAAAGACGGCGATATTATTGAGATAGACATTCCATCAAGAAAGATATGCGTACATCTTTCAGACGAAGAGCTTGCTGCTCGTCGTGAAGAAGAGATGAAGAGAGGCAAGAAAGCCTTTACAGCACCTACACGACAGAGAAACGTACCAAAGAGCCTGATGGCATACGCATCGATGGTAAGTTCGGCAGACAAGGGTGCGGCACGTATTATTGAGTAATTGAGATTGAACCCATAATCGATCCGAAAAAAGAATGACAGGTTCAGAAGCTATAATAGAATCATTACTTGCTGAAGGGGCAGACACCATCTTTGGTTATCCAGGAGGTCAGATCATGCCAGTCTTTGACAAGATGTATGATTATCAAGATAAGTTGCGTCATATCCTTGTGAGACATGAACAAGGAGCAGTGCATGCGGCGCAAGGCTTTGCCAGGGCATGCGGTAAGACAGGAGTAGTTATTGTTACATCCGGTCCGGGCGCGACGAATGTGATTACAGGCATTGCTGATGCGATGGTAGATTCCACTCCATTAGTAGTGATTACAGGACAGGTTTCAAATTCACTTCTAGGCAAAGATGCATTCCAAGAGACAGACGTCCTTGGCATCACATTACCAATTACGAAGTGGAGCTATCAGATACAGCGTCCAGAAGATATAGCGTGGGCGGTAGCACGTGCGTTCTACATTGCGAAGAGCGGCCGACCTGGTCCGGTAGTCCTTGACGTCACGAAAGATGCGCAGGTAGGCACACTTGACGAATTCAAGTATGAGCCATGTAGTTTTATCAGGAGCTATATACCTGTACCTACGATACAGAAGAGCAAGTTGCAGGAAGCAGCAAAGATGCTTTCAGAGGCAAAGAAGCCATTGATAGTATACGGGCAGGGCATTATTCTGTCTCACGCAGAAGAAGAATTGAAAGCGCTCTGTAACAAAGCAGGTATTCCAGCGGCATCCACATTGCTTGGTCTTTCTGCATTACAATCAGATTTCAAGCACTACAAAGGAATGCTTGGTATGCATGGAAATATTGGTCCGAATGTCAAGACAAATGAGGCAGACGTTATTCTGGCTGTCGGCATGAGATTTGACGACCGAGTTACAGGCGCAGTAAATACATATGCAAAGCAAGCCAAGATAATCCATATAGACATAGACGTAGCAGAGATTGGAAAGATTATACCAGTTGACCTAGGTATACATGCTGATGCAAAAGAGGCGCTCAATCTGCTGTCGATTCTTACTCCAGAGGCAGAGCATGATGCTTGGGAGGCAGAATTTGACAAGTGCTACGAGACAGAATACAATAAGGTAGTCGCTCCAGAAATTGCACCAGGCAAGGGAGATGTCAATATGGGTGAGGTAGTCAACATGGTTGCGAAAGTATCCAATCAGTCAGCTATTGTGGTTACCGACGTAGGTCAGAATCAGATGATGGGTGCGCGATACTCGCAGTTTAACCAGACACGAAGTATGATTACCTCCGGTGGTCTTGGTACTATGGGTTTCGGCTTGCCAGCAGCTATTGGAGCCAAGATAGCGCAGCCAGGCAGACCAGTATGTTACTTTGGCGGTGATGGTGGTGTTCAGATGACCATTCAGGAATTCGGCACTATCATGCAAGAGAAGATAGGAGTTAAAGTTATCATACTCAACAACAACTGGCTTGGCAATGTAAGGCAGTGGCAGGAACTCTTCTTTGGTGCTAGATATTCTCAGACAAGAATGGTAAACCCTGACTATATGAAGATAGCCGAGGCTTATGGATTTGCCCATAAGAGAGTTACGACAAGAGAAGAGTTGAAGTCGGCAGTAGAAGAGATGCTTTCGAATGACGAGCCATATATCCTAGAGGCCTGCATTGTAGAAGAAGGTATGGTATTCCCTATGATTCCTCCAGGAAAGGGTGTTACAGACATTATGTTGAACGCTAAAGAATGGTACCAGATATAAAGATGGAAGAGAATAACAATACGATGTTCACCATTACGGTGTACGGAGAGAACCAGGTAGGTCTGTTGAATCAGATATCTATCATTTTTACTCGAAGGAATCTGAATATCTGGAGTTTGACGGTATCATCTACAGTAATAGAGAACGTACATAAGTTCACGATTACCTGTAGAACCAGCAGGAAGCAGATAGATGCGGTAGTCAAGCAGATAGAGAAGAGGATAGATGTCATCAAGGCATTCTACTATACAGATGACGAGATAATCTATCAAGAGTTGGCGTTGTACAAGGTTCCTACGGATGCTATTTTAGACGATTCCAATTTTGAGCAACTTCTCCATGCGCACAATGCACAAATTCTTGAGATAAACCGTACATTTGTAGCGATTCAGAAGACTGGACACTGTCATGAGACGGCAGAACTTTACGAGGCGCTATCCAAGTATGGTGTTTTGCAGTTTGTCCGTTCGGGACGAGTAGCAATCACGAGGAGTCCGCTTGAGCCAGTGAACAGTTATCTGGAGGCTAGAGAAGAGTACAGAAAAGAGTTAGAATCAAAGAAAAAATAATAAACTAATAATATACAAGAACAAATGGCAAAGATGAATTTTGGTGGTGTTATCGAAGAGGTGGTAACACGCGACGAGTTCCCATTGAACAAGGCACTTGACACACTCAAGGACGAGACAATCGCTGTAATCGGTTATGGCGTACAGGGTCCTGGTCAGTCACTTAACCTTCGTGACAACGGTTTCAACGTAATCGTTGGTCAGCGTCCAGGTAAGACATACGACAAGGCAGTAGCAGATGGTTGGGTACCAGGCAAGACACTCTTCGGTATTGAGGAGGCAGCAGAGAAGGCATCAATCATCATGTGTCTTCTTTCAGATGCAGCTGTAATGTCAGTATGGCCAACATTGAAGAACTACCTCAAGCCAGGTAAGGCACTTTACTTCTCACACGGTTTCGCTATTACATGGAACGATCGTACAGGATGTGTACCTCCAACAGACGTAGACGTTATTATGGTTGCACCTAAGGGTTCTGGTACATCACTCCGCAGAATGTTCCTTGAGGGTCGTGGTTTGAACTCATCATTTGCTGTTTACCAGGATGCTACAGGCAAGGCTATGCAGCGTACACTTGCACTTGGTATCGGTATTGGTTCTGGTTACATGTTTGAGACAACATTCCAGCGTGAGGCTACATCAGACTTGACAGGTGAGCGTGGTTCATTGATGGGTGCTATCCAAGGTCTTCTCCTTGCGCAGTACGAGGTACTCCGTGAGAACGGCCACACACCATCAGAGGCATTCAACGAGACAGTAGAGGAGCTCACACAGTCGCTCATGCCACTCTTCGCAGAAAAGGGTATGGACTGGATGTATGCAAACTGCTCTACAACAGCACAGCGTGGTGCACTTGACTGGATGACTCCATTCCACGATGCAATCAAGCCAGTTGTACAAAAGCTCTACAACTCGGTTAAGACAGGTAACGAGGCACAGATTTCTATCGACGCTAACTCTAAGCCTGACTACCGTGTAGGTCTCGAGAAGGAACTTGCAGCTCTTCGTGAGAGCGAGATGTGGCAGACAGCTGTTACAGTACGTAAGCTCCGTCCAGAGAACAACTAATATCAGGTTGATTTAGAAGAAACAATCTAATACGTATCAGTCGCCAGTAATGGTGCTGGCGACTGATTTTTTAATATTACTTTTTATGGATAATAAGGTCTACATTTTTGATACTACATTACGAGACGGCGAACAAGTTCCGGGATGCCAGTTAAACACAGTCGAAAAGATTCAAGTTGCTAAGCAGCTAGAAGCCCTAGGTGTAGATATCATTGAGGCCGGTTTCCCTATTTCCAGTCCCGGCGACTTCAACTCGGTAGTTGAGATTTCGAAGGCAGTTACATGGCCTACCATTTGTGCTTTGACCCGTGCAGTTGAGAAAGATATTGACGTAGCGGCAGAAGCTCTTAAATATGCAAAACATAAGCGAATCCACACAGGTATTGGTACCAGTGATTCGCACATTAAATATAAGTTCAACTCGACACGTGAAGAGATTATTGAGAGAGCTGTAAAGGCAGTCAAGTATGCTCGCAGATACGTGGACGATGTTGAGTTCTATGCAGAAGATGCCGGTAGAACAGAGAATGAGTATTTGGCGAGAGTAGTAGAGGCGGTTATTGCTGCTGGAGCTACGGTAGTAAATATTCCAGATACTACTGGTTACTGTTTGCCATCAGAGTTCGGTGCAAAGATTAAGTATCTCTGTGACAATGTTAAGAATATAGACAAAGCTATTATTTCTACGCACTGTCATAATGACCTTGGTATGGCTACCGCCAATACTATTTCAGGTTTGATAAACGGTGCGCGTCAGTGTGAGGTAACAATCAACGGTATTGGAGAGCGTGCTGGTAATACATCACTTGAAGAGGTGGCTATGATATTGAAGTGTCACAGTCATTTGGCGCTTCAGACAAATATCAATACACAGAAGATATATCCTACGAGCCGTATGGTATCCAGTCTGATGAATATGCCAGTTCAGCCAAACAAAGCTGTAGTGGGTAAGAATGCATTTGCTCATTCAAGCGGAATTCACCAAGATGGCGTGCTCAAGAATGTTCAGACGTACGAGATTATGGACCCACAAGAGGTAGGTTTGGATGTCAATTCGATTGTATTGACAGCTCGTTCGGGTCGTGCGGCGTTGAAGCACAGACTTCATGTATTGGGAGTAGACCTTGAGGGAGAGAGTCTTGACAAGGTATATGAGCAATTCTTGAAGCTAGCAGACAAGAAGAAAGAGATAAATGATGATGATTTGTTGGTATTGGCTGGTGCTGATACTACTAAGGATCACCATATCAAGCTAGACTTCTTGCAGGTTACTTCTGGAGTCGGTGTAAGACCAGTTGCTTCAGTAGGATTGGATATTGCTGGAGAGAAGTTTGAGGCTGCGGCTACTGGTAATGGTCCGGTAGATGCTGCTATCAACGCATTGAAGCAGATAATCAAGAGACATATGGTACTCAAAGAGTTTACCATCCAGAGTATCAATAAGGGTTCTGATGATGTTGCAAAGGTACATATGCAAGTTGAGTATGAAAACCATATCTATTATGGTTTCGGTGCGGGTACAGATATTGTACAAGCTTCAGTTGATGCATATCTAGATGCGATAAACAAGTTTACAAAGAAGGCTACAATCTAAATCATAGGTAGTTGCAACGATAAGAAAGGGAGTCCCGATGGGGCTCCCTTTTTTTTGTTTATACGAAACGGATCACCACATTCGTTCGCCCAAGGTAGAGGCGATACCCTTTCTGACATTCAGCCAATTCATATATTCTCGTGTGAGAGATTCCTGTTGTTCAGAATCGGTGCAAGAAGCGATGCGCTGTGTGAGGTCGTTTATGGTCTGTTGGACGTATTTGTATCTAAGTTGGGATACGGTTTTAGGAATCAGTTCGTCAAGGCTAGCCTCTTCAGGTTCTATGACGCCGTATCGTTTGTGCATTTTAGAAAGTTCTATGGTGTCGCTAGTAAGTTCGATTACACGTTTCACCATATCCAAGTTAGAACTTGCGGTATAGGAATTGAGAGGAGCATCAGGTTTTTCGGTATAAAATTCAAAGATGCTATTGAATACAGGGTCCAGACTCTTGTAGTTATCGCACTCCAAGCACTCCTTTATATATGCTCCAACGGTAGATACTTTGTCGTTATAAGACAATTCGCAGTGCATATATTTAAGGAAGAAGCGGAGAATCTCC
This sequence comes from Bacteroidales bacterium, assembly GCA_024401395.1. Classification (GTDB taxonomy): domain Bacteria; phylum Bacteroidota; class Bacteroidia; order Bacteroidales; family Marinilabiliaceae; genus W3P20-009. The sequence goes on from JAKSLD010000018.1 coordinate 12,365, forward strand.
TGTTCCTCACGAAAATAAGGGTTTGCGAAATCGGCTGCCTCCATTTGTTGCTGTTCGGCTATATTCTGGGCAGCCTGTTCAAGTCCGGACAGGGTAGTATCAGGGTTTGTCGGAGCTACAGTAGTCTGTTGGAAACTGTTAGCCAGAGAAGCGCGGGCTTTAGCCTGTTGGTTAGCTAAATTCTGGCGCACCTGCTGGTTATGTTGTTCTGTAGCAGTACGTTGGGCATCAGCCACCACACGTTTTTGGAGGACCTGATATATGACATCCTCACGTATATCCATTAATTTGGCGCACTCCTTAACGTAATATTCACGTAGGATGAGGTCTTGGACTGCTGCGATAGACTCAACGATACTATTTACGGCAGCACTTTTGCGTTGAGGGTCATTCTCAGCATCCTTCAAAAGGACACTAGCCTTGAACTGGATGAAATCAGTCTGGTGAGAATTGATATACTCAACGAACTCCTCGGCAGTATGCTTAAGGGCGAAAGAGTCAGGGTCCTCGCCATCAGGAAGGAGAAGAACCTTAACATTCATACCCTCTTTGAGGATCATATCGATACCGCGCAGAGAAGCCTTGATACCAGCGAAGTCGCCATCATATAGCACCGTCATATTATTGGTGAAGCGCTGGATAAGCTTTATCTGGTTGGTGGTAAGTGACGTACCGCAAGAAGCTATGACATTTGTGATGCCAGACTGGTGCATAGAGATAACATCAGTATATCCCTCGACGAGGTAGCATTTATCCTGACGGATTATTTCGTTTTTAGCCTGAAAGATACCATAAACGACATCACTCTTATGGTAGAGTTCGTATTCTGGGGAATTGAGGTACTTAGCAGTCTTGGCGCTAGTCTGCATTACGCGGCCACCGAAAGCTATGATTTTACCAGAGATGCTATGAATAGGGAACATGACACGTCCCCAGAAGCGGTCGGCCTGATAATTATTCTCACCAACGATAGTCAAACCAGTCTCAGAGAGATATTCAATTTTGTACCCGGCGTTAAGGGCATCAGTGGTAAAAGCGTTATGCTGCTGCATGGAGTAGCCCAGACCAAACTCCTTTATAGTATTATCTGTAAAACCGCGGTGGCGGAAATAAGCCATACCCACAACCCGGCCCTCGTCGGTATCCCAGAGATTAGAGATAAACTTCTTATGGGCGAACTCCATGACGGTGGACAAACTCTCGCGATGGCTCTGAGCCTCCTTCATTTCAGGGGTCAGTTCCTTTTCCTTCACCTCGATACCCACACGTTTGCCGAGGAATTTGACAGCTTCGACAAAAGTGAGGTGATCATGGTCCATGACAAAAGAGAGAGAGTTGCCTGCTTTACCGCAGCCAAAGCATTTATAGATACCCTTAGCAGGAGATACAGTAAAAGAACCCGTCTTCTCGTTGTGAAAAGGGCAACAGCCGATATAATTAGCTCCTCGTTTTTTGAGGGAGACATAATCGGATATTATATCAACTATACTGCTATTCGCAGATTCTACTATACTATCAATAACTGCTCTTTCTATCATAAACGCGGGTCCCTTAGAATTGGAAATAGATAAACTTCTGCATATCTGTAGTAACGAACTGGTATAGAATCATAACTAAGAAGAGAGAAGCTACAGCCATAAGCCAGAGAGGCATACTTGCGAAAATTATACGGTAGCGGCGTTTGAATCGGTCATCTATCCAATGGATGATCATACCGAGGAAGATTAGATATATGATACCGATATGCTGGGCAAGTATTTCAGGGATAAGTTGAGGTTGCCAGTGAGCGCCAATCTGTTCAATCATACTATTAGCCGTATTCCAAGCCTGTTCGTTAGCCTCCTCAGGGTTAAGGTTAGAGCCGGCGCGGAAGAAGAGGCGAGTAAAAGTGATGAAGACAAAAGTCTGGGCTATGTTCCAAGCACGTCGAGACCAAGAAATCTCATTACCGCCGAAAGAGCGCCACAGAGCGCTAAATAAAGTACCGAGCGATATGATGCCCAGCCATATCCAAGCGATATTCCACAGAGGGTGGGCAATAGAGACACTAGCCCAGTAGGACAAGGCGGTCAAGACAGATATTACTATTACGCGAGTCCAGCGACCCATCGGGTGCCAGAGTTTATAGATAATCATACCGATGCCATTCAATCCGCCCCATATTACAAAATTCCAGCTAGCACCATGCCACAAGCCACCGAGGAGCATAGTATTCGTTGCGTTGATATTAGTCGTTATTTTCTTCTTCCAATCGGGGCGGAGGAGCATACATATAGCGCAGACAGCGGCAATCAGCATAAGAATTACGGCAACCCACACGTTGCGAGTCAGCAACATAGCGATGATGCCCATAGTGATGATGACCGCATAAGAAGCGAAAGTAGCGTTACGGTTACCGCCCATAGGGATATAGAGGTAATCCTGGAGCCAGCGAGAGAGCGAAATATGCCAGCGCTTCCAGAAATTAGGGGCGTTAGTAGCCTTATAAGGAGCGTTGAAATTCTTAGGGAGGTAGAAACCCATCATGAGGGCGACACCGATAGCGATATCAGTATAGCCAGAAAAGTCGGCGTAGACCTGGAGAGAATATCCGAAGAGAGCCAAGAGGTTCTCGAAGCCATCGTAGAGAGTCGGATTCTCGAAGACGCGGTCGATGAAATTAACAGCTATATAATCAGACAAGATGATTTTCTTAGTAAGACCATTAAGAATCCAAAATACAGCTATACCAAACCAGCGGCGAGAGAGCGAGAAAGGGTGCTGTAGCTGGTGGACGAAATCCGAAGCGCGAACGATAGGGCCTGCTACCAGCTGAGGGAAGAAACTCACATAGAAGCCATAATCCAGAATGCTATTAACAGGTTCAATCTTGCGGCGATAGATATCCATCAAGTAGCTGATGCACTGGAAAGTATAGAAAGAGATACCCACTGGGAGGAGGATTTGCTCAGCGATAGAAAATTCACTGCCAGACAGTTGGGAGAATACATCAGCAAAGAAATAGGCGTATTTGAAATAGCACAGCAAAGACAAAGAGTACAAAATACCTATTGTCAGCCATAATTTTCGGAAGACACCAGACAAAGTCCGGTGAATTAATAGGCCGAAAGCATAGCTCACCACGATAGCAGAGAGGAGGGCGAGAGTGAAGATGCCGCTAGTCTTATAGTAGAAGAAGAGGCTCATTCCGAATAGGAATGCGTTTCGGGCAGCGATTCGGTGGTGGATACAAGAGAAGACACACATGACCACCAGCAAGAAGAGCCAGAACTCCCCTTGGGTGAACAACAGAGGCTGCGCCTCGTTGTAGAACAGTATATTACTTATCCATTCCGGCATTTGTTGTCAATCTCCAGTAGTCGCGATAAATCAATAAGGAGTGCCACAGAAGGTCGGCAATCTGGTCGGCTCCCTTTCTAGTAAAATGAATATAATCAGTTCCAGCCCATGCAGGTTGGTGTTCGGCCCATACTCGCATAGAATTACGTCCGCCCATAGCGCGGTACATATCCCAGTATATGGCGCCACACTCCAGAGTAGACTGTTTCAGTTGTTCGATGAGCGGTTCCAAGAAAGGGTGGGTAGTCAGGACCCCATTCACCTTAGTATTCATATCAGCCGGGCCTATTACTATGACGGTAGCATTGGGGCAGGCAGACTGTATGAATTTAATCTGTTTAGCGAAAGAGGTACCATACTTTGCTATTTTGACGCTATCCTTCATCATAGGGAGAGCGTTGCCGCCAAATTCCAGTAAGACCAGTCGGGTATTGAGGGCAGTCAGCATTTCGCTAAACTCCTTCTTCTGTATACGAGTGAAGAAAGTGCCGTCGCTACCGCGTAGAGGGATATTAGTCACGGTGACGCCAGTATCGGCATCAATATAAAGTCCAAGGATATCAGCCTCACCAGAAAAGTTGACGTTGAGACGCTTGGCATCCTTTTTAAGTCGCCAAGTGAGAGACTGCAAGTCGGGGCCTCCTGATAAATACTGAGTATTACCATTCAGTTTTACGGACAAAGAATCCTCGATATTATCTGCGAACACCTGAATACGTTTAAATCCAGCCACCTTTTTGGCGTTAATAATCAGAGAAAGAGGGTCGTCAGAGTCGGAATCAATGTGTGTGAACTGAGCCATTGCGCCATAACCCTTATGAGAAGCTCGTTGTCCGAGCATACCACCTGCCATATAAGAGACCAGATCCTCGTTGAGAGACTGACCTACAGACATTGCTCCGATATTCTGGACCAAAGGTAGGAGACCTGGGCCGTTGCCACCATACTGCTCCTGGAAACGTGCGCGTAGGAACCCAGTTATACGATCGCCCTCCACCTGTGAGTCGCCGTAGTGGATTATATGTACGGGATTTTCAGAAGCGTTATCGAGGGCGGAGAACAAAGGGTGGAGAACAGATATGCAAGTGTCGCCACCTGGGAGGTAGAGACGAGCGTTATTCTCGGACATAAAAGCGAAATAGAACTTAAGAGTGTCGCTAGGTTCGTCCGGAGTATTCTGTATAGTATCGGCAATAGCCTCGATAGACATTGTTTTAGAAGACTCCTCGAGGAGGTCCTCGGCCGATAAGCGCTCAGAAGAAACAGCCTTGAATAGAGAAAGATCTGGTATTCTGATATCCATTGGGCCCAAAGACACGGTCGTCCCGCCCCACAAAGTGCAAACAGCGCCAAGGGTGAGTAAAATAGATGCGAGGAATATCAGTATCTTGTAGGGCTTCATAATAGAGTGCAAATATACTCATAATTCCCAATTCCTAGTTCCCAATTCCTAGAAATAGGGCGAGTGCAGAATAGTTTTCGAGACAGAGAGAAAGACCTTTCTGGTATAAGGGAAGTCCCTCGTTCATCGTAATTTTTTATTTCCGGTGCACTTTTAGGAATTCGTAATTGCTAATTCCTAATTACAAGGAGGAGGGTGGTGAGGAGAAACTTCTAAGAAAAAAGACGAAGGATATTGGTTGGAAGAAAAATGATTATATTTGCAGTGTTATATTAATTAACTAATCATGGACAAAAAAGACATTACAAGCTTTACGTCTGGAGAAAAGGCCGGGCGTTACATGAATCCGCTAACAGACTTCGGGTTCAAGAAGATATTTGGAGAGAAAGACATAATGATAGCTTTTCTCACCGATTTGTTGAATCCCAAGGTTCCGATAGAGGATGTCATATTCATCGACAAAGAGCTGGCCGAAGACGAAGAAGAGCAGCGCGGCGTGATTTATGACCTGCGATGCAAGGCGGCAGACGGGTCGGAATTCATCGTAGAGATGCAGAATAAGAAGCAGACCAACTTCAGTGACCGCATCATATTCTATCTCTCGCGAGCCTTTTCGGCACAAGGGAAGAGAAAGACAGAGTGGGACTACAAGTTGAGTCCGGTGTACGGCGTATTCTTCCTCAACTTTCACTTGAAAGGGATGAAGATGCAGTCGGTGCGGACAGTACAGCTCAGGGTAGATGAGACAGGAGAAGTCTTCTCAGAGAAGCTGAAAGTCTTCACGCTGGAGCTACCCGATTATAGGGATAAACCGATGGAATATCCCAAGACACGATTAGAATACTGGTTATATAATCTCGCAAATATGGAAACTATGGAGACACAATTGCCATTTCAGTCACAGCAGCCCATCTTCAGTAAGATAGGAGGGTTATCTGAGCTTCTCAACATGAGCGAGGAAGACCGCAAGAAGTACTACCGGAGTCTGGATGACTACTGGACCGATATCTGCGTGATGGAGAGCGCGGTGGAAGAGGGATTTGAGAAAGGAATGGAAAAGGGAATGGAGAAAGGAATGGCTATGGGGATTGAAAAAGGCAAGGCAGAAGGAATAGAGACAACCAAGATCGAGACAGCTTTGAAGATGAAACGGTGTGGGTTCCCGATCGAGCAGATAGTGTTGATATCGGGCCTTAGTGAGGAAGAGATAGAGAAGTTGTGAAAAGAGTGAAGATTGTGATTTCCCGAATCTATAGTTGAGAAAGATGTAGTGGACTATCGATTAGAAGAAAGAGTGGTATATAATCCTGGGTCTTGAGAGGCCTGGGATTTTTTTATATGATTCCTAATTTTATGTTGCTAAGGGACGCGAACGAAAAGTGATGTTTGTTGGGGCGAATGTTTTGAAAGGCGAGGAGGTTTGAGAGAGGTTGGTGGGCATTGGGGAGACTCTATGTAGTCCCTTTCTAGTATAAGGGAAGTCCCTTGTTCATCGTAATTTTTTAATAAAGGGTGTTGCTGGAGGGGATGGATTTTGAAGTTGGCGGTGTATTAGAAAACATTGTTTTTTGCATTTGCGAAAACAATGAGTAACTTTGTAGCTGAATGTACATAGGTATATAGATTTCAAAATAAGACAATGGAATTAAGTGAACAAGAGATAGGCCGCAGAAATAGCCTACAGGAGCTTTACAAGTTGGGTATCAACCCTTATCCTGCACCACTATTCCCAGTGGATGCTCACAGTCAGGAGATTAAAGACAACTTCAAGGCTGAGGAGCAGCGTAAGGTTGTTATTGCTGGTCGTATTATGACACGCCGTATCATGGGTTCGGCATCATTCTTTGAGTTGAAGGATGGTCAAGGTCGCATCCAGGTATACATTAAGAGAGATGATATTTGTCCGGGTGAGGACAAGACTATGTACAATACCGTATTCAAGAAACTGCTTGATATCGGAGACTTTGTAGGCGTGAAAGGTTTTGTGTTCCTTACACAGACGGGCGAGATAAGCGTACACTGTGAAGAGTTGACAGTTCTGTCGAAGTCGCTTCGTCCGCTACCTATTGTAAAAGAGAAAGACGGTCAGGTATTCGATGCATTCTCGGATGCAGAGCAGAGATACCGTATGAGATACGTAGACCTTGTGGTAAACGAGGGAGTACGCGACATCTTCATGAAGAGAGCAAAGATTATGCAGACTATGCGTAGATTCTTTGACGATCACGGGTACCTAGAAGTAGAGACACCAATACTACAAGCCATCCCTGGAGGTGCATCGGCGCGTCCGTTCATCACACACCACAATTCGCTGGATATAGACCAATACATGCGTATTGCTACAGAGCTCTATTTGAAGAGACTCATAGTAGGCGGTTATGACGGAGTGTATGAGATAGGCAAGAACTTCAGAAATGAAGGTATGGACCGCACGCACAATCCAGAGTTCACCTGTATGGAGATATACGTAGCCTACAAAGACTACAAGTGGATGATGGACTTCACGGAAGAGATGCTTGAGACAATTGCATTGAAAGTCAACGGCACTACAGAAGTACAATTTGGCGACCATACCATATCATTCAAGCGTCCATTCAAGCGTGTGACAATGATAGATGCCATCAAAGAGTTCACAGGCATTGACATTACCGGCATGAATGAAGACCAGTTGAGAGACGTATGCAAGCAGATAGGCGTAGAGCAAGACGAGACTATGGGCAAGGGCAAGCTCATAGACGAGATATTCGGAGCGAAGTGTGAGGGCAACTACATACAGCCAACCTTCATTACAGACTATCCAGTAGAGATGTCGCCACTCTGTAAGAAGCACAGAGAGAACCCAGAGCTTACAGAGAGATTTGAGTTGATGGTAAACGGCAAAGAGCTATGTAACGCATATTCAGAGCTCAACGACCCAATAGACCAGTATGAGAGATTCCAGGATCAGCTCAGACTATCAGAGAAGGGAGATGACGAGGCGATGTTCATTGATATGGACTTTGTGAGAGCATTGGAATACGGTATGCCACCTACATCAGGTATGGGTATCGGTATTGACCGACTCTGTATGTTGATGACAGGGCAGCAGTCGATCCAGGAGGTACTCTTCTTCCCACAGATGAAGCCAGAGAAGAAACCACAGAAAGATGCGCCAGAGGCATTTACAGCTGTAGGATTCCCATCAGAGTGGGTAGACGTGATATACAAGCTTGGCTATTTGAAAGTTACAGACTTAAAGGGCATGAACCCAGGCAAGCTGTTCCAGGATATGTGCGGCTTGAACAAGAAATTGAAGCTCGGTCTTACAAATCCTTCGCAAGAGGACATGAAGAAATGGGTTGCTGCTATCCAGTAAGAAGATAGCAGTAGATTCAGGCAAGAGAGACTTTATTGATTAAAAGTGGGTATAGAAAGAAAATACATATTACCACATAATCCCAGAGTTGCGATGATAGGTAGTGGCTCATGGGCAACTGCCATATGCAAGATGCTCCTGAGCAACCTACAGACCTTGAACTGGTATCTGAGAAGTCAGAAAAACATAGACCAGTTCAGGCTATCAGGTCGTAACCCTAGTTACCTTACATCGGTTCAGTTTGACACATCGAAGATAAACTTCACCTGCGACATAAATGAGGTGGTAGAAAATTCGGATGTGATATTTCTAGCTGTGCCATCCGCCTTCATAAAGCCTACGCTAGAGAATCTGAAGGTGTCGTTGAAAGACAAGTTCGTGATATCCGCCATAAAAGGATTGATACCTGATGAGAATATGATAGTCGGGCATTGGCTCGTACAGAAATTTGACGTACAGGTAGACCGGATAGGCGTAGTATCGGGACCTTGTCATGCAGAAGAGGTAGCCCTTGAGAGACTGTCATATTTGACGATAGCCTGTCAGGACACCCATCTAGCCAAAGAATATGCCCGTTTACTAGCGGGAGATTTCATCAAGACGACGATAAGCGACGATATATACGGCACAGAATATTCCGCTGTGCTGAAAAATATCATGGCCATTGCGGCGGGAATATTCCACGGGTTGGGATATGGAGACAATTTCCAGGCCGTATTAGTATCAAATGCCATACAAGAGATAAAGAGGTTTGTGGATACGGTGCATCCTATTGCGCGAGACATAAAATCGTCGGCGTATTTAGGCGACCTATTAGTGACCAGTTATTCCCAATTCTCGAGGAACAGGACATTTGGTACGATGTTAGGCAAAGGATATTCTGTAAAGGCGGCGCAAGCAGAGATGATGATGATAGCCGAGGGATACTATGCGGTTAAGAGTATGCACGAGATAAATCAGCACTATCAGGTACATATGCCTATAACAGAGATGGTGTACAATATTATCTATGCAGGCGGTCTGCCGAAAGTAGAAGCGCGACTATTGACAGAACAATTACACTAATAATCAGACACAAGACAAACTAATAAATCTATGCAAAACCTAAAACTTGACACTTCACGGGTTGCTTCATTTGTAAGCGACGCTGAAATCAAAGCAATCCAACCTGAGGTAGAGGCTGCTACCAAGTTGCTCCATGCAGGAACAGGAGCAGGCAACGATTTTCTTGGCTGGCTTCACCTTCCATCATCAATTACAGACGCAGATTTCAAAGAGATAGAAGCTGCAGCTGCTGATATGCGCAGTCGAGTAGACTACGTTGTAGTAGCAGGTATCGGCGGCAGCTACCTTGGTGCACGTGCTGTCATTGACGGACTTTCAAATTCATTTGACTATCTCCTCAAGGAGCGTAAGAATCCAGTTATGCTCTATGCAGGACACAATATCGGCGAGGATTACCTTGCAGAGCTTCTTGACTTCTTGAAAGACAAGAAATTCGGTGTAGTAGTAATCTCAAAGTCAGGTACGACAACAGAGACAGCCATTGCATTCCGTCTTTTGAAAGAACTTGTAGAGCGTACAGCAGGCAAGGAAGAGGCAAAGCACAGAATCATTGCTGTAACAGACAAGGCAAAGGGAGCTCTGAAGACCCTTTCGAACAACGAAGGCTACAAGACATTCGTTATTCCAGACAATGTAGGCGGTCGTTTCTCAGTTTTGACACCAGTGGGTCTTGTACCTATTGCTATAGCAGGCTATGATATCCGTGCGCTTGTCAAGGGTGCTGCAGATATGGAGGCAGCAACAGACGAGAAGGTGCCATTTGCGCAGAACCCATCAATGATATATGCTGCTACACGTAATGCACTTTACAGAAAGCAGAAAGGCATTGAGATTTTGGTTAACTATCAGCCAAAGCTACACTACTTCACAGAGTGGTGGAAGCAGCTTTACGGCGAGAGCGAGGGTAAAGACTTGAAGGGTATCTTCCCAGCAGGAGTAGACTTCTCTACAGACCTTCACTCAATGGGCCAGTGGATTCAGGAAGGTGAGCGTACAATCTTCGAGACAGTAGTATGCATTACAAAGCCAAACAAGACACAGCTCATTCCAGAAGACAAGGACAATCTTGACGCACTCAACTTCTTGGCAGGCAAGAACGTTGACCATGTGAACAAGATGGCAGAGCTTGGTACAGCATTGGCACACACAGACGGTGGTGTACCTAACATCCATGTTGAGGTTCCAACATTGGACGAGTACAACCTCGGTCAGCTCATCTACTTCTTCGAGAAGGCTTGTGGCATCAGCGGATACACACTTGGTGTGAACCCATTCAACCAGCCAGGTGTTGAGGCATACAAGAAGAACATGTTTGCTCTCTTGGAGAAGCCAGGCTATGAAGAAGCTACAAAGGCTATCAAGGCTAGATTGTAATTAGAAATACGTAAGAATAGAGAGCGCATATCCCGAGCCCAAAAGGGATTGCGCTCTTGTTTTGAAAATATGGCAAACAGATATACACTCACATCCTTACTAGTAGAGACAGATGCAAAGCTGATGCAACTTTTGACAAAAGAGGCTATGCTTGAGGCATCCAAGCACGGGCATACATGCATATCACCCGAGTATGTACTCTATGAGATAGCCAGAGGAAAGCATAGTTATGCTGCCCACAAGGCGCTAGTGTCGATGTCATCTGTTTCTCAAGTAGATGAATTAGCATCAAAACTCAGAGATTACCTTGGATTAGACAAACTAGTCTGGGGAAGTGAGATAAAGGAAGATCAAGTAGAGATGCTTCCTACGACACAGAATATCTATACGATAGCCCGACTAGAGGCATTGTATAGAAGAGCAAAGCAGAACAACACCATACATATACTATTAGCTATGGCACGTTACTCACAATCTACAATGGCACAGCAGTACCTATTAGATATGGGTATAGACTATGACAGGCTGAATCAGACACTAGTAAAAGATTCTAATCTCTTTGGCAGTGACGACGATGATGACGATGATGACGACACATTCGGTGGAGGACAGAAATCGGGTCGACCATCAGAACCCTCTCGTACGCCAGACAATTCGGCCAACAAGAGAGCAAATCAGAATTCAAATACCCCTGTACTAGACAATTTCGGTACAGACTTGACGAATGCGGCTTCAGAGGGAATTCTGGATCCTGTTATAGGCAGAGAGAAAGAGATAGAGCGTATGGTGCAGATACTATCTCGCAGGAAGAAGAACAATCCGATATTGATAGGCGAGCCAGGAGTAGGAAAGTCCGCTATCGTAGAAGGGTTGGCGTTGAGAATTATACAGAAAAACGTATCGCCAGTGCTATTTGACAAGAGAGTGGTAACGCTAGACTTGGCATCGTTGGTAGCTGGTACGAAATACAGAGGTCAGTTTGAAGAGAGAATAAAGGCTATTCTCAACGAGTTGACCCAGCATAAAGAAATCATACTATTCATTGATGAGATACACACCATTATAGGTGCTGGCGGAGCGCAAGGCAGTATGGACGCAGCGAACATACTGAAACCAGCCTTAGCCCGAGGTCAGATACAATGTATAGGAGCCACTACTATAGACGAGTTCCGTCAGTATATAGAAAAAGACGGAGCATTAGAGCGCAGGTTCCAGAAGATAATGGTAGAGCCGACGACTCCAGAAGAGACGATACAGATACTGAAAAATGTAAAAGACAAGTACGAGGCACATCACAATGTAACATATACAGATGCTGCCATAGAAGCCTGTGTAACATTATCAGAGAGATATCAGACAGACCGTCATCTACCCGACAAAGCTATAGATGCTTTAGACGAAGCCGGTGCACGAGTTCATGTAGGTGGCATAAAGATACCTCCGATTATTGATGAGATAACAAAGCAGATAGCAGCCCTGAAAGACAACAAGATAAAGGCTGTGAAAGAACAGAATTTCGAGTTGGCTGCCAGTTTCAGAGATAAAGAGAGGGCGCTGAACGAGCAATTGGAGGCTGCCAAAGAAGAGTGGAGCAACAGGCAGAAAGAGAACCGCATAGAAGTAGACGAAGCGCAAGTTGCTGATGTTCTATCATCGATGACAGGCATTCCTATCAGCAGGATTACAGAAGGCGAGAGTCAGAAACTACTCAAGATGGCAAGCGTTCTGAAGTCGACAGTTATTGGTCAGGATGATGCTATAGGAAAGATAGTCAAGGCTATTCAGAGAAACAGAGCTGGGCTTAAAGATCCGAACAGACCAATAGGAACATTTATCTTCCTTGGTCCGACTGGAGTTGGAAAGACACATTTGGCGAAAACCATAGCCCAAGAGCTGTTTGACAGCGCCGAGGCCCTTGTGAGAGTAGACATGAGCGAGTATATGGAAAAGTATGCGATGTCTCGTCTTGTGGGAGCGCCTCCGGGGTATGTCGGGTACAATGAGGGAGGAGAACTCTCAGAGAACGTCAGAAAACATCCATACAGTGTAGTTTTGCTTGACGAGATAGAAAAAGCCCATCCAGATGTGTTCAATCTATTGCTTCAGGTATTAGACGAAGGCAGGTTGACAGACAGTATGGGCAGACGTATAGACTTCCGAAATACCATTATCATATTGACATCAAATCTCGGTTCGAGAGAGTTGAAAGAATTTGGTAAGGGAGTAGGATTCTCTCGCAGCAATGTAGATGACAACCAGCATGCCAACAGTGTGATGCAAAAAGCACTTACGAAAGCATTCGCTCCAGAGTTTATCAACAGAATAGACGATGTCATTATATTCAACGAACTCAAGAAAGAAGATATACTTAAGATTGTTGATATAGAGTTGAATAAACTTATTGGCAGAGTAGCGGCAATGGGTTATGCTGTGACAATCACAGATGCGGCTAAGAGTCTGCTGGCAGACAAGAGCTATGACTCAAGTTATGGTGCGCGTCCGTTGAAGCGTACAATACAAAAGCAGATAGAAGATCCACTGGCAGAGATGATATTGGAAGCACGACTACAGGGAATCAAGGATATCAACATAGATGTAGTTGATGGAGAGATACATATAGAAGTCGTTCAAAAATAGGTGTAACAATATTCCCCTCTGGGCGTAGACCCTTGCAGTGAAACAGGCAACAAATAATATATAAAACACTATTTCAAGTGCGATTAGCGATAATAGATATAGGTACTAATACCATAAATTTGGCCATTGCGGCTATCAGTGACAAGGGCAATTCCTATCAGATGATATACAGCGGCAAAGAGCCTGCAAGATTAGGTAAGGACGGCATAAATGACGGGCGTATGACGCCAGAGGCTATGCAGCGCGGTATAGATGCAATAGCAAAGCATACGAAGACCATCAAGTCGTTTGATGTCGACAAAGTAGTTGCTATAGGTACCAGTGTGATGCGTTGTGTAGACAATGCTGAAGAATTTGCGCAGAAGATCAAAGAGCAATTTGACATTGATATTGAAATAGTATCTGGAGACCAAGAGGCTCAGTTGATATATGACGGAGTCAAGCAAGTCATGCCTTTAGGTCAGGAGAGGAGTTTGATTCTTGATATCGGTGGAGGTTCCTGTGAGTTCATTATAGCCAATAAAGACGGTATGATATGGGAGCACAGTTTTGAGTTGGGAATGTCGCGACTGTTAGATAAGTTTCATCCGTCAGATCCTGTTACGACACAAGAGATAAAGCAAATAGAATCGTATTTGCGTCCTGAGTTGGCTCAACTTTATGAGGCGTTGCATAATTATCCTACTACGACGTTGATAGGTACGTCAGGTTCATTTGATACACTGGCAGCCCTAATAGCAGCAAAGAAGCACCCTTCGATGAATGTAAAGTTGTCGACATCATACGAGATAGGTGTATCCAACTATATTGAGATGCACAATCATCTGTTGCAGACGACAGCCGAGCAGAGGCGAGCAATGCCAAAAATGGATAAGAGTCGCATTGATTTAGTAATAGTCGGTACTATTTTTATTAATTTCGTGATCAGAGAGATGCGATTAGAGAGGCTGTTCCAGTGTTCGTATGCACTCAAGCAAGGAGCAGTATATCAGTTTATAGAGAAAGAGATAAAAGCTAAACTTCAACAATAAAATCAATAATTATGTCAAGCATATTAGTCATAGATGATCAGAGAAGTATTCGTTCGACGCTCAAGGACATTCTTGAGTTGGAGGGGCATGAAGTAGCGTTGGCAGAGAATGGTAAAGAAGGTGTAGAGATGCTGTCTAAGTCGAAGTATGACATATTGCTTACAGACATAAAGATGCCAGAGATGGATGGTATGGAGGTATTAGAGAAGGCTGTAGAGATAGCCCCGGGTATGCCTGTCATTATGATATCCGGTCACGGCAATATAGATACCGCTGTTGAGTCCATCAAAAAAGGTGCATACGATTTCATTGAAAAGCCTGTAGATCTTAACCGTCTTCTGATTACAGTTAAGAATGCTGTTGAGAAAAACGACCTAGTGGTTGAGACCAAAGTTTTGAAGAAGAAGGTTGCCAGGACGTACGATATGGTAGGTGGTTCAGAGCCTATGCAGAAGATGAGGGATATGATAGACAAAGTAGCCCCAACAGATGCCAGAGTATTGATTTTAGGTTCGAACGGTACAGGTAAGGAACTTGTAGCAAGAGCTATGCACGAGGGTAGCAAGCGAGTAAGTGGTCCTTTTGTAGAAGTAAACTGTGCTGCTATACCGAGTGAATTGATAGAAAGTGAACTTTTCGGGCATGAAAAAGGTGCGTTTACCTCGGCTATCAAGCAACGAATCGGAAAATTTGAGCAAGCAAATGGTGGTACATTGTTCCTGGACGAGATAGGCGATATGTCACTTTCTGCACAGGCAAAGGTTCTCAGGGCATTGCAAGAGAATACAATAACCAGAGTCGGTTCGGATAAAGATATAAAAGTTGATGTCAGAGTATTGGCTGCTACGAACAAGAATCTAGCAGATGAGATTACGAAGGGCACATTCCGTGAAGACCTTTACCATCGTCTTTCAGTTATTATAGTAAATGTCCCATCGTTGAACGAAAGAAAAGATGATATACCGGCATTAGCTGAATATTTTCTAGATATGGCATCGCAAGAGATGAATGTGGCAAAGAAAAATGTAGACGACGGTGCTATTAAGGCGTTGCAATCGATAAACTGGACAGGAAACATCAGAGAGTTCAGAAATGTGATGGAGAGATTGACGATTCTTTGTTCGGGAGATACCATTACGGCTTCTGATGTAGAATCATACGCCCGTCCATTAAGTCAGTAAAAACAAGCAGACAAAAATAGTACGACTATGAAAAGACTCATACAAATGTTAGTTATGGCGTCACTGTCGATTTTGGCGGTGGCACAAGATGTTGTCCCTACTACACCCCTAATAAAAATCAGAGATATGCAAGTCCTATCTCAGTTTGATGAGGTGTTGAAAGATGGGGTAACAGAATTGAATATAGATGCAAAATTCTGCAAGGTTGATGTGGTGGCATGTCCTGATACGCTTGATAATACCAGGGTGGTTGCCAAACTAGAAGCAATGGACGCAGAAGATGGGTACGTAATAGATGCAGATCGCAAGGAGAGCTCCTTAGGGTTGAAAATCATTACACCGGAGCAATCGAAGGTAGCCTTCGCAGGAGAATTTCTGATTTATCTTCATAAGAAAACATCATTAAAAGTGAATGCGACGTCCGGAGCGGTCATCATTAATGGCGTTGATGAGGGTAAAATCAGCATAAAATCAGAAGGGAAGGTTAATATAGACAAGTCAAAGGGAACATTCGATGTCAAGACCATAGGTGGTGCAGTGACAATATATAAAGTATCTGGTTCACTTAATGTCAAGACTACCAGCACAATTAAAGTTGACCAGTCGGAAGGTGATTTCGACCTTGATTCAGGTGATGCAGCTCTGTCGGTCAATGACTTTAAGGGCACATTAAAAACAACTACATTCGGAGGAAAGCAAGCTATAGAACATATGGATGGTGATTTAGACTTGAATAGCAAGGGCGGCTTAATCCGTATGACATATATTGTAGCTAATCTGATAAAGGTTAAGACCCAAAGAGGAGATGTTTCATTTGGCAACAGTATCAAAGGTGCTATGGACATCTCGACACTTTCAGGTACTATCAGCAATGCACAGCCAATCGTACTGACAGGATCGTCGAAATTTGATTCGGAGACGGGACGTATCAAACTGAAATTTGCCAATAAGAAAGAAGAATTGGCATTTGACGTGACTGCAGATGAAAAAGATGCTGCAATATCAGTCAAGGGAACAAAGAAGAAAAAGAAATTACAGATGGGAAATGGCAATATTATTGTAACTTCGCACTCTGTAAGGGGAGAGCAAATCTTCTCGTAACGACTATACACCCCAAATATTATCGTGTTATGAAATTCACAGAACTTTGCTGGAAAGTTTTTAATGAGTCAATAGCAGATTATCACGTTCACGATAACGTTGATCATCCTATTGCTAATCCATATGACAAGAAAGATTTAGAGCATCTTTTGTACCATAAAAACTGGATTGATACAGTACAATGGCATTTTGAGGATATTATCCGTGATCCAAATATTGATCCAAAAGAGGCTTTGGTGTTGAAGCGTCGTATAGACAAGTCTAACCAAGACCGTACAGATATGGTAGAGTATATAGACTCGTATTTCTTGCAGAAGTATGCCTCAGTAAGTGTGTCTAAAGATGCAAAAATCAATACAGAGAGTCCTGCATGGGCTATTGACCGTCTCAGTATTCTTGCCTTGAAAGTCTATCATATGAAGCAAGAGACCGAGAGAAAGGATGTTGATCAGGCACATATCGAGCGCTGCCAGGCTAAGTTGAATGTACTTTTGGAACAGCATAAGGATCTATCTACAGCTATTGAGGAATTGATAGAAGATATTGAGGCTGGCCGTAAGTATATGAAGGTTTACAAGCAGATGAAGATGTACAACGATGAGACTCTAAATCCAGTGCTCTATAAAAAATAAAGCTTCTATATGTAACATATTTTGTCTATTTCTCGTTAAAGGATAAAAAATGACAAGAAATAAACATTACTAACGTATACAAAAGACAAAAAGATGAAACTTACAAAGCTTTTTTTCGTTATCGCTATGGGCGCATCGCTCGTATTTAGCGGTTGTTCTTCAATGAGCTCAACAACAAAGGGTGCTCTTATTGGTACAGGTGCAGGTGCTGCAGTAGGTGCTGGTGCAGGTGTTGGTGTTGCTGCTATCGCAGGTAAGAACAAGAAGAAGGGTGCTATTATCGGTGCTGCTGCTGGTGCTGCAGTAGGTGGTACAGCTGGTGCTCTCATCGGTCGTAAGATGGATAAGAAGAAGAAGGAGCTCGAGGCTCTCAAGAATGCACAGGTTGAGACAGTAGAGGATACAAACGGTCTTGAGGCTATCAAGGTAACATTCGGTGAGAATGGTATCAAGTTCTCTACAAACAGCTCTGCTCTTAATGCTGACGCTAAGGCAGCTCTTAAGGAGTTCGCTGCAACAATGTCTGATATGGCTTCTACAAACATCCAGGTATTTGGTCATACAGATAACGTAGGTTCAGAGGCTGTTAACCAGAAGTACTCTAACCAGCGTGCTCAGTCAGTAGCTGATTACCTTCAGCAGTGCGGTATTGCTGCTTCACGTATCCAGAGCCAGGGTCTCGGTTACTCAGATCCTATCGCTGACAACTCAACAGAGGCTGGTCGTGCACAGAACCGTCGTGTAGAGATTTACATCTCAGCTGGTCAGGAGATGATTGATGCTGCTGAGAACGGTACTCTCTAATCAGTAAGGGTTTAGACTTACATTAAAAAATTATAACTCTGCTATCGCATAATGCGGTGGCAGAGTTTTTTATTATTTTTGCGCCCGAATATTAAACGAACATAGATGCAAAGTAATAATACTCTTTTGATCCGCTTGTCGGCTATGGGTGATGTGGCAATGACAGCTCATATCATTACTGATTTGTGTAGACAGTATCCCGACCGTCATTTTGTATTGCTGACTACACCTATGTTCGGTGCTTTCTATCCAAAGCTTGATAACCTGGAGATTCTTGATATTAATGTCAAGAAACAATATAGCAAGCCTTCGGATCTTTGGAAGCTGGCTCGTATATTGAACAACAAATACCATTTCAATGCTGTAGTTGATCTTCACGATGTATTGCGCACCAAATTGTTGCGTAAATTCCTTCGTATGTTTTCTTGTTTTAAGTCGAAGGTGGTATGTATAGATAAGGGGCGTGCAGAAAAACGTGAACTTGTATCCCCTAAATGTGAGAAGAAACAGTTGATACCGATGACAGACAGGTATAAGCAGACATTGGCAAAAGCTGGACTGCCTATTGAGGAGACTCATACAAAGCAGCCAATCATGCCGATTCCTAATGCAGACGGTATTCCACAAAATAAAAACGGAGAGTATTGGATTGGTATTGCTCCTTTTGCTCAGCATCAGGGGAAGATCTATCCATTGTCCAAGATGCAAGAGGTCGTAAGAATACTGTCTTCTAAGCCTAATGTCAGACTTTTTATTTTTGGCGGCGGTCCGAAGGAGAAGGGTGTCGCTGAAGATTGGTCAAAGAATAATGATAATATTCATAATGCAATTGGTATCATGAAGTTGGATATGGAGCTTGCATTGATATCCAATCTTGATGTTATGGTTTCTATGGATTCATCGGCAATGCATATGGCATCTCTTTTCGGCGTGCGAACAGTGAGCGTATGGGGTGCGACACATCCATTCGCAGGTTTTTTAGGCTACGGTCAGAAAATGGCAGATGTGGTTCAAAGAGAAGACTTGGATTGTAGACCTTGTTCTATATTCGGCAATAAACCCTGTAAGCGAGCTGATTATGCCTGTATGGAGATAAAGCCTGAAATTATTGCAGACAGGGTCACTAGCCAACTTTGATGTCCTTGACCATAAGCTGCAGTGATGTCTTCCCGGCCCAGAAGTTCTCATCTATGTTGTAGCATAGGTGGAATGGTCTGCGTATGATGCTGTCAAACATATCACCTTTGCCAAACGCTACACCAAGCATGGTGTTGTTTGATTTTGTGTCAATAACTTCTAGTCGTAAATGTGACATATCTTTGCCGATACGACGTGAGCCACCACGGTCATAGACATTCGTTGTCTGGAATGTCGGCATAGGATTTCCTGGCCCGAATGGTTCGAAACATTTGAGTTTCGCATAGAACTCAGGTGTTATATCTCGCAAATCCAAAGCGCAGTCAATCTCAACTTGAGGCTCCTTTTGTTCTGGAGTAATAGATTTAGCAACTATTTCCTCAAATCTGCGCTTGAATTCTTCAACATTCTTTTCCTCAAGGGTAAGGCCAGCTGCATACATGTGTCCGCCGAAATTCTTTAGCAGATCGGAACAAGCATCAATAGCCCCATACAGGTCAAACCCCTCTACAGAGCGTGCGCTGCCGGAAACCAATCCTTGAGATTGTGTCAATACGATAGTAGGACGATAGTATTCTTCGGTAAGGCGAGATGCAACTATACCGACAATACCCTTCATCCACTCTTTGTTATATAATACTGTAGTGTTCTTATTCTTGTATTCAGGGTCGTTCTGAATCATTCGCTTGGCCTCTTCTGTCGTTTGACGGTCGAGTTCCATACGATCCTTGTTGGATTTGTCAATATCCTCGCTTACAGAGAGCACCTCTCCTTCGCTTGTTCCCACAAGAAGTCTCACAGCCTCTTTGCCCGATGACATACGACCAGCGGCATTGATGCGAGGACCTATCTTGAATACGATATCGCTGATAGTGATGGAGCTATGTTCTGTAGTACGTTTCTTCTCTAAATCAGCAACTTTTATAATCGAACGAAGGCCTACTGAAGGATCCTGATTTATTTTCTTAAGTCCGTGAAATGCAAGAATGCGATTTTCTCCAGTCATTGGGACAATGTCGGATGCGATGCTGACTGCCAGGATGTCGAGATAGCTATATAATTCGTCCGCAGGACGTCCTTGGTGGATGTTGAGTGCCTGCATGAGTTTGAATCCTACGCCACAGCCCGACAGGTTCTTGTCAGGGTACTCGCAATCATAACGCTTACTGTCAATTACAGCTACTGCCTCAGGTAAAGCGTCTCCTGGGGTGTGGTGGTCGCAAATGATGAAATCCACTCCTTTGCTCTTGGCATACTGCATACGCTCTACAGCCTTGATGCCGCAATCCAACGCTATTACAAGAGAGAACCCTTCTTCAGCAGCATAGTTTACACCTTTCTCGGATATTCCATATCCTTCGGTGTATCTTTCTGGAACATAATAGCCAAGACGCTCTTGTGGAATATATTTTTGAAGATGAGAATATACAATGGCTACAGCCGTTGTGCCATCTACATCATAATCGCCATATACCAATACTTTTTCACTATTGGCGATAGCTTTTTCAATGCGCACAACAGCCTTCTCCATATCCTTCATGAGGAATGGATCATGCAAATCATTCAAGTCAGGGTTGAAAAAACTCTCTGCTTTCTCTTTGGTGTCAATACCTCTTTGTATGAGAAGCATTGACAATTTTTCGTGTATTCCTAACTGTTTAGCAAACTCAACTACTTGTGTATTATCTGGTTGCTCTTTAAGCTTCCATTTTTTATCCATAATATATTCTCTCTTCTGAATGCAATATTAGCTATTTTCCGCATTTTTTCATAGCTTTGCAACCAACTTTATTTAGCATCGTACAATTTAGCTGTAAAGAAGCAAAAATATGGCTCGAGTTAAAGTATTAGATAAGGAATTTGAGACATCAATCCCAGAATCTACTATCCTCAAGAATATTGAGGCTGTAGCAGATAAAATGAACAAAGAGTTGGCCGACAAGAATCCTCTTATGGTATGTGTCTTGAACGGTGCCTTTATGTTCGCAGCAGATTTGATGAAGAATCTCAGTTTCCCTTGCCAGATTTCTTTCGTTAAGGTAGCCTCATATAGTGGAACAACTTCGACAGGAACAATCAAGCACCTTATCGGTTTGAATGAGGAAATTGCAGGTAGGACTGTAGTCCTTATCGAGGATATCGTAGATACAGGCGTTACCATCAAGGGACTAAAGGAACAGGTCCTTGGTATGGGGGCAAAGGAGGTCAAGATTGCTACATTGCTTTTCAAACCAGAGTCTTGTATCAAGGAAATCAATCCAGAATACGTGGGTATGTCTATCCCTAACGATTTTATCATCGGTTATGGCTTGGATTATGATGGTTATGGCCGTAATCTTCGTGATATTTATTCGATAGTAAAGAAGTAATAAAAACAACAAATAAAACAACAGTAGAACAATGCTTAATATTGTTATCTTCGGCCCTCCGGGTTCAGGCAAGGGCACACAGAGCGAGAATTTGATTAAGACCTACAATCTCGAGCACATTTCAACAGGTGACCTTCTCCGTAAGGAGATAAGCACTAATACTCAACTTGGTGCACTCGCAAAGGGTCATATGGACAAGGGCGAGCTCGTTCCTGATGATGTTATCATCGGTATGATTGACTCATTCCTCGACAAGATGACTAACGCTAAGGGTGTTATCTTCGATGGTTTCCCTCGTACAGTAGCACAGGCTGAGGCTCTTCAGGAACTCTTGAAGACTTACAAGACTGATGTTAATGTTACTCTTAACCTCAACGTACCAGACGAGGAGCTTATCACACGTCTCATCGAGCGTGGTAAGACATCTGGTCGTTCGGATGACAACCTTGAGACAATCAAGAATCGTCTTGAGACTTACAACAAGCAGACTAAGCCAGTTCTCGACTTCTACAAGAAGCAGGGCGTAGCAGTTGACATCAAGGGTGTCGGCTCTATCGATGATATCTTCGCTGATATCAAGAAGGCTGTTGACGCTGTAAAGTAATATAACATTACACAATACAAATCAGTTGTCAGTTGCTGGCAAACAATTACCGGCGATTGGCAACTGTTTTTAATTTGATAAGAAATGAAATACGCTTTAGTTACTGGTGGTAGCCGCGGTATCGGTCGTGCAGTAAGTGTCGCATTGGCTGAACTGGGGTATAATATCATCATCAATTACCGTAGCAACGCCCAAGAGGCAGAAGAGACTCTTCGTCTCGTTCGTGAGGCTGGTTCTGACGGCGAGTTCCTCCCTTTCGACGTCGCTAATGCAGAGCAGACTGCAGCAGCTATCTCTAAATGGCAGGCTGAGCACGAGGGCGAGTACATCGCTTGCGTAGTAAACAATGCAGGTATCCGTAAGGATAATCTTATGCTCTTTATGGGCGCTGAGGATTGGTCGTCTGTATTGAATATTACCCTCAACGGCTTCTTTAACGTGACACAACCTCTCTTGAAGGATATGTGCGTTAAGAAGTTCGGTCGTGTAATCAATATGGTTTCTCTTTCAGGCCTTAAGGGCCTTCCTGGTCAGACTAACTACTCTTGTTCTAAGGGTGGCTTGATCGCTGCTACTAAGGCTCTCGCTCAGGAGGTCGCTCGTAAGGGTGTTACAGTTAATGCTGTGGCTCCTGGATTTATCCGTTCTGATATGACTGCCGACCTCGATGAGAAGGAACTTAAGAAGACTATTCCTGCTGGCCGTTTCGG
The DNA here is from genome assembly GCA_024401395.1 of Bacteroidales bacterium. Classification (GTDB taxonomy): domain Bacteria; phylum Bacteroidota; class Bacteroidia; order Bacteroidales; family Marinilabiliaceae; genus W3P20-009. Next base: position 35,106 of record JAKSLD010000018.1, read on the forward strand.
TGAGACTAGGGAGGTTGCTGACTTGGTGGCGTTCCTCGCTTCTGATAAGGCAGGCTACATCAATGGTGAGGTCATCTCAATCAATGGTGCTCTCTACACCTAATTGATTTGCATAACGAAATTGCAGGAGGCTGTGTCAAAACAATGGCACAGCCTCTTTCTTTTTATTCTAACTATTTAAAAAAATTACGATGAACAAGGGTCTTCCATAGGACTAGTAAGGGTGCAACGTATGTCTAGTATATACCTAGCGATGTTCTATATAACTAAAAAATTACGATGAACAAGGGTGCTCTCTTTATCTAGCGTGGGTGCTCTGTAGGTTCAGAATGAGACTATCTATGAATTTTGATACACCCTCTTTGCTCCACTTGTGAAAAATCCTTAAATTCGCATTGCTATTTACAATACGTAATAAACTTAGCTGAATATGCATTTATTTCCAGCACTAGAGAAGGTTTATACCGAAGAACAACTATCGGCAAAAGACGCTCAGCGACTAGCCGAGTTCATCGCTTGGGGTCCAGTAGTATTTCAGACTGCCCGCATTATGATGAAGTACGGACTCTTGGATGCTATCCGTGATTCGAAAGAGGGTCTCACTCGTCAGGAACTGTGTAAGGTATCTGGGTTGTCAGATTATGCAGTCAAGTGCCTTACCGAGGCGTCTCTATGTATAGGAATCATTCTCGTAGATAAAGACACCGACCGTTTCATAATATCTAAGGCGGGTTGGTTCTTGCTCACCGACCAGGCTACACGTGCCAATTTCGACTTCAATCACGATGTCAATTATGAGGGCTGGTTCAAATTGGAGGAGTCTCTCGTCAATGGCAAACCGGAAGGGTTGAAGCATTTCGGACCTTGGCCAACAATATATGAAGGGCTCTCTAGTCTCCCTCCTCAAGTACAGAAGAGCTGGTTCGGTTTTGACCATTTCTATTCCGATCATTCTTTTGATGAGGCTCTTAAGATCGTATTCGATGTCTATAAGCCTAAATCGTTGTTCGACGTAGGTGGTAATACTGGTCGTTGGGCGCTTAGGTGCGTGGAGTATAATCAGGATGTTAATGTTACCATACTCGACCTTCCTCAGCAGATAAAGATGATGGAGGAGCAGACTAAGGGTAAGGCTGGCTCTGAACGTATCCATGGTTATGGAATAAATCTTTTGGATGAAAATCAGCATTTCCCTCTGGGAACTAATGTTGATGCCATCTGGATGAGTCAGTTCCTCGACTGTTTCAGTATGCCTGAGATTGTCAGCATCCTTCGTCGTGCCAAGGAGGCAATGTCTGCCGATACTCGTCTCTATATTATGGAGACATTATGGGACCGTCAGAAATATGAGACTGCAGCATTGTGCCTGACAATGACTAGTCTCTATTTTACTGCTCTGGCTAATGGTAATAGCAAGATGTATAATACCGAGGATCTTGAGCAGTGTATCAGCGAGGCAGGATTGGCAATCGAGAAAATCCACGACTATTTGGGCCAGGGACATAGTATCGTAGTTTGTAAGCTCAAGTAGAAGTGGCAGAATCCGAAAATAGTAAGTGGGCTGGAACCACATTCGGTACTTCTTGGATGCATTGCGTTCTCATAAAGATGCTCCGTTGGGTTGATGTGCGTGTACTATATGCTTTCGTGGCAGTCTTCGTTGTCCCCGTTACATTGATTGTCAGCCCGGGAGCAAGGGTGATTTACCATTATTTCCGTCGCATTTGGCATCAGTCGGTTTTGCACGCTGCCTGGTCTACATACAGAAATCATTATGTCTTTAGTCAGGTTATCATTGACAGATTTGCTATTTGGGCTGGGAAGAAATATAATATAATAACTGAAGGTCATGAGATTTACCAGAAGCTGGCTTCTCAGTCGGATGGTTTCGTGCAGATGAGCGCTCATGTGGGTAATTATGAGGTGGCAGGATACCATTTCAAGGCTGGTAAGACGCTTAATGCCCTAGTATATGCAGGGGAGAAAGCTACGGTAATGACAAATCGGGATAAGATGTTCGCCGAAATGAACATAAGAATGATAGCCACTAGCAATGATATGTCTCACGTATTTGCTCTGGATAATGCACTGACAAGTGGCGAGATTGTCTCTATGCCTGCCGACCGTATGTTTGGTTCTGCCAAGTGCGTTATTAAGGAGTTTCTCGGTAAGGAGGCTAAATTTCCTCTGGGTCCGTTTAATATCGCAACGATGCGTGGCTATAGCGTAATCGCTATCAATGTATTTAAGACTAAGTGGAACGCTTTTAAGATATATGTGACAGAGTTGCCGTATGATAAGGATGCTTCTCGTCGTGAGCAAGTAGCGCAACTTTCAGAGGCTTATGTGCGCGAATTGGAGAAGAGGGTGAAGCAATACCCTTATCAGTGGTTTAATTTCTTCGAGTTTTGGGAGGATAGGTAGTTATGGATATGATGTGCCCTACTGAGCAATTTTTGCGTGATATTGATATCCATGATATCCTTCCGCAGCGAGAACCGTTCATTTTGGTGGACAAACTGACCTATATCGATGATACTTCTACTCGAACTGAGGTTACTATTGCAGATAATTGTATATTTGTAAGTGATGGTACCTATATTTCCGAGGGACTGATAGAGATAGTAGCACAGACTTGCGCCGCACGTATCGGTTATATCAGTAAATATGTCCTTCATAAGGGGGTGAGTATAGGGTATATCGGAGCTATTAGAGCATTGGAACAAAACTATATCCCTAAAGTAGGCGATAATTTGATTTGCTCCATAGATATAGTAGACCAGGTGTTCAATATGTCACGAGCTAAGGCGGTGATCTATTGCGGAACACAAGTAGTGTTGACTACTGAAATTAAGATTGTAGAAAAGTCGGAGAGCTGAAGATGATATCAGTTATATCTCACAATATCATATCTCCAATTGGAGATACCTCTTTGCAGAATTATTCGGCAGTCAAGGCTGGTAATTCGGCATTGTCACGCTATGAAGGCAAATGGCAACTTCCAGAGCCTTTCTTCGCCTCTCTTTTTACCGACCAACAGAATAGGGCTATCCAACTCGATGGTAAGACTCGCTTTGAGTCTTTGGTAATAGCGTCTATCTCAAAGGCTTTAGAAAATGTGTCGGTTGATGTCCATAGCCCTAGGTCGATTCTTATCTTGAGTACGACTAAGGGTAATGTTGAGCTTCTTGCTGACTCTTCTCATTTCAATAACCCTGAAAAAGAACTTCCTGGCTCTGCCGCAAATACCATAGCATCTCATTTTGGGTTCTCTACAAAACCTATTGTAGTATGTAATGCTTGCATATCTGGTGTCTCGGCATTGGTCTTGGCACGAAGATTGCTGGAGTCTAAGCTGTATGATAATGCTGTAGTATGTGGCGCGGATGTCCAGAGCGCTTTCATCGTCTCTGGCTTTCAGTCGTTCAAAGCTTTGTCTCCCGATAATTGCCGTCCGTTCGATGAGTCTCGTGTCGGTCTGAATCTAGGAGAGGCTGCCGCAACAATAGTATTGACACGTCAGACTGAAGTGCATGATAATCAGTGGTATATAATTTCTGGTGGCGTCCGTAATGATGCTAACCATATAAGCGGACCTTCACGTACGGGTGAGGGTAGCTATCGTGCACTTCTTACTTTGGGTGCTCCAGAGGAGGAGCTGGCGTTTATCAATGCTCATGGTACCGCTACATTATATAATGACGAGATGGAGTCCATTGCTCTCGACCGCGCAGGTTACCATAGTGTAACTATTAATGCTCTCAAGGGCTACTATGGTCACACTATGGGGGCTGCAGGTATCCTCGAAACCATCATTTCTATGTGTGCAGTGGACGATAATACTGTAATCGCGACTAGAGGCTATGAGAAAAAGGGTGTCAGTGGTAATATATCTGTGAGTAATATTAATGCTCCTACTGATAATCAGTCGTTTATAAAGCTTCTCTCGGGTTTCGGAGGGTGTAATGCGGCTCTGTGGGTAGGTCGAGGAGCTGACTACGCAAATAAAAAAACTGCGAGCAACCTTAATGCTCCCTTAATGCAGCAAGGATGCAGCAAGGGGTCAGTGACTCATCGCGTATCTATTACTCCAGAGGGAGTAACTTTGGATGGAGTGGTTCTTTCAACGGAACAGAAGGGTAAGGCTCTCCTTACGGAGTTGTATAAGGCTAATGTGGGCGATTATCCGAAATTCTACAAGATGGATGTGATGACTCGCCTCGGCTTTATGGCTTCTGAGTTGTTGCTTAAGGCCGAGGGTAAGGAGAGGTTCACTCCTTGTGAGAATCGTGCAGTAATTTTGTTCAACAGGACTTCTTCTCTAATCGCTGACAAGGCACATCAGGAATCTATCAATGACCCTGCCGCTTTCTTCCCTTCTCCATCGGTATTCGTCTATACTTTGCCGAATATCATAACCGGTGAGATAGCAATACGTAATAAGTATTATGGTGAGACATCGTTCTATATCTTGGAGCAGTATGACGAAACCGTAATCAATCAGGTCCTTGAGGCTTCTTTCCTCGATACCCATACCACAAGTATCATCGCTGGTTGGGTAGATTGCGAGAGTGAGGAGCTCTTCAACGCACAGATGTATATAGTTGAAAAAGAATATTAACATTAAAATAGTAATATATGGCAACTGCAGAGTTGATTAATGAAGTAAAAGAGCACATCATTGATGTCCTCCACCTTGAAGATATAACACCAGCTGATATCGAGAATGATGCACCTCTCTTTGGTGACGGCCTGGGGCTTGATTCTATTGATGCTCTCGAACTCATCGTTATGCTTGAAAAGCAGTATGGTATCCGTATAGCTAATCCTGCCGATGGCAAGGATGTTTTCAAGAGCGTGACATCAATAGCTGAGTTCGTCGCTTCTCATAAAGCATAATCTTTCGCTATGAACCAATCAATTGTCATAACGGGTTCTGGTATAGTTACGGCTATAGGCAACGACAAGGAGAGTGTCTATCAATCTCTTCTTCAGCGTAAGTCGGGTGTTGCTCTGCCTGCTATTCTCCAGACTAACCATAAGGATATTCCTGTGGGGGAGGTCAAACTGACTAATGACGAGATGAAGTCTCTCTTGTCTGTCGATGATCCCTATATCAATCGTACGACCCTTATGGGTATGATGGCAGTTGATCAGGCTATAGCAGAGGCTCGCTTGGTGGGTACCTCAAAGGATAAGTATCGTGTATTCTTGGTGAATGGAACTACCGTAGGCGGTATGGACATTACTGAGACTTATTTTTCTTCTATGCTCTCTAGTGAGGAGCACATGAAGTGTATGCTCACTCACGATTGTGGTAACTCAACACGTGTTCTCGCAGAGCGATATGATTTTATCCAGGATTACACTACCGTATCTACAGCTTGTTCCTCAGCGGCCAATGCCCTGATGCTTGGCGCTAATCTTATTAAATCGGGACAGGCTGATATCGTCATAGCAGGTGGTACGGAGTCTCTATCTAAGTTCCACCTCAATGGCTTCAACTCTCTTATGATTCTTGACAAGGGGCAGTGTCGTCCTTTTGATGATACTCGTGCAGGATTGAATCTTGGAGAAGGTGCCGGGTTCGTTATCCTCGAGTCTGCTGAGTTGGCAAAAAAACGAGGTGCAGATATTCAGGCGTATCTTACAGGTTATGGTAATGCTTGTGATGCCTACCACCAGACGGCTTCTAGCCCTGACGGAGAAGGGGCTTACCTCGCTATGTCGCAGGCTCTCTCTATGTCGGGCTTGAAATCTGAGGATATTGACTACATAAATGCCCATGGTACAGGTACGCCGAATAATGATGAAAGTGAAAGCGCTGCCATATTCCGTGTCTTTGGCGATGAGGTGCCGGCAATATCTAGTACAAAATCTTTTACCGGACATACGACTAGTGCTTCTGGTGGTATCGAAGCGGTTATTTGTCTGTTGGCATTGCAGCATAATTTTCTCCCTGCAAATATAGGATGGTCTAATCAGATGACTAATGGTATTACCCCGACTTTGGGTGAGGAGAATCATGAGGTGAATAATGTCATGTGCAACTCTTTCGGCTTCGGTGGTAATGATTCTTCTTTTATCCTCTCAAAGTGTGAGACCGCACAGACTCCTATGGTATTTGCCGATGGCGAAATAAAGGTCGTAAGTCGTGTTGAGATAGAGGATGTGGCCGAGCTCGCACGTATCAAGGAGTATCTGAAGCCAATGGAGGTCCGTCGAATGGGTCCTCTAATGCGTTCGACATTACTTTCTTCTCTGGATGCCCTCAAGCAGGCTGGAATAGAATGCCCAGATGCAATTATTACCGGTACTACTCTTGGGTGTATAGATAATAGTGAGAAATTATTGCGAGAGATGACTTCTACTGATGAGGCATCTACTAGCCCGACTCTCTTTATGCAGAGTACGCACAATACTATAGGTAGTGCTATTGCAATTAACCTGGGGTGCCACGGCTATAATACTACTTACACTCAGGCAGAGGACTCGCTTGATTGGTGTATCAAGGATGCCGAGTTGTTGCTGAGAAGTGGTCAGGCTAAGAGTGTATTAGTGGGCTGTCATGACGAGAATACAGAATGGTATGGTTGGGTGCAGAGAGCTATTGGCAGAGATGTGATTCCTAATATACATTCTGTAGCAATGGTACTAACTCTCATAGATAAGTAGTAATGGGTAGGTTGGTAGCTATATTGATAAGTGCCTTGGCATTCTCGCAATGTCTTTTTGCTCAGGATATGACTGAACAACAGATAAAGGATGAGGTGTATAAAGTCGTAACAGGGATTCAGTCTATTCAATGTGACTTTACTCAGACTAAAACGGTGAAGATGCTGGCAGCCAAGTCTGTGTCTACAGGTAGAATGGCATATCAGCACGATAAGAAACTTCGTTGGGAGTATATAACCCCATTTGAGCATAGGTTTATTCTCAATGAGACTAATGTTCTTATTTTGGATAAGGATAAGAAAGAGGTTGTCGATGTAGAGAAGAGTCGCATATTCAAGGAAGTATCCAAAATGATAAAGGGTGATGTAGTCGGACAGAGTTTCAAAGATGGGAAGACTTTCGACGTTGCTTGTTCTGTCGTTGAAAATGAGTATGTTGCAGTGCTGACTACCAAGAAAAGCCAACTGAAGAAGATGTTTTCTGGGCTGACCTTGCATATTGATAAGAATAGATCTGTTCTGACACAGATAGAGCTGGTCGGTGCAAAAGGCGACAAGACGGTACTCTCTTTTCAGAACATAGAGGTAAATAAACCAATAAATGATGCTCTATTTACTATTAACTAATCATCAATAATTGTAATAAATGAATGAGATTTCTCTAGATAAAGTCAAACAGTCGCTGCACGACAGAGGGATATGCGTAATTATTCCGACGTACAATAATGCCCAGACTATAAAGCAGGTCGTAGAAGATACGCTGCAGTATTGTCGGGATGTCATTGTCGTGTGTGACGGCTGTACAGATGGGACACTAGAGATTGTGAAGGAAATATCGGGAATAACGCTAGTTGATTATGTTAAGAACCAAGGTAAGGGCTATGCGTTGAAGAAGGGCTTCAAGACAGCGCTTGCTATGGGTTTCTCCTATGCAATAACACTTGATTCTGACGGACAGCATTATCCCTCTAATATTCCTGATTTTCTCGAAGCGAATAAGAAATATCCTGGGAAACTGATAGTTGGACAACGTAACCTAGATGGCGTAGTACGAACAAAAGGAAGTAGCTTTGCAAATAAGTTCAGTAATTTCTGGTTCTTCGTACAGACTGGGTGCAATTTAAAGGATACCCAGACAGGATATAGGTTGTATCCGCTCAAGAAATTATGTGGGTTGTCAATTCTGACTTGTCGCTACGAGGCAGAATTGGAGTTGATGGTCTTTGCTTCTTGGAATGGTGTGCAGATAGAGTCTATTCCGATAGATGTATATTATCCAAAACCGGAAGATAGAGTCTCTCATTTCAGACCTATTGCTGATTTTGCAAGAATATCTGTTCTCAATACTGTACTTTGTGTAGGGGCGTTGTTATTCGGATTGCCAGCTAAGATATTCCGTTTCTGTATGAAATGGGGACGTACAATCTATTCCTTACTGTTTTTCATAATAACATCAGTCTTCCTTATCACGCCAATGCTTTGGTTTTATATGAAGATTGGCAAGATAACTGAAAAGAAAAAAGAGAACCTGCATAAACTGATATACCATTATTCTCGTTTTGTAATGATACATCATGGTATTCCGGGAGCAACATTTTCTACAAATCTTCCACTACATAAGGCAGATTTGAGTCAGCCGTCAGTAATTATCTGCAACCACCAGTCGCATCTCGACCTGATGTGTCTCTTAGCGCTCTCGCCTAAGATTGTATTTCTTACGAACGATTGGGTATGGAACAGTCCGTTTTATGGTTTCATTATTAGGAATGCAGAATATTTGCCGGTAAAAGATGGACTGGATGCCATAATGGAGCAGTTGCAGTCGCTAGTTGATAGAGGATATAGTATAGCAGTGTTCCCAGAGGGTACCCGCTCCGAGGAGTGTAAGATAGGTGTATTCCATAAGGGGGCGTGCCATATAGCAGATGCTTTTGGGCTAGATATTCTGCCTATGCTACTATATGGTCCTGGCAAGGTACTTAAGAAACATACACGACATTTGGAGAAGTATCCACTCCATGTGGAGGTGTATGACAAGATAAGTCAGACAGAATTACAAAAGATAGGTGATATAAAAAACCAGACGAAATATTTACGTCGATTGTCTATGGCACGCTACGAGCAATTGTGTGACAAGATGGATCAGGACGTATGAATAATGAGATTATTATGAAAGGAGATATAGAGTTTTGTTCAGTTGAGGAGATAAATCTCTATCAAGAGGGGTTGTTGCGCAAGGCGTTAGAGTACTTAGCAACAAATTCTCCATATTATAAGCGTGTCTTTGCTGAGCATAATATTGATGTAAATGAGATCCAAACCATTGAGGATCTGCAGAAGATACCTTTCACAGAAAAGAAAGACCTTCAGTTGTATAATGATGATTTTCTCTGCTGTCCGAAAGAGAAGATCGTTGACTATATAACGACATCAGGCACTCTAGGAGATCCTGTTACATTTGGCTGTACGGATGCCGATTTGGAGCGATTAGCCTATAATGAGATGAAATCATTCAGATGTGCAGGTCTCGGTCCGGGTAATATAGTGCAGTTGATGACCACTATGGATAAGCGCTTTATGGCAGGATTGGCATATTTCCTTGGAGTGAGGAAGCTGGGCGCAAGTATTATCCGTGTAGGCAATGGTATTCCTGAATTGCAGTGGGATACGATACAGAGAATTAAGCCAGATACCATTATGTGCGTACCTTCGTTCATACTGAGGTTGATACAGTATGCCGAAGAGCATAATATAGATTATAAGAAATCCAGCATAAAGAGAATCATCGGTATTGGAGAGGGATTGAGAGAGCAAGATTTCTCGCTCAACCTATTAGGTCGACGTATTAATGAAAAGTGGGATGTTGAATTGTTTGCCACCTATTCTTCGACAGAGATGGGCGCTACATTCTCAGAGTGTGAGTGCAGTAGGGGAGGTCACGTTCATCCTGAGTTGATTATAGTAGAGATTATCGGTGAGGATAATAAGCCTGTAGCTGATGGAGAAGCTGGAGAAGTAGTTGTTACTACACTTGGTGTAGAGGCAATGCCACTATTGAGGTTCAGGACTGGAGATATTGCAGCCAAGTGTGTAGAGAAATGCGAATGCGGTCGTTCCTCCTATAGGCTGACCCCTATTATAGGCAGGAAGAACAATATGATAAAATATAAAGGTACGACACTATATCCGCCAGCTATAAATGATGTGCTTGACAATGTGGATTATGTGGAGAACTATGTGATAGAGGTTAGGGACAGTGCTGCAGGTACGGATGAGGTTGTGGTTAAGGTTGGCCTAAAACAAGGGGTAGAAGGCAATGTTGAGAAAGATTTGAAGGATAGATTCCGCTCGAGATTGAGAGTGGCGCCTATTGTAGAGATATTGCCAGTAGGGGAGATACAGAAGATAAATTTCCCAGCCAAGAGTCGTAAGCCTATTAAGTTTATTGATAACAGAAAGAAATAGAACTGTATGAAATACCCATCAATATACGATGATATACGTCCTTTCGATGAGGAAGAGATTGTAGAGGCAATGCAGGAGATAGCATCTGACAATACATTTCCTATGTTGGCCAATTTTGTCTTTCCAGACAAGTCATTTGATGAGGTAAAGGCTCTATTTGCGTCCTTAAAGACGATAGACGACTTCCAGTCCAAGGTTATGTATCAAGCCAACAAGCAGATTATGGCAAGATCCATTACAAACATGACTGTAGGAGGAATGGAGAAGCTTGATACTAAGCGCAGATACCTTTTTGTCTCCAACCATAGAGATATTATGCTTGATGCCAGTCTGCTACAGAATTCGATGAAAGACTATGGGCATGAGACGGCTCAGATTACGTTCGGCGCCAACCTTATGAGAGGCGATATGGTGGTAAATATCGGAAAGTCGAATAAGATGTTCAGGGTTGAGAGAGGCGGTAATATGAAAGTCTTCTACGAAAGTTCCAAGCATTTGTCGGATTATATCAGATATGTCATCACCGAGAGAGGCGAATCGGTATGGATAGCCCAGCGAAATGGGCGTACGAAGAACGGAGATGACCGTACAGACCAAGGCATCATCAAGATGTTCTGTATGAGTAAGCGCGAAGATAAAGTCAGTGCGTTGGTAGACTTGAATATTGTGCCGGTATCAGTATCATACGAGTGGGAGCCATGTGACATATTGAAAGCTATGGAACTATACGTTTCGAGCATCAAGACATACGAAAAGACGCAGAATGAAGATCTGCACAGTATTCTGACAGGCATTTTGCAGACAAAGGGCAGAGTACATTTTGAGATATGTGACCCTATCAGAGAAGAAGAACTCGAAGCCTTGAAAGACCTCAATAGCGGAGAGTATCACAAGCAAGTAGCGAAACTGGTAGACCAGCGTATCCATTCGGCCTATAGACTCTATCCGAATAATTACATAGCGTATGACAAGCGTTTCGGAGGAGAAAAATACAAGCACTGCTATACGGAAGTAGAAAAAGAACTCTTTGAGCAGCATGTGAATGTGCTAGATACGTATCCAGAGTTTGACAAAGAGCAGCTGGAAGAGATATTGCTGGACATATATTCCAATCCTGTCGTAAATAAAGAAAATTGATGGGCAATATTATTGTCAGGCTATACGATTATATCAAAGCCCATAAAGGTGTAGCGACTGTAGTGACTACAATCGTTTCGGCGCTTCTGTTGTATAAGATATTCAGCATTAACTACAAAGAAGATATTTCCGATTTTCTGCCTTTGGACGACAGGCAGCAGAATGCGCTAAGTGTCTATCAAGAGATATCTGGAGCAAATAAACTATTTGTAGCATTCAAGTGCAAAGACGAAGAAGATTCAGATCCCGACAAGATAGTAGATGCCATAGGAGCATTTGCAGATGAGCTAGAAGAGCAAGACACATTAGACATCATTACAGATTATACGGCGAGGATAGATTACGATCAGATAAGTGAGATATCCGATTTCGTATATAAGAATATACCATACTTCCTAGACGAAGAAGACTATCAAAGGATAGAGAAGCTCCTAGAAGAAGACAAATATATAGGTGAGCAGCTGGCAGAAGACAAGAGAGCACTGCTATTCCCTATGGGAGGGATGAGAGAAGTCAGCATAGGGTATGACCCATTAAATCTATTCTCACCTGTTTTTAAAGACATGCAAGAGAGGATTACTAATGTAGACTACGAGATATCCGAAGACTGCATTTTCACATCCGATCTGAAAAGAGGCATAGTGATGGTTACCTCGCCATACGGAAACAGCGAAACAGACAAGAATCCCGAGTTTGTAGAGTTTCTCAAAAAAGTGGCACAATCCGTGGAGGCTGAGAATGAAGAAATAGAGATAACCATAATAGGAGGTCCAGTCATAGCCATAGGAAATTCCCAGCAGATAAAGATAGACAGTATTATATCTGTAATAATATCAGTAGTACTGATACTATTACTACTGCTAATAGCATTTGGAAACGTCAGGAATATCGGGTTGATAGTGATATCAATCTCGTGGGGTATGCTATTCGCGGTTGGGGCGCTCGCGTTTGTACACGACGAAGTGTCGATAATAGTAATAGGTATAGCCTCAGTAATAATAGGCATAGCAGTAAATTATCCGTTGCACCTTGTTACACATTTAAGACATACAGAAGATATGCGGTCGGCATTGAAAGAGATAGTCATGCCACTGCTGATAGGAAATGTAACGACAGTCGGTGCTTTCTTTGCGTTAGTCCCATTACAAAGCATAGCGCTGAGCGATTTAGGGCTATTCAGTTCATTTCTGCTAATCGGTACGATAATATTTTCTCTTATTATTTTACCACATCTCTGCGAGGCATCTAGTCATAGAAAAAGTAGTTCGAAGGTAGCGTCTGGTTCCTTGGAGCATTCGGGTTGCTCGCAATTTTTTGAAAAACTAGGTAATGTGTCGTTAGAAAACAAGACCTGGTTAGTATGGGGTGTTGTGGCATTAACAGTCGTATTCAGCTATTATAGCATACAGACCTCATTCGACTCTAATCTCTCCAATATCAACTACATAACAGAAGAGCAGAAGGTAGAACTAGAGCAATTTGAGCGTATGCTGACCAGCGCGGCGACGGAAGAGACACTATATTTGATAACATCGAACGAAGATTTAGACGAAGCACTAGATATCAATCTAAAGAATCAAAAGTTTATTAAAGAATTATTAGAAAGAGGAGATATCAGTTCACATACCAGCTGCAGTCGGTTTATTACATCGAAGAGAGAACAAGAGCGAAGAATAGGGATGTGGCGAGAATTTGTTGATGCTCATTCAGAAGAAGTATTAAGACAGTTAGACGTGCAAGGAAAGACGTTAGGATTTACAAGAGATGCGTTTGCCGATTTTGAAGAGATATTGAAAGGCGAATACGAGCCACGAGAAGTTGAATATTTCGGGCTGCTGACAAAAACCATATTTTCGGACTGCATCTGTGCGGATGGCAAGACAGGGTCGTACTCCGTGTTAGACATTATTACTACGCCACAAGAAAAGATACACGAGTGCAGAGAAAAGATACAAGAAGGGGTCGGTACAGCCTATTGCTTTGATGTAAAGACATTAAATTCCAGTATAGCAGAAAGTCTCTCAGACAACTTCAACTATATCGGCTTCATGTGCGGCTGCATAGTATTCTTTTTCCTATGGTTCTCGTTCGGAAGATTAGAGCTAGCCATATTGTCATTTATACCGATGGCGATCAGTTGGGTATGGATATTAGGTATAATGGCAATATTCGGCATGCAGTTCAACATAGTCAATGTGATACTAGCCACATTCATATTCGGACAAGGAGACGACTACACCATATTCATGACAGAAGGTGCCAGCTACGAATACACATACAGGAAGAAAATGTTGGCATCCTACAAGCAGTCGATTATACTATCAGCGCTGATAATGTTTATCGGTATAGGTTCGCTTATAGTAGCCAGGCATCCTGCGTTGCACTCATTGGCAGAAGTAACCATAGTCGGGATGTTCTCGGTAGTGCTCATGGCATATATGTTCCCACCCCTAGTGTTCAAGTTCCTTGTTTCCCGGAAAGGGCAGTACAGGATAAGGCCATTGTCGATAAGAAACATATTCGAGAAGAACAGAGACGAGATACCCGAAAGAGGCAATATAGAAGATTACTTGCCACTGGTCAGAGACAGGTACAGATATAAAGGTATGGACATAGAGAGAAAAGTGAGAGAGAACCTAAAAGCGTATGGTGACCACGAGCAATTAGCGACGAGAGGGGAGAAAAAGGTGGTAGTCATAAATGGAGGGTATGGAGAAATAGCCATGCTATTGGCGCTGAAAAACAGAGGAGTAAAGGTGGTAAGTCTAGACAAAGACGAAGAAAAGACCCTTGTTTCGAAGTACAGCAATGAATTTCTGGAGAATGTGGAAACAGGAGTATTAGACTGCGATTTGCTAGTGTTAGAGGGCGATACGCGGTATTACATAATAGAGCCCACGGACGAAGAAATAGATTATTTCAATAAAAAATGTGAATTCTCTTGCATTGGAGATGAGAATGTTGTAATTTTGCGCCGTTAAATCCGTATTGTGCATGGTTAAGTACTGACGAAGTTGTCAGTCGCCTGCGGGTAGTAACGTATAATACATAATAAAAAGAATGTACGCTATTGTAGAAATTGCTGGTCAGCAGTTTAAAGTAGAGAAAGACGCAAAGATTTTCGTTCATCGTCTTGCACAGAACGAGGGTGAGTCTGTAGAGTTTGACAAGGTACTCATGGTTGACAACAATGGTGCTGTAACAGTAGGTGCTCCTACTATCGCAGGTGCAAAGGTATCAGCTAAGGTATTGTCACATGTAAAGGGCGATAAGGTTATCGTATTCCACAAGGTACGCCGCAAGGGCTTTGAGAAGAAAAACGGTCACCGTCAGTTCTTCTCACAGATTCAGATCGAGAATATCGTCTGCTAATTTTATTGTTTAACCCTAGAAAAGAAAAAGTAATTAGATATGGCACATAAAAAAGGTGTCGGTAGTTCTAAGAACGGCCGCGAGTCAGAAAGCAAACGTCTAGGTCTTAAGATCTTTGGTGGTCAGTTTGCGAAGGCAGGCAACATCATCGTACGTCAGCGTGGTACACAGCATCACCCAGGTTTGAACGTAGGTATGGGCAAGGATCATACATTGTTCGCATTGGTTGAGGGTACCGTTAAGTTTGAGAGGAAGCAGAACGACAAGTCGTTCGTTTCCGTAATTCCAGCTGAGGCATAATTAGCTGAGAAGTAAAAGAAACTTATATAACAAGCTCTTGCTTCCCCGCGAGTTATAGCCTCGAGGAAAGTGAGAGTTTGTTTTGTTTTTAATAGACCTAACATGTTAACATTAAAGGTAATTCAAGAGAAGAGAGATTATGTGATTTCTCGTCTTAAGGTTAAGCAGTTTGATGCTACCGAGATTGTAGACAAGATCATTGCACTAGACAACCAGCGTAAGGCTACACAGTCGGAAGCTGAGAGTGCACAGATGAAGATGAACGAGATCTCGAAGTCGGTAGGTATGCTTATGAAGGCTGGCAAGAAAGAAGAGGCAGAAGCTGCTAAGGCAGAGACAGCCGCTTTGAAGTCGGTCATTGCAGAGGCGAACAACAAGCTTAACGAGATTCAGGAAGAGTTACAGAAGAACTTGGTTCTTCTTCCAAATATGCCTTATGAAGAAGTTCCAGAAGGCAAGACAGCTGAGGATAACGTTGTAGTAAAGCAAGGGAATGAGATTCCACAGCTTGCCAGTGATGCACTCCCACACTGGGAACTTGCTAAAAAGTACAACTTGATAGACTTCGAGCTTGGTGTTAAGATTACAGGTGCTGGTTTCCCTGTTTACATAGGTAAGGGTGCTCGTTTGCAGCGTGCCCTCATCAATTTCTTCCTTGACGAGGCTAGAAATGCAGGTTACACAGAGATTATGCCACCTACAGTAGTAAATCAGGCATCAGGTTTCGGTACAGGACAATTGCCAGATAAGGAAGGTCAGATGTATCACTGTGATCTTGATGATCTCTACCTTATCCCAACAGCAGAGGTACCTGTGACAAACATCTACCGTGACGTAGTTCTTGATGCAAAGGATCTTCCTATCAAGAACTGTGCTTATACACAGTGTTTCCGTCGTGAGGCAGGTTCGTACGGTAAGGACGTTCGTGGTCTTAACCGTTTGCACGAGTTCTCTAAGATAGAGATTGTACGTATCGATACACCAGAGCACTCAGCAGAGAGCCATAAGGAGATGTTGGCACATGTAGAGAGCTTAGTTAAGAAGCTAGAGTTGCCATACCGTATTCTTCACCTCTGTGGTGGTGATATGAGTTTCACTGCAGCTACATGTTTTGACTTTGAGGTATTCTCTGCAGCGCAGCAGCGTTGGTTGGAGGTTAGCTCGGTATCGAATTTCGATTCTTACCAGGCAAATCGTCTCAAGTGTCGTTATAAGAATGCAGGAGAGAAGCCACAACTCTGTCATACATTGAATGGTTCGGCTATGGCATTGCCACGTATTGTTGCGGCGTTGCTTGAGAACAACCAGACAGAGAAGGGTATCCGTATTCCGAAGGTACTCGTTCCTTACACAGGTTTCGAATACATCGACTAATAAGTCGTTGTAACGATAATATCATTAAATTTGAGAGCCGATGTCGCGCATATAGTGAGATATCGGCTCTCATGTTATAAACAGTTGTCCTATGATAATATACGCTCATAGTTATACTCCGGAAGCGAGAGACATATATGCCAACCTACTTGGCTCGTTGAAGAATTCTGGTGTGACGCCCAAAGTGTGCGACTGTCTGTATGATAATTTCATTGCGGATGGATTAGCTACGGTTGAGGATATACTTCCACTAGAGCCAGTGTTGTCCAGTGCCTCGGGCAGAGCTATGTTCAGTATAGGAGGAGACGGTACCTTTCTAGAATCTGCCAAGAAAGCCCTGATGACAGATATACCTATTCTTGGCATAAACAAAGGCAGACTAGGATTCCTGTCCGACGTTCAAGCTTCGCAAGTTCCGTGGGCGGTAGGAGAACTGATGAGAGGAGCGTATAGAGTAGCGAATCTTGATGTGCTTTCGGTATATGCGCAAGACCAGAGAGAGCCATTAGACTATGCCTTGAATGAATTTTCGGTAAGCAAGTGCGACAACTCATCGATGCTTACGATACATGCGTATGTAGATGGAGATTATCTGACTACATATTGGGCAGACGGATTAATCATAGCTACAGCAACAGGTTCGACAGCCTATTCGTTGAGTGTTGGAGGCCCTATTGCCTTTCCTTCGACACCTAGTTTCATTATTACGCCAATAGCGCCACATAATCTCAGCATACGTCCGATAGTTGTGCCAAACAATGTGGCGATAAAGCTAGTTGTTGAGGGTAGGGGACCGAAGATATTGACATCTATGGACGGCAGGACACACTTGATGGAAAACAACTGTCAGTTCAGGATAGGCAAGTCGCCATTCTCCGTGAGAAGGGTAGAATTTGAGGGACACTCCTTCTTTGCGACCTTAAGAGACAAGCTCATGTGGGGTGCAGACAAGAGAAACTATGAAAACAATGTTGGTTGATACCGCACATTCGTAGGATATTTTGGTACGTTTCTTGAATAGTTGGTGATTATTGTAGAATACGATATAATATTGCATCAGATGTATAAGACCCTTTTCATAATGAGTGTCATAGTAGCAATGCTATGCAGCTCAGTGCAAGCTCAAGATCGTTTGGAGATGGGCTTCATGGGGGGAGTGTCTTATTATCTAGGAGATCTTAATCATACTCAACACTTTAAAAGTCCTAGACCGGCAGCGGGATTCGTGGCCAGATATATGGTTAATGACCGTATAGCGGCGAGGGCTAATGTGTTTGGAGGCGGTATTGCCGGAGAGTATCCTGGAATGGGAGACAAGTATCCAGTAATAGTGCCCAGTACCGGTGCGGATATGTCTGCAGTTCGGGGGAGCGATTTTATAGGGAAGAGTGCGAAGATTGATAGTGAATATGATTTTTCGAGGGTGTTGGTAAGTGTTGATTTGATGGGAGAGTTTAATTTTCGTTCGTTTGACCATGTGTTTAATCAGGGAGAATCCAGGTGGGCTCCGTATATGACATTAGGTTTAGGAGCGACTTTTTACAAGAGTTATGTCGATGAACCGACCGGCAAAACAGATTTTGTATTATCTTTGCCCTTTGGTTTGGGCATTAAGTATAAATTGTTCAAATGGTTGCGTGTAGGACTCGAGTGGACTATGCACAAGACATTTGCAGATGACCTTGATTTGGTGGAGCCGAAAGCGAACCAGATCAACCCAAATGATCCGTATGGTTCAAAGCACCATACGGTTACACATAATAACGACTGGTATTCGTTTTGTGGCATAACGCTTACGGCAAGTATGTTGCCTAGGAAGTTGAGCTGCAATGACGGTCTTAGGAAATTTAACAAGTAGATATGTCGCTAAAGGACAAAATAGTAAAAGAGAAGTTACCTCGTCACGTGGCCATTATTATGGATGGTAATGGGCGTTGGGCGAAGCAGCAAGGCGAAAATGTACGATTGTATGGGCATCAGCATGCTATCACGGCTGTACGTGAGGTTACAGAAGGTGCTGCTGAACTCGGCATTGAGTATTTGACACTATATACCTTTTCGACAGAGAACTGGAATAGACCAAAGGCGGAAGTTGATGGTCTTATGGCGTTACTAGTGTCGACTATTGCGGCTGAGACCCCTACATTGTTGAAGAACAATGTCAGTCTCAGGGTAATAGGAGACAAATCGCTACCTGCAGAAGCTCAAGCCAAGTTGGATGAGTGTATTCAGAAAACAGCACACTGCACAGGGTTGAAATTGGTTTTGGCATTAAGCTACAGTTCCCGTTGGGAGATTACCAAGGCTGTTCAGGATATGGCTAAGGATGCTGTGGAAGGTAAGATAAGTGTGGGAGAGATAAATGCAGATACTATATCTGGGTATATGGCGACGAATTTTATGCCAGATCCAGAGCTGCTTATCCGTACCAGTGGAGAATATAGAATCAGTAATTTCCTACTTTGGCAGATAGCATATTCAGAGTTGTATTTTACACCTGTATTGTGGCCAGACTTCAGAAAAGAGAATCTTTATGAAGCTCTTGTTGATTTTCAGGGTAGGGAAAGACGATTCGGAAAGACAAGCGAACAAGTTCAAAACTAATATATAGAGCACAAACAAATACAATGCGTAGATACACATATATCACTAGTCTAATACTTTTGTTGTTGGCATTATTGCCAATGGCTTCTTTTGCTCAAGACAATACACCGTCATCTGAAGAAGTGTCGAAAGTGTCATACTCAGGTATTGCTCGAAAATATACCATTGCTGACATTCAGGTTACAGGAGTTCCTCATATGGACCAGAAGATGCTTCAGAATCTTTCGGGACTCAAGACGGGGCAAGTTGTTGCTGTACCTGGAGACGAATTGACACAGGCTGTCAAGCGTTATCTGAATCACGGTTTATTTTCAGATGCAAAGGTTTATGTCAATAAGATAGAGGGTAATGACATCTATATTGAGATAGTATTGAAAGAGCGTCCACGATTGACCAGGGTTGATTTCCATGGAATAAAGAAGAGTGAAATCAAGGACGTGTCATCCAAGGTAGCAATTATGGAGGGTACACAAGTTACCCCATTCCTTATAACACGAGCAGAAAAGTATGTTAAGCAATACTTTGTAGGAAAGGGTTTCTATAATGTGGATGTCAAGATTACGCAGCGTAATGACCCTAGGAATAAAGGTTTTGTGATATTAGACTGCTCTATTGATAAAAAAGAGAAGGTTAAGGTCAAGTCATTGGTATTCAGAGGTAATAATGTGATGCCATACCGTAAGCTTAACCGTGCGATGAAGAAGACTAATGAGAAGGCTTTCTATAATTTCTTCCGAACTAAGAAATTCGTAGAAGAGTCGTATCGTGCTGACCTTGTGAAACTTGTGGAGTATTACAATAAAAACGGTTATCGTGATGCCCGAGTAGTAAATGAGGAAGTGGTCCGAAATGATGATAATACGGTTAACATTACAATTGATATCGAAGAAGGTAGAAAATACTATTTAGGAGATGTCACTTGGGTAGGTAACAGTGTATATTCAGGAGGATATTTAAGTCACTTGTTGCAGATGTCTAAGGGAGACGTATACAACAGTGAGAAACTCATGAAGCGCCTCAGAAATGATGAGGATGCTGTGTGGATGGCATATCAGGATAATGGTTATCTTTTCTCGTGGATAGAGCCAGTGGAGACAAATATCTACGGAGATACCATTGATATAGAGATGCGAGTACAAGAAGATAAGCAGGCATCTATCCGTGAGGTTGTAATTAAAGGTAACGACAAGACACATGAGCGAGTTATCCGTCGAGAGATTCGAACAAAGCCAGGTCAGTTGTACAGCAGATCGCAACTTGTTCGTACGATTCGTGAGTTAGCGAACCTTGGGCACTTTGATTCGGAGGCAATGGATCCACAGCCGAAGCCAGATAGAGAGGCTGGAGTAGTGGATATACACTATAATCTTGCAGAAAAATCAAATGACCAGATTGAGATATCAGGAGGTTGGGGAGCTGGTATGTTTGTAGGTTCGCTTGGTCTCTCATTCAACAACTTCTCGTTACGAAATCTCTTTAATAAAGAAGCATACAGTCCACTGCCTACAGGTGACGGTCAGAAATTATCGCTAAAGGCGCAGGCCAACGGCAAGTATTTCAAGTCGTTCAGTGTATCATTTACAGAGCCATGGCTAGGAGGCAAGAGACCGAACTCATTCTCGATGTCGGCTTTTGTTTCATCGCAGACAGGTGTAAGTACTAATTACTACAATAACTTCTACAATGGATATTCCAGCGGTTATACTATGGGAGATGCCAGGAAGCCAGCCAAGAAAGAGTTACACCAGTTCCGTAAGGTATCAGGCTTGTCGGTAGGTTTCGGTAAGCGACTCACATGGCCTGATGACTGGTTTGTGCTATATACAGAGGCAGGATATCAGCATTACAACCTTAAGAACTGGCAGTATTTCTTGATGCAGAATGGTCATAGTCATGATATTTCATTTGGTGTCACACTGTCACGTAGTTCTATAGACCATCCAATCTATACCAGATCAGGTTCCAATTTCTCACTTGGATTGCATTTCACGCCTCCATATTCGTGGTTTGACCATCACGACTGGAAGAATGAGATTGACGAGCAGAAATTGTATGAGTTTATAGAGTATCATAAGTGGACATTCAAGGGAGCGGTATTCAAGCCATTGGACAATGTCAGCAAGTTGATATTGATGGGTAAGTTTGAGATGGGCTTCCTTGGATACTATGATAGATATCGTAAATCTCCATTCCAGAAGTATGTAATGGGTGGTGATGGTATGTCGGGATATTCGACCTACGGCGAAGAGACTATAGGCTTGCGTGGTTATGAGAACTCATCATTGACACCTAGAAAGATAGTGAATGGTTCGTACTCATACGATGGTAACATATACAATAAGCTCACGATGGAGCTACGTTATCCATTGACCTTGAAGCCACAGGCGACAGTATTTGCGTTGGCATTTGCCGAGGCAGGTAACTGTTGGAGTGAGTTCCAGGATTATTCACCATTTGACCTTAAGAGATCGGCTGGTGTAGGATTGAGAGTATTCCTGCCTATGTTTGGTCTTCTTGGTGTAGACTGGGGATATGGATTTGACAGTGTCACAGGCTTTAAGAATGCTGGAGGTTCGCAATTCCACTTTGTGATGGGACAGTCGTTCTAAAAGCGTAAAAATTGGCACGCATTTTGAATAAGAGATAGTTGTTACATAATAATTAATAACTAAACACTTAAGGATATGAAGAACATTTTGTTGACAATCGGAATCTTGATGGCACTTGTTTGTGGCGCATCAGCACAGAAGATAGCTTTTGTAGATACTGAGTATATTTTGAAGAATATTCCAGCATACGAATCTGCTAACGAGCAGCTCTCGGATATTTCCAAGAGATATGAGGATGAGATCAAGGCCAAGATGCAAGAGGTTGCTAGTCTTTATGAGACATATCGTACAGAGAGTGTGTTCTTGACAAACGATATGAAAGTGAAGAAAGAGAATGAGATTGTAGAGAAGGAGAAGGCAGCAAAGCAGCTTCAGCAAAAGTATTTCGGTCAGGATGGAGAGTTGTACAAGAACCGTGAGTCTCTTGTAAAGCCTATTCAAGATCAGGTATACAATGCGGTAATGGCCATTGCCAAGGAGAAGAATCTTAGTGCTATATTTGACAAATCATCATCGAATGGTTTGATGTTCGCAGATTCGAGCCTTGACATCTCGGACAGTGTATTGAAGAACCTTGGATATTCTAAGTAGAGAATAACATACATTTAACCAAAATAAAATTAAGTAATGAGATACTTATTTACTCTTCTTGCACTATTGGTGATGATACCAATGATGCAGGCGCAAGAGCTTAAGTTTGGGCATTTTAACAGTGCTGCCTTTATGGAGCAGATGCCAGAGATTAAGCAATTGCAAGCTGATATGGATAAGCGTCAAAGTGAAGTTGAGACACAGGTAGCCAATTTGCGTGAGCTCGGAGAAAAGAAAATGCAAGAGTTCCAGGCCAAGCAAGCTTCGATGACAGATGACGAGAAAAAAGCAGCATTTACAGAACTTCAAGAGTTGGATCAGCGAGTTCAGAGTTTTGTAAGCACATCGCAGCAAGATTTGCAGCGTCAGATGCAGGAGCGTATGTTGCCTATACAGCAGAAGTTGCTTCGAGTTGTGCAAGAGGTAGGTGTTGAGAATAACTTTCTCTACATCCTTGAGAGTGAAGCAGGATTGGCAGTTCATATTTCAGACAAGAGTGTTGATGTAACACCTCTTATCAAGGCCAAGCTTGGTATGTAATTAACTTTGATATCCATAAAATTAGAAAAGACGATGAAAATTAAGAATATGATATTAGCTGCTGCTGCAATGATTTGTGCAGTATCGGCACAGGCACAGACACTTAAGTTTGCGCATATAGACACACAGAATCTGATTTCACAGCTTGACGAGTTCAAGCAGGCACAGGCGCAGCTTGAGGCAGAAGGTACTAAGATTCAGGAGCAGATGCAGTCTATGCAGCAAGAGTTCCAGACAAAGTATCAGGATTATGTTACTAAGGCAGATTCACTTCCAGCAGTAGTTCGTCAGGTTAAAGAGCAGGAATTGCAGGAGTTGGATCAGCGTCTTCAGGTTATGAACAAGGCAGCTCAGCAGAGCCTTCAGCAGACACAGGCAAAGTTGTTCCAGCCAATTATGAAGAAAGTTCAGGATGCTATTGATGCAGTTGGTAAGGAGAACGGATTTGTATATGTATTCGATCTCACATCGCAAGTTATTCTTTATCATTCTGAGCAGAGCGTTGACGCTGAGCCATTGGTATTGGCGAAAATTGCTTCGATGCCAAAGAACTAAATCGTAAATAAGAGTATTTATGAGTCGCACTATTCGCTATACATTGGTAGTTTTTGCATTGGTATTAGTATCTTTTTTAGGAGCTAATGCACAAGACTACAGATTTGCGCATCTTGATTTTCAGAGGATATTGAATGATTTTCCTGAAAAGAAAGTGGCTGAGGCTCAGTTGTATGACGAGACACAACAGCTCAAGGACCAGTTGCTGGTTATGAATGCAGAGTTGGAGCGCAGATTTGCAGATTATATGCAGAAGCGTGATTCTCTACCAGACTTGGTGCGTAATACCATTGAGAAAGATCTTCAGGATACAGAGGCGCGAATAGAGACATATCGAGAGATGGCGATGAGAAGTGTTACAGAAAAAGAGCAGAGACTTCTCAAACCTATAGTCGATAAGATTATGGCGGCAATAAATAAAGTGCGTGAAGAGCATGACTTTACCTATATTTTTGATACAAGTACAAAAGTGATATTGTCATATTCTCCGCTAAGTTATGATGCAGAGCCATTGGTGAGAGCCAAATTAGGGATGGATTAGACGAATATTGGTATCATAAAATAGGCCTATTACTTTATAGTAGTAGGCCTAATTGCTTTTTTTGTAACTTTGTCCCAAATAATTTTTTGTATGGTAAAAATATTCCTGTTTACGTTAGCCCTTGTTGCTATTGCCGGCATATTGCTAGGGATTCAGATACTACTTAAGAAGAATGGTAAGTTCAGTTCGCAGCATATAGGGCAGAGTAAAGCTATGCGTGAGCGTGGCATACATTGTCTGCAGACCCAGGACAGGTTGGCGTATAATGACAAGAGGAATGTGGAGGATATGGAGAAATGAAAGCGAATAAAACTGAAATATATTTCTGGATAATAATGATCGTAACATTAGTATTCGGTCTATTGTTATTTAATCTCAGGATAGATGAGGGTGGCGATGACAGCACATACATCTGCAGAGCTATGGATGTTGTGTCGAGCGGTACGTATCCAACATTCCAGGGGCCACTTTACCCTTGGTTCCTTGCTATATTTGTTGCGATATGGGGACCTAATCTTATAGTGCTGAAGCTAACGTCATTAGTTTGTGTATTAGGCGGGCATTATGTCTTCTATAAGGTTGCTCGCAAAAAAATGAATACGAGCCATCTGCTTGTGGTATTAGGATTAATGAGTATTAATTCATTATACCTATTCTTTTCTTCGCAAACATACTCAGAATCATTATATGCATTAGTACAATATGCGTTTTTGGGCCTATTGTTGAGATTAGAGGGTAAAGCAGAAGAGAAACTGAGTGTCAAGCAAGTATTATTGGTCATTCTACCAGTTGCCCTATGTATAGTCTGCGGGTACTTAATTCGTACTGTCGGAGCATTTTGGGTCGTTGTTGCAATAGTATACCTCTGTTTGAGGAAATATTATAAAGTTGCATTTGTTCTACTAGGTACAACCATAGTTATGCTCGGCCTGTGGGTCGGAGTGAAGACTGCGGTATGGGGAGAGGCAAAGGGACAAAGTCAGATAGAGCAGCTAACCAGAGTCCATCCATACGAAGTTGAAAAAGGGCAAGAGACTATAGGTGGGTATTTCGTACGTTTTGCAGAGAACTCGGAGAAATATCTGTCCAAACACATGCTGCGCATAGCTGGATTCAAGCCAGTTAACAGTAGGGAGACATCAGCTTTAGGCACTATATTACTATATGTAGTATTTCTATATGGTGCATTCTGTGCGTACAAGAAAGAGAACCGAGTTGTATTGCTATGTGCGATACTGGCGGCAACAATGATGGGTGTGACGTTTTTTGCGTTACAGACATTGTGGGACCAGTATAGACTGATAATACCATACGTCTTGGCATCGTATGTAGTATTGATATATGGGTTATATCAGTTATTCCTATTGATGGGAGAAAAAATCGCGAAGATAGCTATAGGTGCTGTGGTGTGTCTGAGTGCGTTGTTGTCGTTCTCTCAGACCATTCAGAAGATAGATCTGATGCAGCTAAGGACAAATCTGAATGGGAATATGCTATATGGATACACCCCGGACTGGTATAACTACCTGGGAATGTGTCAGGCTATAGCGACAGAATTGCCTGAAGATGCATTTGTAGCATGTCGAAAACCAAATATGGCAAGAATCTATGCAGGAGGAAAGAAATTTCACGGCATATATAATTTCCAGACAGAAGACCCTGATGAGCTTTTGAATGCTTTGAAAGAGAGAGGAGTGACACATATTATCCTGGCTTCGTTGAGAAGAGACCCACTGTATCCTGGTCAGGGAGTAATAAATACCATTCATAGATATATGCATTTTATTGTGCAGAAATATCCGACTGCATTTTATGAAATTGCATCGATGGGAGATGAGAATAATGAGCCAGCGTATTTGTATGCGATAAATTATGATGCGCCAGCTATAGAGACTAAGGATTAGTATCGGGTGTGATACTTATTCAGCTCCTTGTCGTATTTTTTAGCCATACCATTGCATACTTCCTCCATTTTTGCCCAAAAGCCAGACTGGTGATCGTGGTAGATGGTATGGCATAGTTCGTGGAGCAGCACGTAGTCAATCAGGTGGTCTGGTAGACGCATACAATGGATATTGATACATATTCGGCCGCGAGTATCGCAACTACCCCAACGGCTAGTCATATCTCTGAAGTCGAGCTTATTGTATGAGAATCCATATTTTTTAGCAAGAGTAGAAATACGCGGGATGATATACTGTTTGCTTTCCACCTTAAGGGCAGCAGCGATAGCTTTTCGGATAAAATTTTGTAGTTGACCATCATCCTCCTTTACGTCTGGGGGATATACGACATCAATTATACCAGATGATACTTTCCCGTGAAAGCGGTTATCCTTAGCGGTAGGGGATAAAGATAGTGTGTGATTCTTTGTTGAAAAGTTCTCCTGAGAAGTAAATATATGAGTAGGTTGGCTTTTGTCTATCTTTTCCTGGCTCTTTCTGATGAATTCCAAGTTTGCCTGTACGAACTCGTATATCAGTTTAGGTGTTGTCAGAGGAGGAACAGATACGCGCACTACTCCTCCTGCACCTACACGCAAAGTCACTCGTCGGCACTGCCTGCTTTCGTAGACGTCAACTGCGCCTATAGGAGGTATGTTTATTTGGTAAGAGGCAGCCACGGCCTTAATTTGTGCGACGGGTGAATTTCAATATGATATAAGAGAGCAGTCCGAAGAGCCCCCCTAGCAAGACAGAGAAAACTATGGCACCTATAACATATTGATACAAACTCTGCATAGCCTCGTCAAGAGTTATATTATCTATGCTAAGAAGGGTAGGTCGGTCCAGAATCAATCCACCTAGGTACAAACTTCCCCATAGGATAAAAGGTATGACAGGCGGGAGGCTGATATTAGAGAACGTCAATACTATAGCTCTATTGAGTTTACACAATTGAGCCACAGCTACGGCTACCCACATTTGGAAACCCCATATAGGCATACTGCTCATCATGGCACCGAACCCGATAGAGAATGCCATTCGAGAATTAGACATCTCCCTATTGGTCAGTTCATTGACGAACCAACGCCAAGCCTTTAAAGGGTAGTCGTAGAATAGAGCCTTTAGTGCTTTGACGACAATATTCACTACGCTACCAGTGTGCCTTTAAGTTTAACAAGAAGATTACCGTTCTTGTCCTTGAGTTCTGCAGATACAGTAGGCTCCTCGCCATCTGCGGCCAAAGAAAGAGCTACAGAGACAGGACTGCTTTCTGGTTTGATAGGGCTAATATACTTAACCTCCTTGATTGTATGAAAGTTAGAGAACTGACGGTTGAGCATCATACAAGCACAATTTCTGACGAGCCATACTGACATTACACCTGGTACTACTGGGTTGCCTGGGAAATGACCCTTGAAGATATGGCTATCAGAATTGATAGTTGCGGTGTAGAGAGTCTCGCTCTCCTTAGATATATTAAATAATGTATTCACGATTATATTATTAGTCTATTATTAATCTACTACCAAAGGCATAACAGCCTCGGCATAGAGCATGTCATCCTTGGTTGTTATTTTTACATTCTCTATGTTGCCGTGAGTCAAATGAACGTGAGCGCCAGCGGCCTCTACTACGCTAGCATCGTCGGTAAACATATCATTATACTCCTGTTCGTATGCCGAAAGAATCAAAGAAGTCTTGAAAACCTGTGGAGTCTGAACCAAAACTACGCTAGAGCGATTAACGGCGTGACTCATGCCGCCATCATCTATGATGCGGACGCTCTGGGTAGAATCTGTGACTGGGATAGCGGAGCCGTATGCTGCGGCTTCGATATATGTGCGGTTGATAGTCTGACGAGATACCAATGGACGAACGCCATCGTGTATAGCTACGATGCCGTCATCCTGTACCTGATTAAGACCATTTTTCACGCTGGCGAAGCGAGTCGTACCTCCGTGAACTATTTTATGTTCGATAGTGAAATTGTGTTCCTTGCAAAGGTCGTTCCAACGTTCGATTTGGTGTGCTGGCAATACAAGGATGATTTTCATATCGGGGCGGTACTTTGCGAAACGCTCTATGGTGTGCATGAGTACGGGGCGACCATGCAAGAGAAGGAACTGTTTAGGAATTTCAGTACCCATTCTTTTGCCCGACCCTCCAGCAACTATAACTGCGTAATAATTCATGGTGTGTGTTGTGTTATTTATAGTATTAATAATGTAGTGCACATACAAGCAAATCCGACACAGAACCCGGCAATGATCTGGTGGATGTTATGTGCTATAAGGTAAAGTCTAGCCCAACCTACGATGCCAGACAAGAAAACGATTGCGTATAATCCAGGTCCGGTATCGATATTCAAGTCGAGGCCTATCATAAGGACGAAGCATAGTAAAGCTCCCATTCCCATACTATGAAGGCTTATTTTCCAGAAAGGGGTGATTACGAGGGCAACCAGCAGTACGGCGAAAGTGCCATATACTATGCCAGTGAGCGACTCGGGAAGTTCCCATTTACGCTCGGCTATAATTCCAGTTACAAAAGATGTGATGCAAGAGAGAAGTAAAGGCCAAAAACGTTCGGCCTTAGAAGGCATCTCAATATCCGATACCACTCTGAAAACGATGCATATTCCCATCCACAGGAGGGGAATAAGAGTCGTTCCGAGGCTGATATAGAACAATACCGAGCTCTTGAAATCCATAGGCAATTTACTCCAAGGAGAAGAAGAGAAATACAACATATATAGTAAAAGGTATATTGGCACCAGTAGTGGATGTGCCAATATAGACAGCCCTCGAGCTGCTTCCCAAAGGAAAAAGTTGTTCTCTTCTGGTCGTTTAATTGCCAAATTGATGTATGTTAAAAGTAAATTCTAAATTATTTTTCTCAGTCGAGCGACAGGAACGCCTAGCTGTTCGCGGTATTTAGCTACAGTACGGCGAGCTATAGTGTAGCCCTTCTCCTGCAATATTTCAGTCAGGCGGTCATCTGTCAGAGGTTTGTGCTTATCCTCGGCATCGATGCTTTCCTGAAGAATCTGCTTGACCTCTCTAGAAGAGATGTCGTCGCCCTCGGGGCTTTGTGCCTTCTCAGTGAAGAAATATTTAAGGGCATAGATACCGAAAGGAGTCTGGACATATTTGCTATTAGTCACGCGAGAAATAGTGCTGACATCCAGATTAGTCTTTTCGGCAATATCCTTGAGAATCATTGGGCGCAGCTTCTTATCGTCACCATCGATGAAATATTCCCCTTGGTAATCCATGATAGCCTGCATAACCAATTTGAGAGTATTGCGGCGTTGTTTGATGGCATCGATGAACCATTTAGCCGAATCCAGTTTCTGTCGTACGAACTGAACAGCCTCCTTCTGGTCGTTAGACTGATTGTTCTTGTTGCGGGAATACTCCTCCAGCATTTCAGTATAGGTGCGAGAGAGGTGCAATTCGGGCTCAGAACGGCGGTTTAGGCGGAAAGACAACTGGTTATCCTCATATTCCACTATGAAGTCAGGGACGATAGCCTGAGAAGTCTTTACTATAGCACCGCTGTAGACGCTGCCAGGTTTAGGATTAAGGCGCAATATTTCCTCTACTGCATCTCTCAGATCCTCAGTATCCTCAATTCGCAGTTTCTTTTCGATTTTGTCGTAATGCTTTTTAGTGAACTCCTCGAAGCACTGATCTATTACATCGTAGGCCAATCTATTGATAGGATCCTGGAGGTTCTTACCTTTCAGCTGCAGCAACAGACACTCTCTCAAATCTCGGGCACCGACACCGAGAGGGTCGAAACGCTGTACTACAGACAGTACCCTTTGTATGATATCTGGTTCGACATCATTGTTTGTGGCGAATGATATGTCATCGGCCATCTGCTCCACTTCACGGCGCAAGTAACCATCCTCGTCTATATTACCGATGATATAGTGAGCAATCTGTTCCTCCTCCTCGGTAAAGGATTGCAAGCCAATCTGCTCCTCAAGATGTTCAAGGAAGCTCATACCCTCAGAAACAGGGACTTCGTCCTTTTGGTCATCAGGAGAGAAATTGTTAGACTGAAGTTTGTATGCTGGGGTGTCTGCTTCGAGGCGAAGATACTCTTCGATGGAAGTCTCTCTAGGACTTTCAGAAGCAGAGCTATTGATGTCGTCTATAGGTCCGTCATCGCTATCGTCAGGTTTTTCTACAGGGTCTATTTCGAGCACAGGATTCTGTTCGAGTTCCTCTTTGATGCGCTGTTCCAATTGGATAGCTGGGATCTCGATCAGTTTCATAATCTGAATTTGCAGAGGCGACAAACGCTGCTGCAATTTCTGCTGTAGACTCTGATTTATACCTGACACTTGCTTTGAATTTTTATCTTAAGATACAAAGATAAAAAACAAATGCGGAAAATGGGCATTGGTTAAGAATCTTTTTGCACTGCAAAGAATAACATCGTTCTGGCAGTTGCATCAGATACAATCTACCAAAACGATGTATAGGATATTGCGATAATAAGCGTAAAGCCTATGATTATCTGGCTACTTGGTTGCCTTATTCTTTACGGCGCGTATAGGAGTAGCATTATTACGATTCAAAAAACCGAAGGTACTTTTTAGGCTCGAATTCATACGGAAGTCCTGTGCTCCACCTTTTGAGAATTCAGATGGGCAAGCAGTCCAATAGTATAGACTGCCGTCAGAAGTATTGCCATCATTGATAGATCCAGCGCAAGGCATGAATATAGATGCGCCTTTATATCCTTCGATTTTAGAAACGATGATGAACCCATTAAGCCCCTCAACGTCGTTGTAATTCTGCACATATTTCCATGTACAATTATCGAAGTTGGATAATTCTTTGAACTCTGATACTGTAGGCATATGCCACTGCTCGCCTAAGATAATAGTAGCCACGTCGAATTCTGAACCAGCAATACCATTGTTCAGGTCGTATTTCTCTCCACCATTGATATAGGCCTTCAATGGATCCTTATCTGTTCCGCAATCGGCGTACTTAGAGATAGGACACCCAAATTCGCGCAAGTATGTAGACCAGCTATAGGCATTGTTCAACTGAGGCTCTGACTCACCCCATGCGTAGTAATTTCCCATTTCTGTAGGAGATTCTGCACCAAGATTGGTTGTAGCCCATAGTACAGACAATCCCAAATCGACATATTCAGGAGTTTCAACCTTATTGAAAAGCTCGCGAGCATTACCCATAAGCTTATCGGAACCCTGTTCGAAGTTGATTTCGTAGACATCCTCTACATTTACCTCGATAGCCTTGCCACTTTTGGTATGGATGTACATCATATTCTGCGCCTGTGCCAGAGCAGATATGATAAAAAGAGACAAAAGAAATGCAATCTTTTTCATTTGCTAATCTTCGTTTTCAGAGTTATCCTTGTTTGTGCGTCCTGATTTGCCATACACTGGACGAAGAGGAAGCTGGCGTGTAGCAGGGGAGAAAACAACATCAGTGCTAGAAGGAATACAGATGCCAATGCCATAGTTTATGCCTCCAACGTACCAAGGATTTGCTGTCCAGTAGGTGCAGCGTGATGGTTTTTCTTCGTCTGGGTCTACGAGAGGCAGATAGATGAATTTATCAGTGTAACCCTCAATATTCGATGTTATTTTCATGATATTTATGCCATCGAGAGTAACCTTTTCCCATGTGCAATTGTCTCTGAGTTCGTTCCATTCAGTATGAGTAGGCAGGCGCCAGTCGTCACCTAGATTAACGTGAGCAGCATCATACTTAGTCTCTGTGAGGCCATAATAGCTATCATAGTTTCTGCCAGGGTTACCGTGGATGTCCAAGAAATATGAGTACAACTCTTCATCGGCTGAAATGCTATCATAACCGTATGGTATAGTAGGGTAGTCTGCGTTTGGGTCGACCTGTCCTAGTTTGTATACAGAACCTTTGTCGGTCAAGTATTTAGCGCCCATGTTGATAGTGCCCCATTTAACAGAGAGACCCAAATCCACCATATCCAACTCTACTTGTTCATGAGCTAAAAGCTCACTGAAATCGCTAAGTTTTACAGCAGATACCTCTTCATCCTTCTCGAACAAGATTTGTTCAAACGTTTCGTAATCCACAGCGACTGCTACATCACCAGTCAGGCGGAGGTAAACCTTATTGTCCTTCTGGGATTTCTCGCCCCCGATGATGTCATGGATGTCGACAATTTTGGTAATGCCGAGACGCGAGAAGCTAATCTCCTCAACATTATTGAGGTCTATTTCTACGACACTCTCATCAGAAGCGTTGAGATAGATTTTATCCTGAGCATTGGCAGCAAAAGCCATAAGGCAAGCTGATACGAGAGTAAAAAACTTCTTCATAGTGTACAGGATTTACTTCTTGATAGTTTTGAACTGCTTAGATGTGCCGTCGGTAAACAATACCTTGACGATAACGATACCTCGCTGAGGCTCTGACAGCTTAGTACCATTGGTAGAGTAATACTCTACGGATGAAACCTCCTTTGTTGCGGAAAGAGACTCGATGAGAGTTGGGACATCCTTCTCGAAGTCATAGGCACCGAAGGAGATACTTTCGCCTTCTGCTTCGCCATCATTAACCACGAAAACAGGAAAGTAGGAAGACGTGTCAATCTTGATGTTAGCTGAACTTGTCAGTTTGACATGCTTAGTAGTGCCCTCGCTTTTTACAATGATGGCAGGTTTTTCGTCGGCGTACACATTTGCCGAAACGAGACCAGCGAGAGAGGCCATCATAAGAATGTGTTTAGTCATTTTGTAAAAAATTGTTTGTTATAGTAGTATGTTTTTTGGCAGACCGCAAAGCGACCTTTCAAAACGGGCGCGAAATTAAAACAGATTAAGTAGAATAGCAATATTTTTATGTGAAATAATGTTTACAGAGCTATGTTATGTATAAGCCTGCACTCGGGCTAGTATAAGGGAAGTCCCTTGTTCATCGTAATTTTTTATTTGAGAAGAGGGTGCATCTGGCACCTTTTTGTTTTTCTGCAACCGATTGCGTAAAAAAATGGGAAGGAATTGGTGGGGGAGTGAGGGAAGAGGGGAGTTGGTAATAAATTCGTGTTTACCTTTGCGATGTAACAATATTAAGTTCAAGACATGAAATTCAACCTATTAAGTATTGCTGCAATAGCTTTTCTGACCTTGATGTCAGGGTGTAAGGATGATGACAAGACTATTGATCCGACTCCCGACCCTAGTCCGGTGACGCCAGTAGACCCTGATCAGCCTATCAGTGATCAGTGGACAGCGCTCGTTGCCAATCCAGATTCATGGGATGGGGTGAAGCGTTCCCCTATTACATACCAGACCTTGGTGTATAGTTTCTCTAAGACAGGCGACTTCAAGGGCATGGCAGACAAGATGGATTATATTGATGACCTTGGAGCTTCGGCTATATGGCTTTCTCCTATACATCCCTCGCCATCGTATCATGGATATGATGTGATGGATTATGACAAGGTTAATCCTAAATTCGGTACTGAAGAAGATTTTGACAATCTTGTCAAGGTGGCTCATGAGCATGGTATAAAGATATATCTCGACTTTATACTTAACCACACAAGTACACAGCACCCATGGTTTGTTGAGGCTAAGCATGATACAAACAGTGACAAGCGTGACTATTATATTTTCTCTACAGACCCTAAATCAGATATTGCAGCGGGAAAGATAGCTGCGATTTCAAAGGAAGGAGCTAATGGGTATAATTCAGGAGAGTGGTTCACTGTGGACGAGAGCGAAGCCAGAAGTGCTATCTATAAGTTCTCATTGAACTGGAATGACAAGACCATTACAGTTACAGAGGCGACTACACCAGACGAATATGACGGTAAGGGAGACAAGTATCTGTGGTATGGAGAAGTTACAGAAGCATTGCCTTTGAATGATATGGGCGGCGGTATTTATGAGCGTACCATAGAGTATTCCTCTACATGGGGATTCCTTGTACGATCTAGCAATACGACATGGGATGGAGGTACTAAATATGGTGCTGCATCAAGTACAGATAAGATAACACTGGGAGAGCCGATGAAGCTGAACAACACGACAGCTGCAAATATTCAGTTCTCCGATATTGATACATGGCAATATCATTCGCACTTCTATACAGATACATTTGCAGATTTGAACTATGGTCCTATTGATGATGTAGAGAACCATCCTGCGTTCAAGGCAGTAGTTGAGTCGGCAAAGGGTTGGATAGACAGAGGTGTAGATGGCTTCCGTCTTGATGCGGTGAAGCACATATACCATTCAGCTACATCGGATGAGAATCCACGATTCCTTGAGGCATTCTATCATGCAGTGAATGAACACTACAAGAAGACACATTCGGAAGATATATATGTGGTTGGAGAGGTATTCTCGGGAGTAAATGAAGTAGCACCATACTATGCCGGACTCCCAGCGCTCTTTGAGTTTGATTTCTGGAATCGTCTTGAGTATGCCATCAATGATGGTACAGGTACATATTTTGCCAAAGATATCAAGAGCTATCAAGAGAAATATGCCAAATACCGTCAGGACTATATAGAGGCTACAAAGCTTACGAATCATGATGAGGACCGTGCGGCATTCAAACTGGGAGACAATGCGAACAAGATTCGCCTGGCTGCGGCTGTACTGTTGACATCTGCTGGTCAGCCATACATCTATTACGGAGAAGAGATAGGCATGAGTGCCGGCAAAGGCGGTGGTGATGAGGATGTGCGCAAGCCACTCGACTGGTCGACAGTAGAAAAGCAAGCGGCAGACGAGCAGTCGCTATTGTCGACATATAGAAAACTGACTACATTGCGTAATACCTATCCTGCGCTTGCAGAGGGTAAGCTCTCGCTACATGAGAAATATTGCAATGACGACAAGATATATCGCCAGGTCGGTGCATGGTATCTTACTGCTTCAAATGGGCAGAAGGTCTTGGTAATGCACAATTTTGGTGCTACTCAGATAAATATTCCGATGGAAGACGGGTTAGACAAGTGTATTCTTTCATTGGGAGCTGTAGATAAGCGTAAGGTAGACGGTAAAGTATACAATCGTCTAGGAGCGTACTCAAGTGTAGTTTATCTATGCAAGTAATCAATAAGGTAAGAAATAATAAACATTCATCTATAAGTGTACACAATGACAAAAAGACTATTCCTTTCGTTATCCGCAGCGGTAATGGCGTTGGCAATCAATGCGCAGACACTGAAGTCGCCATCGGGTAATATGAATATGGACTTCTCTGTTGATGCAGAAGGTCGTCCTACGTACGCTCTCCAATATGAGGGTCGTGAAGTTGTAAAGCCTAGTCACCTTGGTTTCGTGCTTGCGAATAATGATGATTTCAGCAAAGGGTTCAAGAGTGTCGAGAGTGCGACATCTACATTTGACGAGACATGGACACCAGTATGGGGAGAAGAAAAAGAGATACGCAACCATTACAATGAGTTGGCAGTTATGGTAAAGCAAGAGAAGAGCGGTCGTGCCATGACAATCCGTTTCCGTCTCTATGATGATGGCCTTGGATTCCGTTATGAGTTCCCAGATCAAGATCATCTGGTATATTTCTCTGTAGCTGACGAGCTCACAGAATTTGCTATGGCAGGTGACCATACTGCATGGTGGATTTCTGGAGACTATGATACTCAGGAATACGACTATACAGAGTCGAAGCTCTCTGAGATTCCAGCAGTAAATGAGAGTTCGCGTAGTGGCAATGCCTCACAGACATTCATAAACGACCATACTGTTCAGACAGCACTTCAGATGCGCAGTGCAGACAGACTATACATCAATATCCACGAGGCAGCATTGGTAGACTATCCTGCTATGCACCTTGAGCTAGGTGATGGAGAAAAGGCATTTACCTTCAAGAGCCACCTGACACCAGACGTTACAGGCATGAAGGCACACCTTCAGGCGCCATTCAATACGCCATGGAGAACAGTAATGGTAACTGACGATGCTCGCAAGACATTGGCTTCCCGTCTTATTCTCAATCTCAACGACCCATGTGCATACGAGGATGTATCTTGGATTAAGCCAGTGAAGTATGTCGGTGTTTGGTGGGAGATGATTACCAATAAGACACATTGGAGCTATACCAACGACTTTAGGTCGATCCACCTTGGCAAGACTGACTATTCAAAGGCCAAGACACACGGCCGTCATGGTGCTAATAATGAGAATGTACGTCGCCATATCGATTTTGCTGCCGAGCACGGCTTTGACCAGGTATTGGTAGAAGGCTGGAACGAAGGCTGGGAAGACTGGTTCGGACATCAGAAAGATTTTGTGTTTGATTTTGTTACACCTTATCCAGATTTCGATATCAAGGCACTCAATGAGTATGCACATTCAAAGGGCGTACGCTTGATGATGCACCACGAGACATCATCTTCAGTATGGAACTATGAGCGTCATATGGATAAAGCATACCAGCTCATGAATGAATATGGCTACACAGCTGTAAAGAGCGGTTACGTAGGCGATATTGTTCCTCGTGGAGAGCACCACTATTCACAGAGTATCGTCAGCCACTATCTCCGTGCAGTAAAGAAGGCTGCTGAGTATCATATCTGCGTTAACGGCCATGAGGCAGTACGTCCTACAGGTCTTTGCCGTACATATCCTAACCTTATAGGTAATGAGTCGGCTCGTGGTACAGAGTATGAGGCATTCGCAGGCAACCGTCCTCACCATACCATCTTGTTGCCATTTACACGTCTTCAGGGCGGTCCTATGGACTATACACCAGGTATATTCGATACAAAGCTGTCATTCCTCAACACAAGTGGAGAGTTTCTTGACAATCAGGACCATGGTTTTGTGATGACTACTCTCTGTAAGCAATTGGCGCTTTATGTAACACTCTACAGCCCACTTCAGATGGCAGCAGACCTTCCTGAGAGCTATGAGAAGCACATGGATGCCTTCCAGTTCATCAAGGATGTTGCAGTTGATTGGGACCAGTCGTACTACCTCGAGGCAGAGCCAGGCGATTATCTCACCATTGCCCGTAAGGCAAAGGGACAGGACAAATGGTTCGTTGGTGCTATCACAGACGAGAATGCTCGTGTAGCGAATATCGACTTCAGCTTTTTGCCAGCAGGCAAGAAATATGTAGCCACTATTTATGTAGATGCAAAAGATGCGGACTACGAGAAGAACCCTGGAGCATACGAGATAAAGACCATGAAAGTAACCAGCAAGACAAAGCTCAAGCAGCAGATTGCTCGTTCAGGTGGTCTGGCTATTTCGATAGTAGAAGAGGTTAAGAAATAGTTGATTATCCTACATATTTTTGTTGTGCCCACTGGATTATATTCCGGTGGGCTTTTTTGTCTCATACGGATTGTTTTTTGAGTACGCAGATTCAGCGGTTCAGGTGATTATTTGCCGCTGTGAGGCACGCTTTTAGGTGGGATTGTCAACTTTTTTCAGGGAAGACAGATGCGTTATATGGATAACAGCATGTTGGGCAGAATTTGATCAATCATAACCTTAGGTACATCGCATTCCTTGGCAATCTTCTGCCAGTCGGCACAGGCATTGCATACTTCGTCGATAATCTGCGATGCGTTACGGATATTGTTGCGCGCTGCTAGTTCCAGCAAATCAGCTCTGGTTATATCTTCGAACTTGCCGTTGACTGACATCTGATGAGCCGACGTCCACGCTCCATTTGGATTGTAGGCATAACCCATATCGTAGGCTGGTGACAAATGCCATTTACCCTTTTTGTCCATCAGGAAGGAGATGTTCTTTGTATGATCATCCTGATTTCTTACCACGACATTGAATACCACTCTGCGAAACATCTCTTGCGCTTCTTGATAAGAAAGCCGTAATCCTCGCATGATGTTGAAAGCCTGTTCGTAGGAGTATCCTCGAAGCAGTCGGTAATCGTAATGTGCTATTCCGCACAGAGTCTGCATGTGTACTTTCTCGCCACTTACACGGTCAAAACGCTTGGTAAGAAAGTGGGCTCTGCCATTTTCTTCAATTAGTGAGCACTCTGTCATGTCGATGCCACAGGCTCTGACCAACCTGGCAAACGAGTATTCAAGGCGACCATAGTTCTCAGTTTCCTTGAATCCAGCTGTAGCCGACACACCATCCAACTTAATCAGGTAATAGTCAAAACCTTCTGGTGCTTCAACCTGACCAGAGCGGACTTCGCCGGTATTCTTGTTATAGGCTATGATTGCTTTAGCTCGCTGTCCACCAGCCGAAGTACCAAGACGTAATATCTCAGCTATTGCCGCTTTCCTGTCATCGTCAAGATTTGCCTGAAAACTGTCTTTCTCGGTTAATGCCTCTCGTGCAACGGAAACAAGACTGTCAAGTTCAATCCTCTGTTCTGTTTTGAAGTTGCCTTCTATGGCAGGCTCGAACTCCAATGCGCCCATGCAACGCTTGCCCATGAAACAGAGTGATTCGATTGCATTGCCGCTGGTCCTGCCAGTCAGTGTAAGCCATTTGTCGAACAAAGCACGTCCGTAGGTATCTGGCAAGGAGTCGGCAAGCATGCCTGGAAGGCCCTTGAATGTCTCGTGGTTAAGATCGCCAAAGCTATATACGCGTCCTTCCCTCGCAGGCATGAGAATAGGCGAAGGCTGAATGCCACTCTTAATGAAGTCTGGGTCGTACTCAAAACGTGCCAACCCATAGCGCGCGTCCCAGTGTACTGAGCCGACAACCATGCCAAACATTTTAACTTGCGCTACGTCTACCATTCAGATTCCTTTTGTTTATTATTTGTATTGCTTTTTGATGCTCGTTTGCGCTGCTTCGCCTTGGCAGAATGCATTAGCTTATAATACTCGTTAGGACTGATTTCCTCTTCCTCAAGCAAAGGTCGCAGTATGTCAATCCTGCCCAGTGTACGCAGAATCCGAAGAAACGACTCGAACGACTTTATCTCTCCATCCTCCATGCGGACAATAGACGACATGGATACACCAGAACTGATAGATACATCCTGACGAGTGATGTTCTGTTTCAGCCTAAGTTCTTTTAACTTCTCAGAAATCCTTTTGGTGATTTCTGTATCAGAAAGCATATCGATATTTTCCATTGTGTCATAATTGATACAATAACGATGCAAATATAGTAATTGTTTGTCAATTCTGATATATTATATATGTCGATTTGCCGCTGTAAGATACGCTTTTAGGTGGGATAGTCAACTTTTTTCAGGGAAGACAGCGAGTATAATATCAGTGCAAGCACAATAATGATACCGGACATAAGTCAGGCACTACGGTTGGCTTGATAAGACAAAAAAAAAGAAAGCCTTGCGGGAGCAAGTCCTGCAAGGCTGTATAGTTTATTATTTGGTTCAGTCGGGTCGTTACTTTACGCTTACCTTTTGTGAACCATTTGTTGTCTTGATGATATACACACCTCTTGAGAGCGACTGAGTATCATTAGCTGATACCTTTCGTCCTGACAAGTCGTAAATGCCGATGATATCCTTCTCTACATCCTTCACATTTGCGATTGCTGTTGGGGTTGTCCCATATACTGGATGTAGCACGCAGTCGCTAGTGATTCCTTCTGTCGGGTTGTCCCATCCGTTGAAGTAGTAGTCGTCGCGAGCAGGGTCATCAGGAGCCTCAACGTTTCCGTCCTTGTCGGTGTATGTCGTCTTGAGCTCAGTTTCGTCATAATCCTTGAACACGACCTTGAAAGGAATGAAGTTTGTTGTACCATCATTCTTTGAACTTTCTGGGAAGAACGATGGGTGGCTGTTATCTCCGTCAATAGTAAGGCTCCATATTGTATTTTCTGCATCGTCGTTGAGCGTGTAAGTAAACTCCGGGCTCTTCAATTTGTCCGCGTCAATAAGAGCGGCTGCATTTTGTTCTTCTACAGTGGAGTAACATTTTTCACATGTATATCCGTTGCCACGTACAAAAGGATGGCCCATTTCATAGCCACTGATTGTGCCAGAGTTGTAACAGTTGTATACTTTGGCACCGTTGCCTAGCCATCCTGAAATAGCTGCAGACTCTATTTCGCCATTGATGGCTCCTGTATTGTAGCAGTTGCGGATGACAAATGTTGCCAATGTTTCCATGTTGACTCCAATTATTCCGGCGGCGTTGATACCACCTGTTATTGTTGCTTCGTTACCACAATTTTCAATTGTGATTGTACCACTGCCATTGGAACCACCTACTAGACCTGCACAATAATTCTGTCCCTTGATAGAGCAACTCTTGTCGATAATAGTGTTCTTGATTGTAGCACCGCCTTTGACGACGCCAAATAGTCCGCAATAATCACTGTATCTTTCAATATGCAGGTTCTTTATGCGATGCATCTGGCCGTCGAAGGTGCCCTTATAGCCTGATATTGGTGAAAATTCCATTCCTTCAAAGTCAATGTCTGATGTAAGCTTTCCGCAAGCAGCAGGATTGTCATCAGATACAATTCGACCAAATACTAATAATTGCCTTGGAGTGCTGATGATGTATGGAGACTGTTCTGTGCCCTCTCCCTCAATGACATTTGATTCAGTTACGTCAACTTGTGCATCTTCTGTTACGTTCCTGCCGCTCCATTCAACTCCTCCAACCTTGAAAATGTAATATTTTATATATGAGCTTGGTGCAGGAAGTGCAACGTCGGTTCCCGAGCGCTGAAGGAACTTATCTTCATATGCTCCTGTAAAGCTGATTAAGACTGTTTCCTGTTCTCCTGCTGGGTACGTGCTTAATTTTGTTTCAGTTTTATAGAGATTGCCATCCCATTTGATGTCGTTGCAGAAATAGTCATAATTAGGGTCTGCAGTGTAGCTGTTCACGTACTTGTCAAGTACGAGCGCTCCTGAAATTATAATGTGCTTTACGAGTTTATTTTCGTCGTAGGTAAGAACAGGTGTGTTGTCCACTCCTATGGTTTGACCCCAATGTATCTCTTCGTCAAATACTTTCTGTAGCATCATTGCCACATGTCCGTTCGCAACCTCTTCTTGTGTGGCATTCTTTTGGGGGAAATCCCCATAAATAGAATAACAATTAATTCTTCCAGATCCTCCATATTCCATGCTTTTAAGTATCGAATATGGTGAATCCTTTCTTGACTCTGCTTGTGCTGCCATTGCAGGTGACATTGGTACTACGAAAGGTGTGCTAGCTATTCCATCGGAGGTATGGAATTTTGAGCCCGTCAGTTCGCCAACGTTAAGGCACGAGTGTATTAAGCCGTCTTCTAGGAGGTATGCTATTCCATTGGCATAACCATCAAACTCATCACCACAATCAACCGTGCCAGTATTTAGGCAAGCAACTATTGATGAATATGTCGATCCCACGATTCCGCCAGCATAAGGAGCTTTTATCGTGGCTTTATTCGTGCAGTGGATTATCTTTGAGTGGTTTACTCGGCATATACTTCCGACTCCAAAGTTATAGTCTTCCATTCCGTCCAGTAACCCAGATGTTTCGCAATTGATGATTTCGCCACGGTTTTCTCCGCACAACAAACTGATACCTTTAGTATAGGCATCTTCAAGAATGAGGTTTTTGATGGTTCCATTATTCGTGGAGAATAAGGAATTGCCGGCACAGAAACCAATAATTTTGTGCCCGTTTCCGTCGAAAGTGATACCATTGGGAATTGACTTACGGGTTATTTCCGACTCGACATAGTTGACATGTCCACCTTCAAAAAGGTTAGCTTCCAATGTGATGTCGTTTGTCAACACAGCATTGTGCTGGAATCCCCTTTCGTCGTTGAAATACCACAAAAGTTCTGCTTTGGTACCTATCTGGTATGTGTCGCCAGATAATTCAGGTTCGTTGCTTGGCAAACCTGCGTTCGCGAATGTGCAAATAAACGCCATGCACATGAGCGATAGTAGTTTTATTTTCATGTTAGATATTATTCTGTTCCACTTAGGTGTTAATGCAATCTTTCGTGAAACTAGTTATTTTGCGGTGCAAAATTATGTATGTTTTGTTTTAAGTCATCTGAGATGACTGTAGTTCTATGTGTAAATTAAGTATTTTTTGCTTTTTATCTATGCTTGTATATTTTTGTTATCTTGTCTACGAAGCATATTTCGTAGACAGACAAGTCAATTATTTTTCTCACGTTCCCTTCTCTGTTATTCATGATGATTATGAAATCGGGCTTTTTGTCTATGATTTCTTGTAGTTTGATTTTTTCCATTTCGTCTGATTCTCCGAGCTGTGTAGCGTAGTATTTGCATCCAGGAAGAGCTTCCGACAAAAGACCATATCCCATGTCCGCACCGTTGATGACAAAGGTCGGTTTTGGGTGTGGTGCTTCGCGAAGTATGCACTCCGACACTTCTTGCCAGTTCTTGTCGATTCGGGCAAGGTCGCTCCACTTATAGTCGCCAGCCGTAAAGAATGTGGTCTGGACAGAAACGTACACCATAGGAACTGCAGCAATGCCGATTAGCCATAATGGCATTCGTGCCGAAATCTTTATCAGACTGAATATGAAGATAGGCAGAAATATAAGCCAGTTAGTCAGTGGACTCAAATAATAGAGGTGAAAATGCATCAGAGCTATGGCAGTCGTGGCAATTGCTCCTAGAAGAGGTATCAGGCACAATCTGATGTATTTTATACAAAATGGAATGATGGTGGCAAGGATTATTCCAAATTCGATTACCACCACAGTACGTCTCTCCCATATGTCGCGAATAGAATCGACGTAGTTGGTCCATGCACTGACTTCTCTTTCCGGCTTGACAGTGATCAATGTGTTCACAATATATTCGTTCCAGAAATCATCAAGGCACCCACGGACAATGAAGTACAGGAAGAAGGGAGCGCAAAATAGCAATGCGCTAATTATGCTCCATTTGACCATAGTGAATATTTCTCTCCATTGAGCGCGACATAGCATCACGATGACTGTCAGCAATATGGTAGCTCCAATCATAGCTGTCACACTGAATTTGATGAGAAAGGTGCCAGCTATGGATATTCCGAGCCCTATTGCGGTCTTCTTGCTGCCCTCGCCTCTAAGATAACGTAGAGAGGCATATATTGTGAACATTACAAACGGTTGGCAGAAGTCTTCGGCCCTTACCTCCCAATGAAACAGTGAGAAGTAGAACATGCCCATCATGGCAACGCAAAAGAGTGCAGGTTTGTGCCCTACGAATAGTCTCGCTGTTTTGTAGCAAAAGGTGAATGTGGCAAAATAGCTGATGATTGTAGGTATGCATGTGCCCCATGTCGAGCGCGGTGAGATCAGGTATCCAATGCCATACGTCAGCCATAGCAGCGGTCCTTTCGAGTCTGAAAACTCAACATAGGGTATCATTCCGTTCATCAGAGCCTTCCCGCACGTGAAGAACCATGCCGAGTCGTTTTTGTTCCATGGAAAATACAGGAAAGAGTCTGTAGATGCCAGAAGCACCAATACTGCAGTATATACTAATATAGGAATATAGATTTCCTTTGTCGTTGGCTCGCTGACGGCAACCGTCTTGGCGGTACTTCTTTTGTCCTTCTTTTTCATTATATGGAAGTGAACGGTTGTTCAGTATGCAAATTTACTGAAAATATCCGACCTTGGCTGCACAAATTGTACTATTAAAATAATCCCTATATTCGCCCCCGTTAAAAGTATAAATTAATTAACCAGAGCATGGAAGAAAAACGCTTTATTAGTCCGCTCACAGATTTCGGCTTCAAGCGAATCTTTGGCAACAAGGACATTCTGCTCGCATTCCTCAACGATTTGTTCGAGGGCGAGGTGCAGTTCACCGATTTAGTCTATTCCGATAAGGAAATAAAGGGCGACTCCGAGGAGGACAAGACAGTAATCTACGACATCCATTGCACAACATCCAGCGGCGAGAAGATTATCGTAGAGATGCAGAACGAGTTTACGCTGGGCTTCCGCGACCGTATGGTGTATTACATTGCCCGCGATGTGGCAAAGCAAGGCGAAGCAGGAAAGGGTTGGAATTATGGCTGTTTGAAGGCTGTATATTCAATAATCTTTACTAATTTTGAACTGTTCGATAATAATGGTCCGCAGGAATCATTTCAAAGACACGACGTCAAGCTTGTAGACACAACCACAAGCAAGCCGTTTACGGACAAGATACGGATGGTCTGCCTGCAGATACCGTTGACCATAGAAGAGCCGTTGCAAAGCGGAACAAAAATAGATACGTGGATGTATAATCTCAAAAACATGCACAGCATGCAGCAACTGACAAACGCCGAAGATATGCCGATCTTCAAGAGATTGGAGCAGGTGGCAGAGTACCATCAGCTGTCGCCCGAAGACCGTGAAGCTTATGACATCAGTTATAAGCACTATTTGGATGCGTACAACCTGGAGCTATCCCGCAAGCTACGCATGGAGATGGCTCTTGAACAAGGTCTACAGCAAGGGCTGCAGCAAGGTCTAGAGCAGGGGCTGCAGCAAGGTATAGAACAAGGACTGCAGCAAGGTATAGAACAAGGACTACAGCAAGGTATAGAGCAAGGAGAAGCCAATGGCAAACGAATGAAGCAACTTGAGATTGCGAAGACACTTAAGAGCCTAGGCGTCGAT
Organism: Bacteroidales bacterium; assembly: GCA_024401395.1. GTDB lineage: Bacteria > Bacteroidota > Bacteroidia > Bacteroidales > Marinilabiliaceae > W3P20-009. The sequence continues at coordinate 79,382 of JAKSLD010000018.1, forward strand.
ATAGCCACGATAGTTCAGGGGACTGGTCTGTCGCAGGAGGAGATAGAATCACTATAATTTCAGCAGCAGAATATTCACAAAGCCGAATGCTTGGTAGCGTTCGGCTTTTGTTTCCTATGGTCGTATAGGTGATATTTGCCTGTCTGCTACCGAGGGCGGTGCCCCTGGTAGGACTAAATTCTCCTGAATCTGCATGCTCAAGCCACTCCCTATATTTCCCTCCCTTTTCATTAATTTCGCACGAAATTTACCACCTGTATGCTTGATTTCAGACCGCTCAACAAGCATCCTGTTGGGGTAAGGGGAGTCGTTTGTGAAGTTTGTAACCTTTGTAACCTTGTAACCTTGGTATCATTTTCTCACACGCGATAGTTAGTAAATATTTTTTAATAATCCAAATTTTCTGGCAAAAAATTCTTAACAGAAATCTTCCGCCTCTTCCTACTAAGCGCTCTGGAGCCAGAAAGTGCTCATCTTGAGCTTCTGAAGCCTTGCCCAGGTACAAATCCTGATTCGCTGTCTCTGCTGAAGGAGGGCGACACCGTCTCTAGACATACGTCCGACCGCGATATTTTCTTCGACCAGATGCCTGATACATTCACTACCGATTTTGCAAAGGAATATGGGAAGGCTATCGGAACAACAGCTAAATCTATCCATGCATGGGTTGCCGATTTCGTAAGGCATGGCAAACTTAAACGTATCAACAGAGGTGTCTATATGAAAACATTCCTGGTTAAGGAGATTGTTGATTCTAACGGCTCTATCTGATAGTCGAAACGACAGCGAGCCGCATTCTTGTCGGCTCGCTTTTTATCTGTAAAAAAATCATTGAACTATTGCATATATCAAAAATTCTTACTAAAATACGCGCGTGTGAAGAAATGATACCAAGGTTACAAGGTTACAAAGGTTACAAACTTCACAATTCTCTCATTTACAGCAATATACTAGGGTAAAATAAACTACATGAAAATGAACCTACTTCACAATCCTTCCCAGAATACAGATATTTTTGCTAAAACTATGACCAAAGCCGAGCTCGCCGACTACCTGGGAGTATCAACAGAGAAGCTCTGTGTGTGACGGGGTGAGTAGAAGGGAGTTGGTTTTTAGATAAAGATAAGATTTGTTATTGCTGGAAGTTGGCTCTGGGTCCTTTCTGTATTAAGGCTGTATTAAGAGAG
>JAKSLD010000019.1 GCA_024401395.1 Bacteroidales bacterium
ATAAAGGCAAAGTTAATAAATTAACTTCACACTCAGAAGAAAACATGATTGAAACAGTTTATTTTTTATGTATTATTAGCAAAAACGTACATTGGAGTTGTAAAAGTGACTGTTTTATCTGTCATTTGAGGTTAACACCCAATCGTATTTCTTTACCCAGCGCCATACTGTTACTCGGGACAAATTAGTCATGTTCTGGATCTGTGGCTTTGACAGACCTATTCGCATCAGGTAGCAGACTTGCATCTGTTGTTCTGTAAACGTACCAAGTTCCTTTAGTAGTTTGTCGTTGAAGTTTGGATATAGTTCATCTACAGCTTGGTATAGCTGTTTCCAATCTGCTGAAGTCATGTTTTTCTTCCCAGCAGTGGATTGGCGGATTGCAAAGATCACATCTTCAGCCTTGCCTTCAAGTTCAGATTGATGGAGGAGCTTTATGAATGTTTTGTTTTGCTCCATCTTTTCAGATAGTTGCCTTTCTTTTTCTTTAAGAGCGTTATCGTATTCGTTGTATTCCGAATTTACACTGTCCAATTCCTGCTTGACTTTCCTTAGTTCTTCGTTTGATTGGTTTAGCATCATCTCCGATGCCTTCAACTCCATCGTTTTTTTCTCAATCTCTTCGCGCAATCGTTTGTCATCAGCAGATAATCTTTCAAGTTTTAATGACAGATCTAATATTCTCATCAGATGAACGTTTCTTCTTTTAATGTAGAGCACCCACAAGGCTGCACCAACAACTGCAAATGTTAGGAGAGCAAACATAAGGTATAGACGATATTTCTCTTTGCCAGCCTTGAGTTCCTGCTCTTTCTTCTCATCCAGATGATATTTGTGTGCATTGTTTACAGTAGCAGCTAATTCCTGCCGTTTGCCAAAGTCAAGCGAATCACTTAATTGCATATAAACTCTTGCATACCTGTTGGCATTTACAATATCTCCCGACTTTGTATAGATATTATACAGCCGATAGGCGGCATCATACCTATTGCTGATGTCTGTTTTGCCTTCAATAACACGATTAAAATAGAATCTGGCAGAGTCATAGAGTTCACATCCCTCATAATAATAACCGTATGCCATATCCTTCAAAACCGCTAAGTACCCGTGCAGATCTTCTGCAACGTACGACTTGCACTTCCGTGCTTTTTCCATCTGCTTCATTTCAGAATAGTCAGAAAGCAAACGGATAGTATAGTGTCCATGGAAGCAATTGTCGACTCACTGCGTCAACTTTTTCAAATAGTGGACTCACTGCGTCCACTTTCCCAAATTTTGGACTCACTGCGTCCAAAATCTCTGGAAAACATTTATAGAACCTAACGTACTGATATAAAGAGCTGAAATCAAATCCTTTACCATACTTTTCTGTCAATGCAGTTGCAAGTTGCTCAATAACATGTTTCCCATATTCAGCTCGACCATCATCATCAAGATGCTCACGAGTAATACGCTCTCCTAATTTCCAGTTACGCAAAGTGAGTGCTACGTTTACGGCACGGTAAGCAAACTGACGCGCCTCGTCAATAATGAAGCACGCATCTTTATACAGCTCACCATCGAGAATATTACTTTCTCTATATGTCCGAATCACCTTATCTTCCATGTCTAAACAATCAATAATTTGTAGCTAAAGTACAACAATCCTAAGTTTATTAAAGGACTGCGCACACTTTCCCCAATTATAATCGAATGCAAAATTACCAAACACGTCCGTCACAAAAGCGAAAATCATCAACTTTTTGACGAAAATGCCGTTTTAATTGACAATTGGCTACGCGCTGCGTATCCAATTTCATCTTCAGTAAAATCCCGTAAATGTCTCTTTTTACCCTGCTAGTCGCGCTAAAGCCCCCCGATATTCTTCCACACTCTCAAATTTTACCCAGAAGAATGTCTCTCTTTCCTTGAATACTCGCATGTCTCTCTCGCTGTTCTTCACGCCTCTTTCTCGTAGATCCTGTAGTCTGACTTCCCTCAGTTCTTTCCCATGCTCTCTTATCAATTTATAGTAATACGATACCGCCGCTCTGTAAGCCCCTAGTTTCTTGTGCAGCCTCGCATACCTCTCCCAATGTCTCACTCTGTTCCATCTCTTCATGTCTTCTTTGGCAAGTACATTGGCATCCGCAAACATATCACGCACAGCACGTTGCTTTTTCGTAACGTGTACCATGATAAGCTTATAGTTATGCCCTGGATATCGCTTGATGAATATGCTCCTGCCGTCTACTCTGGCTGTACTGTCCGATCGCATCGCCTTGCGCGCAACCGTAATGTATTTCTTACGAATGGTTACTCTTCCCATGTCGAGTTTTGCTTATTAAATTAACGTGTCTGTTATTCTTTGTTGTCTTATACGCAGTATGCGCGTATAAGGTTACGTTTATTGAATAAAAAAATTACGATGAACAAGGTACTTCCCTTAATGCAGCCTTATACTTGCCTTACACTATTAAATAGCTATCCCCCTCTGTGACAGAGGGGGATAGCTGCTTTGTCTATATGTCGTATCTCGGTTTCAGACTATGTCTTCTGTCTTTGGTGAGAATTCGGCTTGGACTTTCAGCGCAAAGGCTTGGGCAATCTCAATTTCTGTAAAGCCCAGATATTGCTTGCCGATGGCGAAGACAGTGTTTACTTCGTCTTTCTTGATCTTGCGGTCTACGATGGACATCGTGATGAGGAAATCAAGAAGGGCAGGACGATGACCTGCATCGAGTTCCAGTATATGGTTGACTGAGTCTTCAAAGACTTTGAGAATATCTTCGCCTGAGGTGATAATCTCCTGGAGATATTCTCTAGGAAATAGCTTGAAGGTGGATAATTCTTCTATTATGACGTTGTACTCTTCGTCGGTCACTACATCGTCCACGTTGGCCATCAGTAGTCCCGCAGTGGCTACAAAGCGCGTGAGGTAGTAGTCTATAGGTGTCGATGGCATCTTGACGAGTAGGTCAAGTAGCTCGTCGATCTTTTTCTGGGTGCCTCGTTTGCCTTGTATCAGTGATGCAAAGAGATTTATCGCCTCAATGCGGATAGGATTCACAGGATGGTCGTCGAAGCAGTTGTAGCCATTGTCGCTCTTGAAGAACTCAAGGCGCTCCTGGTTGGTCGACAGCAATGTCTTGATGTCCATGTTTATCTGGTCAAGATTTAGTCCTGTAGTAAGCTTGAAGAAGGCTGATACGCACTGGTCGAGATTCTGACAGGCTATGAATCCGTAACGGTCTGCCTCTAGTTCGGCTAGCTGCGACCACAACTGTATCTTGTATTTCAGCGCTAATGGCATGGCAAGTTCTTCTGGGAAAATGAAGCTTACCAGGTTGCGCATATCGTTATCTCCATTTATAAGGTGCCCTATTTCGTGACCGACAACGAATTTCAGCTCGTCGTCGTTCATGAGCTGGAGGAGACCTGAGTTGATGTTTATGACATTAGGCTCGCCTTCTTTGCGGTGCTTGACGGTCCATGCGTTTACGGATGAGTCGCAAGTGACGTAGAAATCTATATCCTCTTCGAACCCGAGAGCCTCTTTGACTCCATAGAAAATGTCGTGGTAGTGCTTCATCAGGTTTCTGTCTACCTTGAATGATTGCCCCTCAAGGGCATTCCTGAGAAAATCGGGACGCGCATTGACGTCGGCCATTTCCATGATTGCACTGACTGTCTCGCCTTGCAGAGCGTCGTATATTTTTTCGCGTAGTGTTAATTCCAGCGGAATCCTGATTTTGATCTTTTTCATAGTATGTGCGGTATTACTTGATATTCTTATGCTATTGTAGCGTTTGTTGAGTACCTAAGTTACAAAAAAAATAGCATAATTCAATTTTTGCGTAAAATTACGTAGAGTCATAATATAAATAGTGCGTTAATTTGTGCATTTGGAAAGTATTTTATGTTCCTTTTGTATATAATATTCCTATTGTTTTTCTTCCTGATGGTGAGGTTTGTCATTCGTCAGGTGGTTAAATTGTCAGGTCGATTCAAATCGGCTGTGGTGTGGTCGTCTTGTATTATGATGGTCATTGTGTTTCAGACGGGTAATCTTATCTTCTGGCATTTGTATTGTATGTACGACAGGGTGAGTGAGCCTGTCATGGTGCGTTGCGAACTGAAAGAGGTGAAGAAGAATATTTTCAGGATTGGTAATGATGGGATGATTAAATCTAAGGACAGCAAGTATTATGTGAAGGTGAAACCTGTGGAGACTGTGCCTATCGTGTGGAGGTTTGAGTCGCTGCCTAAGTCGGAGAGGATGTTGCTGAAAATTATGGACTATTCGTGTTTTGGCTTGTTGATGTCAGATAAGGAGGAGAGTAATACAAAGGAGCATACGAAATATGTGGGCTATTATGGCGATGATTGGTTGATTCAGGTATCGCCTTCTGTATATGAGAGCTTTGTCGGAGCGGAGGGGAATATGTGTGTGGATGTGGAGGCTCGGTGTAATGACAAGAGCAGCGCTCTTGTGTTCAAACTCTTTTCTATATGATGTAGATTGTTGCTTGGGCTGCCCCTCGTTTTTGGTTCAGAGGCCGGGGACGTATGCTATCGCGTCGTAAGTGATGTGGTGAGGATGAGGTACTTGTCCCATTTTGTCGCTTTCATTATGGTTTTCCATGTTTTCCGTCCGATTGTGCTCTCAAGGTATTCCCAAAATGCTTTCAGTTTGCCTAGCCTCTGGTTCTCATCGGGATATGTTTCTGAGTAATATTCCACCAGGGCATTGTGCATCTTTATTATATAAGGTATTGTCTGCTCGTCGGTGAGGCGTATATTCTCGGTGTATTCTCGCGCAAGAGTCGGACGGGATAACAGTCCTCTTCCTATCATTATTCCCTTGATACCGGGAAATCTGTTTTCTATGTTGTGTATGTCGTCAATGGATGTGATGTCTCCATTATAGATGACAGGGTGTCTGCTCTCGGATAGGAATTGTCGGAACATTTCCATATCGACTGCCCCTTTATACATCTGTTTGCCTATGCGTGGGTGCATGGTAATATGGGTGAGGGGTGTGTCGTTGAGTATGCTGATGATATTCTGCCAGTCGAGATTCGACTCCATTCCCAGTCGCATCTTTATGGAAAATGATATTTCCGGGTGCTGACGGATCAGGTCGCATATATCCTGGACGGCGCTGGGGTGAGGGAGTATGCCTGCACCTCGGTTGTAGCGTGTCTGCATAGGGTAGGGGCATCCCATATTGATGTCCAGGGAAGAATAGCCGTTGGAGGTTGTCAATGATAAAATCTGGGCTAATTCTGCGCTGTTGCTGGCTATGGCCTGAGGGATGCAGGATAAGCCGCTGTTTGCATTAGGGGCGATGTCGCGTATGTCTTTGTTGCGTATCTCGCCTTTCTCAATGCGGATAAATGGGGAATAATAAGAAGAAATGCCGCCGCACACTAGATTGTGTATGCGGCGGTATGGTGCTTCTGTGTACCCTTGCAGGGGTGCAAAGTAGATAGGTAGCATAAATTTGTGCTACTTGTTTTTATTTCTTAAGAGGGAATATCCAGGCGAGCCATCCCATAGTGACAGCGAATACTGTTGGGAAGATTGAGAAGAGTGCCCAGATCATTGTCTTTACGGCATTGGCAGATTCAGGAGCGAATGTCAGACCACCGCCATCTTCGTTTACAACAGCGCCTGCAAGAATCAAGCACCAGCTGATGAGAGATGCAGAGATAGCACCGCCGAACTTCTGTGCCATTGTGCCAGAAGAGAAGATGAGACCTGTAGAGGATGTGCCGTTCTTCTGTGTAGCGTAATCAGCTACGTCGGCATACATAGACCAAAGGAGTGGAGAATAGAGACCAGCTCCGATAGAGGTAATGACGCTGACTGCAATCATTGCCCAGATGTATGATGCGTCCATTGGAATTACGAAGTATGCCAATGATGATACGGCGCAGATAATGGATGCGTAGGCGAAGGCTTTGCGTTTTGAGCCTACCTTTTTGGTAAACCAAGGGGATACGCCTCCGAATATCATACAGGTAACCTCTCCGAATGCCATGAATACTGTATAGTTGATGATGAACTTACCTATATTTATGTCGCCGTCAAGGCAGTAGGTAAACATATAGGCTGCTGCAGCATAGCGGAAACCATTGAAGAAGTTGGTGCAGATTCCCATTGTGGTGAGCATGACCCAAGGCTTGTTCTTGAAGAGGTCGCCGAACTGCTTGAAAGAGAACTTCTCGGCACGGATAGTCTTTACACGCTCTTTGGTAAGGAGACCGCAGGCAAGTGTCATCAAGGCAGCAACGATACCGAAGATGATACCTATATAAGAGTATTGCTTCTGCTGGATCTGCTGGATTTCTGCCTCTGATAACCCTGCTACAGTGTGGTCGCCTATAGCCATCTGGATGTATGGGAAGAGGAACAGTGTGAGGAAGCCTACTGCATAGGCACCTACCATACGGTAAGATGAGAATTCGTTTTTCTCATTGTCATCTTCTGTCATTACACCGAGGAGCGAACCGTAAGGAACATTTACCGCCGTATATACCAACATCATAAGGAGGTATATGGTATAGGCGTATACTCGCTTGCCGACTTCTCCGAAATCTGGAGTGTAGAGAAGAAGGGCAAAGATGAGACCGAAAGGAATTGCACCGAATATCAGCCAAGGACGGTATGTACCCCAGCGCGACTGTGTGCGGTCTGCAATACTACCCATAAGCGGGTCTGTAACAACATCGAACATACGGGCGATGAGCAAAAGAATGCCAGCATCTGCAATCGATAGTCCGAAAACATTAGTAAAAAAGAATGGAAAAGCAATAGACATGATTTTCCATGTAATGCCACCTGCAGCGGCATCTCCAAGGGCGTAACCGATTTTCTCTTTTAAACTAGCCATAGAAAATGTGTGTATAGATTGTTAATGAATGCGAAAATAGCACTATTTTTTGAATGATGTTTGTTATTGGTAAAAAATAATAGTAACTTCGCGCCGTTTTATAAACCAATAATTAACAAGTTAAACAAATGAATCAGTACGAAACCGTTTTCATTTTAACTCCCGTTTTGTCTGACCAACAGATGAAGGAAGCGGTCCAAAAATTCAAGGACTTGATTCTCGAGAGTGGTGCTGAGATGGTAAACGAAGAGAATTGGGGTTTGCGCAAGCTCGCTTATCCAATTCAAAAGAAGACCACAGGCTTCTACACACTTTTTGAGTTTAAGGCTGAGCCTAGCTTTATTGACAAGCTCGAGGTAGCTTATCGCCGTGACGAGCGCGTTCTTCGCTTCTTGACATTCAAGATGGAGAAGTATGCTGTTAAGTACAGCGAGACAAGAAGAAACCAAGTTAAAAACGCAGAAGTAAAGGAGAACTAATCATGGCACAGACTCCATCAGAGATCAGGTACCTAACACCTGCTACCGTAGAGGTAAAGAAGAAGAAGTACTGCCGTTTCAAGAAGAGCGGTATCAAGTACGTCGACTACAAGAACCCAGATTTCTTGAAGAAGTTCTTGAACGAGCAAGGTAAGATTCTTCCTCGCCGTATCACAGGTACTTCTTTGAAGTATCAGCGTAAGGTCGCTAAAGCCGTTAAGCGTGCACGCCACTTGGCATTGCTCCCATACGTAACCGATTTGATGAAATAATTAAAGGAGGGAAAAACATGGAAGTAATACTTAAGACAGACGTGGCTAAACTTGGCCACAAGGATGATATCATCGTAGTAAAGCCAGGTTATGGCCGTAACTACCTTATTCCAAAGGGTATCGCAGTTTTGGCAACTGAGTCAGCAAAGAAGGTTCTTGCTGAGAATCAGAAGCAGCGCGCTCATAAGCTCGCTAAGATTAAGGCTGACGCTGAGGAGCTCGCAGCTAAGATGGAAGGCTTGAAGCTTACTATCGGTGCTAAGGCTAGCTCTACAGGCAAGATCTTCGGTTCAGTTAATACAATCCAAATCTCAGAGGCTCTCGCTAAGGCAGGCTTCGAGATCGATCGTAAGATCATCCTTCTCAAGGATGAGGCTATCAAGGATCTTGGCAGCTATACAGCAACAATTAAGCTCCATCGTGAGGTTAAGGTTGACGTTGCATTTGACGTTGTTGCTGAGTAATTAAACTTTTATTCAGAAGTTATTTTTTAACTAGGATATTTTTCAATACACACACATAGAGCCGAAGCTGTGAAGCTCCGGCTTTTTCTTTTGTATATACTCCAAGAATATCTTAATTTTGTGCTGTTATATAACCCTATTCAGGAAATGAAAAAACTATCTACCATCGTAGCCGCTACTTTGATGGCTACAGCATGTACTACAATGAATGACAATCCTCTATTGAAGACTCCTTTCCAGACGGAGTATAATGTGCCTCCGTTTGAGGAGATAAAGCCTTCTCACTATGTGCCTGCTTTTGAGGCGGCTATTGATGATGCCAGAAGGGCTATTGATCTGATAGCATCCAATCGCGCTGATGCTACATTCCAGAATACCATTATCCCATTCGACAGAAGAGATGAACATCTGAATGTTATCTCTAATATTCTTTTTAATATCTGTGAGACGGATGTTACAGATACTCTCAACATAGTTTCTGCAACTGTCAGGGAGATGCTGACAAGCTATGGCGATGAGACTGTTATGAATGATGCGCTTTTTATGCGTGTCAAGAAAGTATATGATGACCGTTTCAATTCGGGCTTGGATTCTTCACAGATTCGAGTTGCCGAGTTGTATTATAAGCAGTTCGTCCGTGGTGGCGCTTTGTTGTCTCCAGCTGATAAGGATAAGCTGAAAGAGATTAACCTTGAGCTGGCTAAACTTTCGCATAAATTTGCGATGAATCTTCTTGCAGAGACTAATGCTTATCAGCTAGTCATAGATACCGTGCCAGATTTGGCAGGTTTGCCTGAAGGTGTGATAGCTGCAGCCGCAGAGAGAGCCGAGAAGGCAGGTAAGTCGGGCAAATGGCTCTTTACTTTGCAGAAAGCCAGCATGATACCGTTCCTTACATACTCCGAGAAGCATGATTTGCGTAAGCAGATATATGATGCATATTCCAAGAGAGGCAATAATGACAATGAGAACGATAATAAGGATATCATAATCAAATTGTCTCATCTTAGAGCGCAGAAGGCTGAGTTGCTTGGCTATAAGTCACACGCTCACTATGTAATTTCAGAAAATATGGCTTCTACACCAGAGGCTGTAGATTCTTTCCTCATGGAGCTTTGGACACCTGCTCTCCAGAAGGCGAAGTATGAGCTCAAGGACATGAAGGACTTTGCGTGGAGATATAATCACACGACTACGCTTGAGGCTTGTGACTGGTTCTACTGGGCTGAGAAGTTGAGAAAGGCTAAGTTTGATGTTGACGAGACTGAGTTGAGCCAGTATTTTGCTTTGCCAAATGTGAGAGCAGGTCTTTTTGAGGTTGCGAATAAGTTGTATGGCATTAAGTTCAAGAAGTTGGATAATGTGCCAGTATATAATAAGGAATGCTCTGAAGTGTTTGAGGTGACAGAGAAAGATGGATCGTACCTCGGTGTGTTCTACTTCGACTATTTCCCAAGAGCATCCAAGGGCGCTGGTGCATGGTGCACATCGTTCCAGTCGGCTCTTGACAACTTTGACGGTACAAGAGAGGCAGCGCAAGTATCGAATGTATGTAACTTTACAGCACCAGTGGGCGACCAGCCTGCGTTGCTGACTTATGACGATGTTGAGACAATGTTCCATGAGTTCGGTCATGGTTTGCATGCATTGTTCTCGAAGGGTTATTACAGAAAGACTTGTGGTGAAGTTCCAAGAGATTATGTTGAGTTGCCATCACAGATTATGGAACATTGGCCTAATGAGCCAGAGTGTCTGAAGACTTTTGCAAAGCATTTCCAGACAGGAGAGGCTATACCTGATGCCCTTATTGAGAAGGTGAAGAAAGCCGGTACATTCAATCAGGGTTTTGCTACAGTAGAGTATCTTGCAGCATCATTGCTTGATTTGAAGTGGCATACTATTGATTCGAAGACAGTAATCAGTGATGCCAATGCGTTTGAGGCTGAGGCAATGAAAGGCATAGGACTTATTGATGAGATATTGCCAAGATATCGTTCGACTTATTTGGCTCACTGCTTCAGCGGCGGTTACTCAGCAGGCTATTATGTATATATGTGGGCTGAGTTGCTCGATTGTGATGCTTTCGCAGCATACAAGGAGAGTGGTGATATCTATAACACAGAATTGGCTGCTAGCTTCAGAAAGAACTGTCTCGCTGAGGTGGGTGAAGACGATGCTATGAATCAGTATCTTAAGTTCAGAGGCAAGAAACCAGACGTGAAGTATCTCATAGAGAAGAGAGGCCTTAATGAGAAGCGCCCTGTGTATGTAGCGCCAAAGCCAGTAGTGGCTGTGCCGGTTCCTGCACCAGAGGTGCCAGCACAATAGATTTTTTTACATTTCTAAGATTTGAAGAGTATGACAATACATGATTTACAACCACAGATAGTGTGGCACTATTTCCACGAGATAACGCAGATACCTAGACCTTCGCGACACGAAGAAAAGATATTGGCGTATCTGGTTGATTTTGCCACCAAGAATAATCTTGAGTATAAGCAAGACGAAGTAGGTAATACCATTATATATAAACCAGCTACGAAGGGAAAAGAAAATGTGCCGATGATAGCCCTTCAGGCGCATGTGGATATGGTCTGTGAAAAGAATGCAGATAAGGTGCATGATTTTATGACAGATCCTATTGAGACTATTGTAGATGGTGAGTGGTTGAGAGCTAACGGTACTACACTCGGAGCCGATGACGGTATGGGTGTTGCTATGGAGTTGGCTATCCTGGCATCGAAAGACATAGAGCATGGTCCGATAGAGTGTCTGTTTACCATAGATGAGGAGACAGGTATTACGGGTGCTCAGAACCTTGCTGCAGATTTGCTGAGGGGTAAGACACTTATCAATCTCGATTCTGAAGACGAGGGAGAAGTATATGTAGGTTGTGCTGGCGGCTGTACTACACGTACCACTATGCCTGTAGAGAAGTCAGATGTTCCTGCAGGTATGTTGCCAATAGAGATAAAGGTATCAGGATTGAAGGGCGGTCACTCTGGTGGAGATATTCATTTGCAGAGAGGAAATGCAGTGAAGATTGCGGCTCGTATAGCAAAGCGTCTGATGGATTGCGGTTTCTTCCAGTTGACATCAATCACAGGCGGTAATCTGCATAATGCGATAGCTCGAGAGGCAAATATCAAGGGTTATGTGGTAAATGCCAAGAGAGAAGATGCACGGATAGAGTGTAATGTTATCTCGGCTGAGATACAAGATGAGTTGGCAGGTGTTGATGATGGCTTGCACGTGTCATTGCAGACTAATGATGAGATTCCAGCATATATACTGGAGCCAGGTATGGCTAAGAGGCTCATTAATGGTCTAGTGGCTACACCTCACGGTGTGTTGGCAATGAGCAATGATATTGAGGGTTTGGTAGAGACATCTGTAAATCTTGCTTCGATAAAGGAGACAGAAGAAGGATTCTTGATTGTTACCAGCCAGAGAAGTTCGACAGACAGTCAGAAAGTGCTTGCTGCACAGATGGTACAATCTGTTTGGGAGTTGGCTGGTGCTAAGGTAGACACAGGAGACGGCTATCCAGGCTGGAAACCAAATATGAATTCCAAGATATTGAAGCACAGCGTAGAGACTTATAAGAAGCTCTTCGGTAAGGAGCCTGCTGTGAAGGCAATTCACGCAGGATTGGAGTGCGGTCTGTTCTTGGAGAAATATCCAGGGTTGGATATGATATCTGTCGGCCCGACATTCAGAGAGGTGCATTCACCAAATGAGAGGGTAGAGATTAAGACAGTCGCGATGTTCTGGGATTATGTAAAAGAGATGATCGAGACCTTCGCGTAAACAGGAACTTAGATAAATACTATGTCCTGGATGACATTCTGGCCTACAGCGCTATTGATGTTATCCAGGACTTTACTTTTACTGTATATAAGCTCGTTTCGGATAACGCTGGAACTCAGCTCGACAAACATAACGCTGTTTTTGATATAGACAGCACGAGTAGCCCGGATGACAGTCGGTCCGGTTATTACCTTCCATAGGTCTATGGCACGATGCTCCAGCATCTGGCGACCCATATTATTCTCCTGCATGATAGCGAGGACAATTTCTGACATCTTTTGGGCTCCGCCATTACGTTTGCCAGGGCGTGGGGTGTATATTTCTTCCTCTTCCATATATCTATGATTCCGTAATAGTACCGTTAGCTACATCAAAAATCTTGAACGGCTTGTTGCTGATATTATTCTGCAGGCGTACCAAGTGCTCCTTGTTGGTGTCGGATATGAAAATCTGACCATAAGATTCGGATGCTACGAAACGGATAAGGTTATCGCCACGAGAGTCGTCCAATTTGTCGAAGATGTCATCCAGCAGCAATATAGGATTCTTCTTGGTGGTGAACTCAAGATATCGGTATTGTGCCAATTTCAGAGCAATCACGAAAGACTTGCGTTGTCCCTGAGAGCCAACCTGCTTCATTGGGTAGCCATTATATGATATAGTGATATCATCCTTATGGATGCCGCGAGAAGTATATCCAAGGATAAGATCACGGTTGCGGCTCTCTCTTAGTCCGATAAGAAGGTCGTATTTGTCGAGACCAGTAAAATACTGCACATCTATGTTCTCGCAGTCGGCAGAAGATATAGAAGAGTATATCTTCTTGACTATAGGGCGGAGCCACTCTATGAAAGAACGGCGCTTATCTGATATGTAGTGACCGATTGCAGACAGTTGCTCATCAAGGATATCGAGAAGAGCAAAATCGACAGTCTGACCATTGTCTATTTTAGCCTGGAGATCCTTCAAGTGCTGATTACGGTTCATCAGCGTCTTAGAATAACGCATTATGGCATCAAGATAAGTCACGTCGGACTGAGATATCACATAATCCATATAACGGCGGCGTTCCTCCGCAGCATCGGCTATAAGGTCCTCATCAGAAGGGGAGATTATGACCAGGGGCAAGAGACCGATATGGTCGGTAATGCGGGTATAGTCCGTCTTGTTGCGCTTAAACTGTTTTTTGCGACCACGTTTGACTCCGCAATATATAGTCTCCTCGACATTATTAATAAGGTATTCACCCTGGATGACCATGAAAGGCTGGTCGTGCAAGATATTCAAGCTATCGGCTACATTGGTATAGCTCTTACAGAAAGAGAGGTAGTAGACGGTATCCAGGAGATTAGTCTTACCGGCACCGTTATTACCCACGAAGCAATTAATGCCAGGGCAGAGGTTGACATCCGCCTGGGCAATATTGCGATAGTTTATTATATGCAGCTTCTGCAAGAACATACCTATAATGTATTTGTATGGCAAAGGTACAAAAAAATTAAAGGCTTTCGGTTGGAAAGCCTTTAATCAACAATAGACAACAACAGATGAAAAAATTACCGCGTTTCACAACGGGAATATCTTAATCGAGAGAGGGGAAACACCCTTACTCTCATTCATTTTTCATATTGCAAATGTAGAAATCTTTTTCATTACTAACAAATGTTAACAGGATAAAATTATTGTGTATATTATATTTGTGAGTGTATTTGGTTGATAATCAGTGTATTGGTATAGTAGTGATGGACGGTAATTTTTTTGGCACGGTATTTGATATAGGTTAATCGAAAACATTTAAGGTCAAACATAAATCAAGAAAGGAGTAGACGAGACGACTTCATGATACCTTAAAAAAGTGAAAAATGAATCAAAAATGAGCCTTCGGGTGTAACAAAAAGTATAATAATTCAGTAAAGATAGACAAATGAACAGAGTTATGAAAAGAGCAATTGTATCAATACTACTAGTTGTGCTTGGCACAGTTTGCTATGCACAGATGGCTAAGTTCCAAGCCTTGTATGTATACAACTTCGCGAAGAACATTGGTTGGGCCGCAGAAGATAACAACCGTGATTTGGTTATTACTGTGATAGGTGATAACGATCTTGTAGGAGAGCTTTCTGGTCTTGCAAAGACAAAGAAAGTGGGAAACCGTACTGTGGTGGTTAAAGAGGCTGCTACAGTGAATGCATTGCCAAAGAGCGATATTATCTGCCTTGGTGAAGCAAAGAGTGGACAGATTGGTACTTTGGTAGCAAACCAGAGTGGAAATAAGACGTTGATTGTTAGTGGAAAGAAAGGGCAGTGCGCTAGTGGTGCTGGAATTTCATTCTTCGCTGACGGCAGCAAGTTGAACTTTGAGATTTCTGAGAAGAATATCAAAGAGAGAGGTCTGAACGTTCTCAAGAAACTTTTGGATCTTGGAGTACAAGTAGACTAATCAACAAGCACAGACAATAACAGATTATAGTTCGTTCAAAAAGCGCCTATCGCCTGACCCGCGATAGGCGCTTTATTTTTATGCCAGCTATTCGGATTTGTAGACTCGGGCTATACTCGGGGAAGACTCGGAGAAGACTCAGGCTGTATTCAGGGAAGTACCTTGTTCATCGCAGTTTTTTTATTATAGGAGGTGTATTGATATATTACAAAGGGTTATTATGTAACAAAAATGAAGGTTTGAGTATATAAAGGGAGTATAAATGAAAAATAACAAATATGGTTAAGTATAAACTAGGAAAAATTGTCCGTAGAGACGGCAATTTGATGGATATGCGTATAGTTGCTGCATTGAGTTTGGGTACATACGTTATAATGAAAGATGACAATACTGCTGAGCTATCGTTTGGATCAGATGCTAATGCGAAGACGATAAATGCCGTAGTTGAGGGAGACGTCTTTAATATTGAAGGAGAGAAGATATTTTTTCAGAAAGTAGAGAAGGGTAGAGGTATAGAATTTGTCTTTCAGGGAGATGTGATGACCTTTATACAAGAATCGGTATATGATGTATATTTTACGATGATGGTAGCTACGGCAAAGAAAGAGGCGGCAGAGAAGATGTTGGCATTGACAAAGATAAAGGTAGAAGATATAAGGAAGAAGTCGAGAAAATATACTCTTCTGGGAAAAGTATCATGGAACAAGTTCGGGGCTCAGGATATGGAGAAAGCTACAAGCAAAGAGACGATAGAGTTTTTTGGAGAAGATGAAGGGTATGGAGATAAGCACTATGTGAGATGCTCGATACAAGGATATGGCGACGGGACATGGGTGAAGAGCGACGTGATCAGAGGTGGGTTTGATATTGGGTTCAGCGAGAAGAACTGTACGGCAACATTTGAAGAGGCAGACTCGCTAGTATATCTCAATGACGGTCCGGTCACATATCACTTCTTGCTAAACGGAGCCAAGATGCCAGAGATTGCGAGATTGAACTGGGAAGAAGATTAAAGTTCCGCGATGGAAATAATTAAAGGGCGTATCCGCTATGGATTACGCCCTTTTTGTGTTATATCCTTATGGATGGATTACTTCTTGCAGCAGCAAGAGAGACCCTTCCAAGCGAGAGCTGCGAGAGTAGCACCGAGGAATGGACCTACGATGAATGCCCAGAGCTGCTCGAGAGCGATGCCACCTTCGAAGATAGCTGGAGCGAGCGAACGAGCTGGGTTAACCGAAGTACCAGTGTAGTGGATGCCTACGAGGTGAACGAGGATAAGAGAGAGGCCGATAGCGAGACCAGCGAGGTTGCCAGCGCCTACCTTCTTGTCTGTAGTACCGAGAACTACCAATACGAATACGAATGTGAGGATTGTCTCAACGATGAAAGCAGCGCAAGCGCCAGCGCAGCAAGAGTTAGCACCTGTAGTTGTGCCCTGAGCACCAACCTGCTGAACCAATACCCAAAGGAGTGCAGAGCCGATGAAAGCACCGATGCACTGGAAGAGCATATACAAGAGAGTATCTTTACCATTCATACGTCCTGTGAGGAAGCATCCGAGAGTGATAGCTGGGTTGATGTGGCAACCAGAGATACCACCGATAGTGTATGCCATAGCTACAACTGCGAGGCCGAAAGCGATAGCTGTTCCTACTACAGATGCTGTGTCAACACCACAATTAAGACTAACTGCTGTTCCGCAGCCCATAAGCACAAGTACCATTGTGCCTACCATTTCTGCTAAATACTTTTTCATTTCTTTCGTGTTAAAATTGTTTTTATGTCATTATATACGATAAATGTCGATAAAAGTTGTAATTAATATCAGAAGGCCCTTGCTGTTGCTGCTTTTTAGTTATCTTTGTAGACATATAGAACATATAAGAGTCAGAGGATAATGGATATATGGTTGGTTGACGATCATCAGTTGTTCAGAACGGGATTCAGGACACTCCTTCAGCGTATTGAGGGAGTGAGGGTAACGTTTGAGGCATCAGATGGAGAGGAATTCTTGAAGAAGCTGGAAGAGGTGGAAAAGCAGCCTGATATTGTTTTTATGGATATATCCATGCCGAAGATGAACGGGTTGCTTGCTACTGAAGCTGCGCTGTCATTGGTGCCCGATGTCAATATAATAATATTGTCAATGTTTGGAGAGCGAGAGTATTACTCCAAGCTTGTGGACAAAGGTATAAAGGGGTTTCTGCTGAAGTCGTGCGATTTCTCCGAAGTAGAGAAGGCGATAAAAGCAATTTCAGTAGGGGATATGTATTTTTCGGAAGAGTTGCTGGCGCAGATAAGTGTACAAAATAATACTACACCTTCGGTAGACGAGATGCTTAGTGAGCGAGAATTAGACGTATTGGCATTGATATGTTCAGGAGAGAGTAATCAAGAGATAGCAGACCATCTATACATATCCAAGAGAACCGTAGAGAAGCACAGGGCGAACCTGATGGTAAAGACCGGTTGTGGAAATACGGCATCGCTCGTTGTGTATGCAGTGAAAGAGGGACTGTATCCGATATAGGTATTCAGAGAGTAGGGTTTAATGTTTATGCTTTAGAGTTTATATGGCAGATTTTATTACATCATATAATAGATTTGCAGATGTGCTAGACCGTTTGCGTGTTGAATGTCCGTGGGATAAGAAGCAGACATGGGAGACACTGCGTACGATGACGATAGAAGAGACATACGAGTTGGCCGATGCCATCTCGAAGTCGGATGTCCAGAATGTAAAGAAAGAACTAGGCGATGTTTTTCTGCATATAGCATTCTATGCAAAGATAGCTACCGAAAAAGAGCTGTTTACCTTTGCAGATGTATTAGACTCACTGACAGAGAAACTGATATACCGTCATCCACACATATTCGGTAACGCGGTGGCAGAAGATGCAGAAGCTGTGACCAAGAATTGGGAGAAGTTGAAGCTCAAGGAGAAAGACGGGAACAAGAGTGTATTGGCAGGCGTACCAGATGCGTTGCCAGCATTGATAAAAGCATATCGAATACAAGGTAAGGCACAAGGCGTAGGATTCGACTGGGAGACGGCAGACCTGGTATGGGACAAGGTGAAAGAAGAGATGGACGAGTTGAAGGCAGAAGTGGAAGCCAATGATGCAGACAAGATGGAAGCAGAGATGGGAGACCTGCTGTTTGCTGTTGTGAATCTAGCCAGGAAACTACATATCAATCCAGAGAATGCGTTAGAGAGGACCAACAAGAAGTTTATCGGGAGGTTTACCTATTTGGAAGACAATACACTGAAAAAAGGCAAAGACCTGAAAGACATGACATTGGCAGAGATGGACGAGTTGTGGGATGAAGCCAAACGTTTAGAAAGACTAAAAAAATAGTAACTAAATATAAAACGCTTTGCTTTATCACTTTTTGTGATTAGCTTTGCAACTCCTAAAACAATAAATAACAAAAGTTCTTATACAAGATGTTAAGCAGACGACTACTTCGAGTTAAAGTAATGCAGATGGTTTACGCTCATCATATACAGAGCGACACTGATTACAAAATAGTCCTCAGCGAATTGCAACATAGTGTAGCAAAGGCACACGAGTTGTATATGTACCTTCTCCTTCTACCTAGTGCATTGCGCCGAATGGCAGTTAAGAAAATTGAGATTGGACGCCAGAAGATACGTCCGACGAAGGAGGAATTGAATCCTAACACAAAGTTTGTACGCAACAGAGCCATATTAGAGCTTGAGAAGAATGAGACATTGAATGCCTATGTTGAGTCGACAGGTATTTCGTGGTTCAATGATGAAGAATTTCTGCGTACGCTATTCAACAAGCTTCTTGCATCAGAATTGTATAAAGAGTATATGAACTCTGAGGAAGACTCATTGGAGAATGACCGCAGATTTGTATTCAGATACTTGACACATGAGCTTCCTACATACGATTTGATATATGATCATTTCGAGTCGGAGTCGATCTACTGGAACGATGAGGTTCAGTTTGAGATGAGTCTGGCAGGAAAGACAGTCAAGATGATAGAAGAAGACAATGGTCAGACACTTGAGATACTTGGTGTTTACAAAGACGATGAGGACAAAGAGTTCACAGAGAACCTGCTCCGCAAGTCGATGAGCGGTTATGACGAGGCATTCGGTCTTATCAAGAAGTATTCGCTCAAGTGGGATCCAGAGCGTGTGTCATTGATGGATACCATACTTATAGATATGGCCATAGCAGAGATGACATCCATGAGAGAGCTTCAGGTAAAGGTGACGCTCAATGAGTATCTTGAGATAAGCAAGTATTACTCATCAGACAAGAGTCATATTTACATCAACGGCTTGCTGGAAAAGATAGTACGCCAACTCTTTGAGGAGAAGCGTATATTGCCAGCGCAGTTGCAGTAAAAAGATACGAATGAGAGTCGGTCTACTCCTTTTCTATGTCCTTGCTGCTATAGGAATGCTTAGCGGTTGCTCGCAGTTTTTTAATAAAACGAGCGATACAAGTGCAGTTGAAGAGACAGGAAAAGGACTAGCATTAGACAAGACAATACTAGACTTCGGTACGATAGAGATGGGAGAGATGCTGTCGCGTCGTATCAAGTTGAAGAACGAATCGGGCAGGGGGGTAGTCATACGAGATGTGAAAGCGAGTTGTGACTGCATTCAGCCCAATATCAGTTCCTCAGAAGTAGAAGCAGGGAAGACGGTGACCGTAGAAGTATTGCTTGACAGCCGAGGGGTAATAGGAACACAATACCACAAGGTAACAATTGATACAGAGATCGGGACATACGAATTCGCTGTAACAGCAGAGATAAGATAAAACAGATAACCAATAAAACATTCACATAATATGTTTACTACACTTTTACAGGCTGTACAAGAGCCAGGACAAGGTAATATGCTTATGAGCTTTTTGCCTTTCATTATAGTTATTGCAATAATGTACTTCCTGATGATTCGTCCACAGCAGCAGCGTCAGAAGAAGCTCAATGAGTTCCGTGATTCGTTGAAGAAAGGCGATCAGGTTATGACAACTGGTGGTATTTACGGTAAGATTTCAGAAGTGAAGGAAGACGTTATCGTAGTTGAGGTAGCAGAAGGTGTCAAGATGAGATTTGACAAGTCTGCCATTCTTTCTGCTACAGACAAGAATCTTCAGCAATAAAGATTAAAAGGATAGTCCCGATATGCCGATAGTGCAGAAAATATTGGGAATATTGCGCGGACGCAATTTCCGCCTGTATATAAGTTTCGTCGTAGTTGCCTCGCTGTTTTGGCTGATAGAGCAACTACGACGTGACTATACTACGGCTATAATGATACCTATAGAGGCACATACCTCGCCAGACAACTATATATTAGACCAAGAAAAGGCGAAAGAGCTGAATCTGAAAGCAGTCATTTCGTCGGATGGCTTTACCTTGTTAAAGTACTATCTATTCGACTTGTCGTCCCAAAAAGTGAGAGCGGACGTGAGCAGGCTATCAAGAGTTCAGACAAAAGAAGGAGTATTTGCGGTAATAACACCAACCCAGTTCTATTCAGAGATATCAGGGAATATGCCCGACCATATAGAATTGAAGGGATTGCTTCAAGACACAGTATATGTACCATTGCTCAAGGCCAGAAAGAGATACCTGCCGATTGTGGCGAGGGTAAACTACGGTATAGAGCAACAGCATATACTATCAGACAAGATTACTATTTCTCCATCATACGTTTGGGTAAACGGAACAAACAATATATTAGACACGATGCAAGCCGTTTACACAAAGAACACAGACTTTTTTATGCTACATGATACATTGACGCTGTCGCTTGATTTTGACCTCCCGAAGGGAGTAGAGACCAATGTGAGCAAGGTTGATGTGACATTCTGCGTAGAACCATACACAGAAAAGACAATAGAGGTACCTATCACGGCTTTAAATGTGCCAGACGGGTATATATTCAGGGCGTTCCCACATACGGCGAGAGTGACATTTACGGTGGGGATGAGTTCATTTGAGAAAGTCGGAGAGAATAACATAGACATAGTTGCAGATTTGTCATCTGTTGATATACACACCAATAATCAACAAAAGGTGAAGTTGCATTTAGCAACTACACCTGAGAATATTACGAATGTAACCTATACCCCTATCTTTGTAGAGTTCCTTCTTGAGAAGGAAAAGTAAAAGAGATTTTCTGTTTTATTGTCAGAATCTAGGGTAAACGTATTTGTCTGTATTAGAAGTGAAATGCAGACCGAATACAGAATTATTATCTATTGGCCTAGTCTTTTCAGCTATCAGAGAATAGTCATCAGCATTTATGGCATAATACTCGTATGCGTTGTCTTTTTTGATGATTATTGTCCAATCCAGAATATTGCCATAGATAGTCATAGATTCCTTTATAGGGTCGAAAGAAGGGATATCGACAAGAGAAATGCTATAATCAGAATTAAGCACATACACCTTATGCTGTGAATCACAGAGAAGTCCGAGAATTCTTCGAGAACGGAATTCGGTGATGAAAACATTAGATATCTCAATATCCAGAGGAATATCGATACTACGGACATAAGGTCGGCCAACTACCTGTTTCAGGTGAAAGAGCTTATTTTCAGAATCGAGGACGAGATACCCCTCGTCGTATTCCTTTCGTGTCGATGGGTTGCCCGACAATTGTTTTGCAGGGAAAGAGAAACCCTTGTCGAGCATTACCTTAGTAAATTTTGCACTTTTTTCGGCTTCGATGCTGTTAGACTCCATATCAATAAACTCTATGCCATCGTCTGTTGTACGGAACACATCGGAAGGCATTACGAGATCCACCCTTTTAGATTGAGATTCCAAAAGAGGGTACAATTTTACCGTATTTGCGTTAATGAGATTAGGATTACTATAGAAAGTGAAATTGGTATTATTCACCTCGTGAGGAGTGAAAGCTCTTCCGCAAATAGAATCAGGGAAACGGTTATCCGTTATGAGTTGGCGTATGTAGAAGAACGGCAACAAAGAATCAGCCTCCTCGCGAGAAAAGACGACATTATTGTCATCGCACCAGTAAGAACCATTAGTATCTCCGCGCGTTATATTCAAGAAACCCTTATGGACGCTACTATAGAGAGTCAGCAAAGGAGTATCATTCTTCGCACTAAAGAAAGCATAGCACCAAGGAGCAATCCATATAAGGAGGAAGAGGCATATAAAGTAGAAAAATATCTTGCTGAATTGTTTCATAGTATCAGATGTCTAGTTTAGAACTGTTTACCCTTTTTGAAATGAGAAACTGAAATCCAAGAGAGCGAACCCAGAAGGAACGTGAAAACAGTCAGATATGGCAAGAATCCATTATAAGCCTCAGGGTAAGGAGAGATAAAATAGATTCGGATAAGCATCATAGATATAGCGATAAATAAGATGCGATATAGCCAAGAAGGTTCCAGAACGACCCAGGAAGTCAGCAGATAAGCAGCGATGCCAGCCAAGAACCAAGGCAAAGCTGTGAGTATGATATGCCAATACAACTCATGGGCAAATACCTGTTGCAGTCCGAAGAACAGAATGAGCAAGTTGACAAAGAAGCAAGATATGACAGCTAAGAGTCCGAACTTGAGCATTGAGAAAATCATCTTAGAATGAGAGCAAGGCAAGTGGAGCGTCAGTTTGAGACACTTGTGATACATTTCTGGTGCGAACTGAACTATAGCCAACAATATACCAGCTATCAGAGGGACAAACTGCATAGTAGACTCGATGAAGACAGAGTCCTTGATGATACCCACCTCCCACAGATGGGCGGCACCTTTGAGTTCGACGACACGGAAGATGCGCAAAACGGCATATCCTGCAAAACCATTAGAGGATAAAAACAACAACAGTAAAAACCAGCGTGTTTTGATCCATTCCTTATAATAAATCATACTTTACAATCAATATTTACCAGTCAGACCGATGAAAGCGTCCTCGAGGTTGAGGTTCTCGCATATAAGATTATTGACAGGGACACCTGCCGAACGGAGTTCGTTTTCCACTTCATCAGGCTTGAGGAAAGAGTGAACCTCGAAAGTCTGGCGGAGAACATTAGGGCGATACATACCATTGATAGAAGAAGGGCAAGAATAGCCATCCGGCACACGGCAAGTATACCTATGGAAAGTATTCAGCAACTGATCGACAGGTTGTTGGGTAAGAATACCTCCATAATCCATGATTATACAATCATCGATAAGACGTTCCATATCCTGAATGATATGAGAAGTGAGGAAAACCGTTTTGTTTTCCGACTTAGCGTAATCGCGCAGATACTCCACGAAAAGGCGGCGATATCCAGGGTCGAGACCAAGGGAGAAGTCGTCCAAGATAAGAAGCTCGGGGTCCTGAGCCAGGATAAGACCCAATGCGACCTGACTACGCTGACCACAAGACATACGAGATATTTTCTGACCAGGAGCCACTTTGAGCATATTCATCAATTCGTAGTAAGCATCGCGTTTCCACTGGCCAGGGTAGAAAGAGGCGTAGAACTTCTCGATTTCCTTGATGGTCATGAACTGATACTGTACGTGGCCCTCGATGAGCAGACCAATACGTCGGCGCATTTCGTGGGGCATAGAGAGAGTATCATGCCCGAACATAAAGCATTGCCCAGCTTTAGGCTGGAGGTAGCCGCTCAAAATATTGATAGTCGTAGTCTTTCCTGCGCCGTTTTTACCGAGCAATCCCAGAATACGTCCTTTAGGGACACTGAAACTGAGGTTTTCGTAGATAAGACGCTTCCCATAGTAGTGAGTAAGATTACGACACTCGATAATCTTTTCTTCGTCCATAATAGTTACTGTTCTACGATTTCGTAGCTGATAGCATTAATGTGATAGAAGGATAGGTATGGTTTTCCTTCTGTAATCTGACGTGTTTCGATGCGTTTGCGGTAATCGGCGATACGACCAGCGGTAGTATTAGCCGTTTCTCCGCGAGCGCTTTTCTCTGTATCGCAAGTAGCGGTATTCTCCTCTGAAAGTTCCTTTTCTGTCAGTTGGTTCTCCCAGCTTTGGAGGTAAGCTTCATCTATACGGTCCTCGACGAGAGTACCAGTTACGCGAACAACGCTCTTTATGCATTTTGTATCGAAGGCACCTAGTTTGCAAGCCTCTACGCGGATGGTCTTGGTATTGTCGGTACCCATGAGGAAGATCTTGCGAGCACCATGTTTGCAGGTGTGAGTACATACGCCTTCGATGGTAACCTCTTTGTCGGTGAGGGATTCAGCGTTAGCGAGGAGGTCGTCGATTTCCAAAGCGGAAGAGACGGCAGAAGCAGATGACGTTTTACTAGAAGAGTTGTTACATGCTGTTGTGAACCCTATGCAAATAACGAGAACTAGTAGTAATTGGAAGTAGTTTTTCATGTTATAGTCTGTATTTGACGTTAAAGTTAATTGTTTTTTTCTTATCTATTGATAAATTCTCAACATTTACATCAACGCTAGTATAAATATTTCCCTTGGTTCGCAGATTGAAATTGTAATCTAGGTGAATGCCCAATTCCAAACGATTAGAAATGAGGTACTCCCATTCCTTCTCCAAAAGTTGGGCGTTGCGGTTATATTTCTGTTCTAGTGACTCATCCTTCAGTGTGAGCATATCACCATAGCGGCGCTCCTTAGCCAATGAACCTCTGGCGTTCATCTTAAACGGAGAGCGGTATTCAATATAGCCATACCATTTATGTCCTTTCAGTCTTTGCTGATATTCTTGTGGGTAGACGAAATGGGTCTGAGTCTTCAGGAAGAATTCATACGATGCTGCTCCAAAAATCTGAACCATAGAAGATTCGCTAGAAGATATAGAGAGAATATCGTTGAGGGCGATATTCAATTCTTCAGAATTATGTCGCTTTACCTCACTAAAATACTTGAATACTTCCATATCGCCATCAGATACCTTTTTGCCTACAGGGACATAGCTATCAACAGATTTGAAAGAAATCAAAGGTTTTCCGCCAATTATGTGCTTTATATCCAAATTCAGCGCGACCAAGTATCCCTCTTCACGTCCAATTTTTATGTTATCGACATGAGTGTCGATGTCGGAAGAAGAATGCATATATTTCAATCTTGCCGTTATTTTTTTAAATTCGTACCCAATAGCAGCGCCATTATCAATAGTACGGTAATATAAAGCATGGTGCTTATTCCCGAATGCCTCTGTCGGACCAAAGAATAGTCCTTCGCAAGTAGTGATAGGTATTACAATGTCGGGACCAAATCTTCTAAGTGTCACCTCTTCTCGGTAAAGAGAAAAAATATAATCGACAGACAAACCATGCCAAGTTAGATTAGGTGTCAGTTCGATGCTGTTAACCACATTCTTGTTTCTTATATCGCGTTGTTTGGCCATAGAGCCAAGCATAATATTACCGGAAACAGAAGCTGACAACTCGTCTTTGATAGGGTATGAGAGAAGGGCATTGACATTGTATTGTTCCCTGCGGACATCGCCACGTATAGTATCGGCATAATAGAATGCGTAGGAACCTGGGGAGTACAACATAGAGTAGCCCATCTCCTGCTCATTAGATAGAGAGTAAGAGAACATACCTCTGCAAGAAGCGTTGCGAATGTTTCCTTCTCCATTTGCCCATGCAGAATACATCTGAGAGTGAGCTGCGTCTGTCAGAGCAGAACGTCCATTTTGGAGTGTAACATCCACACCCACATTCTGAGCGAATGTGAGTGATGGAATTACAATCAGTATTGATAATATATTGAGAGCGATTCCTCTCATTTATTTTACTAGTGTTGGAATAGTCAGAACCTCGAAATCATCAGAAGAGTTGTTGGTATCCTGATATATAGTGATGCCAGCCTCGGCAGAAGCCTTTTCGTCGACCTTGCGGCATACAGAAGAGCGAGATGCCATTCCCAGTTCGTTGAGGATATAGCCTGCGTCGACGCTAGCAGGGAGGCGCTTATAGCTGTTTGTGTTATTGAATACCTCTACACCATCTATAATCCACTTGTGAAGTATCTTCAGGTATTCGTAAGAGTCCTTCGCGTTAGCTGGATTGTTTGTTTTATAGTCGCCAGATATGTATTGGCTCATAGGGATATCTGGGCGGTAGATTACCACAGCAGGATCCTTATATGAAGAACTGAACATAGTCATTGATCCGCTCTTCCAAACCAGATCCATGCAAGGGATACCATAAGCAGGAGGTGTCTGTTTGTTCAAGCCGGCATCCTCTTTATAGGCTGCCCAGCAATTGTCGGCAGTCAGGTTGACGGACTCAGTATTGCCGAGAGCGATATGGTCAATACAGTTAGCTGCAACTATAACCTCTTGGCCAGGAGCGAGAGGGTGTTCGCCTCCATTACCAGGGAAAGCCCATGCGAAGCGGTATGCTGCGCAATAATCGTACTTATCCACGTCGCTCCAAGGAGACTCGCTATTGGCTGTTGTAGGTGTTGCGAAGGCGAAGCAAATATTGTCGAGGTAGGCAGTATCTGTAGAATTGTTGTACAAAGCAAAATATTGGTCGTTGATGTAGTTCTTGCCATTGCCGCCAACACATCCAGTGTAGTACAATTCTCGAAGGATGATATTGCCCGGGGTAGATAAAGAAACCGGTATAATAACGGTTACATCTTCGTCAACGGCATAACCACTGACCAGTCCAGTAAAGACAGTCATCTGAGAACCTACCAAGCCCTTTGCAGAAGCAGAGAAAGAGTAGATGCCAGCCTCGAGAGAGACAGAATAGACTCCATTCTTAGGCGAAACTGTAATTACGTTAGAAGACGTTTGGTTGGTAACAACAACCTTGACATTGTCAGGAATGTTCTCCGAACAATCGAATGCGATAGTGACCTTATACTTTGGGTCATCATCTTTCTCGCATGCTACTAAACATAGTAGAGACACTAGTGCAAAAAGAATTTTCTTCATATTTTTATTCTTAGATTTTTATTCTTAAATCGCAACCGAAGTAGGTTGCTTGGTTCGTATATATATTGACATTAGATGATGCAAGGTGCCGTTTAGGACGGTAGTTTGTGATATTATTTACATAAAGAGATAACTGAGTTCTTTTGGCTATCTCCTTACTTATTTTTATATCAACCTGACCATAAGGCTTAGGATCGTCGCTTTTCAATGCTGTAGAAGTAGTATAGTGAATGTATTTTTGTCCTTGAGCTATATTTTTATCGTATGGTATAGTAACACCGTCCTTGCTGATGAAGTTGACAGGGTCGATATTTATACGTCCATCAGAAGCGTTGACGTATGCCATGTCCATGTTTTTATATTCAGCTTTATTTCTGGTTTTATCCATCCATACACCTTGAGTCTTGACAGATGCTACAAGTCCGAAATCAGGGATGTGGACAATAAATCTGACATTCGTATTAAATCGTGCACTCTCGGATATGTTATTCCATGAATTTGCGTTCAAGACCTCAGCAGCAATGCTACGCAAACGGCCATTGAACGAACTCTTGTCGTAAATCTGTTCAGTCTCGGTATCAGTACGTATTATTTGTTGGTAGGCTCCGTCGACATAGATAGAGAGATTAAGAGGTTCGATTTTAGCGAAATCTACAACATACTCTATTCCCCATTTTTCGTGCTCAACATTATTGCGTGGGGTACGGAATTTTGCGAATGTTGTATCGGGGGCAGCAGTTTCCACGCGGAAAGGAGTTACCCGGGTCTTGAAATCGTAACCGCCAGTCAGATGTTCATTGAAATAAGTCAACGTAAAAGTTGCTATGCGAGATTTTGCGTCTAAAGTTATCTCGTAATTATTTGTAGTCGGCAATTTCAAATTGTAGTTTTTGTTATCGTTGACAACGTATGTGGTAAACGAGCAATGCTTTTCTCCGTTTTCGTCTGTGTATGCACTAACCTGATAATCCTCGTAATAAGGATCTGGGTATAGGTATATCAGGGAAGGTAATTTTTTCATTATACCCCATGAGGCAGAAATAGACAAATTCTTGCAGAATGAATATTTAGCGCTAAGTCTAGGTTCGAACTGCCACTTGAAGTCGTATTGAGGGGCATTGATGTGAGTCATACGCAACCCGAGCTGTCCCTGTAGGCCTAGGATAGAAAACTTGTCGTCTATAAAAAATGCAGAAGAACCGAGATGAGGAATATCTCTGAATTTGCGTGAGCGTACGTATGGGTTCATATATGTACCACCCTTGCCCTCTCCGAAATTGCGTTGCAAGTTGAGATGAGCGCCCAAAGATATGGTATTCATTCTTTCCTCTGAACCCTGAGCTTTTTTCAGTAAGACCTTAATTTGTCCGCTTACAGGTTTTCCGTGGATAAAAGTAGAAGAATTGTAGTTGACAGGGTAGAACTTACCGGGTGCAGTGCCACTTACGACGACATCTGTGTAAGGAGTCGGCATATTGGCAATATGTTTTTCGTTAGTATCATCCTCCTGCCACTGTATTCTACCTGAAGCATCAATAGTGATAGAAGGTAAGAAGGCGGTATGGGGACGTATTTTTATGCTGTTGGACAAAGACAACGACTTGTCGGTATGAGTTTCCTTCTGGAAGCCAGACAAATCAGGGTCGGTCTTGTATATGTTGCTTGCGTAGTGACCGTTAGCGACAGAGTTAAGAAACACGATTCCAAAAAGACGATGAAATGCCAGTCGGAGTCCGATTCTCTGAAACTTCTCTGTCGTAGAGCGTTCGTCTTTTTGAGAAATAGCATAATCTAGATTAGCATTGATATGCCCCTTGCCGTATTCCCCAGATATACTCTTCAGTTTAGGGTCAGTTTTGACAACGACAGTCAAAGGTCTAGGGCGGTTGTTGTAGTTGATGATGACAGCGCCAGACGTTAGGTTGCCATATTCGGCAGGGGCTACGCCTCGGATTACAGTCATGCTCTCTATGGCATCAGTAGATATAGGGCGCAAATCCGTTCCTTTGAGAGCAGATTCATTAGTTTCTGCGGTATTATTAACATTGGTAGAGAGCAACTGCAGGTTAGCGTCATTGCTTAATTCCATACCATCAGTGATGATAGCCACTCCGTTTTTGTTGGCATTTGAGTCTTTTGTATCACGAATGACGATCTGGTTCTGCTTGTTGAGGTTTGGGTTACTTGTCAGCACCCCGGGGAGAAGCTGCATCAGGTCGGCTACTGAAGAAGTCTGCTGGTGCTGAATGGCAGTCTGGTTAAGTTTTTGGATATTAGAGACCCCATTGACCGGTTTTGCAGTTACGACGACATCAGTAAGGCTGAGAGAAAAAGCAACAGAGTCGGGCAATGAGGACTGTGCCTTTATGCTCGTTGACCACCAAAGCGTCAAAACGACTAGGGTAATAGTTGCTTTAAAAAGTTTCATCTACAATTGTTGTCTTTGTCAGTAATACGGCATTCCATATTGTGTTGTAATCAGCGACAAGACCTATGCTGCTCTTAGAGAAGTCCCTTGTTCATCGCAGTTTTTTTATTTGCACACAAAAACCATGTCGTATTATTCAAGCGCAAAATTAGTGCTAGTGTTATGCAACACAATACTAAATGATTGGTATATAAGGTCTATACTCTATGGTATAGACCTTACGTTATCACGTCGTTTAGGTATTTATTTTACTATTCCATCCTGTTGGAGGCGGTGGGCGATGGCAGAGGCCATAATCTTAGTGCCTGCTGGATTTGGGTGAATGCTATCGAAAATGAGATCGATATGAGGCTTCATTACCTCGTACATATCTATTACCGGCAGATTATTGTTTTTAGCCAAAGCGTCGATACATGGATTTACTCCAGTAGTAATAACGGAATCAGTAATCTCCCATTTTTCGGCACGTGCAGGGATGCAGTGGCAGAGGTAGATCTGAGTCTGAGGATTGACACTACATATAGTATCGATCATAGCCTGATAAGAAGAAGAGAACTTTTCTGGATTCCACTGGAAGAGTTTAGCGTCATTAGTTCCCAGCATGATGATATGGACATCGGCATGGAAAGCGAGCATATTATTAAACTCCTTAGCAGACCAGTATGGGAAGTTACCATCCTGCATCATAGTAGTAGCTGAGCGACCGAAATTGAGGACATCATAACCATTGCCAATGATAGAATCCAATCGGGCAGGGTAGCTGTTATAGCTCTGATAGTTGATACCGAAGCCCTCTGTGATGCTGTCGCCCACGCAAGCTATTCGCACATCATCCTGCTTGGCGCAAGAAGCCAAGAGGATGAAAAATGCTGCGAGAGAAGATTTTATTATATTCTTCATGATTACTCAATCTCCTTGATAACCAAACCAGAACGGAGTTTAGGCTCGAACCATGTTGTCTTAGGAGGCATGATATTGCCAGAGTCGGCGATATCGATAAGCTGCTTCATAGAAACAGGGTACATACCGAAAGCCACCTTCATTTCGCCAGAATCGACACGACGCTGGAGTTCGCCTAGACCGCGGATACCACCTACGAAGTCGATACGAGTAGAACGGCGGAGGTCCTGAATATCCAGAACGTCGGCGAGCACATTATTAGAAAGGACAGTCACGTCGAGAACGCCGATAGGGTCATTATCATTATAAGTACCAGGGCGAGCCTCGAGCTTATACCAAGTACCTGCGAGGTACATAGAGAACTCGTGGAGTTTCTGAGGAGCGTAAGGAGCGTTACCCATAGGAGTAACCACCATAGTCTTCTCTACTGCCTTGATAAAGTCGGCCTCAGACATATTATTAAGATCCTTAACTACACGGTTGTAGTCCATGATTCGGAGTTGCGAGTCAGGGAAATGGACAGCCATAAAATAGTTATAGTCCTCATCACCAGTATGGTTAGGATTCTTAGAAGCGAATTCGGCGCCGATGCGAGCTGCAGCTGCAGTACGGTGGTGACCATCTGCCACATAAGTAGAATCGACCTTAGTAGCGAAGAGCTCCTGGAGGCGAGCAACCTTAGCGTCGTCATCAATTACCCAGAGAGTATGACCGAAGCCATCCTCGGCAACAAAATCGTATGTTGGAGTCTTAGCTGTATACTCAGCCACGATAGCGTCAATTTCAGGAACAGCCTTATAAGCGAAGAATACAGGTTCCACGTTAGCCTTCAGCCAGCGGGTGAGCACCATACGATCCTCCTCCTTATCAGGGCGAGTGAGCTCGTGCTTTTTGATGCGGCCCTCAATGTAGTCCTGTGCCCAAGCAGCACCGACGATACCACACTGACGGCGACCTTCCATAGTCTGAGCGTAGACATAATAGCAAGGCTTGCTATCCTTGACGAGCCAGCCGTTAGCCTTCATAGCGTTGTAATTGTCGAGAGACTTCTGATAGAGAGTGTCGCTATGAGGGTCGACATCTGCAGGGAGGTCGATTTCTGCACGAGTTACGTGGAGTAGCGACTCAGGTTTGCCTGCTGCCATCTGAGCGGCCTCCTGGCTATTCATTACGTCATAAGGGAGACAAGCCACCTTGTTGGATATAGCTTGTGGAGGGCGTACGCCTTTGAAAGGTCTAACTTTTACCATTTTATCTGTTTTTATTTATGGTGCAATATTAGCTATTTTATTGCAAAGTTGGTTATATTTGTGTCGTTTTTGAATTGAACTGTCACTATATATTCGGGATTCTCTTAAAGATATGTAGGAAGAGAGGGAGAGTATACTCTGGTATAAGGGAAGGTAGTGTCTGGTATAAGGGAGAATAGTCGTTGCTCGCAGTTTTTTTATTTTGGCACATGATTGAGATTAGAGCTTAAAGAGAATGGAATGATATAATAGTGACTGGTAAATGTAAATATAATAATTATGATTGAACATAAAACACAGATAAGAGTCAGGTATGCCGATACCGATATGATGGGAGTGGTATACCATGCAAACTATGCCATATATTTTGAGGTGGCACGTACCGAGATGTTTCGTGCGATAGAGATGCCATACGCGGAGCTAGAGAAAAACGGCATAAGGCTACCTGTAGTTGATTTGCACTGTAAATATCACAGGCCAGCCTTGTATGATGATTTGCTGACTGTGACAGCCACCATGAAAGAGATGCCTGGGGTAAGAATACGATTTGAGTACAAAGTAGAGAATCAGAAAGGCGAGTTGCTGTGTGAAGGCGATACGGTACTGGTTTTCACAGATATCAACAGCGGCAGACCAGTCAGAATGCCATCATACGTAGGAGAAGTCATTCAAAAGTATTTTGAATAGTAAATAGATTATTGTATCTTCGCGACGTTTTTTGCGATTATGACTAAAAAATAGAGTGTTGCTCGTCGTATGACAGGGGAAATCATAGACGTCAGTTGCAGCCTTATCCAAGGCGTTATGATAGGTTTCATGGCATCAATGCCATTGGGACCGATTGGCGTTTTGTGCATACAAAGGACCCTTTACAAAGGAAGATGGTCGGGCTTTGCCAGTGGACTAGGAGCGGCGACATCAGATTTTATCTATGCTGTGATAGCCGGTTTTTCGGTTTCCCTTGTCGTCAGTTTCATAGAAGAGTACCAGCAGGCCTTGACATGGTTGGGAGCATTCATACTGATAGGATTAGGGCTTAAGATATTCTTCTCCAATCCAGTCAAGCAGATGCGCAAGCAGCAGAACAAGAGAAGTTCGGGTCTGCTTCAAGACTACGGATCGACCTTTGCGTTGACATTTACAAATCCCCTTGCGATATTCCTATTCCTCAGCTTGTTCAGTATCTTCGGGGCGGTGAACAGCCTGATAGAACAAGTAGTGAGAATGTTAGGCGTTGGTGCAGGTGCGTCATTATGGTGGTTTACGCTTGTCATGCTAGTGGGATTATTCAGGAAGTATTTTACATTGAAACGACTATATTACATGAATAAAGTAGCGGGAGCCATTATAGTGCTGCTCGTGTTGGGAGGATTGCTATACGAGCCCCTCTGTCGCTTGATTCATTGGATATGTAGTTGATATATAATACAATAACACTATCACGCGGTGAACGACTCATTTCAGGAACAGATGCTTCGCACCATACAACGTACAGTAGAGACGTTGCAGAATGACGTGCGGAGTTTGAGGCCTTATGGCGCACAAGGTTTAGAGTTGCCCATGCCTAATATAAAGAGGCTCAAGCAATTCGTGCAGTTGTGTCGTGGTATAATATTCCCTGGCTATTTCGTATACGATTCCTATATGCATCAGAGCGAGCGCTACCTGACGGGAGTCAATGTAGAGCAAGTCAGCTGTATTATTTCCAATGAGATATATGCCGCGCTCTGTCTTTATCAAGAAGATTTAGAGAGAGTAGACAGTGCCATGCTGCAGCAGAAATCGCAGAGTATGGCCATAGAATTTGTGGCAGGGCTACCAGAATTGCGCAGGATGTTGAATCTTGACGTAGAGGCGATTTATGATGGCGACCCAGCTGCAGAGTCGTACAAAGAGATAGTTTTTGCCTATCCAGGCATCCGAGCATTGATAAATTATCGTGTTGCGCACCTGCTTTACAAGATAGGAGTGCCACTTTTGCCTCGAGTCATTACAGAGATGGCGCACTCAGAGACAGGCATAGATATTCACCCGTACGCGACCATTGGCGAGCGATTTGCGATAGATCACGGTACCGGTATTGTTATTGGAGCGACAGCAATTATCGGAAATAATGTTAAAATTTATCAAGGCGTTACACTTGGAGCGAAGAGCTTTCCGACCGATAAAGATGGCAATATACTGAAGGGAGAGCCACGACATCCAATCATAGAAGACGATGTCGTTATATATGCGCAGGCAACAATTCTGGGCCGTGTACGTATAGGTAAGGGTTCCACGATTGGTGGTAATGTCTGGGTTACACAAGACGTTGCACCATTTAGTAAAATCGTACAGAACAACGTAAAAAAAGACGAATAATAGTGTATAAGTAATAAAATCTTGCTATATTTGCCCTCGCTAGTAGATTATGACAGCTAACGGAAGCATATTAGAATTTGATCTTGATGCTTGGATGAAGCGGAAGTCGGCAGGTTCAGTACTTATTGAACATGTCGGCGAATTCTCGTCTGAGTATATAGATTCTGTTTTACCAAAGGTAGAGCAGAACCTAAACGAGCAGGTAGATCAAGAGAATATACGCAAGAAGGCTTTTCATATCTTTGTCGAGTGTATACAAAATCTTTATCACCATATAGAGCCTAACCCATCTTTGGTTAAGGATTTCGGTGATGATAAATTGGGCGCAATAGTGATGATCAAGGACGAGAACGGATGCAGGATTACGACGGGTAATTTTGTTCCGAAGGAGAAGATGCCAGTCCTGATGTCGCGAATTGACAACCTGAATGCGATGGACGCAGCCCAAATCAAGCAATTATATCGTGATACTATCAACAACATGACCTTCTCTGCAAAGGGTGGTGCTGGTATTGGTATGATAGATATGTGCAGAAAGACGGGTAACAAGCTGGAGTATGATTTCTATGACGTGAAGGATAATCCAGACGTAAAGTTCTTCTCATTTGATGTAAATATAAGCTGAGACATAGCACATTGTCAACATTAATAAAACAAGAAATTAAGTACTAATTGTATATGGAAACGATAACAATAGAAGAGAGTTCAAAGACACCATATATCTTTATGGATCCTGAGAAGGGAGTTTTGGAGATAAAGGGTCGCTCAATTCCAGAGAACTCGATAGAGTTTTACAAGCCTCTTACCGATATGCTCTCGGAGTATAGTGAGCAGGAGATGCGTAAGACGACTGTGAAGATACAATTGGAGTACTTCAATACTAGTTCTTCTAAGTGTATCTTGGATATCTTCAAGCGTCTTGAGGTAATGTACCGTAAGGGCTGGACTATTGAGATATTCTGGTATTATGATGAGGACGATGAGGATATGTATGAGTCAGGTGAGGATTATCAGTCGATCCTTACATGTCCAATTTCTCTCGTTGAGGTGAAGTATTAATATTGTTCCCGAGATAGGGAGCTATTTAGAAATATAAGTCCACTGCTTATCTGATGGGATGAGCAGTGGATTTTTGGCGTAATAATATAGAGATGAAATTTACATTACAACATACAGACCCTAAGAGTTCCGCTCGTGCTGGTCTGATAGAGACCGACCATGGCAAGATAGAGACCCCTATTTTCATGCCAGTGGGTACGGTAGGTTCTGTGAAGGGCCTGCATTTCAAGGAGGTATCAGATGATGCCAAGGCGCAGATAATATTAGGTAATACATACCATTTATATTTAAGGCCGACTACAGACGTGCTTAATGCGGCTGGAGGTCTGCATAAGTTCATTGGTTGGGACAAGCCTATTCTGACAGACAGTGGAGGTTTTCAGGTATTCTCGTTGAGTCAGATGAGAAAGCTCACGCCAGAAGGGGCGCAATTCAGGAGTCATATTGACGGGTCGAAGCATATTTTCACGCCAGAGAATGTGATGGACATTCAGAGACTGATAGGTTCCGATATTATGATGGCATTTGACGAGTGTCCTCCAGGAGATTCAGACTTCAAGTATGCCAAGAAATCGCTTGATCTGACAGAGCAGTGGCTAGACAGGTGCATAGCCCGTTTTGACTCTACAGAGCCGTTGTATGGCCATTCGCAGGCATTATTTCCTATAGTTCAGGGTGCGGCGCATAGAGAACTCCGTACACGTGCTGCAGAGCATATAGCCTCGTTAGGTCGAGAAGGCAATGCCATAGGCGGATTAGCCGTAGGAGAGCCTACAGAAGTGATGTACGAGATGGTAGACCTTGTAAACGGCATATTGCCAAAAGACAGGCCTAGATATTTGATGGGCGTAGGTACTCCAGCAAATATATTAGAGAATATTGCATTAGGTGTGGATATGTTCGACTGCGTAATGCCTACGAGAAACGGGCGTAATGGTATGATATTCACATCAGAAGGCGTTGTAAATCTCAAGAATCAGAAATGGAGCAAAGATTTCAGTCCGCTTGACCCATACGGGCCATCATTTGTAGATTCGCGATATACCAAAGCGTATGTGCGACATCTATTTGTGGCAGGAGAGATGCTCGGTCCGCTTATTGCAAGTCAGCATAATATAGCATTCTACCTGTGGCTGGTTGGAGAAGCTCGTAAGCACATCATAGCTGGAGATTTTGCAGAGTGGAAAAATGTGATGGTTAAGAAAGTCACAACAAGACTTTAGAAAAGAGGAGACGCGGAGAGTTAAGGCTGTATTAAGGCTGTATTAAGAGAGCGTTAAGGGAGCGTCGGTCAAGAAAATAATAAAAAGAGCGATGATACTTTGGAAGTCATCGCTCTTATTTTATTCGGCTAATACGTATTCAACTTGTTTTTCTGCTGCGCCCTCAAAGGAATATCCATTTTTTAGGCGTTCCAAATCGTAATCTATATGGCAATGTTGTGTTTCGTATTCTTCAACAACCATTGACATAATAGATAATTCAAGTGTTTGTGCACTGGTGCTTATAGGTGCATCGGGAGTTATTGGTAATAACTCTTCGATGCGCTTCAGAGCGTATTCGTATTGTTCTTTTGTATAGGTACTCATTGTCTTGTAGTTTATATCATTGAACAATCTTTTATTTTGTCATATTCAGCATGGGTTCCAACGAATCTTACGAATATAAGTCCTGGGGTAAATTTGATTACGACAATCAGTCTATAGGTATTCCCTTTTATGTTGAATACGTAACGTTGGTTACCAACATAATCGACCGAAGGAAAGTCTTTCTTGATGTCATTTAGTTCACTCCATTCTGCGTGCATCGCAATATCGTACCACCTTAATAGCGGTTCCATAGCATCTGCATGCTGTTCGTAATACTCCTGTAGCTTGGATTTGCTGATAATATGCATGATCAATTAATATAATTTGGTGGTGCGAATATAGTAAAAAATAAAACAAAAAAGCCTGCGAACCTCGCAGGCTTATGTATTTGAATACAAACTGTATTACAGTTCGAGGTCGATATCGAACTTCTCCACCCAAGGCAGACCCTGTTCGCCGAGACGAGCGAGGAATGGATCTGGGTCGAAATCCTCAACGTTCCATACGCCAGGCTTACGCCACAGGCCGCGCAAGAACATCTCAGCGCCGAGAGCAGCAGGAACACCAGTAGTATAGCTTACAGCCTGAGTACCAGTCTCCTTGAACGCAGCCTCGTGAGAGCAGTTGTTGTAGATATAATATGTACGCTCCTTGCCATCCTTGATACCTCTGATACGGCAACCGATAGAAGTCTCGCCCTCGTAGTTCTCGCCGAGATCCTGAGGATTAGGAAGAACAGCCTTGAGGAACTGCAAAGGAACGATCTTAACCTTCTCAGTACCTGTGCCATCAGCCTTTTCAGCCTCGTAAACCACCTCGTCGATACGGGACATACCGATATTTTGGATTACGTCGAGATAAGTGAGATACTGCTGACCGAAAGTCATCCAGAAGCGAGCCTGCTTGATAGAAGGGAAGTTCTTAGCAAGAGACTCGAGTTCCTCGTGATACATCAAGTAGCTCTCTCTAGGGCCGATATTAGGGTAAGTCAGAGCCTTATGGATTTCGAGGGCACCAGTCTGCACCCACTTGCCATCCTTATAATAGCGACCCTTCTGAGTAATCTCGCGAATATTAATCTCTGGGTTAAAGTTAGTTGCGAAAGCCTTGTGGTGGTTGCCCGCGTTGCAATCGACAATATCCAGGTAGTGGATCTCGTCGAAATGATGCTTAGCGGCATAAGCGGTAAAGACACCCGATACGCCTGGGTCGAAACCACAGCCGAGGATAGCGGTAAGACCAGCCTGCTCAAATCTCTCCTTGTAAGCCCACTGCCAGCTATACTCGAAATGAGCCTCATCCTTAGGCTCGTAGTTAGCGGTATCAAGATAAGAGACACCAGTCAAGAGACAAGCATCCATAATTGTCAAGTCCTGATAAGGCAAAGCGACATTGACAACCAAATCTGGCTTAACCTCATTAATCAACTTAACGAGTTCATCCACATTGTCGGCATCAACCTGTGCTGTCTTGATTTTCGTACCAGTAGCCTTAAAAATAGCCTCAGCAGCAGCGTCGCACTTTTTCTTAGTGCGGCTAGCGAGAGTAATCTCAGAGAAAACCTCTGGCAAAGCAGCCATCTTGTGAGCTACGACAGTACCGACACCACCGGCACCAATCTGTAATACTTTTCCCATTTTTTGAATTCCTAATACCTGATTCCTTAAAGAATCAGGGGGTTGTTTGTAATTAAATGTATTGTCTGTTGTTTCGCGTTGAGAGTTGCCCCTCTTCGGCACGGTTTATTTCAATGTATAAGCGTCACGGTCGTCCAAGACACGGAACTTGCTTCTGAAAGAAGTCAGAGATTCTAGATCTATGTCGGCTGTGACCATCTGCTCCTTATATTCCTCTGTCTGAGCCTCAATCTTACCGCGAGGGCCGATGAGGACAGAGTCGCCGGAATATCGGATAGTTTCGTCATATCCCACTCTATTTACGCCAATTATGTAGCATTGGTTCTCTATAGCGCGAGCCTTGAGGAGGATATTCCATGCCTCACGTCGCGATGCAGGCCAGTTAGCCACATAAACTATAGCGTCATAGTCGCCCTGATAGCGGCTAAAGACAGGGAAGCGGAGGTCGTAGCAAATCTGCAATAAGATACGGACACCCTTTATCGTGATTGTTACTCGCTCATTTCCGGCTGTATATACTTCAGGTTCGCTACCCATAGTAAAGAGGTGGTGTTTGTCGTAGGTTGTAATTGAGCCATCAGGGGCTGCTACTACGAGGCGATTGAACCACTTATCGTTATGAGGGTATGAAACGCTTCCGCATATATGGGCGTTCAGTTGAGCCGCTTTATTCTGCAACCATGCAATTGCCGTGCCAGAACCTGATTCAGATACGGCTTTGGGGTCGAAAGTAAACCCGCAATGGAACATTTCCGGCATAACGATGAAATCAGTCTCTCCAGGCTTAAGGGCGGAGAGCATCTCATCGAGGTGAGCCAGGTTAGCTGGGGTATTACCTTTTATTATGTCAGATTGCAGAAGAGTAACCTTCATTATTGTAATATTATTGAGACACCGTGAAAATAGACACAATAAAATGCGTCTTTACGAGTTCATAGAAACGAGGAACTCTTCGTTGCTTCTCGTATTAGAGAGGCGAGTGATGAGGAATTCCATAGCTTCTGTAGGAGTCATATCCGTCAAGCCGTTGCTACGGAGAACGCGCATACGGTTGAGTGTATTAGTATCCTGGAGGAGATCGTCGCGGCGAGTAGAAGACAAAGTGACATCTACTGCTGGGAAGATACGGCGGTTAGCGAGCTTACGGTCGAGCTGAAGCTCCATATTACCAGTACCCTTAAACTCCTCGAAGATCACGTCATCCATCTTAGAGCCGGTCTCGGTGAGGGCTGTAGCGATGATAGTGAGCGAACCACCATTCTCCACGTTACGAGCTGCGCCGAAGAAACGCTTAGGTTTCTGGAGAGCGTTGGCATCGACACCACCAGAGAGTACCTTACCGGATGCAGGAGATACGGTATTGTAAGCTCGAGCCAAGCGGGTAATAGAGTCGAGGAGGATAACCACATCGTGACCACATTCTACGAGGCGTTTAGCCTTTTCGAGTACGATATTGGCAACCTTTACGTGGCGCTCAGCCGGTTCATCGAAAGTAGATGCGATAACCTCTGCATTTACAGAGCGTTGCATATCTGTTACCTCCTCAGGGCGTTCGTCGATAAGGAGGATAATCATATACACCTCTGGGTGATTGTCGGCTATAACGTTAGCGATATCCTTAAGGAGGACAGTCTTACCAGTCTTAGGCTGAGCCACGATAAGACCGCGCTGACCCTTACCGATAGGGGCGAAGAGGTCGACAATACGAGTTGAGATATTAGCGTGACGGCCGTGCGAGAGGTCGAATTTCTCGTTAGCGAAAATAGGAGTTAGGTGTTCGAACTGCATACGGTCGCGTATTTCAGCTGGAGCCTTACCATTTACGTCTACGACATTGCACATAGGGAAATACTTCTCACCCTCCTTAGGAGGACGGATAGTAGCTGTCACGGTATCACCCACGCGGAGACCGCTCTGGCGGATCTGTTGTGGAGATACGTATATATCATCAGGTGAATTGAGATAATTGTAATCAGAAGAACGGAGGAATCCGAAGCCATCAGGCATAAGTTCCAAGACACCAGTTGCTGTGATGAGATCGTCAAAATCATACATCATATAAGGTTCACGCTCCTGAATATCCTGAGGGCGTTGCCAGTAGTCTACGCGCTGACCAGGGAGAGCAGGCTGACGCTGTTGCTGTTGCTGACGCTGCTGGTTAGGATTCTGCTGTTGCTGTTGTTGCTGAGGAGCCGGCATCTGTTGAGGAGCCTGCTGCTGTTGCTGTGGAGCCTGCTGAGCCTGTTGCTGAGGCTGTGGAGGAAGCTGTTGCTGCTGGTTGCGTTTCTGATACTGCTGATTCTTGCGGTATTGATTGTTGCGAGGTGCACCAGACTGAGGCATATCGAAAGGCGATGGCTTGTAGACTGGTTGCTGTGGAGCAGGCTGTTCCAGAGTTTCGGCTATAGGCTGAGTCTCCTCTGCAGATGGCACAGGTTCATTTGCACGCTCATTTTCTACCTGAGCCTGAGCCTCCTCTGCGTTAGCGCCGAAGATGTTAGTTATTGCATCCTGAATATCCTTAGGAGTAGCGGTAGGTTGTGGCTCCTCATTTTGAGTAGGCGCTACAGCCTTAGGCTTACGTCCCCTTTTAGGGCGGACCTCTTCTACAGGTTGCTCTTCATTTTCTGTAGATAAACCTAGTTTGGATAATATCTTTTCGACGAGCTCGTGTTTTCTGTACTGGTCGGCTCTGTTGATATTAATCTCTTTAGCCAATACGCGAAGTTCGAGGATGCGCATAGCTGAAAGACTTTCTGCTGTATACATATATTAATATGACAAAACTATATTTGCTTTGGAAATAATAAGAGAATGAAGCCTTAGAAACAATATAGTGGCGGCTTCTTAGTCTGATTGTTTATGCAAATTTAGTAATTATTCGGGAAATACAAATATTTGAGAATTTTTTTTGATTTGATGACGGTGTTAGAGGGGAAGGTTAGGGTGTAGTGTGGGTCTAGCGTGAGTGTAGCATGTGTTTAGCATGTGTGTAGGGGTTCATCGCAAAAAAATAAAAAAGATGCACCTTTTTGGGGTGCATCCTGATGTATATTGTGTATTGATAATACTACTTAGAGAGATGCTCTTTGACAACAGACATAATATTGTTTGGAGCGAGACCTCTGTGGAGGATTGTACCGTCCGGGCCGATGAGCATAAGGTGAGGAATACCGTTGACGCCGTATATTTCAGTTGGGATAACATCGGCATCGATAATATGATTCCAAGTCATGCCGAGTTCCTCCATAGCTTTCATGGTATCGTTATGCTTATCCCATACGGCGATAGAGAGAACCTGGAACTTATCAGAAGGGAAAGTCTTAGCGGCCTCTGCGATACTTGGCATAGCGCGACGGCAAGGTCCGCACCAAGAAGCCCAGAAATCCACCAAGAGGAGTTTACCCTTACCAGCGTAGTCGGAAAGCTTAGCCTCAGAGCCATCGAGGTTACCATTAGGAATAGTGAAGTCGGTAAACATGTGACCCTCAGAAGTAGCATCCTGAGCATTATAGCGGCTTGTGATAGCCTTGACAGGACCGTAAGAAGCAATATATTCGCCTGCATCAGAAAGTTTCTGCTTGTAGACGATGCGATCCATGATATCATTATTAGCTATATCCATCCAGAACACCAACTGACCGAGAGCATCCTTCTTGTGGCTTGCGAGAAGAGCACTCGCCTTGTCGAGAACCTTAGTGCAGTAA
Organism: Bacteroidales bacterium; assembly: GCA_024401395.1. GTDB lineage: Bacteria > Bacteroidota > Bacteroidia > Bacteroidales > Marinilabiliaceae > W3P20-009. Next base: position 41,195 of record JAKSLD010000019.1, read on the forward strand.
TCAGTATAAAGCTCGTCGATCTGCTCCTCACGCTCCTCCTGAGAGAGTTCGCTATTCTTCATGATGACGCTATACTGCTCCTCGCTGACACTATTGACAGAATCAGAATAATTGCGGAAATCGCTCCATGCCTCATTAAGAGGAGAGCCAGAGACAGCGCTCATGCCCTGAATCTTGATGTTGCCAGCCTCCTTGATGAAGATAGCGCGGTTGCGGTTGTATGGAGGAAGTAGGATTGCGCATACCTCAGAACCTGTAGTTGTGCCTGAGAAAACAGCCTTCTGGTTGGTAATGAGAGCAGAATCCAGATAATTTACATCTCTGACACCCGACTTGAAAGATACCATATAGGCATAAGTATTGTCCGGGATATTTGTTGGGCATTGACAAGTAACAGTGTATTCTTTCTCCTGGTTACAGCCTGCGAGAGCCACGCCAGCAAGAGCGATGAATGCATAGATTGACTTATTCATATCGTGATGATTAGTGACATTGATTTTTTCTCGTGGGCAAAAGTAGTACTTTTATCAATGGGGTGTTACGTTGGTGAGGGTATTTTTAATTATATTCGCACGTTGATTAAATTTCAGACCAATGAAACACCCTTCGAGTATAATTTTTGCGCTACTATTATTCCTGTCGCTTAATTCGTTTTTTGCGAGCAACGGCTATGCTCAGACTAAGCAGCGAGTAATCATTCTTACAGATATAGAGAATGAGCCAGACGACTGTCAGTCGCTTGTACGTCTTCTGCTTTATAGCAATGACATTGATATTAAAGCCATAATAGCGACAACATCTACGCATATGCGAGATAAGGTGCATCCAGAGACTATACACCGAGTGATAAAGGCATACGCGAGTGTTCATGATAAACTAACCCAGCATGATAAAGGGTACCCATCACCAAAGAGTCTGCACGATTGCGTTTTCAGCGGTCAGCCTGGCTATGGAATGGATGCAGTAGGAGAGGGTAAGGATTCCAATGGCTCAGAGAAGATAGCAGAAGAGTTGATGAGAGAAGATAACTCTCCACTTTGGATTTGTGCATGGGGAGGAGTAAACACGCTTGCTCAGACATTGGTATCTATTCGAAAGAATTATCCTGTTTCGGACCAGACAAGTATGCTTGCCAAGCTCAGAGTATACACTATTTCGGATCAGGATGATGCTGGACAGTGGATTCGTCGTGAATTCCCCCATATGTTTTATATCGTTAGCCCTGGTGGTTATGGTAATGCCACATGGATTGGTATGAACAATGCAGAAGGAGAACATCCCGAGTTGGTGTCGAATCAGTGGCTGGCTGAGAATATTCAGCAGGGACATGGTCTGCTAGGTGCATGCTATCCTGATGTTGCGTATGGTATGGAGGGCGATACTCCATCATTCTTGAACCTTATTCCCAATGGCCTGAATTCTCCAGAGAACCCTAACTGGGGTGGCTGGGGAGGTCGCTATGAGTTGTATACGCCTGATGTAAAGAAGTGCGATTATGATGGTTTTACAGGAGGGGTAAAGATAGGTGACGAAACACGACCTATTTGGACCAATGCCTCTGATACATATACTCCTTTCGTTGCATCAGCCTACGGACGTGCAGTAAAGAAAGGTGATAAGACGTATACAGGCAATCAGGCTACCATTTGGCGTTGGCGAGAGGAGATACAGAACGATTTTGCTGCTCGTATGGATTGGTGTGTTACGTCATTCAAGCAAGCCAACCATCCGCCATTCGCTATGTTGGACACACAAGAAAAGATAACCGTCAAGTCGGGTGAGTGGTTCTATTTCAATGCCGACAGTTCGTTTGATCCTGATGGCGACAGTATTTCATTCCTTTGGTTCCCATATCCTGAAGCTACAGGGTTCAAGGGCGAGTTGCCTGCACCACCTGCAGAGAATTGTCATGATTATAAGGCACAAGCACCTATAGTGAGTCAGCCAACAGATATTCATTATATATTGAAGGTTACGGATAAGGGTACGCCTAGACTGAGCCGATACAAGAGAATAATTGTGACTGTAGAGCCGAAATAGATATACAGTTGATACAAATAACTAACAAAAATGAAATATTTCTCTCTTTTATTATGTGTACTGCTATTGGTGGGTTGTACACAAAAAGTTTCAAACGTTCGCAAGCAGAAGATTCTTGACGAAGGAGGCAGTGGGCCATACAAGGCTATGGGTGTTGCCGATTCCACATTGCAAGGTTTGACCATTTACCGACCGCAGGATTTGAATGCGGCTGTAGATGCAGAGAACAGAGCCCTTCCTCTTATGATTTTTGCAAATGGCGCCTGTACAGACTGTAATGCGCAGCACTGGCGTATGCTTTCAGATATTGCATCGTACGGCTATATTGTCATTGCTGTAGGAGAACTCCAGGACAGTATCAACGACCGCAAGCACGAGCAGGTGGGACCAGAACTGATGATTAAGGGACTCAACTGGGCAGAGCAAGAGAACAATCGTGCCGAGAGCGAGTATGAGTCACTCATTGACATGGACAACGTATGTCTTGCAGGTATGAGTTGCGGTGGTGCAATGACGATGGCCAATAGTGCAGACCCACGCATAAAGACATATATAATGTTCAATACAGGCATGGGCGACCTTCAGATGGCTGGTGCATCGACAGAGAATCTCAAGGATGTTCACGGACCAGTTCTCTATATGCTCGGTGGCGAATCCGATATAGCATATAATAATGCACTTATGGACTATGACAGATTGAATCATGTTCCAGTAGCTTTCTCAAGTCAGCTTCGCGTTGGTCATGGCGGTACATATCACGAGCTTTATGGCGGCGAGTATTCCATTATGGCTCGTTACTGGCTCGACTGGCAGTTGAAGGGCAATGAGTCGCACAAAGACGTATTCCTCCAGAATAACCTTGAAGGTTTTGCTGATTGGCGTATGAAATCCAAGGGCTTCAAGGAACTCAATGGGGTAGAGAACGACCCATATAGGGTAGAAGAGCATTGTGTCAAGACACGTAACGGACAGAATATATGGGGTCAGCTCTATATTCCTAATACAGGAAAGGAGAAGATGCCTATGATAGTCATGGCGCACGGATTCAACAGTTCGTACGGAGAGCCAAAGGAGTTCGCCATGACTATGGCAATGAACGGAGTGGCAAGTTATATCTTCGATTTCATCGGAGGCGGCAATAACTGCAAGAGCGATGGTAAGACTACAGATATGACCATTTTCACAGAAAAAGAGAATGTAGAGGATATTGTAGCAGATATCAAGAATCTTGATTTTCTTGACTCGCAGGATATTACACTTCTTGGCTGCAGTCAGGGCGGTTTAGTAGCTGCCATTACGTCATCGGCTAATCCAGATATGTTCAAGAATGTGATACTTATCTATCCTGCGCTTATGATACCAGAGACGGCACCACGTATGCTTGAGGCGTTCAAGAAGAACGGCAATAAGCCTATGGAGGTCATGGGGATGAAGCTCTCGAAGAAATACTATGAGGTGCAGAATGGACTTGACGTACTAGGTCAGCTTTCCAACTATAAGGGTAGGGTACTGATGGTCTATGGCGATGCAGATCCAGTCTGCAAAGGCGGTACATTAGAGAAGGCGCAAGAGATCTATCCAGATTGCAAGTCGGTTATTATCCCAGGCGCAAATCATGGGTTCCCAGAGTATAAGAACCATGCGATAGCTGCGGGGGCAGTGGTTGAGTTTATGAAGTAGTAGAGATAGATATTTTTTGATACAATAGCGGTAAGTCGGATAGGAAACGACTTACCGCTATGTAATTTTAGGGATAACATAGCGGCAACTATGTTCGCGACAATGGGGGTGAAATATAATATACACTCAGGTGAAGTGACTAATGAGGTGGTGATGGATGATTTGTTTGAGGGGTAAACTTATTGATTGGCTGAGAGCTTGTTAATATGTTGCAAGCCAGAGCATGAAGAAACGATTGTATACAGAAAGCGACTCACGGTCGGAGATTAGGAATTCGTTATCCGTCAAATATTTAATACAGCTCTTGACAGTAGAGATAGCTGGAAGCTTGTATTCTTGCAAAAAAGACGAGGCGTATGGTTTGTCAACCATGCGCCGTTTTGCTATAGCTGACATGACTTTGCGTTGTGCAGGTGTCATTACTCTAGAATAGACGTAGAAATTCTCATCTTCTTCCCGCAATATTTTCTGGAGAGCGTTATTGACATCTGTGAGAGTAATGTCGCTCTCGACCATGTCATATAACTTGTTGAGCCACATCTGGATATACCATGTATGTGACATGACTGTTGCGTATATGGTATGGAAACACTCTTCGGGCAGATTTCTTCCACTATTGACGAAATGGTTCTGAGCGAACGAGAAGTATTCAGCCTCTGCTATTTCCCTCAAGTACAAAGTTTGTGTAGATTGATAGAATGGTCGAGCAGGGGAAGAAAACATCTCGCTCATAAGATGTCTTTTGCTGCCAGAGAAGATGAAATTGACATTTGGGAGAAACTGGATATATGAGCGCAGAAGTGCCTCGGTACCATTTTCTGGATATTCTGTTATTTGCTGAAATTCGTCAATTGCGATATAGCAACGTTTCCCTGACTGCTGCAGATAGGTGAAGATATCCTTAAGAGTGTGCTCTTCGGTGCCATACTGGATATCAAGGGAAAGTGATGGAGCTCCTGTGATTTCATCTGCAGAGAAAGAGGGACGGCTATGCTTGAATATCTTTATGATATCAGACAATAATTTGGTCATATTGCTGTCGAATACGCCAATCACGTTAGATGCGAATAGCTGAATAAAATCGCGCAATGACTGGGTATGAAATATATCTATATAGAAACATGAAACCTCGGGCGTATCGGTCTTGACTCTTTCAAAGACGTGTTTTATAAGTCCCGACTTCCCCATACGACGAGGGCTAATGAGCGTAACGTTACGTCCATTTTCAAGAGCTGATATTATATCTTGAGTTTCGCTCTTGCGATCGCAGAAATAGTCTGAACTTATATATCCTTCCACTAGGAAAGGGTTTTTGATGGCTTCCATACCAATTTGAATTTGTGGCAAAAGTAGCATTTTCTACATTATTGCGAAAATTTCGTTGCGAAATTTTCGCAATAGGTATTGTGTGGGTATGTGAGAAGGCGCAAGAGAAGTATCCAGACTGCAAGTCGGTGATTATACCTGGGGCAGGGAAGTGACTAATGAGGTGGTGATGGATGATTTGTTTGAGGGGTAATTTGTGGGGCGTAACTAAAAAAAGCACCTAGGGGTTGCCTAGGTGCTTTGAATATTATTGCCGTTTCACCGAATTTCACCAAAAGGTCCATCTGGACTCGACAATGACGTCTCGAATATTACATCTCCTTCTTTTACAGATTGAGAAATAATAGGAATATCAGGTCGAGTAGGCGTTGTATAAGGGCTTAGTGCGACTTTTACAATATTCTCATCCAACTCAACAAACTTAAAATATGGACTATTATAATCTTTCTTCATCATACAGATGTCTAATCAACAGAACAGGCATCTAATCAACACTAGCCTACGATAACATACTAAATCTCATGTAACGTGTTTGCAAATGTAAACACTTTATTTCAAAAAACAAACATAAATGTCTTCACACTTACATCATGGTAATAGATTCTATTTGAAACATATTACCAAACAAGCACTTTAGATGTTTTTGATATACTTGATGATATAACATCAACTACGTACATGCCTTTTTTTCCTCCGAATGGAATTTTCGTTATAACATCAGATGTCTTAGTTTTACTGATCATTTTTCCACAAACATCATAGATTCTAACTACCATATCGGATGGTAAAATATTATTAACCGACGAACGTACTATGATATAACCATCTGTAGAGTATACAGATATAGTTTCATCTGTATTAATTGAGGTCGAGATACTACCAAGAGCCTCCTCTTGATTTTCTGCAGACTTAAGTATTAGAGAAAATCTATCTGAGATATATTGTCCACCTCGCTCTTCAAACAAATATGCATTATTCTCTCTTAAGTCAACTACTTCTCCTGTCAAATTATCTCGCAAAAATACATTTACTTCAGAATTAAACATATCAATATTTTTCGCAGTAAAGGTACCTTGATATGATTTTGAAGAAAGCATCAAACCTAGAGGAAGCTCAGCATCCAATATGTCCTCTGCAGCAGGATAGTATGGTATCACCATACGTTTATTTTCTTTTACTGCGTATATCTGATTCTTTGTTTTCTCTAATATCATTTTTTCAGCGTCACCATAGATAACATCAAGAGATCCCCCCTCCCTAAATACCATGGCTAACTCATCTGTATTGAGGCCCTCAGAACTAAGTGTCAGCCTTAATACATCGTTCTCCACACTCGCAGATTTCAATCTAGATGATGCTAGACTATAGTTGCTTGGCAAAGCATTAAACTTTAAAAAGCCCACTGCACCAGGAGCAGCATTTTCATGAGCTCTAACATAGAAAGCCTGTTGAGGAGCTATTACGTCAGAATTTATGGCTACATCTCCTACCTGCGTATGTGTCGCTACACTATATGTAGAGTATTCATAACCAGACCCTGTGTAATTGTCGAACCATAAAACAGGATCCACATTATTATCGCACTCTATATTATTCAACGGATATGCATACGAAAATGGATTGGAAAGTAAACACCATGTATTACCATCTTCGTGAGTCCTGTATCTTCTAACATCAAGTGTTTTTGATCCAGAAGACAATATAGTACCCTCTTGGGTCACGCTGAACGTTCCTGAACCTCCTTTAGCCAGGAAACCAGCCTGATTAAATGGATCTCTGTATTGACTAGAAGATACATAACTATCTGTAGCATGATCATGAAGATAGAACATACACCCATTAGTCGTTATATTTCCTTCTGTAGTCTCCGAACCTACATACATATATCTACCAGTAGGATATGTTGTATTTATCTTCACATGGTTATAATAGGCTCCATTTTTATACTTAATAGGTTCCTGTAAAAGTACGGACACCATATTGCCTGATGTCTGATTGATAACAATAGCGTCATTGTTACCTGAATTCACTACAGAAATAGACTTAGCGTGTAATCTTGCTCCAGCGTTTAATGTCAATTTACAATTATCCTCAATAATGATATTTCTAACATGAATTAAATCACTCCTAGATATAACGGGCATATTCGCTGCTGTATTTGCAATTGTAACATCCGTATATTGATCGGGAATTGATTTCGCTCCAGTTTTTGCATTGTACCAATTGTTATTGTTAAACCAATCCTCACTTTCTACTCCAGTCCATGAGTTTTTCTTAACTTCTTGGTAAGCTCCTTTATCTATTAGACTCTGTATGATTCGCTCGGTGTCTTCCTTACTATGATTGATTGCATCTGGCAAAAAATCAATAATAATCTCCGTTCCATTTAAATCCCACGCGATATTCATGCTTGTAGCCCTAAACTCACCATCTACCTTAAACGTTGTGTTTGACGATAGAGGTAGATATCCGCAATTCAGATTGCCAGCAATATCAACACTGCCATTAGGTTGAAAATTATTATTATTAGTGTCAACACTACCTCCACATACCAATGAAGAATTATCCGACATAGGGAAATAGCCACAACTGATATTTCCTCCGACAACAACACTGCCAGAAATTTCAAAATTTCTTCCATGTGTATCAACATTCCCAGTACATGCCAATGAAGATGATGAGTTTTGGACTTTAACATCTTTACAATCCAATCCTCCATCTCCAATACTAACGCTTCCGTTAACATAAACATGATTTTCTGACGTAAAACTTCCTGTACACGTCAGTGATGCTGCGCTTTGTTGCTCAAATTCGTTCTTACAATAAATGTTGCCATTTACATTTACTTCTCCACCATACATATGAATATGACCTTGAGAAATAAGGTTTCCATTACAAGTGAAGACCACGCCTGCCGAAGTATAAAAATCAAGACACTCTAAATCATTCGGACAAACTACGCTAGCATTTATGTAAATACAATCGCCTGATTGTGGTAGCCTATCAGCAGCATTCCAACCTGTATAATATGGAGTCGCTTGACCTTTCCCCCAATTATTTATATCATTCCAATCGTTTCCTGGACCTTTAAACACAAAATTATCTCCCCAGGCACCGAGTGATACCAGAGCAAGGCAAGCAAGGACTATAAGTCTTATATATCTCATTTTTTTCATACAAATGCTTGTTACGTGAAATATTTTATAAGTCACCCACGCATAGATAATCTATTTGTGGGCTTGGTTTCCTTTGTTTTTAATGTCGTTACTAGCAAACTTAATTAGTATCTCGATAAATTATTGTGCGTAAATATTGACTTTAAGAATCAGGAGGCACAAATCGTGCAAGCCGACTAAAAATCTTAAGGTTGACTAGAATTACTTATTAACAAGTCTACATTCTAAGACCGTTGATAAATGTCCAGCAAACCCTGTGCTAAATTACGTAAATTCTCCCGATAAGGTTACTTTGTAGGTTTCACTAATTTATTACTAATAAGCGAAATGCGGCAGTTAGCAATGTGTAATCTAACAATTTACCATTGTTTCAACGACTTTGTGAGTGTGAAATCAGGTTGTACAAAGCTGAAAAAATCCCTTACTAGATTTCTAGTAAGGGATTGGATATAAAAGGGGGGAGAAATTGTTTAAAACGGAGAATTTGATGAGTTGAATGGGGTGAGATTGCTGCCTATAGTTGTAGGATTGTCTGAAAACATAGAGGCAGAAGATAGGGTCTCAGGGACTGATGGTGTTCCTAGATCTCTCCAACTTCCATCGTCATTTCCATCATTATTGTTCGGACTAAAAGACAATAATGTCGATGTATAATCAAGAGATATCTGAGAAACTATTGGAGATATATAGTTCTTTTTGGTAATTAAATTACTCATAGCGATTAGTTTATTTTACAATTACCTTCTGCGACTTATCATTCATAACAACTATATACACACCTTTTTGAGAGATAGGAATGATGTTATACTTGCTGCTATTGTTGATCTTAGTCACTTCGCGACCCATAAGGTCGATAATGCTTATTGCACTACCTTCATCAGCTGAGCCAAGTTCTACAATAATGTTGCTTTGTGTAGTATACGCGATGAAACGTCGATTTGTTATAGTATTATCGATACTAGTTGCAGAACCTGTATTCTCTGTTTCTGAAACATCACTCTTTCTCAAAACGATACTGAAACGTTTAAGAGAAAGGTCTGAAGCAGAAAGATCATAAGAATCTGTGCTTAGATTGATCTCTGTCTGATCCTTGTGATCGATAAGTATGACATCATAATCATCAATGTACTCTGACAAATCAGCCGCAATAGTAACACTCTTTGTTCCCTTTGCAGATGTAACTGTCATAGGAATCTCGACACCTTCCATATCGGTGGCGGAAGGGTAGAGTGCGATAGCGTATTTGTTGTTAGAATTATGCTTGTGAATGTGAATCTGATTCAGCGATGAAGATGTGTATTTATGTGAGTCGATATCAGATACGCCAAGTATACCGTCTTCACGAAGAACCAAGACAGCCTGATCGTCCATAATGTCATTGCCATCAGTCAATACATTCAAACGAATCACGCTCTTCAACGATTCAAGAGATGCTGATTTAAGGTGCGAATACTTGCTACCAGCTGGGATGCCACTTATAGAATAATCGCCGGTAGTATTTACGTAGATGCAATAATCTTGGAAAGGTGCTATGTATTTAGCATCTTCTGTAGCATACTTAGGATCTACTTTATTGTCTTCATTTACCCTGCCGTGAGTAGTTGCTATATCCAACCCTGCATTGTAAGTCGCATAAGTATATTTGTCGCCACCTATATTGCGTCTTACCCAAACAGTCTTTCTCATATTGTCGGACAATTCAGGAAGCAAACCACATCTCATGTCGCTATCCCAAGTCTTTGCAGTATATGGATATGGGTTAGACAGCCAGTTCCAGCCTTCAACGCAATGCACAGGAATGTTTTCAGAGTTGTGGATAGTACCAATCTGTTTGATAGATACATCACCTGAACCATAAGGGCGCAAACCGACAGTACAACCTACATACTGAGGAACAGGGAATCTAGCCTCAGAGCGAGCAACGACAAAACTCAAAGTTGGGGCATTAAAATATGCCAGATAATCACCTCCGGTATTATAGCCCTCATTTATAGTCCCTTCAGCAGTCGCAGAACCCATATAATAAAGCATATCCTGCTTGACTGTGCGGTTTACTGTAATTCCCTTAGGCGATGCTCCACTGATAACGAGATTAGGAGCTCCATTCACTGATGAGAATGCATCGCCATAGTTAACTGTAAATGTTCCCTGGTTTGTAATTGTGCCATTCACATTTACGGTGATGTCAGCGGCCGGAATATTTACGGCAGCACTTGGATCAATATGAAGGTTATTGATATTGACATTACTGCTGATAGTAGGATAATGCTTCTTGATGAAAGCAACTGCTGGAATCGTAATTGTTTCATCAGCCGCCTCCATATTTACTGGAGCTTTGCCCTTCTTCCAGTTTGAAGCTTTTGACCAATTTGAGTCAGTAGCTCCAGTCCATACATAACCAACAATAGTTGGGTATCTTAACCCAGGATCAGCGCCATAATGATACCACACCGTCTTATTGTTGACGCCATTCAGCAGATTTCTTACTGTACCATCTTTGAACTCATCAGCGGTTTTCTTTGTTTCACCACTACGAGTAGCCGTACCGAGGGTACGATTATAGTAGCAGTCGGTCAGTTTAGCGATGGTAGGAGCGAAGGTATTGTAGTTAGTACTAGTGCTATTGTAGTTCGATGGTTGGTAATACACTATACTCTTTCGGATATATCCAGTGGCGCTCGGATTGCCTACGATACCACTTACTTTTGTAATACCATCATTGAAACTACCTGCGAACCCACAATTTGATACGGACCATCCTGCAACTTTAGCGTTACCAATCAATCCGCCGACAGTTGGTTTTCCGCCTTTTGTAGGTTTTGTTATTAATACGGTGCTGATACAACTCTCAAGTGTAAGAGGTTGATTGATATTGTCTGCTACTATACTACCAACTGCATTATTTTTACCTTTCTCAGACTCAACAGTTCCCGCCACGAGGAGATTCTTTATTGTCGCGCTAGAGACGTAATCGAACAGAGGAGTACCCTGCAAGGTAATGGTATTATAGCCGCCATCGAATGTGCCAGCGTATGGGTGGGTAGCACTACCTACTGTCGTGGTAGTTCCTGCACTGAAATTACATAGTACCTTTGCGTTATACATATTCCCAGCCTCAATTTCACCAGCGAAAGATCTGAGCTTGTCATCATTGTATATCAGATAATTTCCCTCAGAATCAAGGCTTATATCTCCGCAAATAGAACAATTGAAATCGCCAGCTGCGAAATCTACATCCTTATGATCTGGATAGTCAAACAACTCTGCACCAGTAAGGATAATGTTATTGTATGTAGAATGGTGGGTAGTTGGGGCACCAGGGCACTCTTTATGGTCATTCTTATACACCACCTTATTCTCGCCAGCATGTTCAGGGCAAGAGCACTTTGCATGAACAGGGTTAGGCTCTGTGCCTATATTTTGATACCAAGGACCTGTTGTCTCCGAGGTACTACCATTTAGGAGGTGGCAGACTTCGCCAGAGGCGTATTGCTCTGGGGTTTTATCGGTGCTGTAGGAGTTGGTTAAGGTTACTGCATTTTCACTAGGTATAAATTGAGCGCCAGTAGCTTTTATTAAACTAAAGTTAGCGTAACTATCTTCTATGAGAATATTGGGACTGTTATATATCTTACATAAGAACCCATAACATGCAGATGTATTCCCCTTACCTTCTATCGTACCTATATATGCACATTTTTGGAATGTTATATTTTTATTAGTATAATAAACAAAACCTCCTATCAGTGCTGTAGAATTAGTTCCTGTAATAAAATTCATTTTATTAATACAATTAATCAAGCGCGTATTATCACCAACATTACGATAAATATACGAACCACAATTAATATTTCCCGAAATACTACCGCTAAGGTTGAGATTTTGTATAACGGCATCAAGTGTCAAATCAAATAATCCATACGACATTTCATTTCTATTTATAGTAATCGTATGATTATTACCATCAAAAGTTCCTGAATAATTCCTAGTCACATTGTCAATATTACCACCCACCGTTCCGTTAAACTCAATACACTTTCTAAGATGTCCATTAATCGTTCTATTTCCCCCATTCACAGCATTAGCAAAGCGCTGCATATCTGCTGTTGAACGGATATACATATCAGTAGCTTTAGAATCTATTACCGCTAGGATTTCCTCCAAAGTTGGCTGTCTGTTAGGATAATCTTTATTGATATTATTAGGCCATTCCTGGAATGGAGGATTATAGCTATTCTTTGTCGGTGTCCTCCCGTTAACTTTTCCAGCAAAGAAACAATTTCTAAGTTGGTTACTTCCATTTTTAGTAGTAACTACGCCTGTACTATGACTTGACCTATTGCCAACTAGTGGGTAAAAATAATTACCCTGTTTAGAGCCTTCATCTGTAAGAGTCATCCCACTAGAATCATCTACATATACATAACTTTCATATATATGTCCACTTTTAACGAGACCTGCCAACCCGCCTATCTCTACTCGATAGCTAGTATTATCTGTAGCTTTTGATGTCGATATGATATTACCAAGGAATCCACATTGCTCCATGTACAAAGTTCCTTTTTGGCTACATCCTATTATTCCTCCTAAGGAAACAAAATCTTGGGTGCCTTTCTCTTTAGTAGCTGTTATAACAACGCTACTCGTACAATTTTTAATATATCTTGTTTTGCCATCGAGATCGCTATCTCCTCCCACTATACTACCAACGTGCCACCACTGACCACTAATTGTCAATGTTCCATCAACATTAAGATTTTTAATAGTGGCATTGTCAACAAAGGCGAATAAACCGACACAGTCTAAAGCCGCATTTTGAAAATTAAAGCCTATGGTAATGGTGTATCCATCTCCATCAAAGACACCGTTGAAAGAACGAACACCTTTTTGGTTACCTATCATGTAACGATCTTGATCGTTATACATGCTGTAATCTATATCATTTATCAGTTTTCCCTCTATAGTTCCGTAACCATCATTAACTCTCAAAGCGTACCACAAGAGTTCTTCGGCAGTACCTATCAGATATGGATCTCCTGCTACACCATTTCCGGCAGGCTGGGTGCCTGTTTGGCCATACATGCCTAAAGGCATGAACATCATTACGATTAGTAATACAAAATATCTCATGTTTGTCATATTTCTCAGTATTTGTAATTTCAATACGTTGTGATATTACCTAGTAATATTCTTGTCATGTTACGCAGCGTCTGTGCGTTAGGTTATAGGGAGCGTGTTTTATTTTAGTATTTTAACATTGGGGATAGTTTATATGGATTCGGCGATTTTTGCACTTGTGGATCTTTATCACAAAGAAGAGGTACGGCTCTTTCATATAACTCTACAATCTAACGTGTAGATTCCTACAATAATACAACATCAAACATATCCATTCAACAATTCTGGAATGTTTGCGACCATACTTTCCCCAGTAATGCCAAAGCCTATCCCCCTACAAACACATACGCACATCATACGATCATCATACGCACGTCATACGCACAAGCATAATTTTCCGTGCCTTCGCTGCTATCTATATATAAGAGTCGGCATTATGCAAAACGAAACAATCAACAGTCAAGGGTGGGTGGCAATGCCCGGAATACCTGGGTGCCGTTGAAACAGAATATGCAGAGGCGGATATACGAAGCATTCCCGTATAATGAAACTTTTTACTTCGCGTTTTAAATGAAATTGCCGTAAAGAAGAGGGGTAAAACCGTAACCATTTATTGAAATAGTCCATAAAATCAACTAATTTTGTGAGACTATTGCCTCTTTGGGGGCTTTATTAACAGGTGTTGAAAGGCACTTTTTGTTCTGAGAGAGTTGTAACTACCTATGGGTTAGATGATTATGGGACCTATGGGGAGTTGGAGTGTTGTTTTTTGCTGGTTGCTTGCATACTGATTGATACAGATTTATATATACAGATTATTTTGAATGAATTTTCAACAAGCACGCAAACGGATAAATGCGATAATAATCTTCCGTATTAATCCGTAAAAATCCGTATGAGGGAAAAATAAAAACAACAATGACATCATTAGATCGAGAGCAACATAACCAGCAGATGGCGGATATGGCATCATTTGATGAGGAGATGCCATCTGTAGGTATATTCTGGTATGATGAGCAGGAACATTCTTTGTTTGGAGTATATAAAGAGCAAGTAACGCCCAAGAAGATAGAAGAAGTGGCTACGCTGGGACTTCCTTTTATTAATCATCCATCCATACATCATCGCGTATGGAACAACAATAATAATTTAAAAGGTGATTATACTCAGATTCCTCGTGGTCGTGTGAGTTGGAATATTGATAAATTCATAGTGTTTGTCGGCAAATGGGCAGATCCTATCCAAGACGAGCTCACAACGCTGATTGAAGAAACCTTCCATCTCCCATACTTTGAGTTCGTGTATGATGAGCATTGGGACCTGGGGCATGGATGGTCTGGGGATTTTTAGGCTCACGGGGATTTTTGGGGGCTCACGCAGATTTAAGGGATTCTAGGGATTTTGTGGGAGTTCATACGGATTGATACGAATTAATACGGATTACCACGGATTTGTAGGAATAGATGGGTAGGAATATATATAATCCGTGAGAGGGAAGTGTAATTTTGAGTGTGGGTTTATGAGAGTAATCAATATATGATGAAATATATACTAATAACAGGAGCTGCGGGCTTTATCGGGTCGAATTTGGTAAAGAGGGTCTTAAACGATGATCCGGAGGTTCATGTAGTGGGAATTGACAATCTCAGTGATTATTACGATGTGTCTATTAAGCAGTATCGGTTGAATGAGTTGTCGAAGTTCGGGGAGAGGTTTGTTTTTATCAAGGGTAGCATAGCGGATAAGTCGTTGATAGAAGAGGTTTTTACAAAATACAAGCCAGAGATTGTAGTCAACCTTGCTGCTCAAGCGGGTGTCAGGTATTCGATTACCAATCCTGATGCTTATATTGAGGCAAACATTCTAGGTTTCTATAATATTTTGGAAGCGTGTCGCCACAGTTATGACAATGGAGCCAGTGGGGTAAAGCATCTGGTATATGCTTCGTCGTCCAGTGTCTATGGAACCAACAAGAAGGTGCCGTATTCTGTAGAAGACAAGGTTGACAATCCAGTAAGTCTTTATGCGGCTACGAAGAAGAGCAATGAGCTTATGGCGCATGCTTACAGTAAGTTGTATAATATACCATCGACGGGTTTGCGCTTCTTTACAGTGTACGGACCAGCTGGTCGACCTGACATGGCCTACTTCGGTTTTACCAACAAGCTCATTAAAGGTGAGAAGATACAGATCTTCAACTATGGCAACTGCAAGCGTGACTTTACATACGTAGATGATATCGTAGAGGGCGTTACCAGAGTGATGGCGAAGGCGCCAGAGAGAGTGACAGGTGAAGATGGGCTTCCGATCCCACCATACAAGGTTTACAATATCGGTAATAATCAGCCAGAGAATCTGCTAGACTTCGTGCAGATATTACAAGAGGAGTTGATTCGTGCTGGGGTATTGCCTGCTGATTATGATTTTGAGGCGCACAAAGAGTTGGTTCCTATGCAGGCAGGCGATGTGCCTGTGACATACGCGGATACTAGTGCGTTGGAAAGGGATTTTGGGTTCAAGCCAGCTACGCCGTTGAGAGAGGGACTGAGGAGGTTTGCGGAGTGGTATAAGGGGTTTTACTGCTAAGCGTAGCTTATTTATAATTATAGAATAATAATAAAACAGATAAAGATATGTCAATTTTTGCGGGTAAAACCCTTATGATTACAGGAGGCACAGGTAGCTTCGGCAATGCAGTGCTTAACCGTTTTCTCCGCACAGATATTGCAGAGATACGTATTTTCTCTCGTGACGAGAAAAAACAGGATGACATGCGTCACCTCTACCAGGTGAAGTACCCTGATGTGGCTAACAAGATAAAGTTCTTCATAGGAGATGTCCGTGATCTGCAGAGCTGCCGTAATGCAATGCCTGGCGTTGACTATATTTTCCATGCAGC
Organism: Bacteroidales bacterium; assembly: GCA_024401395.1. Classification (GTDB taxonomy): domain Bacteria; phylum Bacteroidota; class Bacteroidia; order Bacteroidales; family Marinilabiliaceae; genus W3P20-009. The sequence goes on from JAKSLD010000019.1 coordinate 57,434, forward strand.
AGCTCTTAAGCAGGTGCCTAGCTGTGAATTCTTCCCAATGGAAGCTGTAAGAACAAACGTAATCGGTACGGACAATGTATTGACAGCTGCTATTGAGGCGAAAGTTGGTGCGGTAATCTGTCTCTCAACAGACAAGGCTGCATATCCAATCAATGCTATGGGAATAACCAAAGCTATCGAGGAGAAGATAGCAGTTGCTAAAAGTCGATATTCTGGTGATACAAAGATATGCTGTACACGATATGGTAATGTAATGTGTTCTCGTGGTTCTGTTATTCCTTTGTGGATAGACCAGATACGCAAGGGCAATCCTATCACATTAACAGAGCCAAAGATGACACGCTTCATAATGTCGCTCGAGGAGGCTGTTGACCTCGTTCTCTTTGCTTTTGAGCATGGTCAGAATGGAGATATTCTTGTACAGAAGGCTCCAGCTTGTACAATTCAGACACAGGCAGAAGCAGTATGCGAGCTCTTTGGCGGTAAGAAAGAAGATATCAAGGTGATTGGTATTCGTCACGGTGAGAAAATGTACGAGACACTTTTGACAAACGAGGAGTGTGCGAAGGCTGAGGATATGGGTAATTTCTATCGCGTGCCTGCCGATAATCGTACACTTAACTATGATAAGTTCTTTACAGAGGGTGATGCCAAGCGAGTGACATTGACAGAGTTCAATTCTGACAATACGAAGAGGCTCAACTTAGAAGAGACAAAGGCTAAGATAGAAGCATTGGAGTATATACAGAATGAGTTGAAGGGGATACCTAATATTCAGTAAGTCGGTCAACGAATTTGACGGATTTGACGAATTGGCATTGTGTCGGTTTCTGTATTATCCGTGGAATTCGTAGACGAACAAAGATGACAATATGAAGATATTAGTTACTGGAGCAAAGGGGTTCGTGGGGAAGAACCTTGTGGCTCAGTTGAGGAATATTCAAGAGGGGAAAGCGAAGTGCTATGGTACTTTGACGGTCTCTGAGGTATATGAGTATGATGTAGATTCGACTTCGGAGCAGCTGGATGCATATTGTAAAGATGCAGATTTCGTGTTCAACCTGGCAGGTGTGAATCGTCCACAGAATACAGAAGAGTTCATGCAAGGTAATTTTGGTTTTGCATCTACTTTACTCGATACCCTAAAGAAGCATGGCAATACATGTCCAGTGATGCTGTCGTCTAGTATTCAGGCGACTCTTGCTGGCCGATTCGGCACATCTGAATATGGAAAGAGCAAGAAGGCTGGTGAGGAGCTATTCTTTGAGTACTCAAAAGAGACAGGCGCCAAGGTGCTGGTATACCGGTTCCCGAATCTCTATGGCAAGTGGTGCCGACCAAACTACAATTCGGCTGTAGCTACATTCTGCAATAATATTGCAAACGACCTGCCCATCACAGTAAACGATCCATCTGTAGATATGGAGCTTCTCTATATAGATGATCTTGTAGAGGAGATGATAGATGCTTTGAAGGGCAATGAGCACCACTGTGAGTTTGATGGAGTAGAAACAGTGATGAAGTCAGACGGAAGATACTGTGCAGCACCAATCACACATCATGTAAAGCTTGGTGAGATTGTAGATTTGCTATATAAGTTCGCTGAGATGCCTAAAACCCTGATGATTCCAGAGATAGCTTCTGATTCATTTGCCAAGCGCTTATACAGCACGTTCCTTTCATACTTGCCTAAGGAGAAAGCAATCTTCGACCTTAAGATGAATGTGGACAACAGAGGATCATTTACAGAACTCGTCCACACACTAAAGTGCGGACAGGTTTCCATAAATATATCTAAGCCAGGTATCACCAAAGGGCAGCATTGGCATCACACGAAGTGGGAGCAGTTTATTGTTGTCTCTGGTCATGGCTTGATACAGATGCGCAAGGAAGGAACAGATGAAGTAATAAACTATGAAGTGTCTGGTGAGAAGATACAAAGTGTGATAATGCTTCCAGGCTATACACACAATATCATAAACCTGAGTGATACGCAGGATTTGGTTACAGTTATGTACTGTAACGAGATTTTTGATTCTAATCGTCCAGATACATTTTTTGATCCAGTAGAAAACAAATAGTATGAAACTGAGAACAGATTACAGTGATATAAAATTTGCAGATAATGGCAAATTGAAGTTGTTGATTATTGTTGGAACACGTCCAGAGATTATTCGTTTGGCAGCTGTAATCAACAAGACAAGAAAATACTTTGATGTTATTCTGGCACACACAGGTCAGAACTACGACTATAATCTCAATGGTATTTTCTTCAGAGATTTGAAACTAAAGGAACCTGAAGTATATATGGACGCTGTTGGCGCTGATCTAGGAGAAACATGTGGCAACATTATCAGTGCCTCATATAAGCTGATGGTCGCTTGTAAGCCAGATGCGGTACTAGTGCTAGGAGACACAAACTCATGCCTTTCGGTAATAGGAGCAAAGCGACTACATATACCTATTTTCCATATGGAAGCCGGAAACAGATGCAAAGACGAGTGTCTGCCAGAAGAGACGAACCGTCGTATCGTTGATATCATTTCAGATGTCAACATGGCGTACTCTGAGCATGCTCGCAGATATTTGGCAGATTGTGGTCTTCCAAAGGAGAGAACCTACGTTACTGGCTCCCCTATGGCTGAGGTACTTCATGAGAATTTGGCCGAAATCGAAGCTTCAGACATACACAAACGACTTGGACTTGAGAAAGGCAAATATATCCTTCTTTCAGCACACAGAGAGGAGAATATTGATACAGAAAAGAACTTCTTGTCGCTCTTCAATGCAATAAACAAGATGGCAGAGAAGTATGATATGCCAATATTATACTCATGTCACCCGCGATCAAGAAATCGACTTGCAGCTAGTGGCTTCAAGCTAGACAAACGAGTCAACCAGCAGGAACCGTTAGGGTTTCATGATTACAACTGTTTACAGATGAATGCTTTTGCTGTGGTTTCAGATTCGGGTACACTTCCAGAAGAGAGTTCATTCTTTACCTCAGTAGGTCATCCTTTCCCTGCTGTATGTATCCGTACATCAACCGAGCGTCCTGAGGCTATTGATAAGGCAGATTTCGTGATAGCTGGTATTGATGAAAAGTCATTGCTTCAGTCGGTAGATACTGCGGTAGCCCTCTGCAGAGATGGACAGCATGGTATTCCAGTTCCAGACTATGTAGATGAGAACGTATCAACAAAGGTTGTGAAGATTATTCAATCTTATGTTGGTATTGTGAATAAGATGGTTTGGCGAAAGGATGTATAAGGTACAAAGTAGAGCATATTTTGAAGGTATAACCATTATAAACATTTATAGCCGTAGAATAGAATCCTAAGTTAGAAACGTTATTGTCTAGTTAGTGTAGCAATGCGAAGTTAGTCAACCTTGTAAATAATATATTCATTGCTTATATAATATTATATACATTCTTATCATTCTATTCTATATGTGATGGTTGTATTTTGTAAGTTGCTATTTCATTCCAAGTTAGATGACAGACCAATTTTCAAATAGTAAAAGAATAGCAAAGAATACTCTTCTGTTGTATGTTAGAATGTTCTTGATGATGGGGATTACTCTGTATACCAGCAGAGTAATACTTGAGACTTTGGGAGTAGAGGATTATGGAATTTACAATGTTATTGGAAGCTTGGTTAGTATGTTTGGCATTCTTAATGCTTCAATGACTGCTGCGTCACAACGGTATATTACTATTTCATTAGGCAAGAATAATAGCTTAGAACTGCAAAAGATATTTAGTATATCACTTTTAATTCATATCGTTATTGGTATTGTTAGTGTTGCCCTTGTGGAGACTGTTGGAATTTGGTTTTTGTATAATAGAATGACTATTCCGATAGAAAGGATAGATGCGGTTTTTTGGGTTCTTCAGTGTTCTGCTTTCTCTTTATTTGTTTCTATAATTAGTGTGCCATATAATGCTCTTATCATTGCACATGAAAAGATGTCGGCCTTTGCGTATATTTCTATTTTAGAGGCAGTACTGAAACTTTGTGTCATTTATATACTTCTAATAATCCCTTATGATAAATTGATAGTGTACTCATTCTTGCTTCTGTTAGTGCAGATTTCTATCAGGTCTTGCTATAGCCTCTATTGCTCTAGACATTTTGCGGAATCAAAGTATAAGCTATCACGTGATTTTGTATTGATGAGAGAAATGTTACATTTCGCAGGATGGAATATGTTTGGAGGACTATCTGGTATTGCGTTCGGACAGGGATTAAGTATGCTTTTAAACGTTTTTTTTGGTCCTGTTGTTAATGCTGCACGTGGTATAGCACAACAGGTACAATCTGCAATTCAAGTCTTTATTACAAATTTTCAAACTGCAATTAATCCTCAGATTATAAAGTGTTATGCTAATAACGATAATTCGCAGATGCATTTGTTAATGGAGCGTAGTTCAAGGTTTTCATTTTATTTGATGTGGCTATTAAGCCTGCCCATAATTCTTGAAACTCCATTTGTATTAAATATTTGGCTAACTGTAGTGCCAAATGATACTTCTGTATTTATTCGAATTGCTTTAGCAACCACACTAATTTACACAATTATTAATCCTATACTAACGGCAAATAATGCGACAGGAAAGGTTCGTTCATATTATTTAATATGTGGATTTTTAATGATTTCAATTCTGCCAATTTCGTATATAGTACTTAGCTTTGGTGCTCCAGCATATTCGGTATTTATAGTTCATTTTTGTGTTGAAGCATTTACTCAGATTGTTAGATTGTTGATGGTTAGAAAACGATTGCATCTTTCGATAAAACGTTATTTTAAGAATGTTTACCTTCCCATTTTTTTAGTAGCCACTCTCTCTTTTATTATTCCTTATTTAACAAGTGTAAATATGTCTGAGAGTATTTCTCGTTTTTTTATAGTTTGTACTACAAGTGTAATATCAGTGTGTGTTGTATCATTTGTTTTTGGTTTTTCCTCTCAGGAACGTGATTATATTATTTTAATGGTAAGAAAACAAATTAATAGGTTTCAAAAGTGATAGAAATTGTTGATAAGCATATGTGCTGTGGATGTTCTGCTTGTGTACAGATATGTCCAAAACAATGTATAAGATTTGACGAGGATAAACAAGGTTTTAGATATCCGTTAGTTGACAAAGATGAATGTATTAACTGCGGTCTTTGTGAACAAGTTTGTCCAGTATTGAATCGTTCAGAACACGCTGATTCTATTGATGTTTATGCTGCCATTAATCCCAATGAGAAGATTCGAATGGAATCATCTTCAGGCGGAATATTTACAATGCTTGCAGAAGAGACTATTAAAAATGGAGGTATTGTTTTTGGGGCGTCTTTTAATGATAAGTGGGAAGTTTACCATAGGAGTGTTGAAACGCAAGAAGAAATTCGAAATTTGCGAGGTTCTAAATATCTTCAAAGTCTTATATGTGATACATATAAAGAGGTTAAATCTAATCTAGATAAAGGACGTTCTGTTTTGTTTTCGGGAACTCCATGCCAAGTGTCGGGGTTGAACTGTTTCTTAAGAAAGGAATATGATAATCTATTAACTATAGAAGTGGCGTGTCATGGTGTGCCCAGTCCTTTAGTATGGAGAGATTACATTAAACGTAAATCTGGTGGTAAAGTAATAAATGATGTATCATTTAGAGATAAGAGAACAGGCTATAAAACATATTCAACACGTTATGTATTTAAAGATAAAAAGTGCTTGAAATATTACAAAAGAGATGAATATATGTTAGGCTTTATTCATAATTTAACTCTTCGACCCTCATGTTTTAAATGCCCGTCTAAGTTGCACAACAGTTGTAGTGATATTTTGATAGCGGATTTTTGGGGCGATAAAAGCACAATTGATAATACAAACGGTATCAGTTTAGTTGTTGTCAATAGTAGTAAAGGCATGTCGTATATGCAACGAATTCACGCCATAATGGATAGCTCTAATATAGATATTGCTCTGAAATCCAATCCATATATTGTAGTAAGTCCTAAAGAACCAGATGATTATTCTGCTTTTTGGAATGAATATTGTAGTAAAGGTGTTATAGCTCTTGAGACTTATACTAAAAAATATAGGCCATCTTTCGTTTTTTTTGTCAAAATGTATATATCAAGATTGATAAATAGATGAAAATAGGAATATTGACACATCCATTGGAAGCTAACTATGGAGGTTTGTTGCAGGCTTATGCTTTACAAGAAATAATCAAGCGAATGGGATGTGAAGTTGAGCATATTGATTTACACATTTATCCTAAAGATAGAGGCTTCTTTAAATTGCTTTTAGGATTTATAAAGCGTAATATAGAGCACTATATTATGCGCAGAAATGTTACAACCAAGTTTAGACCTTATATAACAAAAAAAGACTATGACAAGATAGCAAAAAAAATAAGACCATTTATTACAAAGAATATTAAATGTTCTGATAGATTTGAAGGGATTGAGTCGCTATATAGTATTAGAGAAACAGATTATGATTGCATTATTGTCGGTAGTGATCAAGTATGGATACCTGATTTTTGTCCAGAGTATTTTTTGAATTTTACAAAAGGATGGAAAATAAAACGTTTGTCATATGCTGCTTCTTTTGGACATTCTAAATGGCGCTTTTCAGAACAATTAACGGCACAGTGTAAGGAGTATGTGAATTTGTTTGATGCGATATCTGTCAGAGAATCTTCTGGTGTTGACCTATGCGCAAATTTTTTGGGAGTTAATTCAACTCAAGTATTGGACCCTACATTACTTTTGACGGCCAGTGATTACAACAAATTTATACAAAACAAAGATAGGGATGGTAAGATTTTATTTACCTACATTCTTGATTATACCAAAGAGAAGCAAAGCATGGTTGACTATGTGTCAAATTATTTGAAGTTAAGTGAATTTAGTTTATTGACACAAGATGGTCTTCTTACGCATAATTCAGAAATGCCTTCAGTCGAAACTTGGCTTTCAAAAATAAAGGAAGCAGATTTCGTTATAACTGACTCATTTCACGGAATGGTATTTAGTATAATTTTTGGCAAACAATTTATTGTGATAGGAAATAAGCAACGAGGGTTGGCTCGTTTTGAATCCCTTTTGTCAATGCTAGGGTGCAGTAACCGTCTTGCAACAAGTCTTAGTGATGTTAAGAATATTATTGTGAATGATGTTGACTTTAATGCTGTAACTGCGAGAGTTGAGAAACTTAGAGTTGAATCATTATATTTTTTGAAATATTATTTGAGCTTGAATTAGAATAATTGTTATGATTGGATATTGTGTTAATTTCGTAAAAGGTATATATAGGATGTTACGTTTTTTTGCTTCATTCTATAAGACTAATCATTATCCTAATGTACATAAAACGGCCCAAGTTCCGCGGTCTACACATGTCTATAATTCAAATAACCTTATACTTGAAGAAAAAGTGTCTATTGGTCCAGATTCACAAATAATGAATCCAAGATGTAAATTTATAATGAGGAGATGGTCTTTTACAGCTAGAGAATTGCTTGTAATAGATGGTAATCATATGTCTATAGTAGGGACACCTCTCATTGATGTTCGAGATGAAGATAAAGATAGATTAGATGTGAATCATGATTTCAATAAAGATATCATAGTGGAGGAAGATGTATGGATAGGAGCTAGGGTCACATTGTGTGCAGGAGCCCATATTAATAGAGGATCGATAGTTGCTGCCGGAGCTGTTGTCACAAAGGAGTTCCCTCCATATTGCATATGTGGTGGCATTCCTGCTAAGTTTATTAAATTTAAATGGTCAATAGACGATATTATTATGCATGAATCCAAACTCTATAGTAAAGATGAAAGATATTCTCGCCAGCAGTTGGAAGTATTCTTTTCTGAATATAACAAATAATGTAAATCAATTGAATAATATAGCCTAATATTGTATAAATGAAGACGGTATTAATTGTAACTAGTTGTTTCGAAATAGGAGGATCTCGTACAAGTTTACAATCATTGCTATCAGTTCTTGATACTTCAAAGATAAAAGTGGATATCTTTGCTAGAGAATGCAAAGGAGCCTTGAAATATAAGATGCCCAATTGTACAGTATTACCTGAGTGTATTTGGCTTAGTCATCATATATATGATGGTAATGTTTTACAAAAATTTATTTGTAGATGTCTTTACTGTATTAGAATAATATTTCAAATACTTGGTATAGACCTGTTTCGTCTATATGGTTATATGGGAGGAAGACGTATTGGAAGTGGTAATTATGATGCCGTAATTGGCTTTGATGAAACGATGCCTAGGTATATTTCGTATCTTCCCGCTAAAAAACGTATTTCATGGATACATTGTGACTATAGACGTCATACACATAGTGTTAACGAACAAAAGTTTTACGAAAGAATAGATAATATAGTTTGTGTATCAAATTTTGCAAAGGAATCATTTATAGATGTGTTACCTAAATTTGCTTCTAAGGTTGTCGTTATTGAAAATGTTATTAATATTGATGATATTATTATAAAATCAAGAGAGAGGCTTGTTGGAATTGAGCGTTTCTTTTCTAAAAAAGATGATATTTTTTCAATAATTTCGATAGGAAGATTAGATCCGGTTAAGCAATTTGAGAAGATTCCTTCTATTGCCGCAGAAGTAAAAAATCTACTAAACGGGTCCCACAAATTTCAATGGTTAATTCTCGGAGGGGGAAACGATGTTGTAATGAATAATATACATAGTGAAATAAAAAAATACAATCTAGAAAATGAAGTAAAAACACTAGGTATGCAATCCAATCCTTTCCCATTTCTTGCACATTCACACCTCTATGTATGTACATCATTATCCGAAACATTCTCTTATACTATACATGAGGGTCTCGCGTTGCGAGTGCCATTTATATGCAATAACTTTCCTGGCGCGTCTGAATCAGTGTCAGTAGGTAAAGAAGGCTTCGTCCTTCCTATAGAGGAAATGCCTAAGAGAATTGTAGAACTAATTATTCATCCTCTCCGAATAAAAGAGTGTTCTATATGTAACGATAAACTACTGCAAAATTTTTATGATTTAATATAACCATAGAATATGGATGTCTATTATTTCGTAATACTTGTTACGTTATTTCTGTGCTATAGTATAAGGATCCCAGATGGCGATAATAAAGCATATTTAAGAAAAGTAATATTTGTATTCACGCCTATTATGTTATTTGGGGCTTTACGTAAAGATTTTGGAATAGACTATAGAAATTACGAAGAATGGTTTTATGAATGGCAAGAATCTGGATTTGTGGTTGATGAAGACCTACATGCTGAAATAGGGTATCAATGGCTAAATAAGATAATGCCTACTTGGCGTTTGCTTTTGATATTTGTATCGACAAGTGTTGTTGGGGCGTATATTATGTCGTATTATAAGTATGTGGAGCCTAGTTATCTAATTCTTGCGATGGTTTTCACTATGTTCTATCCAGATCAATCATTTTTCTTGTCGTTTGTTTCTATGAGAAATGGACTTACCATTGCAGGAACTTTATTTTGTTTGCCTTTAATTATAGAACGAAGATACTGGATAGTATTGTTGATAACAATAGGCTTAATGCAATTTCATTCAAGTGTTTTACTTTTTTTGCCATTGGCTTTTGTGGTGGGACGTAATGTAGCCTTGACAAAGAGAGAAGTCTATATATGGTTAGGAGTGTTCTTGTTTTTGCTAGTTGTCCCAACTTCCAAATTGTTGTCATTTGTTGAACCTTTTATAATTGGAGATAGATTTGAAGGATATAAGGATAATTATCTCATTGATAATGAACATGTGTCTACATTGAATTCCATAGCTAATCTTATTATATTCCTTTTTGTTATTTCATGGGCATATAGAAATAGAGAAACATTGACTAAGTCACAGAATACAATCTGGAGGATTTCATTGCTGTATATTTTGTGTCCTTTTTTGGGCTCTATTGGTCGTACGAGGATGATATACTATTACATTCCTTTTTACATAATCACAATAACATATCTCATGAATGATCAGTGGCGTGTCAATTGGCATAAAGTATTCTTTTTTATTCTAGTACTTGCCGTGATGTGTTACGCAACCTTTGTTGTTTGGATGAATAACCCATATTTCGTATATGAGCATTATCATTCCATCATAGGAGATTTGTTTTAGGTGATTTATTTCCCCATCTATAATAATTTATTTCCTTGCTTGTAAGAGACTTTGACTACATTTGGCATGATTTATATCTCTATAATTCTAATGATAATTAAGTCGATATTATGTGTGTAAGGTTTGTTTTTAGGCTGTTTATATGGTAGAATATGCAGATTAATCTTTCTTTAATTAGTCATTATCGTTCACAACTATTAGGTATCGCTACAATTGGAATAATTGTTTGTCATTTACCGCAGAATAATGTATTACTGCCCAGTTTCTTGAAATATATAATGTTTCAAGGGCAATTTGCAAATGCACTTTTTTTGCTTCTTTCGGGTCTTGGCCTTTATTATAGCTTGTCCACATTTTATTCAAAAAAGAGCAGTATATGGAGTTGGTACAAGAAACGTTATGTACGCATATTTGTGCCATATCTAGTATTAAAATTATGCCCTGACTTTATAATAGCTTTACAGAATCCTGACACCGATTGGTTGTATTATCTTGCTAATCTGAGTTTAATTACTTATTGGAAGAATCATGATTGTGCGTGGTTCTTGTCATTGCTAATACCGATGTATGCTTTAACACCCATCCTCTATAAATATTTATTATATAACAGTAAAGTATTGACAAATACACTCTGTTTAGTTCTTCCTCTCATATTGATTCCGATTATTAATTCGGATAATGTAATCATAAGTACAATTTTTCAGCATATTCCAGATGTAGTTACATTTATAGTAGGGATATCTCTAGGGTATTATTCGCAGAAAAAGAAAAGCATAAATATAATCTGGTTCATTGTAGTTGCGCTGATACATTTTTTACTATTTTTTGTACAACACAGAAACTTTGCGTCATGGTATGTCGGGGTATGTGCCATTGTACTACCTTTACTCCTTATCGGTTTGACACATTTGAAAAAACCTCTTGGTTGGCTTGTATTGTTGGGTTCACTATCACTTGAGTCTTACCTGACTAATACCACACTCCCTCGTTATGTCAAAATGATTAATTGGTCTGTATTCTCGTTTGACGTTAACTACGGAAATTATCTTGGATATTTTATAGTTATAGTTGGAGGATTATTGTGGGCATACCTAATACATAAATTAAGCGCTGTAGTTATAAAAAGATTATAGATAATGGGTAATATATACATCCTTCTCCGTGGCTATTTCCCGGGGCTCGCTCCGAATAATCATTATATGGCATGGTTAAAAAGTTTCGATGAACTTGGTGTAAAGGCTACGGTTGTCAACATTCGACCAAATGACAACTTTGATTGTATGCCTGCTGTGTACAAGAACCTTAAGATTGATAATCTTTGGGATAATCTTTTTTGTAGGGTCAGACATAGACAATTACGTTATCTCATTCATCTATTTAATGTTTGGCGTTTTTCTCGTAGGGTAAAAGCTGGTGATATAGTTTGGATATATGATCTTCCTGAGGCAGTTTCATTATTAGTAGGAAAACGAGGAGTGCATATATATAATGAAGTTACAGAACATCCTGAGGTTTCAGCAAACACAAAAAGAGAAAAGAAATCAGCCCAAAAACGTATTGAGGCTGCAAAGAAGTTAGATGGTTTATTCGTAATTTCTTCACCGTTGAAGAAAGCATACGTGGATAGAGGCGTGCCTGCGGATAAGATTAGAATCATAAATATGACTGTTGATCCAACACGTTTTGAAGGGGTGATGAAGCAAGGTGAAGAAAAATCGATAGTATTCTGTGGTCATGGGGCTAATAATAAAGACGGTGTTGATCAACTGATAAAGGCATTTGCAATAGTGTTAAATACTCATCCAGATTATAAACTAAAGATTGTAGGGCCAGCACCAAGGAGAGGAGACACTTCTGGAAATGTGGAGTTAGTTGAGAAACTTGGAATTGCAGATAAAGTTGAGTTTATGGGACGAAAAGATCCTCAAGATGTGCCACAAATTCTGAAAAATGCATCGATTCTTGCTCTTGACAGACCTGATAGTCTTCAAGCTCAAAATGGGTTCCCTACCAAATTAGGTGAGTACCTTTTGACAGAGAATCCTGTTTGTGTGACAAATGTTGGTGATATTCCTATGTTTTTGAAAGATGGAGAAAGTGCATTAATTGCGGAACATGACAACATTGGTGACTTTGCAGAAAAACTTATTTGGGCGATAGAGCATCCTATTGAAGCATCTATAATAGGCAAATGTGGTACACTAGTAGCCCTTGAAAAATTCAACCCTATGACAGAAGCAAAGAAAATGCTTTCTTATATGAATGTGATAAATTAGGAAGTATGGTTTTGTATAAAGTGGCATTATTGACGACTGTAAATTCTCGTAGCGCTGGAGGCCTTTATACTTCGGTGAGATATCTCGGACTTAATATTTTTAGAAGAAGAGATACTATCATTCGTCTTTTTTCAAGTAATGATCAATTCTCTGCTGAAGACAGATATGTGTATGAAGATATGCCAATGATTGATTATCACGTATCGTCAATGCCTATTCTCAAGCAATTTGGATATTCCTATGATTTATATGCAAAATTGGAAGAATATCAGCCTGACGTAATTCATGTGCAAGGTATTTGGCAATATCATTCATACGCTGCTTATAGGTATAAGAAAAAACATCCGAACACCAAAGTTATACTCACTCCAAGAGGAATGGTAGATTCATGGGCTTTAAAAAACTCTGCTTGGAAAAAGAAACTTATTGGATATCTATTTGAATATAAAAATCTACATGCTGCAGATTGTTTGCACGCCCTTTGTAGATCAGAGTATGATAGCATGCGTCAATTTGGATTAAAGAATCCAATAGCCATTATGCCTAATGGCTATAATCTTCCATCAAGTGTGATATTTAATCGCAACCACGAAAAGAAGGTGATGCTATTCGTTGGGCGTATTCATCCAAAGAAAGGAATTCGTGAATTAATATCTGCTATCAAATTGGTGAAAGAAGAAGCGCCAGAGTTACTCTATAAATGGGAATTTAGGATTGCAGGGTGGGATCAAAATGGTCATATTCAGGAGTTGATGACCCAGACAACTGCACTTGGACTTGATGAGCATGTTAAGTTCATTGGTTCTGTATATGGAGAAAAGAAAGATATGGAGATGCGATCTGCAAATGCCTTTGTGTTAACATCCTATAGTGAAGGTCTTCCAATGTCTGTTCTTGAAGCATGGGCCTACAAGTTGCCCGTACTTATGACAGACTACTGCAATATACCTGAGGGGTTTGAGTCAAATGCTGCCATTCGTGTTGAGACTAAGCCAGAGAGTATAAAAGAGGGACTCCTCGCAATGTTGGCCATGGAAGAAGAAAGACTCAACGAAATAGGTGAGAATGGATATAATCTCGTGAAGGAAAGATTTACTTGGGAGCAAATTGCCCAGCAGTCCATTGATGTATACAAGTGGTTGAAGGGACAAGGAGAAAAACCTAAGTTTGTAAAATAGAAGGTTATCGCTTGTTGACGAACAGCATGTGCGAGTATTTACGGATGACAATCGTTATTAGTCAAGACTGCCGCCACCTGACACAAGCTGGTGCACAATGGTATGTGTAGATTAATTGTAAAATTCTGGGTATGAAGTTGAGACTTTTTCTCGCGGAAAGAAATGTCGCTTAGATGAGTATGTATATTCTTTACAATATATTCCTGTCAAGAAGGGACTCGTCGTCTCTATCATCCGGAGTGGCTAATATGCAGGAGCAAAGCAGTTTGTCGAATTGTACAACGACCTAATTGTATGTTGTTTTATATCAAAATGGTATTTTATGAAAAAGATTTCTCTAGTAGTTCCTTGTTATAAGGCGACTAAATGGGCACCCAAGCTCATTGACTCTCTGATGTCCCAACCCGGAATATCAGATACCGAAATAATCTGTGTCAACGATGGGTCTCCAGACAATACAGGAGAAGTATTGGATGAGTTGGCAAAGAAATATCCACAAATAAAGGTAGTTCATCAGAAGAACGGAGGTCCAGCAGTTGCGCGTAATACAGGATTGGATAATGCCTCTGGTGATTATATATGGTTTGTAGATGCTGATGATATTGTTAATCCGGGATCAATAGAGTTGCTTATTAATGAGATACAAAAAGAACCGTCTGATGTTATCTGTTTTAATTTTCAAGAAATAGATATGAAGGATAATGTTCTGAATGGCATTAAGGATTATAATTATAAATACGGACAAACTACAGATGGAGTAACTGCATACGCAGAGAATTCTATACCTGCTTATCTTTGGAATCGTATTATTAAGAGAGATTTGATAGAAAAAAATAAGATCAGATTCGGTATCATACCAGAAGATGAAGATTTGCTATTTCATACATATTTTGAAGCAAATACTTTCCGTTTCATTTCAAATGTGATATATAAATATCGTATTATGGATGTTTCTTTTGGTAAAAATACCAATAGTCATATAAAATATTATTGGGGATATTATGAAATCATGGAAAAGTATATTTCTATATATCCTTCAGTTAACGACAAGAGTTTTTGGTCAGCTTTTTTACTTACATGCTTAACGAACATCTTCACAAATTACAACAAGGTAAAAGTTATTGACTCAAAAGCAATTGATGTTACGAGATCTGAAGTCTATAAATCACAAAAGCATAGTATAAAGTCTTTTCATGATAAGATAGAATATAAAGGCAAGAAAGGATTCTTACTTTGGATGATGATTCACATGCCTTTCTTTATTGATTTTGTTGTGTATTTGAGATATAAATTTAAATAAATATGATAAATTTGTTCGTCCCCGGGCGATTGTGCCTATTCGGAGAACATAGCGACTGGGCAGGAAAATACCGTACAATGAATTCTGAAATTGTACCTGGTTATGCACTTGTAACAGGTATAGAACAAGGAATTCACGCTACAGTCAAAAAATCAACGACATT
This sequence comes from Bacteroidales bacterium, assembly GCA_024401395.1. Classification (GTDB taxonomy): domain Bacteria; phylum Bacteroidota; class Bacteroidia; order Bacteroidales; family Marinilabiliaceae; genus W3P20-009. The sequence goes on from JAKSLD010000019.1 coordinate 72,517, forward strand.
TAAAGTTACGTCAGAAGCGCCAGAGATTCAGGACGCGTGGCAAGACTTTGAGTGCCGTATGGATTTTCAGGAACTAAAGGATATTGCTCGTAGCGGTAGTTTCTTCAGTTATTGTGCAGGTGTTGCCAGCTATATGCTCGAATGGTATAAAGTTGGGGGTGTACATATTCACTTGACCAAGATGGATATGCCTATGAAGAGTGGGTTGTCATCATCTGCTGCTATTTGCGTACTTGTTTGTCGTGCATTCAATCAAATATATAACCTCAATCTCAATACAATGGGAGAAATGAACATAGCCTATTGGGGAGAATTGAGAACAGCATCTAGATGTGGTCGACTGGATCAAGCCTGTGCATTTGGTGTGCGTCCAGTGAAGATGACTTTTGACGCTGAGGAAGTAGATGTGGATAACTTCAATATCAAGAGTCCACTTTATTGGGTGTTTGCAAACTTGAATGCATCGAAGGATACCATCAGAATTCTAGCTGACCTAAATAAAGCATATCCATTTGCTGAAACAGAGCAAGAGAAGCTGGAGCAAAAGGCACTTGGTGAAATGAACCAAGATATTGTCAACCGAGCTGTTGATTGTATGAAAGAAGGTAGAGTTGAGGATCTTGGAAAACTGATGACAGAGGCACAAGAAGTGTTTGACACATACATTGCACCCAACTGCCCAAGTCAGTTAAAGTCTCCCAAACTTCATGCCACTCTTTCCGATCCCAATATTCTTCCATTAGTATATGGAGGCAAGGGGGTTGGCTCGCAGGGAGATGGCTCCATTCAGTTTCTTGCAAAAGACGAAGACAGCCAGTTGGCATTGGTTGAGTATCTCAAAAATAATGATATGCCAGCATATAAGTTGACAATTCAACCAAAGCATACAATTAGAAAAGCCATCATTCCGGTTGCTGGATTTGGCACTCGTCTGTATCCTGAAACACGCTTTTTGAAGAAAGACTTCTTCCCTATTGTTGATAAGGATAATCAGGTAAAGCCTGTTATTCTTGTTTTGTTGGAGGAGTGTCTTGCTGCAGGTATTGAGGAAATATGCCTCGTACTTGGAGGAGAAGAAGAACGCCAGATGTATCGCGATTTCTTTGAGACAAGGCTCCCTGAGGAGCATCTAGCAAAGCTTCCCAAAGAAAAACTCCGCTACGAAGAGCACATCCTTGATATAGGCAAAAAACTTCAATATGTATATCAAACAGAAAAGAAAGGATTTGGAGATGCCGTTTACCGTTGTGTAGATTTCGTTGGAAAAGATCCTGTTCTTCTCCTTTTGGGTGATACTCTCTATCAGTCGAACACAAATAAAAAATGCGCACTTCAGTTCATAGAGGCATACGATAAGTATAATCAAGCAATGATTTCTATCCATGAGATTCCATTAGAGAAGGTAAGTTACTATGGCATCATAAGTGGCAAGTGGCTTAATAGTAAAGAAACAGTTCTTCAGATGAGTAACATAACAGAGAAACCTACTGTAGCGTATGCTGAGGAGCATCTGGGAGTCGGTTCTCCAAGAGATAAGAAAAAATACTATAGCGTATTTGGCCAATATATTCTTACCCCTGAGGTATTTGTTCAACTAAGAGAGAACATCGAGAATGGTATTGTAAGCAACCGTGGCGAGATAGAACTCACGACAGCCCTCGAACAGGTAAGAGAAAAATATGGTATCATGGGTGTACAGCTTGATGGAAAGATGTATGATATGGGTGTGCCAGAAGAGTTAAGAAATACATTGTCTAATTTCGGTAAATAGTTTTTTAGATGAGTGAAGAAACGGACCTTAAATATTACAAAGAAGACAAGCCACACATCTTAAAATTAACGGTTTGGTCCATTGTAAATAAAACAATTTTCCGTTTGGTCATAGGAGGCCGTTACACAAAGAAGATTAGAAATTTCATTCTTCGGTTGTTTGGTGCAACAATAGCAAAGGAAGCTTGCGTATACAGCAAAGCAACAATTTTTGCACCTTGGAATCTTACTCTAGGTAATTCTTGCATAGGTCCAGATACTAATATTTACAGTAAAGACAAGATTTTAATTGGAGATAATGTTGTAATCTCGCAAGGGGCTTATTTGTGTACAGCTAGTCATGATATCTCTGATCCCCTGATGGCATTAACCACATCTCCCATAGTCATTAATAATCGGGCATGGATTGCTGCTGATGCTTTTGTCGGTATGGGTGTTACCATCGGAGAGGGCGCTGTTGTAGGTGCTAGAGCAGCTGTATTCAAGGATGTAGAGGCATGGACAGTTGTTGGAGGTAATCCTGCGAAGTTTATTAAAAAGAGAGTATTTGGATAGAGGTTAGAGTATAGAGAGTATTATGCCGATAGATATATCAGTGATCATCCTCACAGGGAATGAGGAATTACATATAGAGCGCTGCTTGCGAAATGTGACGCAGGTGGCTAAGGAGGTCTTTGTAGTAGACTGCTTCTCTAAGGATAAGACTGTAGAGATAGCAAATAGCTTAAATGGGTTGAATGGCAGTAAGGTAACAGTAATGCAGCATGAATGGCCTGCCACCAAGTATGCTGGACAGTTTAATTGGGCTTTAGAGAATGCTGATATCAAAACAGAGTGGGTGCTCAGACTTGATGCTGACGAATACTTGCTTCCTGAAACCATTAAGGAGTTACAGGAGAAATTACCTTCCATTTCGGATGATATAACAGGTATCGTCTTGAAACGTAGGCATATCTTCATGGGTAAGTGGATGAAGAGGGGGATATATCCGGTAAAGCTTCTCAGATTCTTCCGTTTTGGTAAAGCTATTTGTGAACAGAGATTGATGGACGAGCATATTCAGTTGCTCGAAGGTGAGTCGGTAGAATTTGATAACGACTTCTGCGATCATAATCTGAATAACCTTTCTTGGTTCTGCCATAAGCATGTAGATTATGCTGTTCGTGAAGCTGCAGACCTTTTGGATATTGAACTCGACCTTACTGGTGCAGCTGTAACTGATGAGGGCAAGAACATAACTAGCCAGGCAGCTGCAAAACGTATGAAGAAACATAAGTATGCTAAACAGCCTCTCTTCTGGCGTTCGTTTGCCTACTTCTGCTATCGCTATTTCCTAAAGGGTGCTTGCCTTGATGGTAAGGAAGGCTTTATATGGACTTTCATTCAGGGCTGGTGGTATCGTACGCTTGTTGATGCTAAGGTATATGAGATTAAGAAGATTTGTGGTAATGACAAAGAGAAAATAAAGAAGCATCTGAAAGACAATTACAATGTAGCATTGTAAGTCGTGAATGGCCGTAGGTTGATGTGAAGATATTAATGAACGAGTATTTTACAGGACATAAGGATAGTGTTGCTATCAATGATTATCTCAATGCGTTGCCTGAGAGTTCGAATGACTTTCAGATTGTCTTTAGGCTGAGGCGTATGGGGGAGGAGTTTGTGGAAGGGGTGCTAACGCTCGATACTGTGTATTCGTTTGCAGAATGCCTTCCCGCTTCATGTAAGGCAGAGGATTTCATTCGTCAGATGAAGTGTTATACGTTCTTCTCGGCGTTAAGCTCAATAGCATTAAAGCAAGTATTGTCTCCCTTTGAACAGAGGGTAAAAGAGGAGATAGAACATCCTACGTTTTGCAAGCCTGTTCCGTCATCGGGAAAGGTTGCAATTACAATATATAAGCTTCAACGTATTTGGTATACTAGATGGAAGCATCCCCTAGTTTTCAATGAGCATTGGCTGCCAGCATTAGTCACATGGATTTGGAGCGTGGTTAGATGGGAGAGGGTGGTTAGAGATTAGAGGTTGGAGAGTTTTTTCGAAGGGGTGTGGATTAGGATTTTTTCTGCCAAAAGTGCGTTAACTTTTATAAGTAACTATTAAAACGCTAGTTATGACAGTAACTCAATTGGTATCAGAATGTACGGCCTACGACTTCAAACTGATACTGGAGGAGAAGAAGCCTAAGAGTTGGCTGAAGAGCGTGAGTGCTTTTGCCAATGGTCAAGGTGGTTCGCTCTTCTTCGGTGTGGATGATGATGGAGTCGTTTGTGGGCTTGAGGACATTCAGGATGTCACGGAGAAGATTGGGACTGCCATCAAAGACAAGATGGATCCACTGCCTGAGGTCGAGGCTATTCCGCATAAAGATGGTGACGTAAAAATACTGGAGCTCAAGGTTCATGCTGGCAAATACACGCCTTACTATTATGTGGGTGATGGTCAGAGGGTGGCTTTCGTGAGAGTGGCAGATGAGAGTAATCCTGCCACTGCCGAGCAGATGGTGCGTTTAGTGCTGAAGGGCTCGAACAAGACGTATGATTCGTTGGTGTCGGAACATCTGCGTTCTTCATCATCCTTCAATATCCTTGCAACGACTTTCCAGAAGCGTGTCGGACAAGAGTTTGACGAGAAATACCTCAAGTCTTTCGGCTTGGTTACGGAAGATGATCGACTGACAAATGCCGGTGTGCTTTTTTCTGACAACAAGTCTCTGCCTCAGTCACGTCTCTTCTGCACGCGATGGGTAGGCACCGAGAAGGGGGATGCTATCAATGATGCAGAATTCAGCGGAAATATACTGATGCTGCTTCAGGAGGCAGTCAACTTTGTGAAATCCAATACGCGCAAGGGCTGGGAAAAGCTGCCTGATGGCAAGAAGATTAAGGCGGAATACGCAGAACGTGCTATACTTGAGGCGTTTGTCAACCATTTCATTCATCGTGATTATACCGTGATGGGTGGTGAGGTGCATTTGGATATCTATGATGATCGTTTGACCATTACCTCACCTGGTGGCATGTACAACGGTTCTCTGATTCAGAATCTCGACATAAAGGATGTGTCGTCAGAAAGACGCAATCCGATATTGGCAGATGTCATGGCACAGTTGGACTATATGGAGAAACGTGGTTCAGGGTTGAAGAAAATATACCTTGCCACAAAGGAACTTAATGGGTATGCCGATAAGTTCAAACCCGTGTTCAAATCGACAAATAGTCAGTTCATTACAACGCTATTCAGGGTAAGTGAGCAAGTTACCGAGCAAGTTACCGAGCAAGTTACCGAGCAAGTTACCGAGCAAGTTACCGAGCAAGTGCTTAATATGCTAAATGTAATTCAATCAGAACAATTGTTAGCCAAAGACATTATGCACTTGATGGGACTGAACCAAAGAGAGTATTTCCGAGCTGACATTCTGACACCAGCACTCGAACAGGGGCTTGTTGCTCGTACTCTGCCAGATAAACCTAGAAGTCCCAAGCAGATGTATTACCTGACGGATTTAGGGTTGGCCGTATTAAATCATTTAAAACGTTCGTGCTCTCAACCAGTTGCTGTAGATCCAGATAAAGTTCAACGGTTCATAGCAGAACTGCAAGAGTCTGTTGGCAACTATTCTTTACAACTGCCACCAATGAGCGATCGTTATGCAGCATCGCTGAAGAACCAGGAGTCAAGGTGCTTTAAGGCAAGCTATAAGCATGAGAAGAAATACTTTGAAAGAGGTTCGGATTGGGTCTATAATATGCCTGAATTGTACCTGAATGAGATTCAACATTCTATCTGGATGCAATACAATGCCCAGTGGTGGCTTAATCCTGCTGAAGCAAGGTACAAGATTAACTTCCGAGAGATTAAGGACGCTTTCTGTAGGCTTGGTTTGGATGAAACGTTTGCTGTGGTCGCTTCTTTCCATTTGGATACATACGATGGTCTATTTGGAGGTGATGCTCCGTTGGTAAAGACGATGTACGGCTACTGTTATAAGGGAGTGAACATATATCATGTGCCATCTCATGAGGATTTCATGATTGTCATGAGAGCTGACAGTTTGCCAAGATGTGAAATGGAGGACTACGAAGGTGACAATCCAGACTATAAACTCATTGATCCAGTCAACAAGGTTTATTCTAATGTGCTTAATTTGAAGGATATGAGCGAATACTACGGAATGGTGGTGATGCGAGACATTCGTTTCTGTACTCCAGATAAAGAAGCTTTCAAGTTTATCCGACTTGATGTTGATAGGACGAATAGGACAGAGAGTCAATTAGAGTCACTATCTGCTGATGCAGTGAGATTGATTTAGAAATCGAATTTCTGGAAATTAAAATTTAACATCCACAAGCCCAAGAGGATGAAGGGGGCTGAGTGATACTGACAAAGAAAGTAAAGCTGAGGGGGGAGATGTTAGTGCTTTGCTTGGTTAGAGTTAGAGTAATAGTATGAAGATTTCAGTTATAACAGCTGCCTGGAATAGCAGTAAGACAATACAAGATACCTTAAGAAGTGTATTGAATCAGCGATACACGAATGTGGAGCATATCATAAAGGATGGTGGCAGTACGGATGATACTGTGGCTATTTGTGAGGATTATAAGAGGAAGTTTTACTCTTCCGAGGATACTCCTCAGACTCCAGTAAAGACTATGAAGATAATTTCTGATAGGGATAAGGGTATCTATGATGCGATGAATCAGGGTATTGAGGCTGCTAGTGGGGATGTCATTGGTATATTGAATTCGGATGATTTCTATACTTCGGATGATGTGCTGGAGAGGGTTGCAAGGGAGTTTGAGGCAGATCCTGAGCTGGAGGCTCTGTATGGCGATATTCATTTCGTGGATGATGCGGACTTGACGAAGTGTGTGAGGTATTACTCTTCGTCGTATTTCCGCCCATGGTTGCTCAGATTCGGCTTTATGCCTGCTCATCCTAGCTTTTATGTCCGTAAGGAGGTTTACCAGAAGTATGGATTGTATGATTTGCAGTTCAGAACTTCGTCTGACTTCGAAATGATGGTGCGCCTTTTTGCTAAGAATAGGATAAAGGCGAAGTATATAAAGAAGGATTTCGTGACGATGCGTACCGGCGGCGAGAGTACTGCCGGGATGGAGGCTAAGCGTAAGGTGAATAATGATATAGTGGGGGCGCTTAAGAAGCATGGTATCTTTACTTGCGGGGCGTTCAGGTATGTCAGGTATGGGGTGAAAGCGGTGGAGTTGGTGTTGGGGAGAGTTTGACTTTGACTCTGACTTTGACTCTGACTTTGACTCTGACTTTGACTTTGACTCTGACTTAGACTCTGACTTAGACATTGACTCTGACATTGACATTGACTTAGACATTGACTTTGAATTATGAGAAATTTTAGACAGTATGATTTTTGGGTGGATTCTAAGTCTTTGGCGAAGGACGTGTATTTGTTGTTGTCAGGGTTCCCAGGTGAAGAGAGATATGCTCTTTGCGATCAGTTACGAAGAGCTGTAGTGTCTATACCAAGCAATATCGCAGAAGGTGCTGGTCGAGAAACTGAAATAGAGTTTGCCCGTTTCTTAGATATAGCCTTGGGGTCTGCTTGCGAAGTTGAGACCCAAATAGAGCTGGCTTATGACTTGAATTATATTTCAGTACAAAAACGAGACGAAATAATATTCAAATTGAATTCCATAGAACGTAGAATAGCTGCTATGGTAAAAAGGCTCAGACGTTGACTCAGACGCTGACTCTGACTCAGACGCTGACGTTGACTCAGACTCAGACTCAGACTCAGACACTGACAAAGTCATAGTCAAAGTCATAGTCAAAGTCATAGTCAAAGTCATAGTCAAAGTCATAGTCAAAGTC
>JAKSLD010000002.1 GCA_024401395.1 Bacteroidales bacterium
CTGGTAAGAAGTACTTCTCAGTAGCATCAGGTGGTGGTACAGGTCGTACACTTCACCCAGACAACATGGCTGCTGGTCCTGCTTCTTACGGTATGACAGATACTCTCGGTCGTATGCACTCTGACGCACAGTTCGCTGGTTCTTCATCAGTACCTGCACACGTAGAGATGATGGGCTTCCTCGGCATCGGTAACAACCCTATGGTAGGTGCTACTGTAGCTATCGCCGTTGACGTTGCAGCTGCTCTCAACAAGTAATAAATCATATTACTATACATTTGTAACAGACTGTCCGCATATCGCAGGCAGTCTGTTATTTTTTATTTTGAAACTGCCCAAAAATATACTATCTTTGTGTCGCACTATGCACACACATAGAGCATTTCATAAGACAAAAGATAAAACACAAAACAAATAACAAGACAATGATCAGTCAACTTCAAAAAGCACGCAGCGCTTACCAACCAAAGGTACCTGCAGCTATCGAGGGAGCTACAAAGCTCGCTGAGGGCAAGGCTACACAGTCAGTAGCTGACCAGGAGGACATCAAGAAGCTCTTCCCTAACACTTACGGCATGCCAATCGTTACTTTCGAGAAGGCTACAGGCGAGACAAAGGCAGAGGCTTTCAACGTAGGTATCATCCTTTCAGGCGGTCAGGCTCCTGGTGGTCACAACGTAATCTCTGGTATCTTCGACGGTATCAAGAAGCTCAACAAGGATTCTAAGCTTTATGGCTTCCTTGGCGGTCCTTCAGGTCTCGTTGACCACAAGTACATCGAGTTGACATCAGAAATCGTTGACGAGTACCGCAACACAGGTGGTTTCGACATCATCGGCTCAGGTCGTACAAAGCTCGAGGAAGTTGAGCAGTTCGACAAGGGTCTTGAGATCTGCAAGAAGCTCAACATCAAGGCTATCATCATCATCGGTGGTGACGACTCTAACACAAACGCTTGTGTACTCGCTGAGTATTACCTCGCAAAGAAGACAGGTGTACAGGTTATCGGCTGTCCTAAGACTATCGACGGCGACCTCAAGAACGAGATGATCGAGACATCATTCGGTTTCGATACAGCTACTAAGGTTTACTCAGAGGTTATCGGTAACATCGAGCGTGATGCTAACTCAGCAAAGAAGTACTGGCACTTTATCAAGTTGATGGGTCGTTCAGCTTCTCACGTAACACTTGAGTGCGCACTTCAGACACAGCCAAACGTAACACTCATCGGCGAGGAGGTAGAGGCTAAGAACCAGTCACTCGACGACGTAGTAACATATATTGCTGAGGCAGTAGCAGCACGCGCAGCTAAGGGCCTCAACTTCGGTACAGTTCTCGTACCAGAAGGTCTTATCGAGTTCATCCCTGCTATCAAGAAGCTCATCGCTGAGCTCAACGATATGCTCGCAGCTAACCAGGCTGAGTTCGATACTGTAGCAGCTGACAAGAAGATCGACTATGTAGTAAGCAAGCTCTCCAAGGAGAACGCAGAGCTCTTCAAGTCACTCCCTACAACAGTATCTACACAGCTCGCTCTCGAGCGCGACCCACACGGTAACGTTCAGGTATCTCTTATCGAGACAGAGCAACTCCTCGCTGAGATGGTAGCTAAGAAGCTCGCAGCTTGGAAGAAAGAGGGCAAGTTCGTTGGCAAGTTCGCTACACAGCACCACTTCTTCGGCTATGAGGGTCGTTGCGCAGCTCCTTCTAACTTCGACGCTGACTACTGCTACTCACTCGGTCGCGTAGCAGCTCTCCTCATCGCATCTGGCAAGACAGGCTACATGTCATCAGTACGTAACACAACAAAGCCAGCAGCAGAGTGGCTCGCAGGTGGTATACCTATCACAGCCATGATGAACATGGAGAAGCGTAACGGTAAGATGAAGCCAGTTATCCAAAAGGCTCTCGTTAAGCTCGACGGTGGTCCATTCAAGTTCTTCGCTTCTAAGCGCGCAGAGTGGGCAATCGAGACAGCATTCGTTTACCCTGGCCCTATCCAATACTTCGGCCCAACAGAGGTATGCGACCAGCCAACTAAGACTCTCGTTCTCGAGCATTAATCCGCCCGAGTATCATTGAGATACATTTTTCAAGAGGATGCATCACACCGATGCACCCTCTTTTTTATTATAATAGATTATCATTACCGAATCCTTAACATTCTCTTAACGCTCCCTTAATGCTCCCTTAATACAGACAATAGACAAAGAACACCTCAACAGGCTATTTTTTCGTAACAAAAATCACGATTCTCCGTAAAAGACAAAGATTCACATTTATAGCTTCAAAAGCATGCAAAAAACAAACATCTTATCTATATGCGCTATGTTTTCGCTATGCGCATGTACATCAACGACATCAAAAATGACATATCCAGAGACAAAGAAAGTAGATACCGTTGATATCTATTTCGGACAACAAGTGGCCGACCCATACCGATGGCTGGAGGACGACAACTCCGCAGAAACGGCAGAATGGGTTAAGGCACAGAACAAAGTCACACGTTCATACCTCGACGCACTACCCTACCGCAACGAGATAAGCGCCCGACTCAAGCAGCTGGTCAACTATACAAAACGTTCTGCACCAACCAAATATGGCGAGAAATATTTCTACAGCAAGAACGATGGCCTCCAGAACCAGGCCGTATACTACATGGCCGACACCGACACAGAGGATGGCGTTATCTGTCTTGACCCCAACAAACTGTCAGACGACGGCACTGTAGCCCTCTCTGTATTCTCCGTATCTGACGATGGAAAATATCTAGGCTATGGCGTTGCCCGTTCAGGTTCAGACTGGAACGAATTCTACGTACGAGACCTTACGACAATGAAAGACCTCGACGACCACCTCATGTGGATTAAATTCTCAAGCCTCACATGGTACAAAGATGGTTTCTTCTACTCGCGCTACCCACAACCTTCAGAAGAAGACATCCTCAAGGGCGAGAACAAAGACATGACTATCTGCTATCATAAGCTAGGAACTCCTCAATCTGAGGATATTACAGTCTTTGCCGACCCAGAGAACCCACAGGTAGGCTACAGCACAGGAATCACAGACGACAAGAAACACCTTGTAATCTCTGCTACAGAATCGACATCGGGCAATGCCGTATTCATCAAGAACCTGTCACAGGCAAACAGCAAGGTTGTCCGCATCATCGACCAATACGTATATGACTATATACATATTGGTGACGATTCTGAGAATATCTACCTTATGACCAATAAAGATGCGTCAAACTACAAGATTATCGCCATCAACAACAAGACCTACAAGGAGACTACCCTTCTGAGCGAGCAATCAGACGCCATAGAAGGAGCAGCATTTGCAGATGGTCGTCTTTGCGTCACATATATGCACGATGCATATTCTCAGGTAAAGATATACGACAACAACGGCAAGGAATTAACACAAGTCGCACTCCCAGGCATAGGCAGTGTTGCAGGATTCGCACCTAGCAGCAAGTCGGACGACATCTACTACACCTTCACCTCTTTCCTCTCGCCTTCCCAAATCTACAAGTATAACATCAAGACAAACGATAACAGTCTTCTTATAAAGACAGATGTCAATTTCAACTTTGACGACTATACGACAGAGCAAGTCTTCTTTGACAGTACAGACGGTGCCCGAGTACCTATGTTTATAGTACGTCGAAAAGACACCAAGCTCGACGGTTCGGCTCCAGCCTGGATATATGCCTACGGAGGATTCAACATCAGCATGACACCTTCTTTCTCTACCAACATACTTCTTTGGATAGAACAAGGAGGTATATATGCCGAGCCAAACCTTCGTGGTGGAGGAGAATATGGTGCCGACTGGCACAAGGCCGGCACACTTATGCAGAAAAAGCACGTATTTGAAGATTTTGAGAATGCAGCAAGATACCTTATAGACAATAAATACACCTCAGCCGACAAGCTCACCTGCTCTGGCGGTTCAAACGGCGGCCTCCTTATCGGTGCAGTAGTCAACCGACACCCAGAGCTATATCGTGTTGCACTGCCATCGGTAGGAGTAATGGACATGCTCCGTTACCACAAGTTCACTATCGGCCGATACTGGGCAACAGACTACGGCACATCAGAAGACAGCCCTGAGATGTTCCAATATTTGAAATCATATTCACCAGTCCACACTATCAAGGATCAAGACTACCCATCTATCCTTGTACAGACAGGCGACCATGACGACCGAGTAGTCCCGGCACACTCCTTCAAGTACGCAGCAGGGCTACAAGCCACATACACAGGCAGTAACCCAATACTAATCAGAATCGAGTCCAACGCAGGACACGGAGCAGGCAAACCGCTGAGCAAAATAATCGAGCAGCAGACAGATGTATTCTCGTTTATTTTTCACGAAATAAATAGAACTTATCTGCCTAAATAGGTAACATTTCGGAGGGTTACGTTGTATAATGTGTTAATTTGTTATATATTTGCATATATAACGTAACAAGCTAATTGTAAGAAAAATAATTAGAACAAAATAAAACTAGAAAATAAGTAACATTAATCTATGAAACAATCAAAGATTCAGCTTTTTGCTTCAATTGCTATGGCAGCTATCATGTGCAGCTGCTCAAGCTTGGACAAAATGAAAGAGGCTGCTAAGAGTATCGCTTTCACAGTTACTCCAGAGACTCTTGAGACTCACAAGGGCGTAGTTCCTATGTCTATGAAGGCAACTGTTCCTGCTAAGATTTGGGACAAGAAGGTATCAGCAGAGATCACTCCAGTACTCGAGTACGATGGTGGTCAGGCAGAGTACCCATCAATCACAGTATACGGCGAGTCTGTATCTGGCAACGGTCAAAGAGTATCATTCACAAACGGTGGTCAGATATCTTATCCAGAGCAGGCTATCGAGTTCAACGACAAGATGCGTGTATCAGACCTTATCGTTAAGATTAAGTTCATGATGGGTGATCAGGATTTCACTATCACATCTAAGGAGCTTGGTTTGGATCCTCTTGCAAAGGGTGTTATCGCTACATCACTTCTTCTCGACAACGAGAAGCCAGTTGCTGTAATCGGTAAGGATCAGTTCCAGCGTATCATCAACGAGGATCAGACAGCAGAACTCATCTATCTCATCAACAAGGCAGACATCCGCAATGGTGAGCTCAAGAAGGAGGACGTAAAGGCTATCAACGATTACATCGCTGCTGTTAAGGCTGCTGAGAACAAGAACCTCAAGGACGTAGTAGTTTCTGCTTACGCTTCACCTGATGGTGCATTGTCACTCAACGAGAACCTCGCTAAGAACCGTGAGAAGTCAGCACAGAGCTACATCGAGAAGCAGCTCAAGAAGGCTAAGGCTGAGGCTAACGTAGTAGCTAAGAACACACCAGAGGACTGGGAAGGCTTCAAGGCTGCAATGGAAAAGAGCAACATCCAGGATAAGGATCTCATCCTCCGCGTTCTCAGCATGTACACAGACAATGACGTTCGCGAGACAGAGATCAAGAAGCTCGGTACAGCATTCAAGGTAATCGCTGACGAGATCCTCCCAGGTCTCCGCCGTGCACAGATCACAGTTAACGCTGAGCTCATCGGCAAGTCAGACGAGGAGATCAAGAACCTCGCAATGTCTAACCCATCAGAGCTCAATGTTGAGGAGCTTCTCTACGCTGCTAAGCTCTTCGCTGGCGACAAGGCAAAAGAGGCTAAGATCTATGAGACAGCTGCTTCACAGTTCCCTAACGATTGGCGTACAATCAACAACAAGGGTGTTGTAGCATACGAGAATGGTGATGTTAAGGCTGCTAAGGCTCTCTTCGAGAAGGCTGAGTCAATCAAGGCTGCTGCTCAGGTTGAGAACAACCTCGGTGTTTGCGCTCTTGCTAGCAAGGATTACGCTGCTGCTAAGGAGTACTTCGGTAAGGCTGCAGGTGTAGGTCCAGAGCTCGACGCTAACCTCGGTGTATGCGCTCTCATGGAGGGTGACTACGAGAAGGCTGAGACATACTTCGGTGCAACAATCTCTTGCAACGCTGCTCTCGTTAAGATTCTCCTTGACAAGCAGGATGCTGCTCTCTCTAACCTCAATGCAAACACACTTGAGACAGGCTTCAAGTACTACCTCAAGGCTATCTGTGGTGCAAACAAGGGTGAGGGCGACCTCATGTATGAGAACCTCCGCAAGGCTTGCAACCTCGACGCTAAGTGGAAGGATTACGCAAAGAAGGACGCTGAGTTCATCAAGTACTTCAACGAGCCTACATTTAAGTCAATCGTAGACTAATCCGATAGGATTATACAATAACACAAGAGGCTGTGTCAAATTACTGACACAGCCTCTTTTTCTTTCTTTATTTGAAAAATTTACGATGAACAAGGGTCTTCCCCGAGTATAGACCGAGTATAGACCGAATCTCCAAAATATAAAATTTACGATGAACAAGGGTGCTCTATAGGTCTAGTATAGGTTTTCTATTGATCTAGAATATGACTATCTCTGATTTCAAAACACCCTATTATATTATCCCCGTTTATAGGTACAGATAAAAACTACATTCAATAACATCTATAAAGATATTCATCAAGCCTATTACATCTATCGTAAGATACAATCAATATTCCCATATAAAACATATATGTTGCGATACCTTTGCAGTAACAAAACAAACATAGAATATGGGACATATAACACTTATTATCTTAATTTCAATTCTAGCTGGAAGCTTCATCTACACCGCGTTTTCAAAAGTAAGAATGATGAATACAGAAGACAAGAAGTACGCATTTGACATAGACACAGTAAAGATAATACCAGAGAATAAAGAGACGACAGCAGAGGCTTGAGAGATAATCATTCAGGCATAAACAAGCAAAAAAGTGAGGCAGCTCCGACATACAGGAGCTGCCTCACGTGTTTAGGAGAGAATATTTTGTGTTAGTGTTTTAAATGATATCCATTATTGCCATCCCAAACGTCTTATTCTCACATAGGATACGCATAAACTCCTTTGTTGTACGTTTCACGTATGCGTCACGCGAGATATGGAACGAGCCCTCCATTTCACAGCCTTTCTGATTTATAGGAATTGCAACCAGTCCCTGATGGCGGTGAACGGTAGCTTGCGACAATAGCGTAACAAACTGGCTATTATGCACCAGATTAAGCAGGACGCCCACATCGTCTATTTCCACTCGTATATCAAACTGATAGTCAAGTCCCTCCATAATACGATCGAAGGCATTACGGGCCTGCAGACCTGTCGAAGGCAGAGCCATAGGATAAGCCTCAAGTTCAGCCCACCTTATACTTGACCTCTTCGCCAATGGGTGTATATCAGAAACAATAGCAGATAGTTGATTCTCAAAAAGATTATGAGACTCAATATTCGGGTAAGAGCGTGTCGGTTTATAGCTAAGTGCAATATCAATCTCCTGTTTTTCCAATAAATCCATCAGTTCCTTTACCGAACGTGATATCACATTTACCTTTACACCAGGGTACTGTTTCATAAAAGGAAGGAGAGTCTCATTAAGGATAGGTGCAAAAGTATATGTAATACCTATTCTAAGTTCCCCAGTATTCAGCTCCTGAACATCCTTGATACGGGATACACAAGAATCCGCATCGTTTATCGTCTTCTTTGCGTAGGGCATAAATGCCGTTCCATAATCAGTAAGAGACACAGAATGAGTACTGCGAGATAGCAAATCCACACCCAGTTCACCTTCCAATTGTCTAATCTGCTGAGAAAGCGTACTTTGAGTAATATTCAATACTCGTGCTGCCTCTGAGAAATTGCGCATCTCTGCGACTTTTATGAAGTATTTTAAGTGACGTAATTCCATGATAATGTAAATATAATAAAATATCAGGTTAGATGTTGCACAGCACTAGGAATTGCGCTACCAGCACACGCAGAAACATCGTCAACGGATACACTGTCGAGTAGGCAATAGACGCCTGGTCATTGCCGCAGATACTATTACTATATGCCAATGCTGGAGGATCTGTCATTGCTCCACTTATCATTCCCGCTATAGTGAAATAGCTCTTATTGAAGAACATACGTGCTATGACACCTATCAGGATACATGGCAAGAAGGTAATGATAAAACCATACAGCACCCACATATAACCACCATTCATAATAGTATCGACAAAACCTACACCTGCGCCAAGTCCCACAGATGCCATAAACATACATATTCCTATATGTCGCATAAGCAGGTTAGCCGAGGAAGTCGTATATGTGATTATTCGCATCCGGGGACCGATAATACTAAGAATGATGGATACGATAAGCGGACCGCCAGCCAATCCCAATTTAACAGGGACCGGCATTGAAGGCAAGAAAAACGGCACACTACCCAACAAAACACCCAGCGCTATGCCGATAAAAGTAGAGAACATCTGTGGTTCATCAAGATGCTTGATGGAATCACCAATAATAGAATGCATCTTTGCTACATCATCCTTACTGCCGACCACAGTCACACGGTCTCCCAATTGAAGAATCAATGATGGTTGTGCGATAAGTTCTATACCTGCGCGACGAATACGTGATATCGTGATATTAAACGACTTACTAAAATCCAAGTCACCCAAACGGCGACCATTCAGCTTAGGATTAGTAACTACCAGACGTTCTGTTATTAGTTCGTTATTACTACCAGAACTCCACTCCTTAGTCATCTGCGGACCAAGAAGAGTTGTCAGTGCATCCACATCACCAGGCGCCACGACCATAAGAATCTGGTCACCAGTATGCAAAATCGTGTTATTCTTTACCAAAGTCACATCATTTGAATTCTGATGCTTTATTCTTGTTATCACAATATTACGCTCAGTAATACTCTGGATATCCTTAATACTCTTGCCATCGACGCCATTATTAGTCACTTCGATAGTTATTGCTTGCAACTGCTCCGCTTCTTTAGAATTATTGCTCAAATACAGCTCCTGCTCCTTATCGAGATTAATCCTAAAGAGATACTTCAGCACAACGATACTGAGAATGATACCCACGACTCCGAGAGGATAGGCAACCGCATATCCCTGTGCGAAAACACTATTACTCTGTCCGTTATTCATATCACTAAACGTTTGTTGTGCTGCGCCAAGACCAGGAGTATTTGTGACGGCCCCATACAGCACACCTATCATTTCGTTCAAATCGATATCGGCTATAAGATGTATAGCATAAGCCACGAAAGAACCCAACAATACAATCCCTGTAGCCAAAAGATTGAGCGTCACGCCACCCTTACGGAAAGAACTGATAAAACTAGGACCCACCTGCATACCTATACTATAGATAAACAAGATAAGACCAAACTCCTTAACAAAATGAGATGTTGCGTGGTCCAGCACCAAACCAAAATGACTGGCTATGATACCGACGAAGAGAATCCAAGTCACGCCAAGAGATATTCCTCCGAACTTAAAACGCGACAAAAAAAGACCAATAGCAATTATTAGCGCAATTAGCAGCAGGGAATGTGCTACACCACTCCCGAAAATAAGATCGTTAAACCACATACAAATTTCATTGAAAACGGCGCAAAAGTAGTTTCTTGTTGCTCAATGTGTTATGGTTATTTATGAAAAGAATCAATATTTATTATAGACGCCATCAATATACAATTTAAAATACAACAGCCATTTCATTCAACTACACAATAAATGCGACAACTGTCGTAATCAATAGCTCCGGAACTTTTTTATGTGGACATTCTGAAAACCACGCAGATTTTTGGGATTTCGGATATGGAATACTGAGTAGCAATAAAAAAAAGAGGCGTTGTCTGTCTGTAACGCCTCTTTAGGTAGGAGCAGTGTCCTCCTTATATCATTGTACCAATCTCAAGAAATTCTCTGGTACTGGTGTCTGCAAATCTATAAGTTCTCCTGTACGTGGGTGATGGAAAGTCAGGCAAAAAGCGTGGAGACCCATTCGCCCTAGCGGATTATATTTAGCGCCATACTTTGAGTCACCGACAATCGGGCAACCGTGTTCAGACAAATGCACTCTAATCTGATTCTTTCTACCAGTCTCCAGTTCCAGTTCAACCAAAGAGTAATGCGCGTTACTTCTTACTACATAGAAATTAGTCACGGCCCATTTTCCCCCTGGGCGATTAGCAGAATAGACCCTCTTTGTTACCGGATTCTCGAACAGATTACTTGCATATTGACCTTGCTGAGGCTCCAACACACCCTCTGTTACGGCAATATAACGCCTATCTTCCACGATTTCATCCCAGTTATGCCTCAATATCATCTGACAATGTGCATTCTTAGCAAACATCAGCAATCCCGAGGTATCCCTGTCAAGACGGTGGACTATCCAAATACGCGATTTCTTTCTTCCGTGTTCCTTGACATACTGATCCACCATGTGATATGCGGTAGGCACTTCTGGATGCCCGGGTACAGCAATAGTGCACAAGCCTTCCGGTTTATTAATAACCACCACATCATCATCTTCATAAACGACATGCAATAAGGACTTGTCAACATCAGCACGACCGATCTTTACATCTTCTCTATTATTCGCCATTTTTAATTAGTATACTTCGTTTTCGTTTTGCACTGCAATTTCGCCATTTTTCTTATTTTATGCAAGAATTATACATATCTTTGTAGCTGTAGTAACAAATAATAACATAACTCTATGGCGAAACACAACGAACTCGGCCACTTAGGAGAGCAGTATGCTGTTCAACACCTCCAGTCGATCGACTATCAGATAATCGAGACAGATTGGCAATACAACCATAAAGACATAGACATCATAGCATTTGACCCTGAGGATCTGGCATTAGTATTCGTTGAGGTCAAGACCCGCTCATCAGATACTTTTGGAGAGCCATTGGAAGCAATAACCCAACGAAAAATGCAGAATCTCATCTGCTGTGCCAATGTATATATACGACAGCACAACTACAACGGGCAGTCGCGTTTTGATGTCATTTCCCTTGTCGGCAACAGCATTCCATTTCAACTGACGCATATCAAAGATGCCTTTAATGCAGCGACAGCATATTAAAAAAGGATGTATCCAGGTAGGATACATCCTCTTATAGGAAAGTCGCACGGTCGGATTATTTAAACTCCTATAATATAGGAATAAGGGTGCCTTATTACTTCTGTAATCTTCCGTGCCGAAAAAAGTTGGCATCTACTTGCGTAGTGAAGCCCGCCATTGTAACAATTAGCGTCGCCCTTTTGATTATTTTCTGTTGAGTTTAACAATCAAAGAATCCAGTGCGACTATATCTTTGACTCTCATTTCAGTATTACAAAGATAGCAATCTTTAGCCATCGTGCAATACTGAAAGTGTGATTTTACTATCAAGACTATTTAATTGCCTTCAAACTCATATCCAAACTAGCTACATGGTGAGTCAGTGCGCCGACAGAGATATAATCGACACCTGTCTCAGCATAAGCGCGCAATGTGTCAATAGTGATACCGCCAGAAGACTCAGTCTCTACTGTACCTGCTATGCGCTCAACAGCCTTACGTGTAGTAGGGATATCGAAGTTATCAAGCATTACTCTATCAACACCGCCATGCTGGAGAGCAATTTCAAGTTCCTCCATGCTTCTTACCTCGAGTTCAATCTTAAGGTCGCGGTTAGTATCTTTCAAATATTTCTGAGCACGTTCGATAGCCTCAACTATACCACCTGCGAAATCGACGTGATTATCCTTCAACATAATCATATCGAAGAGACCGATACGATGGTTAACTGCGCCACCAATCTTCACAGCCAACTTATCGAGAAGTCGCATACCTGGAGTAGTCTTACGAGTATCAAGCAAACGAGTATGGAGGCCATCAATAATCTTCACATACTTATTTGTTGTAGTAGCGATACCACTCATGTGCTGCATGATATTAAGAACCAAACGCTCAGCCAAAAGCAACTTCTGAGTATGAAGTTCTACCTTGAAAGCTATATCGCCCTTTTTAACAGGAGTACCATCCTGAATATACTGTTCAAACTTAACAGTAGGGTCGAGACGAAGGAACACCTTCTTTGCAACATCAATACCTGCTATGATACCCTCCTCCTTACAGATAAGCTGAGCACGGTCAATAGCCTCAGCAGGTATACAAGACAAAGAAGAGTGATCGCCATCACCAACATCCTCTTTGATAGCGTTATCGATGAACTCACTTAAATATTGATCAAAATCTGGAATCATTTTATTCTGTATTTTATTTTTCTTCTTCAATACGCAATTTCTGGATCTGACAATCCGTCTTTCCCTGCTGCGTCAATATATACAGGCGATAAGGCTTATCGGCAATATATACAGTAGCAATCATCATTGTTGACTTACCAGTCTGGCGTTCATTATCTATTTCAGGCTTTGACAAAGTGCTTTTAGTCAGGAACTCACCCAGCACCACTGTTGCCTGTTTGCTACTATAGATACCCGATCCGCTAGGCAAGCTCAACTCAACACTAGGTGCAAAGTACTTAGCCACAACCTGAGTATTACCACCTAGCATAGCATCCCAACATTCTTTTGGCAACTGATATTTCCATCCGTCACTATTCTGAGCAAAACTCAGCAAAGCGACAGACAATACGGCGAATACCGTCAATATGATTTTTTTCATTATTCTCATATAACTGCAAATATATAAAATAATACTCTGCTTCGCGTAGTACAATATTTATGCCAAAGAATATATGTATTTAATCCTTACGACCGAATAAACTCTTGATCGCACTCTTTACCTTACCGAACAAACCACTCTTCTGCTCAGAGACAGAAGTCTGCTGTGGCTTTGTCTGCTGGTTATCAGAGTCACGACGAGGGCCTCGACCTTCAAAGCGTCTACCATCCCGACGTCGGTTATCATTGTAACGACGTCTTCTTTCGCCGTTATTAACATTATTGCCGTTATCAAGTTGAACATTCTCGCCATCGGCATAACTTCTCTGAGGTCTAGGTCGACGTTGCTGTCCAGGCTGCTGAGGCTGTTGCTGAGGAGCATCACCCTTTGGCATCTCAAAATTGAACTGACTACCTTGACCCTGATCATGATTACGTCTACGCTGGTGTTGAGGTCTATTACGACGACGCTCCCCATGCTGTGGAGTTTCCTGACCGTTAAGAGAATCGACATTCTGAGAAGGCTGTCCCTCTACCTGCTGTAGAGGTTGTTCTACCTGAGGCTGAACATTCTGAGATTGCGATACATTAGCGTTATTCTGATTATTCGGACGTCTACGTCTGTTATTGCCATCATTTCTACGTCTCTGTCCATTCTCCTGATTATCACCCTGATTCTCCTGATTAGTAACATTATTCTGGTGATTACCATGATTATTCTGTCCCTGGCGACCTTGGCGGCGGTCATTATGGCCATTCCGCTGCTGACGGTTATTGCCGCCACGCGGACCACGCATACGCTTATTAGGCTCATAAGCAGGACCTTCGCCTATCTCCTCTGGTAAAGGCAGCTTTTCTACAGTCATCTCGATAAGTTGCTCAATCTGACCAAAAGCATACATATCGCTCTCTGACACGAGAGTATATGCTTCGCCTTGTGTCTGGGCACGAGCAGTACGACCCACACGATGAACATAATCCTCAGCATCATGAGGCACCTCGTAGTTAATTACTACATCAATCTTTTCAATATCGATACCTCGAGCGATAATATCAGTAGCGACAAGAATATTTGTCTGTCTATTACGGAACTTAAGCAAAGCCTCCTCACGCTCCTTCTGTTCGAGGTCGCTATGGATAACATCAGCATTATAGCCAGTACGTCTCAATTCACGAGCCAACTCCTTAACCGTCTGCTTACGAGTTGAGAATACAATTATACTCTGTTCCTTTCTACCCTCAAGGATGTGACGGATAACTGCAGCCTTCTGAGGGTCGTAAACAACGTAAGCCCCCTGCTTGACACCCTCTGCAGGCTTACTGATAGCGATATTAACTTCTGCAGGCTCATGGAGAATAGCCTTAGCCATCTCTCGAATCTTAGGAGGCATAGTTGCAGAAAACATAAGAGTCTGACGACCCTCGACAGGCATCTGCTTAACCACCTGCATGATATCGTCATAGAAACCCATATCGAGCATACGATCCGCCTCATCGAGGATAAGGCAACGGATAGAGCTGAAATCCACGTACCCCATGCTGATATGCTGAAGGAGGCGACCTGGAGTAGCGATAAGTATATCAGCGCCCTCTACGATAGCATTCTTCTGGCGATTCCACTCAGCGCTATCATTACCACCATATACTGCGACAGACGAAACCTGAACATAATAGCCGAAACCCTCCATCTGCTGGTCGATCTGAAGAGCAAGCTCACGAGTAGGAACCAACACGACAGTATCAATACCCTTCTGAGGCTCACGGACAATACGGTTAATTGTCGGCAGAAGATATGCGGCTGTCTTACCAGTACCTGTCTGTGCGCAAGCAATGATATCACTCCCCTTCATTATAACTGGAATAGTCTGCTCCTGCACTGGAGTAGGCGTTTCAAAACGCATAGCGTCCAGACTATCCTGCAATTCATATTCAAATTCGAAATCTGCGAACGTCATCTCAATGTTACAATTGTTCTAAACTATTTACCTAATACCATATTTTAGAGAACGTGCAAAACCAATCCCTTAAGATACTCGCCCTCTGGATGGAAGATATCCACAGGGTGATCGGCTGGCTGAGAAAGCTGATGGAGGACAGAAACCTTACGACCAGCCTTAGCAGCGGAAGAGAATACCATAGTACGGAAAATCTCCTTAGTCACTACCTGCGAGCAAGAGAAAGTGAACAAAATACCTCCTGGCTTAATCATCTCGAGAGCCTTAGTATTCAACCTCTTATAACCCTTGAGAGCGTTACCCAGGACATTATAGTGCTTAGCAAATGCTGGAGGGTCAAGAATCACGAGATCATAATCCTCAGTAGCATTCTGCATAAATTTGAAAGCATCCTCTGCGAAAGCATCGTGACGAGGGTCATCACCGAAATTGATCTTGACATTATCGCGAGTAAGTTCGATAGCACGCTCACTACTATCTACAGAGTGGACCAACTTAGCGCCACCACGCATAGCGTACATAGAAAAGCCGCCAGTGTAGCAGAACATATTAAGCACCTTACGATCCTTACTATAACGTTCGATGAGAGCACGATTCTCTCGCTGGTCTACGAAGAAACCTGTCTTCTGACCACGTTCCCAGTCAGGCGCAAATTTAAGACCATTCTCCAAGGCAACCATCTCCTCTGGAGCCGTGCCCCATACGTAAGCATTATGAGGGTCCAAACCTGCCTTATAAGGTAGAGTGCCCTCACTCTTATTATATATTGCCTTGATATTATCACCGAGGACCTTACGAAGAGCCTCCTCAATCAAAGCACGCTGAACATACATACCGACAGAGTGCATTTGCACTACAGCAGTACCATTATACATATCGATAACGAGGCCAGGCAATCTATCACCCTCACCATGAATGAGGCGATAGGCGTTAGTATGATCGTTACCGACAAGCCCCAGTTTCTTTCTCAGTTCGAAGGCCTCAGATATTCTCATATCATAGAAAGCCTGATCGATAGCCACAGGTTCAAAAGAAAGAACACGCACGGCTATTGTACCAATCTGATAGTGACCCACAGCCAAAAAGCTACCCAAAGCATCAGTCACCTCTACTACATCACCCTCTTGAGGTGTACCATCCATCTTCTGGATGGCACCAGAAAAGATCCAAGGGTGGAATCTTTGCAGGCTCTGTTCCTTACCCTGCTTAAGTTGTATATGTATCATTCTAAAACTTATTCAAAAAAAATCACTCTACCTGAGACTCAAGTCTACGGCGGACAATCTCCTCGATCTGAGGCAGCATAACCACACCCTTCTTGAGTTCCTCATAGATTCTCAGCGTTACCCAAGCATCAGTTGCTGCGTAATTCTGCTGGGCAATAGTCAGAGTAGAAGCTGCCCAGTTTGTCACACGCTGGCGCTTACTAATTCGGATACCCATTGTACGTGCAGCCAATTTAGCCAAAGAGATATCGGGGATACCCAGTTTCTTCGCTTCATCCTGCACATCGACCACATTTACAGGATTCAGGTCTCCCCTACCCCTCAGGGCGCGAATATCGTCACTTACCGACAACCCCACCTTGACAATATCGGGATTAGCGAACAACTGCTGAATTTCCGGGATAAGGCCGACGATAGTAAGCCTTATCAACCAAGCGCGTTCGCCGTCGCATATTTGCAGCAAAGACACACGATGCATCTTTCCGCGCTGGAAATTAGGTCGTGTCTCGGTATCAAAGCCAACTATTTTACAAGTCGATTCAATCTCCTTGAAAACGGCGCGAGCGACAAAAGCATTATCCACCATAGTGATTGTTCCAGGGAACAAACCATAAGGCAAATTAGCCAAGTCATCCTTCTCTATTTTCTCTAGTGATATCAAATCGTGACTCTCCATCAATCATTTGGAGCGATACTCCAGACATTATCCTTAGGGGTAGGTGCAACAATAGTAACAGTCTCGTCCTTAACTGGGTGTTTGAAAACCAATTTTCTAGAATGCAGGTTAATACCGCCCCCCTCATTACTTCTCTTAGCGCCATACTTCAAGTCGCCGCGAATAGGGCACCCGATACGTGACAGTTGAGCACGAATCTGGTGGTGACGACCAGTCTGGAGAGAGACCTCCAAGAGGTTGATATTAGGAGTAGAAGCCAAAAGAGTGTAGCTCAGGACAGCCTCCTTATAACCAGAACGAGGGCTGATAGATACATTTGCGCGATTCTTATCCTCATTCTTGGACATATAATGTCTAAGTTCTGCGGACTCATCCTTTGGTCTATCCTGACAGATAGCCCAATAGATCTTAGTCACGGTATGATTCTTAAACATCTCATTGAGTCGTGCCAACGCCTTACTAGTGCGAGCGAACAACACGACACCCGACACAGGTCGGTCGATACGGTGTACAATACCAAGGAACACCTCACCTGGCTTATTGTACTTCTCTTTAATATATGCCTTAACTTCGTCAGCCAGTGTTGCGTCACCAGTCTTATCGCTTTGCACGATATCGCCGGCGTGCTTATTCACTGCAATCAAATGATTGTCTTCGTATAATACTTCTAGCATAATTAATAAATGGATATATCTTATTATCTCTAATACTGCTCTTTTTCGTTAGGGAAATCAGACGACTTAACATCCTTGATATACTCGCCCACAGCTCCAGATATCTCCTCATAGAGATGAGCATATCTACGCAAGAATCTAGGAGAGAAGCCATTAGTCATACCAAGCATATCATGAGCCACGAGCACCTGACCATCAACGCCATGGCCAGCGCCGATACCTATGATAGGTATTGTAAGTTCCTTAGCAACTCGTTCTGCCAATACAGCAGGGATTTTTTCTAGGACAATAGCGAAGCAACCAGCCTCCTCGAGCAAGTGAGCATCGCGCAAAAGTTTTTCTGCCTCAGCCTCCTCCTTAGCGCGGACAGTATAGGTACCGAACTTATGGATTGACTGTGGGGTAAGGCCCAGGTGTCCCATGATAGGTATTCCGGCAGAAAGGATACGATGGATAGACTCCAATATCTCCTCGCCGCCCTCAAGTTTGAGGGCATCAGCGCCAGTCTCCTTCATGATACGGATAGCCGAAGAGAGGGCCAGTTTAGAATCGCCCTGATAAGTACCGAAAGGCATATCCACCACTACAAGAGCGCGTTTAACTGCCCTAGCCACGGAAGCGCCATGATAGATCATCTGGTCGAGAGTAATAGGCAATGTAGTATCGTGACCAGCCATTACGTTAGATGCTGAGTCACCTACAAGTATAGCATCAATACCAGCCTCATCCACGATTCTTGCCATCGTATAGTCGTATGAAGTTAGCATAGAAATCTTTTCGCCATTCTGCTTCATCTGCCCGAAACCGAAGGTTGTCACCTTCTTAGCGGGTGTAGTTACGTTTGTTGCTGACATTAGTAAAATACTCCTCTGTTGTTATGTCTTTAAAATACTCCGAGACGACGCCGCCACTGAAGGGTACATCGTCTCAGAAATAAAAAATCTATAATATACAGGTTATCAACGAATTAATCCTCGTCGTCCATCATGCCGTCATCGCTATCGGCTCTATAATGGTCCTGTGCTGTTTCAGTATTCTTCAAGATATTGTATAGCAACTCTCTCGAACGGAACAACTGAGCCTTCACTGTACCCAATGGGAGATCCAACTGAGTAGCTATCTCCTCGTAAGACAACTCCTGGAAATAACGCATCTCCACGAGAGTACGGTATCTAGGTTTCAGTTTCTGGACCACTGTACGTACGAGATCAGCTATCTGAGACTTAATCATAGCCTCTGCTGGATCGAGCCCCTCGTCGATAACCGTCATAGGCTTGCTATCCTCCTTCTGTTCGTCGCCATCGATAGAAACGATGAAGCCACGCTTACGGCGAAGGAAATCGATACCATTATTAGACGCTATCTTAAAGAGCCAAGTTGAGAAGGCGTAATTTGGAGAATATTGACGAATATTCTTAAACGCCTTACCGAAGGCCTCAATAGTCAAGTCCTCTGCATCACTCTTGTTGTTAACCATCTTCAACAACATAAAGTAGATCGAATCTCTGTAACGAGATAGTAGTTCAGCGTACGCTTTCTGATCACCCGCGATAGCACGACCCACCAGTTCAAGGTCATATTTAGCCTTGTCCGAGTAGGAGGTGGTAGGGAAATCTTCTGCAAATACAATATCTTCCATTACTTCCATCTATTTGAACTTTTACGGGCGTAACCTGTTATCCAAGCTGCTAACTGTATCCACGGCATAAAGATATCGGCTGGGATAGACCACAACCACATCCAACGTTCGCCATTACTCTTTTCGTGCATTCTAGAAGCTGCCAGTCCCAATGCTATGTGCATCAAGATCCAGCGCACTCCGAGCAGACTCAAAGTTACGATTGGTAAAATTTCGGTTATATTCCTATTTAAAATCAATATCACCAACGCGCCCCACAAAAGCAGTTGTCGCGTCAATAATTCAAAGCCTAACATAAATTTCACGCTCCAGCGGTAATGAGGAGCTGTTGTAAGGTGGCGCGACTTCTGAGCCGACCAATCCTTCCAGGTTTTCTTAGCTTCGCTGACAGTCTGGCCATCAGGCTCGAAGCATATTGCGGTATTTTTACGGGTACCGACCTCAGAGATGAACAAGTCATCGTCGCCCGACTGGATCTTCCAGTTCTTGCGGAATTTAGAGCTTTTCTCATAGAGCGACTTAGTGTAGCTCATATTACGGCCTACGCCCATAAAAGGACGCATAGCCTTAGCGAAGCCCATATACTGCACTGCGTTGAAAAATGTCTCGAAACGGATGAAGAGATTCAGCAGACCAGGAGCCTTAGCGTACTTACCATAGCCGACAACCAGTTGGGTCCCCTCCTTAGACGTATAGCCCTGCATCATCTTCATAGCCCACTCGCTAGATGTCGGCATACAATCAGCATCAGTGAACAGGATATGTTCGTACTTAGCAGCCTTGATTCCGACGGTAACTGCCAGTTTCTTGCTGTGATGGAAAGAGCCGTCTCTAGGGATTGTCGTATAGTACAAATCAGAGAACTCGCTATGCAACTGAGAAAGGACATACTCCGTATCATCCTCAGAGGCATCATCGACTATAACGACCTGTTTTACAGGATAGCGCTGAGCCATCAAAGCAGGCACCAATCGCTTAAGATTCTCTGCTTCGTTACGTGCACAAACAACTATACTTACTGGAGGAAGTTTAGAGGTTTTCTCGTCAGCGCCGAGTTTCGATTTAGGCTTAGATATTCTAAACATAAAGAAAATCCAGTAGAACAATTGAAAAAGTCCTACAAACCCTATGGCTATCAATATGTAAACCTGTTCTAAACCCATCTATTAAGCACGAAATGTGCGCAATAACTCACTTAGTTTTTTGACATATTTCTTTCGCATAAGAGCATAATTATACTCTTATCAAGATGCAAACGTAACAAAAACCAAAGCCAAATGCAAATATTCATCAATAAAAAAAAACAGTCAATGCCGGCAGAATGAGTCATTTCTCCCCCATTTCGAGTACAAGTCTACACTCGGGGAAGTATAAGAGAGCATCCTTGTTCATCGTAAATTTTTTATTTTGCAGGTTCAAGGATCACTCGGGCTAGGCTCGGGGAAGTATAAGAGAAATCCCTTGTTCATCGTAATTTTTTTATTTTGCAGGTTCAAGGATCACTCGGGCTAGGCTCGGGGAAGTATAAGAGAAATCCCTTGTTCATCGTAAATTTTTCATTTTGCAGGTTCAAGGATCACTCGGGCTAGGCTCGGGGAAGTATAAGAGAAGTCCCTTGTTCATCGTAAATTTTTCAATTACGCAGTTTTCTTAACGTTCTCTTAACGCTCCCTTAACACACCCTTAATGCACACATAGAACACTCGAGTTGCTCGTAGTTATTTATATAATAGTCATTGAGAAAATATTTTACTATCTTTGCACGTCATTGAAAAGTAAAATATGATACTACCAATTTATCAATACGGACATAAAGTACTTCGCAATGTTTCTGAAGATATTGACGTAGCGAACTACCCTAATCTTCAAGAACTCATTGTCAACATGTGGGACACGATGTATCGTGCCGAGGGATGTGGACTAGCAGCTCCACAAGTAGGGCTCAACATCAGGCTCTTTGTAGTAGATGCGGGAGAGCTATCAGAGTCATACCCTGAGTGCGCAGGCTTCAAGAAAGTATTCATCAACCCAGAGATAATAGAAGAGAGCGAAGAAGAGATGTCATTCCGCGAGGGCTGTCTCAGTCTTCCTGGCATATCAGAAACTGTAGTCCGTCCGAAGACAATCCGCATAACATACCTTGACGAGAATCTTCAACCACACGACGAAGAGATCACAGGTGTGCCAGCGATATGCGTACAACACGAATATGACCACATAGAAGGTCATGTATTCATCGACCACGTAGGGCCTCTGCGCAGACGAATACTAAAGAACAAGTTGACTAACATATCGAAGGGAAAAGCGGGAGCACATTACAGAATAGCACTACCATAGTCGGGGAAAAACATCCCCGGCAACACAACAAGCAATACCTTTCAACCTAAAATTTACTCTCCCGATATGGACACAACATGCACTCGAAGACGTTGTGTATTCAACGCGCTGACACATGTAGCAGTATGGTTAGTATTGATTCTCATTCCCCTCATGGTACAATTGAGGTATTCAGACGAGATCAACATTCGCCATATTACCCGCACATGGCTAATGCTGCTAGGCTTAGGAATATCGTTTTATGCGAATTTCTCATTAGCCATAGACAAGTTCCTATACACGAAGAAGTACTTCTACTTCATCATTTTCAACATATTAGTGTTCATTGTCGCCCGATATCTAGACACCCTGTTCAACTGGGCGATAGACTGTGCGCTAAACATAGAACACAAGAACGGGCACGAATCATTCTCGGCCTGGGACTGGGTGCGATTATACAACAGCATAATCTTCTACACATTAGGCGTAGGAGCTTCGCTCGGTCTGAGATACATCACCCGAGTAGCAGAGATAGACGCAGACAGAGAGAGACTACAGCACGAAAAGTTGGAAACCGAAGTCAACCTGCTGAAATACCAGCTGCAGCCACACTTCTTCTTCAACACCCTCAACAACATATACAGCCTGATTGGGCAGACCCCTACAGACGCCCAAAAAGCAGTACACAGCCTGAGCAAGATGATGCGCTACGTGCTATATGACAACACGGCGACGCACATAGCGTTGAAGAGCGAATTAGAATTCATATCCAACTTTGTAAGCCTCAAGAGACTCAGTCTCGGGTCAAATGTCGACACGCAATTCAACTTCCCGGAAGACACTTACGGGTTCACGCTGCCGCCGCTACTACTCATCCCGTTAGTAGAAAATGCTTTCAAGCACGGAGTGATACCCGGAGAGCCATCCAGCATAATATGCAATATAACAGTCACATCCGAAAGGTTGGACTTTGAGATAAAGAATACGATAAACACGAGCAAGGAAAACGAAGACCGCAGTCATTCCGGCATAGGATTGCAGAACCTAAAGCGACTTCTAGACCTTCAGTACGGCAAGACATATTCGTTGACATCATCGAAAGACGACAAAGAAAATATATACACTGCCAAGCTGACCCTTCCTAGCACGACAATAGACCGTACAAGATGATACAGACACTAGTAGTAGACGACGAGCCATTGGCACAGAATCTGGTAGCGCAATACGTTTCCCAGACGCCATTCCTTGAGTTATGCGGCAGATGCTCCAACGCGAAAGAGGCATACGAGCGCATACAAGAAGGGGATGTCGACCTAGTATTCCTTGACGTACAGATGCCAGGTATGTCGGGGCTTACACTAATGAAAAGTATGCCAGACGACCCAGCACTGAGGCCGAAAGTCGTATTTACTACAGCGTTCTCAGAATATGCCATAGAAGGATTCAAACTTGATGCAGTAGACTACCTGTTGAAACCCTTTGACTTCGACGAATTTCTCAAGGCAGCAGTAAAGGCCCAGAGACAGATAGAACTAGAGCGACAGGCATATACCAACACACCAAACCCACTAGAAGGCGGTCCAGAGCTACTTGAAGACGACTTCTTCTTTGTGAAGAGCGAGTACAAACTAGTCAGAATAGACATTCCGAAGATAATCTACATAGAAGGATTAAAAGATTACATCAAGATATATCTAGAAGGCGAACCCAAGCCAGTGCTCACGCTTCAGAGCCTAAAGGCAGTAGAAAAGAGGCTATCATCGGCGACCTATATCAGAGTACACCGTTCGTTCATAGTGAATATCAACTACGTGAAAGGAGTAGACCGAGCAGGCATCATCATGTCGTCATTACCATCAAACACGACTATACCTATCGGTGACGGATACAGGTCGGCCTTCATGCAACAGATAGAAAGCAAAATGATATAACAGAATAGACCATAAGATTCTGCCACGCTTATCAATTCTATTTTGCAACATTTATTCAGTCTTAGCGTAATACATCCTGGAAATTGTACACTAAGACAAAGTGCATAGTAGTAGGTTCAACATACAAACGACATTAATCTGGATAGTGCTAGCCATCCTTGCATCCACTGTATCCGTTTCGGCACAGTTGGATACGACAGAGGCTAAATACCGTCAGAATGAGCTTATCCGAGAGTGCCGTTTAGGGTTAAACGTCAAGGGTTCAAAGAAATACATGGACGAGCTCTTTGAGGTTGCCGGTTCGTTGAACGACACAAGATATCAGACACTTGCACTACAGTATATCCTTCTGCACTATATCCATTTCAACGAGAACGTGGACAAAGTCGGTGAGTTTACCGATTCCTTGAAGAGTTTTTCGCTACGCACAGGCAGTAAATACAGCTACTATTTCAGTTGGTCGCAATATATACAGTATCTCATAGAAGGAGACACGACATTCCACAGAGGCAAGCTAGAGCTAGAGCGCATGATGGCCGAAGTATTGGAAGACGACCATGTCTACGGCAAGATACAGTGCTACCGCAAGTTTATGGCATACTATGAGCGTATGCACCTTTGGGATGCTGCCATAGCGCAGAATAAAGACGCCATCACCACGACAGAGCAACAAGACCCCCAGAACAGCAACCTCAGTATGTATTATCTGGATCAGGCGCGACTACTTCGTATGACTGGCAACTATCCAGAAGCGTACGACTACATACAAAAGGCGATGGGTTCCTACAAGGAGAATCTGCACAAGATACAGATAGTAGCGCTGAAATGTCAGATGGACGCGGAGACAGACAACTACAGCAGCATCATAGAGTCGTACAAAGACTGTATGAGCAACGAAGAGTTGATTCGCGAGGGGCAGAACACGACCTATCTTCTCAAGATAAGATTCTATTACAATCTTGCCATTGGTGATTTCAACAAAGCGATGGCAGCCATCAGGGACTATGAAAAGACGCAGAACGACCCTCTTCAAGTATCCCGCCTTAAATTATTCCTTGCCTCCTCTATTGGTCAGCAAGCCATAGACAAGACTAAAACCAAATATCCTTCGCTTGACATCAAGAAGAGTATGCTCGACTTCGTTTATGCGACAGACAGCATCAACTACAATATCAACCGCATCATGGGAGATGAGACACTGAGAACAATAGACTCATCCGTATTGATGCGCAAGCACGGAGAAGAATTGATGGCAGCCGGTGCACGCAGACGTGTCTTAGGCACCACGATGCTCATAATCTGCTTCGTCCTGATTATTGTCCTATCGGTACTCATAGCACGCAACAGAAAGCACAACAGAAAGTTGCGTGAGCAAACTTCAGAAGTAGTCAAGAAAAACATCAAGCTACAGCAATACAATTCAGAGCTAGCAGGTTCGCTAGAGACAGCAAGAGCGACCATGGAAGGATCGCAAGCGCGAATAGACGATGTCATAAAAGACAACAAGATGAAGACATCGTTTATCGTAAGTCTTGCCAAAGAACTTCGCACGGTAGCGCTCAACGGTCTTGACAAAGCCTCGGTGAGTCAGCTTTTGGAGTACGCCAAGAATATGGAGATTCTTCAAAACCTAGCGACCAGAGAGCATATCACCATAGAGACATTAAATCTCAACGACCATTGCAAAGATGTATTTGACAAATACGTCATAGAGAACCCATCCTCTAATGGTGTCAAGTTCTATTTTGAGCCTGTACCAGAGAGTTACCCTATGGTAGAAGCCAATCCAGAGCTTCTTACTTTGATAATATGCAACCTTCTGCGCTTATCACAGAACCATACCAAGCAAGGAGAGATTATTCTGAAGACCAGACGCAACCAGCAGGGCAAGTTGCAGTTGATAGTCACAGACACAGGAGGAGGCATACCGAAATCCAAGAGAGACAGAATGTTTGACCGTCTGGCTGATTTTGAAGATTCAGACACAGGAACATTGCTGCACCTCACAATATGCAGAGTGGCTGCACACAGTCAGAATTGCCGCATTTGGCTTGATACGACACTCTATTCCATCTCCGGCACGAGCATAGTAGTAGAATTCTAGTATTCATTTATTTAAATATCGAAGTCCAGGCTTTTTGTTTGGACTTCTTTTTTATAACTTTGCACGTCCATTTTTATATTTCAACAATGTATAGAACTCATACATGCGGTGAACTACGCCTCTCAGATGCAGGCAAGACCGTTACCCTCGCAGGGTGGATTCAGCGTACACGTAAGATGGGCGGCATGACATTTGCCGACCTCCGTGACCGTTACGGCATAACACAGCTCGTATTCAACGATTCGATAGATGCTCAGCTTTGCGAAAAAGCTAATCATCTCGGTCGAGAGTATGTAATCCAAGTTATTGGTACAGTCAACGAGCGTGAGAGCAAGAATAAGAATATTCCTACAGGTGAGATAGAGATCATCGCGAAGGAACTCAATATCCTCAATGAGGCACAGACACCTCCATTTACCATTGAGGACAACACAGACGGCGGTGACGACCTCCGTATGAAGTACCGTTACCTCGATCTTCGTCGTGCTTGTGTCCGCAAGAACCTAGAGCTTCGTCACAAGATGGCCTTTGAGGTACGCTCATACCTCGACTCGAAAGGCTTCCTTGAGGTTGAGACACCAGTACTTATTGGTTCTACACCAGAAGGTGCACGTGACTTCGTAGTACCTAGCCGTATGAACCCTGGTCAGTTCTACGCACTTCCACAGAGCCCACAAACATTGAAGCAGCTCCTTATGGTAGCAGGTTTCGACCGTTACTTCCAGATTGTGAAGTGTTTCCGTGATGAGGACCTCCGTGCAGACCGTCAGCCAGAGTTTACACAGATAGACTGTGAGATGTCGTTCGTAGAGCAAGAAGATATCATCTCGCTCTTCGAGGGCATGGCAAAGCACCTCTTCAAGACAATCCGTGGCCTTGAGATTACAGAGGCATTCCCACGTATGACATGGCATGACGCTATGAAATACTACGGTTCAGACAAGCCAGATACACGCTTCGACATGAAGTTTGTTGAGCTTATGGACATCATGAAGGGCTGTGGCTTCTCGGTATTTGACAATGCAGCATACATCGGCGGTATCTGTGCCAAGGGTGCCGCTACATATACACGCAAGCAACTTGATGCACTCACAGAGTTCGTAAAGCGTCCTCAGATTGGTGCCAAGGGTATGGTCTATGCCCGTATAGAGGCAGACGGTTCGGTCAAGTCGTCAGTAGACAAGTTCTACACACAGGAGAAGCTCCAAGAGATGAAAGCAGCATTCAACGCAGAAGCAGGCGACCTCATCCTTATCCTTTCCGGCGATGACGTAATGAAGACACGCAAGCAGCTCTGCGAGCTCCGTCTTGAGATGGGTTCACAACTCGGTCTTCGTCCAAAAGACAAGTTCTCATGCCTCTGGGTTATCGACTTCCCAATGTATGAGTGGAGCGAAGAAGAGGGTCGTCTGATGGCTATGCACCACCCTTTCACCTCACCAAAGCCAGAAGATGTACCACTACTTGATACAAACCCTGCTGAGGTACGTGCCAACGCATACGACATGGTTATCAACGGAGTAGAGGTTGGCGGCGGTTCGATCCGTATCCACGACTCAGAGCTTCAGGCTAAGATCTTCAAGATACTTGGTTTCACACCAGAGAAGGCACAAGAGCAGTTTGGCTTCTTGATGAACGCATTCAAGTTCGGTGCACCTCCTCACGGTGGTCTTGCTTACGGTCTCGACCGTTGGGTATCACTCTTCGCAGAGCTTGACTCAATCCGCGACTGTATCGCATTCCCTAAGAACAACTCAGGTCGTGACGTCATGCTTGACGCACCTTCTAAGATTGACCAGAAGCAGCTTGACGAGTTGTACCTTAATATCAAAGAGATAAAGCTCTAGAAAATAGAGACGGACTGATATAATAAGGCGACGATGGAGAGATACTCCGTCGTCGCCTTTTTTTGTTTACTACTACCTCACATATGCAGAAGCTTTGATACGCTTGAATGATGGTGTATCTACAGAAGCTGTGGCATCAGCAATAAATGTGCTGCGTGCACGTGCTAATGCAGAGACAAAAGATTCGTATACTTTGGATGACATATGTGACGAATGGTCACGAGAGTTTTACTTCGAAGGGCGCCGACGAATAGATTTGATTCGCATGGGAAAATTTGGAGGCGACAACGATTACAATTGGGAATGGAAAGGTGGCGCATTTGACGACCAATCGTCCGATTTTCGGGGAAGCATACATTGTAGATGGTGGTGAGGTACGGAAATTAAGGGTGTGCGTATGATGTGCGTATGACGTGCGTATGATGAGCGTATGACGTGCGTATGTGTTTGGAGGGTGATAGGCCTTGGTATTACTGGGGAAAGTATGGTCGCAAATATTCCAGGATTGTTTACTGCGCGACAAGTTGGCTATCATTACCAATACATTCATCATTTCTAGGTATTTACACAATAAAAAAAGCGTGCGAACTTTGCTGTCGAAAAAAATAGGAAGGCACACATGCACTAATCTCAAAAAGTTGTTATTGTTCTTTGTTTTACCCTATAGGTTCTTCGTCGAACGAGATGAAGAACCTATCTTTTTTATCCGCATAGAGAGCATACTTGTTCATCGCAATTTTTTTGTTGGTAAGAAGCAAATGATACAAAAAAAGGCGTGCCAATCTTGACACGCCTTTGGGGGTTGAATTATATTTTTCAGATTACAATTCGATCTCTGTTGTAGAGAGGATATCTGCTGAAGATGTACCTACATAGACAACATACTTACCCTTCTCGAGTTCCCAAGCGTGAGTCTCCTCATTGAAGAACTTGAGAGATTCCACAGGGATAGAGATATTGACAGAAGCTGTAGCACCCTTATTAACGTTAACCTTCTGGAAGCCCTTAAGCTCCTTCTGGGCGCGAGCCACCTTGCTATCGACCTTTCCTACATATACTTGAAGAACCTCTGCGCCACATACAGAACCAGTATTAGCCACGTCAGCCGACACCTTGATATCTGCAGCTGTATTGGAAACATTGATGTTCTTGACATCGAACGTAGTGTAGCTGAGACCGAAGCCGAATGGGAAGAGAGGCTTGATACCCTTTGTATCGTGCCAACGGTAACCTACGAGGATATCCTCCTTATAGATCTGCTGGTGGTCGACACCAGGGTATACCATAGGGTCGTTAAAGCTATGAGGAGCGCTATCTGCCAACTTAACAGGGAACGAGAATGGGAGTTTACCAGAAGGGTTGATAGAGCCATCGAGGACCTCAGCGATTACGTTACCAGACTCAGAACCCAGATACCAAGCTTGAACTACAGCAGGAACCTTATCGAGCCAAGGCATAGAATAAGCATTACCTGAAGCAAGGACAACCACCATATTCTTATTAACGGCAGCGACAGCATCGATGAGAGCGTCCTGACCAAATGGGAGTTCGTAGCTCTGACGGTCGCCACCCTCGCAATCCTGCTGATAATTCTTATTGAGACCACCCACGTAGATTACCACATCGGCAGACTTAGCGAGTTCAACAGCCTCTGCCTTCAACTTCTTCTGATCCTCCTTTGGAGCAGGAGCAAAGCCATAGAAAGCTGCACCCGAAGTATAACCAGTAGCGTACTGGATATCGGCGTTAGGGAACTGCTTCTTGATACCATCGAGAGGAGCAACCTCATACTTAGGCTTAAGTTCCGATGAGCCGCCAGCCTTAACGAGAGTGCGAGTTGCGTTTTCACCTATAACAGCAATCTTGATCTTCTTAGAAGGATCGAGAGGCAGGATAGAGCCCTCGTTCTTGAGGAGAGTAACAGCCTCGCGAGCAATATCGTGAGCAGTCTTCATGTGAGCGTCACAAGTCATACGACCAGGACCCCAGTTATTATTAGTACGGAAATTGAGGCGGAGTATACGGCGAACCTTATCATTAAGCTCCTTATCAGTCAACTCGCCCTTCTTGATAGCCTCGCGATATGGGCGAGCGAGATTATAGTCGTCCCAACCGAAGTTGCCTATCTGAGCATCGAGTCCATTAGTGAAAGAACCCATCTCTACATCTAGACCATAGAGAGCAGCCTCCTTAGTATCGTGAGCGCCACCCCAGTCAGATACTACTACGCCATCGAAGCCCCACTCCTCCTTAAGAATCTTATTGAGGAGAATCTCGTTATGACAGCAGTGCTGGTTGTTGTATCGGTTATAAGAACCCATGAGAGTCCAAGCCTTACCATCAACTACAGCAGCCTTGAAAGCAGGCAAATAGAGCTCGCGGAGGGCACGCTCACTAACCTCGACATTGACACCCATACGATCCTCCTCCTGGTTATTGAGAGCATAATGCTTAACAGAAGTAGCAGTACCAGTGCTCTGAACGCCGTGGATATAAGGAACTACGAGGACAGATGCGAGGAAAGGATCCTCACCCATATACTCGAAATTACGGCCATTAAGAGGAGTACGATAGATGTTGACGCCAGGGCCTAGGATAACATTCTTTTTACGATAGCGAGACTCCTCGCCGAGAGCTACGCCATATATATAAGCCAAATCAGGGTTAAAAGTAGCAGCGAGAGCCGAGAGAGCTGGGAATGCAGTACAAGAGTCATTGTTCCAACCAGCATAACCCCAGTCGTTCCAGTTAATCTCAGCGCGTACACCGTGAGGGCCATCAGACCACCAGAGTTCTGGAATACCCAAGCGAGGAACGCCTGGAGTAGAGAACTTAGACTGAGCATGGAGCATTGCGACCTTCTCCTCCAGAGACAACTGAGGCAAAATGGTATCGATAGCTGCCTCTATTTGAGCATCAGACATTTTATCGTCCAATGACAGTTCGGCATCAAGAGACAACTTGCACGAAGTAGCGCACAAAGAAGTCAAAGCCAAAACGAAACTAAATACCTTATTCATGAAATATTACGATTGATTGATTTTACTTAAACTGATTCAGTTCCTTATTATACTCGTAACCAATGGCACGAAGTTTCTCCACAATTTCGGCTGAATCGATATCGAGGACATCACACAACTCTTCGAAAGAGTCAAATTCGTCACGGAGTTTCATATTTATGAAGCTCAATAACATCTCTGGATTTTGAGGAATCATTGATTATTAACGTTAAATCGGCACAAAGATGTAAAAAAATATCATTACTTCGGACAATAATGACTAATTTCGCAAAAGACTGATTAAATTCGCAAACATATTATCAACATAATTACTTATGCGGCTATTATTATTATGCGCTCTACTCATATTCTTCGTTGATTTGACTGGTGCTCAGGAATACGGTTTCAGGCACCTATCGAAGGATGATGGTATATCGCATGACCAAATAAACGACATATATCAAGACTCTGAAGGCTTCATGTGGATTTCTACCGCGTGGGGGCTCAACCGTTATGACGGGTACAGAGCCAAGCAATATCACTGTACCACGACTGACAGCACGACTATCAGGAATAATTTTGTACAGTGGACTCGAGACATTGCGAACCACAAGATGTACGTCCGCACAGCCACTGGCGACTGCATATACGACAAAACGACAGACACTTTCTCGTATGATGTAGCAAAATATGTACCAGCTGGCGGGTATGAAGGAGCCATACAGACATACGTTGACCAGCACCATAATGTATGGGTAGCCAACAACAACGACCTATATGTCTCTATAAACAGCGAGACAGAGTTGATATTGGTCACACCTACCCTTGCCATAGAGTCTGAAATCACAGGCATAACAGAGAACAATCACCAGCTAGTATTCGCCACGAAAGAGGGACAGATAGGAGCTGTAGACCTATCGAATTTCGACACGACACTACGAGGAGGCATTGTTGCGGAGATTACAAAGAGCACCTTAGCTGAGGGTCGCAATAAGCCATTCATTGACAACGAAGGCGAGTTTTGGTTTGTGAACCGAGATGCTCTAGGCTTGTGGAGGTACACCCCAAGAACAAACAAATGGTCGTACTACAACGACTCACCTAACAGTCAGTACAATATTCCAGCATATTTGATAAGGCAGATTGCCCAAGACAAAAGCGGCATATTATGGCTTGTCACAGACCATGCGGGTGTAATACTTATTGACAAAAAAGAAGAAAAGACCACAGTTCTGAGACACAAAGAAACAGACGCGCGTTCGATATGCAGTGACGCGCTCAACTGTATATTCTGCGACTATAACGGTACCATATGGATTGGCTACTACCAGTCGGGTTTTTCATATTACAATCCATCCAACTTTAAGTTCGGCGTTGACAGACTTGGGCAGTTGAAGCGACTAGACCCTGGATTCGTATCAAATATCACAACGATTACAGACGACGGCAACGGTCATATCTGGATGGGCACCAACGGCAGCGGTCTTGCCTGCATAGACCTGAACAACGAAAACAACTGTAAGATATACCGCCACAATCCTAAAGACGATAATTCACTTCCTTCGGATGTGATTGTAGATCTTGAGATTACCAAAGACGGCAATTTATGGATAGGCACCTATCTTGGAGGTCTGTCTATATTTGACGGCAAGAAATTCACCAACTTCAAAGACAAGGCCAATATCCCAGCAGCTGTATCGTGTCAGAATATATGGTCGATACAACAGACTAAGAACGAGACGGTATGGGTTGGATCCCTGACTAAAGGTATTGCGGCATACGACCCTAAGACGAAAAAATTCACGGAATACACCCGAGAGAACGACCATCTTATATCAGACTATGCCGGATGTATGGAGCCCATTGCAAACAGCAACAGCCTATACGTCGGTACAGAGCGAGGCATATACCTTATTTCATCCAACTCAACCAACCCGAATATACGTGAGATAGACAGCGATAATCAGTTCCCAATATTACACGAACAGATACACGACCTGCTTGAAGATTCACGAGGACTGTTATGGGCAGGCACACGAGGCGGTCTGTGCGTATACAACCCTGTAGAGAACACCTGCAAAGAATTCAAGATACATTCTTCGAACATAAACGGCTATGTATCAGCGATAGAAGAAGACAACATGCACAATATATGGGCGACCACAGCAGAAGGTCTAACATATATTCGTGTGACACCTACACCTGCGCAAGAACTTCCATATCGTTTTGACCAGTACAAATATACCAAAGATGATGGACTAGAAGATGGTACATACAACCATAGATCCATGCACAAACTACCTGATGGCCGTGTACTCATTGGTCGTTCGTTTGGTCTTTCCCACTTTATGCCGAACAATCTACACCTGAACCAAGAGCCACCAGAGGTATATTTCACGCTTTTGCGCATATTCGGAGAAGAAGCCAAGCCTTTGAAGACCATATATGATGCCATGCCACTGCAGAAACAACTGTATTTGTCAAAAGAAGGGTTTGAGTTGCCATCAAGTGCATCCATGTTCACTGTAGAATTCTCTACATTGAACTACATATTGACACACAAGACGACATACACATATCGTCTGGAAGGCTTATCGGACAACAGGATAGTAACGAACAAAGCAGAAGCGACATTCACGAACCTGCTTCCTGGCAACTATACATTATATGTAACGGCGACAAATGCAGACGGTTATACAAACAACCATGAATACGCATTGCCTATACGCATATTGCCACCTTGGTATGCATCGACAATAGCTTTTGTAATATACCTACTATTATTTGTACTATTCGCATGGTGTGCTGTTCAAACGTGCATCTTCCTCATGCAGACAAAGTATGAAAAGCACTCGAAATACGACCAAGAGATACGCAATGGTATAATGCAAGAGCAAAAAGAGAAGTTGTTCAGCAACATATCGCGTGATTTCGACGAGCCTATCAAAGAGATGATACAGCCGCTACAATCACTAAGAGAAAAGGCTGGAGAGAACTGCCTGGAAGAGATAAACCAAATAGAGAAAAATGCCAAACGTATTCAGGAGTCGATGGCTCACATACTGAATCTCGATATCGTATCATCTTCGAAAAAGCGACTGAATCCAGAAAGGCTAGATATAGTTGCACATATCAAGCAACTATACAAAACTTTCGAGAACAAAGAATCTCAGGATATAGAGTACACCTTCTACTCATCACAGCCAAATATCATAATGGACTTTGACCCCGAGAAGATTTCGACTGCCATATCACAGATAATTACGAACGCATCTAAATATACGCCAGCATTCGGTCAGATCTCGTTATCCATTGAGGCCCAGCCAGAAAGCGTATCTATTATCATTACAGACACAGGTGTAGGCATCTCGAAGAAGTATAAAAAGCACCTATTCGACAAATTCTACCAGACACCATCAGCCGACAATAATTCGGGATATGGCATAGGTCTGCACGTAGCTAATGAGCTGATAAAGATGCACAACGGCACGATATCGGCAGAAGACAACCCTAGTGGGCAAGGGTCACAGTTTGTCATTGTACTTCCGTATGTACAATCTGGCACAGTCATGAATGACGACAACACATCGTTCATTAGTGAAAAACCAGATGAAAACGACAAAGATCTGATAGAAAATGCTAAGAAGCAGATAGAGGAGAATATACTTACAGATTTCTCAGTAGAAGATCTTGCTAGAAATTTACGTATCAGCAGAGTACAATTATATAAGAAAATCACATCGTACACAGGCAAGACACCTGTAGAATTCATAAGACAAGTAAGGCTGCATCATGCGGCAGAGCTGCTAAAATGGCAAAAGAAGTCAATATATGACATAGCGAAATCATCAGGATTCAGCAATGTGGACTATTTCGAGCAATACTTCAAAGAAGAGTTCGGAGCCAGTCCGGAAGAATACAGACTGAGGCAGCAACTCTAGTTCGACTTATTCGTCCTATGAAAAAAAACACTACCTTTGCCGAGATGAAACTAAAAAAAGCAACAACTGGCATCGCTACCCTAGTGATGCTACTCAATATAACAACGTCGTGCGTAGACAATTCTTATGAGGGGGAGCCAATAGCCTCTGTGGGAGACAAGACACTCACCTCGCACGACATAGCGTTGATTCTGCCTTCCAACACCACGAGAGAAGACAGTATAGTCATTGTTGACGATTATGTCAGGCATTGGGTACATCAGCAAGTTATGCTACAAAAGGCGCAGATAAACCTTGCTGACGAAGAAAAAGATATTCAGGATGCGATAGATCAATACCGCACGGCACTTTTGGTTGACAAGTATCAGCGTAAGGTACTTGACCAGAAATTCCAGCCCAATATCACAGATGCAGAGATAGAACAGTATTACAAAGACCAGTCGTCCAGTTTCCTACTCACAGAGAATATAATGATGGGCATGATGGCGGTAGTACCAAAGACAGCACCAAAGTTAGCAGACATCCGTTCAAAGATTAAGAATATTTCATCAGATAATTATTCTGAGATTGAGCAATACCTATATATTAATGCATCAAAATATGTTATGTCGCTAGACAAATGGGTAACTGTATCATCTATGACGCAGTATATACCAAAAGATTTGAACTTCAATGAATTCCAGGCATTGCGATCGCACCAGCTGGCAGAAGTATCAGACGAGAATAATGTATATATGTTCCTAGCCAACCAAAACATAATGGAAGGTCAGGTTTCGCCATTAGAATATCTACAAGACAAGATATATACCATATTACTTAACAAGAAAAAGATACAATTCATCAAGAGTCTTGAAGGAGAACTATATAATGAGGCGATGATGAACAATCAGATAAAATATTACAAGACAAAATGAGACATATATTCTACACAGTCATTTCAATAATATGTATATGTGCATGCAACCTGACAAACAGTGCTGCACAAGGGCGCATGCTAGTTGACCAAGTAGTGGCGACAGTAGGCGACGAATCCATATTATGGTCGGATATAGAAAATCAGTATCAGCAAGCCCTTATTGAGGGTATGAAGTACAATGGAGATTTACGAGGCTACATACTAGAACAGCTTCTTGTACAGAAACTGATGGTAAACCAAGCCATACTTGACTCCGTTGAGGTAACAGATGCAGAAGTAGTTGCAGAGACAGACCGAGTCCTAACCATCTATTCCAACCAGCTAGGCGGACAAGAGAAGCTCGAAGAATATTTTTCGAAGTCATATCAGCAGATACGCAGGGAAAAGATAGAAAGCACACGTGCAGAGTTGATTACCAACAAGATGCAGCAAAACATTATTAAGGATATCAAGATTACGCCATCAGAGATACGCAGATATTTCTCAAAGATGTCGCAAGACTCGATACCTAATATTCCTGCGCAATATGAGATAGCACAGATTGTGGTATACCCAGAGATTGAGCAAAAAGAGATAGACAGAATAAAGACCAGACTCAGAGATTTCCAGAAGCAAGTTGCTGAAGGCAGAGACTTTGCGACATTGGCCGTACTATATTCAGAAGACCCAGGTTCGGCTGCAAGAGGAGGAGAATTAGGCTGGTATTCAAAGAATGGCGGTCTTGTACAAGAATTTGCCACGGCGGCATTCAATCTTACAGAGAAGAACAAAGTTTCAAAAATAGTAGAGACAGAATTCGGTTATCATATCATACAACTAATAGACCGCAAGGGAGACCGTATGAACTGCCGTCACATTCTGCTCAAGCCTAAAGTATCAGCAGACAGCAGGAAGAAAGCGCAAGAGTTTCTGGACACGATAAGCAGTCTTATTGACAGAGACAAGATAACTTTTGCAGATGCGGCATTGAATTTCTCCATGGACAAAGAATCACGCTCGAATGGAGGCGTCATGATCAGCAGTGACGGTTCGACGAAATTTGCGTTATCCGATATTCCGGCAGCCATTGCCAAGGCCATATCAAATCTGAAAGAGGGAGAATATTCCAAGCCATTCCAGATGATAGACGAAGCGCGAGGCAAGGAGACATACAGAATAGTGATGCTCAAGAAGCGACATGAGCCACACAAAGCGAATATGCAGCAAGACTATGCTATGCTTCAGCGAATCATGGAAAACATGAAGCAACGAGATATGATTGCGAATTGGATCAAGAAGCATCAAAAAGAGATATACATTAATATAGCTCCTGAATGGCAAGACACCAAGTTCGACTATCCTGGGTGGATTCACTAATGTCACCTATAAA
This sequence comes from Bacteroidales bacterium, assembly GCA_024401395.1. Taxonomy (GTDB): domain Bacteria; phylum Bacteroidota; class Bacteroidia; order Bacteroidales; family Marinilabiliaceae; genus W3P20-009. The sequence goes on from JAKSLD010000002.1 coordinate 36,208, forward strand.
AAATATAACACAAGCATTAGTTTGTCTAATGCTTGTGCTTCTTTGTGTATATACACCTGCTAATGCGCAGAGGAAAGCACCACAGAAAAATGTGCGCATAAAGATAGAGAGAGCCAATTTCCTGAGGCATGACGACAAGATAGGAAAAAACACACAGTCGCTCAACGGCAATGTATTACTATCACATGCCAAGACGTTACTCTATTGCGATTCAGCATATATGTATAACGACTCAAACACAGTTATAGCATACGGGTCGATACATATTATACAAAATGACTCCATACACCTATATGGAGACAAGCTGACATATCTCGGAAATGACAATTTAGCCAAGATAAGAGAAAATGTCAGGGCCAACAAAGGAGACACTTGGCTATATGCAGATTATCTAGATTATGACAGACTACAAGACAAGGCATATTTCTATGACGGAGGCAAGGTAGTCAACAAGGATAATGTATTGACATCAAAGAACGGCATATATTATCCGAACACAAACAACGTATATTTCAAGGACGATGTTGTAGGCACGTCGCCTAGATACACGCTCAATTCAGACACACTGCTATACAACACACAATCGGAAATAATAACAATATTAGGTCCGACTACCATCCTTAATTCAGACTCCACACTCATAGAATCTACGCATGGATGGTACAACACCAAGACAGACTATGCCAGACTGCTAGATTATTCAACAATATCCAAGAAGACATATTCCCTTACGGGACAAGAGATAAACTATAACAAACCTACCGGAGAAGCAGAAGTCAATACTGGCATGATACTAGTAGACTCCGTAGACAATGTCACGCTAAAGGGAAATTACGGCAAGTATAACGAGATTACGCAAGAAGCGTTTGCGACCAAGCATGCCACCCTGCTACACGTTTACAGGATGGACACCCTATATGCGCATGCAGATACATTCCATATAGTACCACTTGGGGATACAAGCAGGCTTATCAAGTCATACCACCGAGTAAAATTCTTCAGAGCAGACCTACAAGGGCGGTGCGACAGTCTGGTATTTGATTTCAGAGATTCAATAGGTACGATGTACAAGGCGCCAATTCTATGGGGGCAAGGCAACCAGATGACAGCGCAAGAGATAAAACTATATACGAGAGAGCAAGTTCTATACAAGACAGACCTTATAGAAGCTGCATTCTGCATATCGCCAGAAGCAGACTCATCGGGGTACAATCAAGTCAAAGGAAAGCTCATGACAGGGCACATTAAGAACAACGACCTATACAGGATAGACGTGTCAGGAAACGGGCAGACCATATACTATCCGCACGACGACGCCACATTAATAGGAATAAACAGGGCAGAAAGTGCGGACATGTCGATATACCTTAAAGAGCGCAAGATCAAGAATATTACGATGCGAGTATCGCCATCGGGCAATATCAATCCGCCGCTGCTATTAGGAGAAGAAGACTGCAAGTTGAAAGGATTCAGGTGGCTTGAAGAATACAGGCCAAAGACAAAAGAAGAGATATACCTAGAGACGCCGATTCCAGACGGATTAATGCCACAGATAGACGTCTATGAAGGCTATTCGTTCGACGAACTAGGCGAATAAAGAGAAAGCGCATACGAACCGCCAAGAATAGTAATAAGAGAACTTATCATTAACAATCACGGCGAGAGTAGCGTCTGTATTAAGAGAGCGTTAAGAGAGCGTTATAAGAGCATCAAGAGTACGGCAGAAGAAATCAGGCTAAAAACAGCTAGTATTTTCATAAATTATACATATCTTCTTACCTCTGCATAAAGCAGAGGTATTTTTATGTTCCTACGTAAGCAATAAAAAAGGGCTTCCTCATCACGAGGTCGCCCTTTTGTCATACACGGAACCAATAACAGTCCCGATATAGACTTAAAATGGAGTATAATTTTAACGGGAATGTGTGGTTTGATTTGTTGTTTACTGATACAAAGATATAATGGTCATATTTGGTCTCTAGAAAAATGTGAGAATTTCGCCCCTCGTACGGCGAAATCAGGAATATAGGGGCAAAAACAGGAAATGAGGGGTGAAATTCGGATAAAAATTTCGCCCCTAGGGGTGAAATTCGGGAGAAATACTTGGCGTTTTATCAAAAAAGTGTACCTTTGTGATATGGAATTTGATGTACAAACACCTAAATATCTACTGAGGAAAGAGAACATCGTGAGGATGATTCTCTTCACTGCGGTGTTTGCGCTTATTTTCATAAATACGTATCAGCCCTTCAACTCACGTCAATGGCTTGGCGAGGGCAAAGAGATGAGCGACACGAAATACTTCCTTTTATCATCAATGCTTGTAATAATAGGTATGGCTGTAGTTGCAATCAGCCGTGTCATTATGTACAAGAATTACGGAAAGAAGAAACCCGGGAAGGCACAGAGGCAGCTATCGATAGTAATGTACGTCTTATGGGTTGCTTTAGAGGTAGTTGCGATGTCATTTACATTTGTAGGGATAGAAAAACTATTCTTTGCAGATACCCGTGACATATTTGAGTTGCTAAAGATTTCGCTAAAGAACACAGCCTGGGTACTACTGTTACCATACGCCATATTATGGCTATATTTTTCATGGGACGACAAGAACGAAAGGCTGAAAAAAGTCTATGAAGCCGGCAGAACCCTGATAAACCGAGGCAATCTACTGCCCAGCATGATAAACTTCAGAGACAAGAACGGAGAAGTAAAATTCTCAGTCAAGGCACAAGACCTAGTATACCTTCAAGGAGCGGACAACTACTTCCGCGTCAACTACCTAGACGGGCACAAACTGGCGCAAGCCACTATAAGAGGCTCATTATCAAGCGTACAAGAAGAATTAAAGTCATACAGCATAATACGTTGCCACAGGTCATATCTAGTCAGTGCCCAGCGAATAAAACTAGTAGAAAAGAAAGCCGAGGCATTTCAGATAAGACTAGACATACCACAAGAGGTATACCTTCCTGTTTCCAAAACATACGTAGATGACGTATGGCAGCTATTTTCCAACAAATGAGAAAGTACATCATAATCTTAATAACCTCGGTGTGCATAGCATTGGCATCATGCACGAATGGGGGAACAAGCGACAAAACTACGGTAACTGTCTCATTGCCAGTACAAGAATACTTTGTAAAGGCCATAGCCGACACCTTATTAGATGTCAATGTAATGATACCCGTCACGGCAGGACATTCCACATACACGCCGCTACCCTCACAACTTAGAGCACTGAGTCGGTCCGTTGCGTACCTTGCCATTGGCTCATTAGACTTTGAAATAGCGTGGAAAGAGAGACTGATGAACGCCGTAGACAAAGAAAAATTCACCTGGCGAGACCTCGACTTAACAGTACAAACCTGTTATACGTCGCATATTCACGGAGACGAAGACCACAGCACAGAAATAGAGGAAGGAGACGAAGATAACCATGAAGAACATTTGGCGAAAGATCCACACTACTGGACCTCACCGATACAAGCCAGAAAGATGTTTGAGACATTAAGCGAGGAGATAAAGAGACAATGTGGCAAAGGTCAAGAGACCATCGACCAAAAGATAAAGGCAATCAACGACACATTGGCATATTTTGATCAAAAACTAAGACAATGCTCGGCAAAAGCCTTTATGATATACCATCCAGCATTGACCTACCTAGCCAGAGACTATGGGATGACACAGTTGACCATAGAGCAAGAAGGCAAATCCATATCGCCCAGGAAGTATGCAGAGCAGATAGAGAAAGCGAGAGAGATGGGAGTCAAGGTAGTATTCTGTCAGCAAGGCTATGACACAGAACGAGTAAGAAGTGCTGCGAACGACCTTGGGGCGAAGATAGTAGAGATACAGCCAGAATCGAGCGACTATATAGGTACGATGAATACCATAATAGACGCCCTCAGATAGACAAAACAGATGGACAACAGAGAGCCGATATTACAGATGACGGATATAACCGCCGGGTATGAGCACAAGACAGTACTGTCGAATGCCAATATCACGGTATATCCCGACAGTTTTATTGCGCTAGTGGGTCCGAACGGAGGTGGCAAGACCACGATGATAAAGCTCATGTTAGGTCAGCTCACCCCTAACAGCGGAAGCATAAAGACAGCCGACAACATACATATAGGATACCTGCCCCAGATAAACGATTCAGACTTAGAGTTTCCAATATCCGTACTTGACGTCGTATTATCAGGGACAAAATGCAGATTCAGGCATTCAAAAGAAGAGATAGCATACGCACACGAGCTGCTAAAATTCGTTCAACTAGACGAATTAGCAGGGAGACAGATAGGGCAACTATCCGGAGGACAAAGACAGAGAGCGTTTTTGTGCAGGGCATTGATGTGCAAGCCACAGCTATTGATACTAGACGAGCCAAGTACATATATGGACAAAGACTCTACAGACAATATGTATGAGCTATTGAGCGACCTACACAAGACGATGGCGATAGTGCTAGTATCACACGACATAGACTCGATGTCGCACAGGGCGCACACGATTATCAGAGTAGACAGGACTACGCATCTCGTATCAAATCACTATTCGACAGTCGTACCATATACACCAATAACCAAACGTTATTCATCCAACTAGCAATGTTGCAGTACGAATTCATGCAAAATGCACTATGGGGAATAGTGTTGATATCGATAATAGCAGGATTTATCGGTACGGTTATCGTTGTGCGCAGGAAAGTATTCGTTGCAGGAGGCATTACCCATGCCAGTTTCGGAGGAATAGGCATTGCATACTATTTCGGCATCAATCCATTGATAGGCGCATTTCTGTTTGCCGTGACCACTGCCCTATCGATAGACATACTAGAGAGAAAATCAAAGATAAGACCAGACAGTGCCATAGCCATGCTGTGGTCATTAGGCATGGCGATAGGACTAATATTCATGTTTTTATCGCCAGGGTACTCTGCCAACCTGATGGGCTTCATGTTTGGAGACATACTTTCTATATCCGCAGGAGACTTGATACTCTCGGGCTGTATAGCGGGAAGTATAAGCTTGCTCGCAATTTTTTATTACAGACCACTATTATATGTATCATTCTCCCCGAGTTTTGCCAAGCTATCCGGACTAAAAGTCAACCTGATAGAGAGCATCATATCCATATTGACGGCATTAGGCATAGTAGTAGCAATAAAAGCAGTCGGCATTGTACTTGTACTATCATTATTCACCATACCACAAGCTATAGCCGGGATGTTCACCCACAACATGAAAATAATGTTCTACCTATCGACAGGGATAGCGTTGCTGGCCGGGATAGCGGGGCTCATGGCAGCATATTACATAGACCTACCAGCAGGAGCGGTCATCACAGCCACATTAGCCCTAGCTATGGTTTGCATCAAAATGTTGCGTAAGTAAACATAATTAGTTATCTTTCGTAGAATATTTCAAAACTACGACTTTCTATGCGACTCTTATTTCGATATATAGTTAGTATTTTTGCGATAGCACTCGCGATGACCTCGTGTCAGCGCGACAGGCAAGCCATTATGGGTATATACAACACCCATTACTATGAAGAACACGCAGACTTTTCGGATATGGACTGTTCACTAGAACTAGACATGAGAGAAGACTTCGGGTGGTCGACTGTAGAGAACTCGACAAAGATGGCATTGACATTCCATTTCTCCGAGCCATTTGAATTTCCATCAATGAGGCTAGAATACGAAGCGACCTTCAGCGGCGAGTGGGATGTGAACGGAGACACATTATCGGTATTATTGGGAGATAATGTTGACGGTATAAAATACACATTCTTAAAATCCAATGCCAAGACACCTACCGAAGAGAGCATGGTGAGAAATATACGAGGAATGTTGGCTAAGGATTTCAAAGCAGCGAAAAACGACCCTGACAAATTGAAATTCATATTGAAATATTGCAACTCCAAAGCCATAATCAAGTCGAACACAGAGACAGAGATGACACTAATCCCATTGGAGCAAGGCAAAAGCAAACTCATAGTAAAGAAAAAAGGGGAATGATAGAATTTGAAAAGCGCACACTCAGCAATGGATTACAAGTGGTGGTAAATGTAGACACAGACACACCACTTGCGACATTAAACATAATGTACAGGGCAGGATCCAGGAATGAGAAGCCAGACAAGACCGGCTATGCGCACATGCTAGAACACTGTATGTTCACAGGGACAGAGAAATACCCTGATTACGACGAGTATGTACAATCGCTATATGGAGAGAACAACGCTTATACGACTACAGATATAACAAATTACTACATTACACTTCCAGCAGAGTACATAGAACAAGCCATAGAGATAGAGGCAGACAGGATGAACAACCTAGCCCTATTTGAAGAAGGTTTTGTTGCGCAGAGGTCGGTGGTAATAGAAGAGATGAAGCAAACATCACTAAACAAGCCATACGGAGATTTCTACCATCTGCTGAGAAAGTTGATATATAAAGAACACAGCTACAAGTGGCCAGTAATAGGTAAAGACATAAAGCATCTAGAAGAGGCTACCAGAGAAGACCTGTTAGAATTCTACAACAGATACTACACCCCAGACAATGCGGTGGTGGTAGTATCAGGCAAGGTAGACCCCCAGAACATATTTGAGCTGGCAGAGAAATATTTCGGAGGAATAGAGAAAAAATGCAATCCTAGAGATATCCCTACAGAACCAAAGCAGACAGAAAAGAGAGAGCTACACGTAGAGAGAGACGTACCTGCGTCAAAAGTATGCGTTGCATACAACATAGGCAACCAGATAAGCAGAGACTTCTACATATCCGACCTACTGACAGACATTCTAGCAGACGGAGATTCGGCGATGCTACCAGTAAATCTTGTCAGGAACAAACACCTGTGTGTAGACGCCAACGCATCTGTCATGGACACTATAGACCCTGGATTCATCATGTTAACAGCGACTGCGAACGAAGAAGAAAACGCAGACAATCCGAAGTTGCTAGAGACCATTGCAGACGAGTTGAGGAATATACTACTCACATTGCCAGAAAAACTGACAGACTACGACTTTGAGAAAGTCAAGAACAGAGCGATAGTTGCTAAGACATTCCAGCAGATAAAGACACAAGACAAAGCGCCATCGTTGGCATTAGGGTCATTATTAGGAGACACGAACCTTGTGAATACAGATTATGACAAATTTGCGAGTGTGACAGCGCAAGAGATAGCGGAGTTCATAAAGAGGACAGTAGTACCCGATAACGAATGTGTGTTATACTATCATAAAAAGATGTGAGATTGCAATTAAATAGCTATCTTTGTGCTCAATATGAAAGCACAGCACATCACAATTATTGGCGGTGGCAATATGGGTGGAGCCATAGCCAAAGGCATTGTTGCATCAAACTTATCAGATGCAAAGAACATAACAGTAACTCGCAGAACTGCGTCGGCACTTGCTGACTGGCAGTCGAAGGGTTATAAAACCAGCACAGACAACAAGGAGGCTGTACGCGAAGCTGATATAATAGTATTCGCGGTTAAGCCATACCTTATTATGGATGTCATTGCGGAGATAAAAGAGTCTATCAATCCGAAGGCGCTCTGTATCTCTGTAGCGACAGGAGTCTCGTTGGCGCAATTGGAAGGTGCACTTCCAAAAGGCATGGCCATTGTGCGTGCTATGCCAAACACTGCCGCAGAGGTAGGAGAGTCGGTAACCGCACTCTGTCCATTCAATGTTACAGAAGAGCAACTGGCAGATGCTCAAGAGATATTTTCAAAGATGGGTTTAGCTATCGTGATAGAAGAGGCAAAGATGCCAGCTATCACAGCGTTAGCTTCTTGTGGTATTGCCCACGCATTGCGTTTTATCAGAGCTATGATGGAAGCAGGCATTGAGATGGGCTTGACAAGCAAGCAATCGGCAGAGATAGCAGCTCAGACAGCTAAGGGTGCAGCTCAGCTTATCCTTACTAACGGATCACACCCCGAGGTAGAAGTTGACAAAGTATGCACTCCCGCAGGGGTAACTATTACAGGTATCAATGCGATGGAGCATGCAGGCTTTACATCGGCCGTTATTAAGGGCATTATGGGCTCATTCAACAAGATTAAGAGTTAAGACTCTTTATTTAGCTGTGTAAAAATATCATGGACATAACAATAAAGATAGGTTCCAACGTACTCACCAATACAGATGGCACTTTGCACGTAGAGCGAATGAAATCGCTAGCGGCACAGATAGCCAAGCTACATGAGGAAGGAAACAGAATAATACTTGTCTCTTCAGGAGCCATGGCAGCAGGCAGAAGCATACTGAAGGGATATGAGCAGATGGACGCTGTAAGTCAGCGCCAGTTGCTCTCCAGTGTTGGTCAGGTCAAGTTGATTGACACATGGAAACAGATATTTGATGCTCACAACATCAATATAGGTCAGTTATTGGCCACAAAGAACGACTTTGGTTCGCGAGAGCACTATCTCAATATGAAGAACTGCGTTCAATCACTATGGGAGAACAAAGTATTACCTATTGTGAATGAGAACGACACAGTTTCGGTAACAGCCTTGATGTTTACTGATAATGATGAACTATCAGGATTGATGGCGAGTATGATGGACTGTCAGAAGCTATTTATCCTCAGCAACATCAACGGCATATACAACGGCAATCCACAAGACCCGCAAGCAAAAGTAATCACAGAGATACAAGCAGGCAAGAGCGTTGCCGAGTACGTACAGACCACCAAATCCTCATTCGGTCGTGGTGGTATGGTTACAAAATGCCGCACAGCAGAAAAGACAGCCGGGTATGGCATTCACGTGTACATAGCAAATGGTACGTCTGAGAATGTGATTACCAGGCTTGCTACAGAAGACCCAGAATTTCCACGCACGCACTTCCAGCCAGGAGAACACAGTCCGGCCATCAAGAAATGGATTGCGTACTCCGAAGGATTCACGAAGGCGAATGTTGTGATAAACGAAGGAGCTGTCAATGCTCTTAACGACCATAAAAAAGCTGCCAGTCTGCTGGTAGCCGGAGTAGTAAGATTTGAGGGCGGAGAATTCAAGACAGGCGACCTACTCACTATTGTCAATGAAAAAGGTGAGAAGATAGGAGTCGGCAAATCCAACTACGATAGAGACAAGGCGATGAAAGCCATTGAAGCTATCAGAGAATTAGGATTAAAGGGAGGTATCAAGCCATTGATACATTACGATTATCTCTGCGTATTCTAAAAACATATTAATTCATCACGATTATGTCACACACATTAGAGCAATTAAAAGCCGTAAAAGAGGCTTCAAGATATATGGTCAACTTGACAGCAGACAAGTCGACCAACCTTCTCAATGCCATAGCAGATGCACTAGAGGCAAATAGTGCTGCAATTCTGGAAGCCAATGCCAAGGATTTGAGCAGAATGGATAAAGAGAATCCTAATTACGACCGTCTTAAACTCACAGACGAGCGAATTAAGGGCATAGCAGAAGACACACGCAAGGTAGCCATACTTCCAGCACCTTGTGGAGAAGAGCTAGAGCAAAAGACACTTCCAAACGGGCTTGTACTACGTAAGGTACGTGTACCACTAGGCAATATAGGAGTAATATATGAGGCACGACCAAACGTTACTGTTGATGTAGCTACACTCTGTCTGCGGTCGGGCAATGCTGTTGTACTCAAAGGAAGTAAGGATGCTCATGACAGCAATGTTGTACTTGTAAAGATTATGCACGACGTGCTCAAGTCGCAAGGTATACCTACGGATATACTTCAACTATTGGATCCTGCGCATGATGCAGCAGACGAGTTGATGGCGGCTGTGAACTATGTTGACGTTTTGATACCAAGAGGTTCTCAGAGACTTATCAGAGCTGTACGAGAGCAAGCCAAGGTTCCTGTGATAGAGACAGGCGCAGGTGTAGTTCATACATATTTTGATGTAGACGGCGATCTGACGATTGCTACAAACTGCGTTGACAACGCAAAGACAAGACGTGTAAGCGTCTGCAACGCATTGGATTGTCTCATCATACATAAAGACAGGCTCAATGACCTTGCTACATTAGCCAAGCCACTTGCGGAGAAAGGCGTAGAGATATTTGCTGATGAGAGAGCACATACGGCATTGAAGTCGACATATCCTGCAGGATTGCTACATGAGGCAGAAGAATCAGATTTCGGCAGAGAATTTCTTTCGATGAAGATGGCTATCAAGACTGTGGACAATGTAGATGGTGCTCTTGACCATATATATAAGTACAGTTTGAAGCATTCTGAGGCTATTGTGACTAACAACGAAGCCACTGCTGCAAGATTTGAGAAAGAAGTAGATGCTGCGTGCGTTTATGTCAATGCTCCTACATCATTTACTGACGGTGCTCAGTTCGGTCTTGGTGCAGAGATAGGCATTTCCACACAAAAGCTACACGCAAGAGGTCCGATGGCACTCAAAGAGTTGACAAGCTACAAGTGGCTTATCAGGGGTAATGGTCAGATAAGAAAATAAGAGTGATATGAGAATATCAATTATCAAATATAATGCTGGTAATATCAGGTCGGTAGCCAATGCGTTGCAGCGCATAGGCTGTACAGATGTAGAAATTACCGATGATATAGAAAAGCTACGCACGGCAGATAAGGTTATTTTTCCAGGAGTAGGAGAAGCATCCACAACAATGGCAAATCTCAGAGCCACTGGGTTGGACAAGGTAATTCTGGATTTGAAGCAGCCTGTATTGGGTATTTGTCTTGGTATGCAGCTTATGTGCAGTCACTCGGACGAAGGAAATGCCGACGGCCTTGGCATTTTCCCAGTTGACGTAAAGAGATTCCAGTTACCAGAAGACAACAGCCTCAACTATAAGATTCCACAGATGGGATGGAATTCCATTTCGAATTTGAAGAGTGCTATCTTCTCGCCAGAGATGGAGAACCAGTATGTATATTTCGTGCATAGCTATTATGCTGAATTATGTGAATACACAGCAGCTCAGACTGAGCACGTGATAAGATACAGTTCAGCGCTTGCTCGCAATAATTTTTATGCGACACAATTCCACCCAGAGAAATCGGGAAGTGTCGGCGAAGGGATACTTAGAAACTTCATTAACCTATGATAGAGATAATTCCTGCTATAGATATGATAGAAGGACGCTGCGTCCGACTGTCGAAAGGTGATTACAACACCAAGAAGGTTTACAATGAAGACCCAAGTGAGGTAGCGCGTATGTTTGAAGATGCCGGCATCAAGAGACTACACGTTGTAGACCTTGACGGTGCTAAAGCCGGACATATTGTCAATCATAAGGCCTTAGAAAAGATCACAAAGTCGACCAACCTCATCGTAGATTTCGGTGGAGGATTGAAGACAACAGAAGACCTCAATATAGCCTTTGAGTGCGGAGCGCAAATGGTTACCGGAGGTTCGATAGCCATAAAGAAGCCAGAAGAATTCTGCTCTTGGATAGAAAAATTCGGAGGAGAGAAGATAATTCTTGGTGCCGATGCCAAAAACAAGAAGATAGCCGTAACAGGTTGGCTAGAAGATACAGATGCAGAACTTATTCCATTTATCAATCAATATGTAGATAAGGGGATAAAGAAAGTGATCTGTACAGACATTTCCAAAGACGGCATGCTTCAGGGGCCTAATACAGAGCTATATAAAGAGATTATGGCTGCGCAACCAGGGTTGTGGCTCATAGCCTCAGGCGGTGTAAGCTGCAATGACGACATAGCCAAACTTGACGAAGCAGGAATACCAGCAGTCATAATGGGCAAGGCTATTTATGAAGGCAAGATCACTATGGCTCAGCTAACAAGTTGGGTAGATAAACAATAAAGCATTAACTTTGTAACACAATCAGTCTACAATATGTTAGCAAAACGAATAGTACCCTGCTTAGATATACGCAACGGCAAAACCGTCAAGGGAGTCAACTTCGAGAACATACGCGAGGTAGGAGACCCTGTAGAACTTGGTGCGTGGTATGCAGAGCAAGGAGCAGACGAGCTAGTATTTCTAGACATTACAGCCTCGCATGAAGAGCGCAAGACCTTTCCAGACCTTGTGAACCGCATAGCAAAGGGTGTCAATATACCATTTACCGTTGGTGGAGGCATATCAGAACTTTCGGATGCCGATATGCTACTCAATGCAGGCGCTGACAAGATATCCATCAATTCATCAGCTGTAAGAAATCCACAGTTGGTAAGTGACATGGCAAAGAATTTCGGTTCCCAGTTTGTGGTAGTTGCTATAGATGCAAAGCTGAATCCAGAGACAGGATTATGGGATGTGATGGTAAAAGGCGGTCGTGAGCGCACAGAAAAAGAGCTCTTTTCGTGGGCCAAAGAGGTACAAGAGAGAGGAGCCGGCGAGATACTCTTCACGTCGATGCTACACGACGGCACTAAGGCAGGATTTGCCAACAAAGAATTGGCAAGACTTTCGAGAGAACTCTCGATACCAGTAATTGCCTCAGGCGGAGCTGGCAAGATGGAACACTTTGTAGACGTATTCAATGAAGGTATGGCAGATGCGGCATTAGCTGCCTCGATATTCCATTTCAAGGAGATTATGATACCAGATTTGAAGAACTACCTAAGACAGAACAATATTTTAGTCAGATAATAATATCATAAAGATATATAACAATGTTAGATTACAAGAAGAACTCAGACGGATTAGTTCCTGCTATCATTCAAGATGCCAACACAGGCAAAGTGCTTATGCTTGGATATATGAATGAAGAGGCCTACAACAAGACAGTAGCTGAGAAGAAAGTAACATTCTGGAGCCGTACACGTCAGACACTTTGGACAAAGGGAGAGACAAGCGGCAATTTCCTCAATGTTGTATCAATCGCAGAAGATTGCGATAACGACACACTACTCATCAAGGTTAATCCAGTAGGACCTGTTTGTCATACAGGCACAGACACATGCTGGGGCGAGGACAACAAGATGGAAGGCGTGATGTTCCTCAAGGAGCTTCAAGACTTCATTGACAAACGTCATGAAGAGATGCCAGAAGGCTCATACACTACATCACTTTTCCAGAAAGGCACAAACAAGATAGCGAAGAAACTCGGAGAAGAAGCCGTAGAGGCTGTTATCGGAGCCATGGCAAACGATGACGAGAACTTCCTATATGAGTGTGCAGACGTTCTCTATCACATGATAGTACTCCTTACACACAAGGGTTACCGTATTGAGGACGTAGTTGCAGAACTTAAGTCGCGACATTAATAGTAAGTTAATGACGATAAATCCTATAGATGTCATAAGTCAGTATTATGAAAAAGATACTGACTTATGGCATATTCTTATTGAACACTCCGAGGCTGTTGCGGAGTTAGCATTACAGATAGTAGACAAACACCCAGAGTTAAAAGCAGACAGGCAGTTTGTCTATGAGGGTGCCATGCTACATGACATTGGCATTATCAAGACAGATGCTCCTGGCATACAATGTTATGGAGAGGCTCCATATATATGTCACGGCACCTTAGGAGCAGAGATGTTAAGGTCGCGAGGTTTGGATAGGCACGCGCTAGTATGCGAGCGACACACTGGAGCCGGACTATCACGAGAAGATATTGTCAACCAGAATTTGCCTATACCACACAAAGATTTTCTGCCTGTTACTGTAGAAGAACAGATAATCTGCTATGCCGACAAATTTTTCAGCAAGAGCAGAGAATTGAGGAAGCAGAAAGAATTTGAGCATGTTCTAAGGTCAGTATCCAAGTATGGAGAAGAATCTGGGAAGAGATTTATGGCGATGCATGAGAAATTCAGAGTGTAGAATCATAAAAATGATATGCTATGGCTTGGCTTAATCAGATGCTAGGGATATACAATTTCTTTATTGGATTATATTTCGCATTAGAATTATCAGGGTCACTATGGCATAAATCGGCACTATATATACAATATGGAGGGTTAGGGTTGCTGGGGCATTTCGGCATTCCTGCCTTTTTATTTTTAATAACCGGAGCTCTATTGTATTTCTATAAGAAGAGTCTTATTGTTTCATGTCTATGGACATTTCCGTTAGCGTATACTGTTTGCAGCATATTCTTTTTCAAGGGAGACTTTGATTGGTCGTGGGGGATACCAGCGGCAATATGCTTGGGGAATATTGCAGTGATGAAACCAGAAGCACTAAACGTTAGTAGATTTTAGGTATATTGTATATATTTACTGCGGTTTAGGGAAATAATCTCTAGTACCGGCACGAAATAGGAATACAATAAAATCTACGCCAATGAAAAACAGAATATTACCATTAATAGCAGGATGTGCTATAATGGCAAGTTGCACGACACCCCAAGAGAGTCCGATGGATGCGTACATAACCGACCTTATGTCGCACATGACGATACAAGAGAAGATAGGACAGCTCAATCAGCAAGTAGCCGGAGATATTATGACCGGCAGTGAGCAAGACACAGAAATCACTGATTTACTAAAACGAGGAGAGATAGGCTCTGTACTCAATGTAAAGGGAGTAGAGAGAGTGAAGGCTATACAGAAAATAGCAGTAGAAGAGTCACGCCTTGGCATACCGCTCATAGTAGGTATGGATGTCATACACGGATATGAGACAGTATTCCCAATTCCATTAGGACTTGCTGCCACATGGGATATAGACGGCATAGAAGAATCGGCACGCATTGCGGCTAAAGAAGCCAGTGCCAATGGTGTAGCATGGACATTCTCCCCTATGGTAGACATATGTGTAGACCCACGATGGGGACGACAAGCAGAAGGTGCTGGAGAAGACCCATATCTAGGAAGCAAAGTTGCAGAAGCCATGGTCAAGGGATACCAGGGAGAGAACTATGAGAACGACTACAACATAATGGCCTGTATCAAACACTTTGCCCTTTATGGAGCAGCAGAAGCAGGCAGAGACTACAACACAGTAGACATGAGTCGTCTGAGAATGTACAACCAATACTTTGACCCATACAAAGCGGCCGTAGAGGCAGGTGCAGGTTCGGTCATGACCAGTTTCAATATAGTAGACGGACTACCAGCCACATCGAACAAATGGTTAGTTACAGATGTGCTACGCAAGCAATGGGGCTTTGAAGGTTTCGTAGTAACAGACTATGCCTCAATTGACGAGATGGAGAAGCACGGCATCAGCGACAAGCAGCACAATGCGGCTCTAGCGCTCAAAGCAGGCACTGACATGGACATGGTATCGCGCAGTTTTGTAGAGACACTTGAAAAGTCGCTCAAAGAAGGACTTGTCACCACATCGGACATTGACCTAGCGTGCAGACGAGTACTAGAAGCCAAGTATAAGTTGGGGCTATTCAACGACCCATACAAATACTGCAACATAGATAAGGCACAAAACAGCACATACCTACCAGAGTACAGAGAAACAGCGCGGAAACTTACCCAAGAGAGCTTTGTACTTCTGAAGAACGACAACAATATACTTCCACTTAAGAAACAAGGAACCATTGCCCTTATAGGTCCGATGGCAGAATCGAAGGGTGATATTGTAGGCACATGGTGTGTAGCATCAGACCCGACAAAATACAAATCAGTACGAGAAGGTCTAGAGACAGCACTTGCAGGCAAAGCCAAAGTCCTCACAGCGCAAGGCTGCAATTTTGTTGACGATGAATACGTACAGAAAGCGACACGTTCAGTCGTTCCATTCATAGACAAAGAAAAGGGCAAGCGAGAGGCAATAGAGATAGCGCGCAAGTCGGACGTAATAATCTGCGCCATGGGCGAAGATGCCTGGATGAGCGGAGAAGGAGCCAGCAGAGCCGACATAGAGATGCCAGCTCCACAGAGAGAACTCCTTGCAGAGCTAAAGAAACTCAATAAACCAATGGTACTACTCAATTTTGCCGGTCGTGCTACAGCCATCAAATGGGAAAGCGAGAATATTCCTGCCATTATGAATGTATGGTTTGGCAGTGAATGTGCAGATGCGTTGGCAGACGTACTGTTTGGCGATGCAGTACCACAAGGAAAGCTGACCATCTCGATGCCACAATGCGTAGGACAAGTACCATTGTACTACAACCATCTAAATACAGGTCGTCCTTTAGCAGAAGGAACAGAGCGCTATGCCAACTTTACGAGCAATTACATAGATGTACGTAATGATGCGTTGTACCCATTCGGCTACGGACTATCATACACGACATTTGAATACTCCGACATTACGCTATCAGCAAATACAATGACAGTTGACGGAACAATAAAAGCGAAAGTCACGGTAAAGAATACAGGCGATTATGACGGAGTAGAGATAGTTCAATTGTACATACGCGACCCACAAGCTTCGGTATCCCGCCCTGTAAAAGAGCTAAAAGACTTCAAGCGAGTAGATTTGAAGAAAGGAGAGCAGAAAGACGTTGAGTTTACAATTACTCCAGACAAGTTGAAATTCTACAATTACGATTTAGAATATGTACTAGAACCTGGTGCTTTCGATTTGATGATCGGCGCGAACTCATCAGACAAGGCATTGAAGAAGACAACATTTGAGGTTAAATAATATAATAAGGGTAGGCCTGACAGCCTACCCTTTTCTATTGTGGACAATATAAAATACTATACAAAAGCTCTGTAGAGATTACAACCAGCTAGGTTACCAATCACTATAGAGATATAAACCGCCATGACAGAAGCCAGATTATCCCAAAGCAAGTCAGGAGAGACCATACAATAGTAATAAGCATCTGCTATGCAGTGGGTGAATCCGCAGAGGATGAATACGGGTATACGTATTGTTTCTATCATAATTTCATTTGGTTTCGTACAAATGCAGGGGAATAATCTCGTTTCACAAAATTCTTCTCTGACAGATAGCCGGTACAGAGCGGGAAGGTACTTGGTAGTATAAGGGAAGGCAGTTGTTCATCGCAGTTTTTTTATAATGCGAAGAGGGAGAAATGGGATGATGTCATGCATAGCTATGCATGCCCCCCAGAAGATAATTCACACCGAAATAGGTAAACAAAACCGTAAAGAAAGCCAGCACGCAGAATGTATGGTAGGCCTTCGGCGTCTGCAACCAAGAGAACTTCCTGTAATGAACCGGGAAACAATATACCAGTAGAGTTACCAAAGCCCATACCTCCTTAGGGTCCCAAGTCCAGTAGTTACCCCATGAGATATTTGCCCATAGCGCACCGACAAATATTCCGAGAGCCAGAAGTATTATTGAAGGATAAAGCAATGTCCTACTTAGCATCATCATAGCTTCTCCCTTACGCTTATTGGCAAGTCCTATTACACCACATATCAATACCACAGCAAGTAAAGCATAAGCCGACATTATTATGATGATATGTACGAACAGCAGAGGCGATCTCAAGACAGGAGGCAAAGTACCCTCTTGCCATCCAATTATATATTTTACTATCCAATATGCGACGAATGCTCCTACAAGAGACAATACTGTAATCTTAGCAGGCTTTGGCACACCCTTGAGCCATGTTCTCTGAGACAATAATTGTCGGAAAGAAGAAGAAGGAGAAACAAGCCAAACAAGAGAACCTATCAAAAGGAACAAATATCCTATATACGTAATCAATATTCCCCAAGGGTCATGAACCACCGCCAATGTTGTACCCTTAAAGTCCTCATCATACGAAGCCTGAAGAAATCTATAGCCATCTTTCTTACAGATATTATTCATTGAGATATCGTACTTATCCCCATCTATGGCGATATGACTTACAAAATCTTCTGCCATTTCACTAGACTTATGCATCTTAATTTCGAACAATTCGAGTTCTACCTCAAATGGCAATCGTTCAACAAGAATCCCTCTATCATCTGTCACAATATTAGTATGATGGCCCTCTCTGACATAAAGGTAACCCTCTCTACCGAAATAGTGAGTCACTCCTGCTCCTACCAAAATAAAGGCGAAAGCTATATGCAATACGAATAATGCTGGTCTTCTCTGTAATTTACTGCTAAATATGTACGCTACACCTAAAATAGCGAAGATAGACCAAACGATGCAGAACCAATCTGCACCATATACATACCTATGAGAAAAATCTGTTCCGTACAAGCTCTCCAAAATGGAAGCCACAACGAGAACAATCAGTATTGCTATAACAGCAACCAACGTAAATATACCTAATTTCTTTTTCATACTACTGCAAAGATAGGTTCTTCGTCTCAAAAGACGAAGAACCTATTGAAACTATATGACTAAAATTATTATAGTGGATTTATATAGCGTTGATAAACTTTTCGACGCAATCACGTTCCTCCTTAGAAAGCATTCGGAAATTCTCTACCGACTTACGCGCATCACTCTCTGGGGAATAGCCATGCCACATGATAGCCTCTATGACATTTCTAGCTCGGCAGTCATGCAATCGCTCCTCAGCTCCTGTAACAGTCTTACTCAGTCCTCTACCCCACAATGGAGTAGTTCTGCACCATCCAGTTCTGATATCGTTCACCATAAACAGACGATGCTGAACCAAATCCGAATATGGCCAAATAGTCTGATGAGGGTATCTTGGCAACTCCTCATTAGCGTTCTTAAAGAACTTATTTGGGTCCTGAACATCATCATCTCCAGTCTTCCACGATGGTTTATGGCAATAAGCACAACCAATCTTATTAAAGATCTTCTTACCCTTCTGAACATCAGCCTGGTCCAAATCGCGAGCTGCAGGAACAGCCAATCCTCTGTGCCATACCATAAAGTCCTTGTAGTCCTGATCCGACATCTCTGGCTCTTTCAGTACCTCTTTGCTTCCGATAAGGAAATTGTATATATCCTCCTCTACGTCGCCAGTAAGGTTCTGCTCTGGATAATACTTATAGAACTCAGCCTGCACCTCAGGATCCTTTGATGCTACCTGAGCATAAGACTTAGTCATATAGTGATACATTCTATCAGAGCGAGTCACGTTTGTGATATTCCATATAGCATTGGCACCTGCGCCATCTTGAAGTGGGCCACGGCTGATGGCATACGTAAATCTTCTCATATACTTAGTACCGTCACCCTGAAGCGTATTTGCATACATATTAGTAAATACGCCATTAGAGTACATTGCAGGATTAAGCGACACTCCAAAAGATTCCTGCCTCTGATACTCTGCGAGAATCTCTGAGTCATCTATTGCATCAAGCATACCAGTACCATACACACCGATGGTAGACTCTAATCGTACCTTGACACTCTCATAAGGAACTACGCTAGTCACTCCACCCTTAGTTACCTCGAGAGGCACATAAAAAGCATCTTCGTCAATCGTCACTTCAGGGTAAGTAAGGTCGTATGTCTCACCATCATCAAACTTATTTCCCCATTCATCAGTAGCCCTCAACCAAGTAATATGGATACCATCCTCATTTATTGGAGCCTTAAAAGGTTTAACAGCCATGGTCTGAGGCATACCTGTGAGGCTACTGAGGTAGGTATCAGTCTCATCAGTAATTACGAGAAGATAACCATTACCCATATCATCAGCGCGGTACCTATCCTGACGTTTGCCATGGCCATACGACGGGTGGCAATAGAGGCAGCCCCTTCTGACATACAAAGGACCAAGGCCCTTGAATGCACCTGTAGTAGAGTTTTTGTAATCTCTCTTGAAGAAATATTCTCCCTTCTTGAAGGCGTCATACATACCAGCCTGCTCTGTTGCAGGAGTAGCCTGCTCATAGGCATGCGAAGTATAATTGAAAACAGTTCCTAGTTCGCCGCCAGCATACCACTCCTCAGAATATGTCGAGGGGTCATCCAACTGGGTATCGCTACCACTCCCCCCCTTGATGTCATCTGCACAAGAAAATAGCACAGATGACATCAACACTGAATAATAAAGATAATATGATTGTCTCATAATTCGATTATGTTATTTATTCTGAAGGAACATCTCTGCTGCAAGAAGCGCATCGTCAAGCGTCTCAAGAGCACCGATAGCCGTCTGAGCACTAGCGTCGGTATAATTGAGCACAAAAGGCTTCTTCATGTTGCTGATAGCACTGATAGCCGACTCAATAGCAGATACGACAGCATCATCAACTAGCTTGCCGTTCTTAGCATTAGCTATAGCCACTGAAAGAGACCCTGCTTGAGGCTTCTCCGATTTAAGACCACCATAATAAGCATTGCGAACGCTGACTATATTGTCCACAAAATCCTGAATTGAGTTATATGAATAAGGAGACTCAATATAGTCCACATCCTCACCATTATGAGGAGTACCAATTTTACCATGAGCAACCTCATCAACAATAGTACGAGCACCCTCAAGAATCTGGATGCTACCAGCCAATACTGTCTTCCATCGGTTATTTGCACCTGCAGTCTCCATATCTTCACCAAAGTTGTCAGGTATCTCTATCTCTGCATCTTCAAGGAGCTGCTGTTTAGCCTCTGATATATTCTCTACACCTGCCCAAGCGCCCTCAAGACGAGCTGCTGATACAGCCAAGTCCTCTGCAATACTTGCCACGAAAGTGAGATCCTTTTCGGTCAAATCAGCGTAGTCACGAGGCTTACCATCTCTAAAAAGTATATACTCCACGCCATGGAAGCCGAGCAGCTCAGGGTTAGAAGTCTCAAAATCCGTCATACTGCTATAGGCTTCAATATTGAATGGCCATGTATCAATATGAGGGTCTATACCATAGTTAGAAGCTGCGCCGAAAAGAAAAGCTTCCGACCACTCCCAGTATTGTCTAGCCTGCTTCCACTCCTCACAAGCTTTCACGACGCCCTCATTATCGGACATATTCTCCACAGCCTCCAGCAACGAAACAGCGTGATCAGCAAGACCACGGTAAGTCGGGATTACCGTATTATTTACGAACTGGGCATTAGCCACCTTCAATACAGAATCAGATACTACCGACCCACCATCTTTGTTATCATCATCTTCGTCATCACAAGATGTCAAACTCATTGCACAAGTAGCAGACATTGCTACAAATAGCACCTTTGCAAAAGAAAAATTCATGTTAGATATAAGTTTATACGTTGTTTATCTATTATTACTAAAACTTAAAGAATCCACTATAAGCAATACCCAGGGATACACCAGGTTCGTCATTATACTGCGACTTAAGGAACCTTTTTGAGTATTCTGCCTTTATAACAATTTCCTTCATAGGCATAAAATTCAAACCCACAGCCATTCTGTGTTTGCCACACCACTCATAAGTATCAGAGAGTTTACCCTTAAAAAAAGAGTCATAATACTCGTAGTGACCGAAGAGGTACAGTACATTATCCGTTTTGTTGGGATTCAGCAAAGAACATCCAAGTTCAAGGCTAAAAGCGACTGCATCAGACCCCACATACTGACGTTTACTTGGGCTATCATCATACTTAGTAGCGAAAGTCTCCCTATTCCACAATCCTATCTCATAGGCATCACACAAATGGGCATAGTCGGCATAGCCTCGCGCTATGATTCTCCTATTCCTATACTGGAAGTCAAAGGACCCGACAACCAATGTTCCCTTACAATCCTTATATTTAGTGTTCTTACTCAGCGAATTTCTAAAAGTAGGGCCAGCATATCCAGAGACACCCAACCTCAAGCCAGGGATGCTATAGTTGTCGACTCTCAACACCCCAGCATAGTTATTAGCAACCTTAAACTCGTATGGACTAGCTGCTCCATAATGGACAAAAGACTCATTACCGAACTGATCAGCATTAAGACCAGAAGTGAATATTGCCTCATATTTCCAGTTTTCAGTCCTTCCCCAAAAGCTGATACCTACCTGATGCCAAGTACAAGGCAATATAGTATTCTCCCCCTCCGGTCTATATACGGTGAAGAATTCATTTGGCAAGTGACCCTGGTTAGTCAAGCCGACAGGGATAATGATTTCACCAGCTCTGATATTCAGCTCATTGCTGAAAGATTTCTGTATCCAGAACTGCTCAAGAGCCACCTCTCCACCTCTCTCTACTTCTGCTTCATACTCTCCCGACTCTTCGGCCTCCATCTCAACAGCTGTTTCAGCTCCGCCATGCTCAAACTCTATTTCAGTATTCAGCTTCCATCCTTTACCAAAATCATAGGCGACGAAGAATACCACGTGAGGCAAGTCAAATCTTCCATGTGAGTCATCATCAGCATGCGCCTCGGGTTTACTATACCTATAAATATGGTCTGAGTAAAAATTTCGACTCATCACGGCCTCGCCATATCCACCAAGTGAGAGACGATTTTTCTTCACTTGAATAGAATCTGTCTGCGCCATTGCCACTATCGTCAGGAGAGTCGCCACAGACAATGTTATAAGTTTTTTCATCTCTTTACGTCTAATCATTTTCACGACGCAAAGTTCGCCCAACAATATTGGTATTGAAATACCTACATTTAGGGAATAAAATATCAAAGGGGGAGCATCACTGCTGATACCCCCCCTTTTTTGGGTATAACAAACTATACAAAAGCTCTGTAGAGATTACAACCAACGAGGTTTCCAATCACTATAGAGATATAAACCACCAAGACAGAAGCCAGATTATCCAGCAGCAAGTCAGGAGAGACCATACAATAGTAATAAGCATCTGCTATGCAGTGGGTGAATCCGCAGAGGATGAATACAGGCACACCAAAAAGAAGAGGCAAGAACTGCTGCTTACGGGCGAATTCCACGGCAGTCGTCATGATAAGGCCACAACCAATACCAAGCAATCCACACTTAAGGGGACCAAGAGACAAACGCTTCTGCAAAATAGCATCAGCCGTTTTGACTAGATCAGGCTCACAATACCTTACCAACATAGCTGTGACGAAACAACCTAGTATATTAGCCAGCAAAATCACTCCCAAGTTTCCCCAAGAATCCCTTGTAACATAACCAGCCGTGCCCGTGTAGAGTTTCAGTTTATAATGCACGACAGCCAACAGGCCGAAAGCAAAAAGGACGGCACCTACGACACCTCCTACATTCAAAAAGACCGTTCCACCTACACCGATTGCAATACCGGCGAATACTCCTCTACGTATTGTTTCTACCATAATTCTATTGGGTTTCGGACAAATGTAGGAGAATAATCTCTATTCACAAAATTCTTCCTTGACAGATAGTCGGAATACAGCTGGAAGTCCCTTGCTAGTATAAGGGAAGTCCCTTGTTCATCGTAATTTTTTTATTTTGGAGGCTCGGGCTACACTCGGGCTATACTCGGGGAAGACCCTTGTTCATCGTAAATTTTTTATGAAGGCCATGCGGAGAAGAGAGAAGAAACACAAAATAGTGCGACAAGGAAACAGCAATATCAGGAACGGTGACAAGAAGAGAGCCTATTCAAGTATTTTTTCTGAAAAAAGGAACTTTCGTCTGATTTGAAATAGTTAATTTTGACTTGGATATAAAAACTAATGCATAACTAATATGGGGTACATTCATTGGAATCCTCAAATAGACATTTCTATACTTGGCTTTTCTATTCGATGGTACGGAATACTATGGGCTGTAGGATTAATTTTTGCGGCCTATATTGTAGGACGTCTTTATAAGGCCAATAAAATAGGAGAGGGGACAGCCGACAAACTCTTTATATATTGTATGATAGGCATTTTGGCTGGAGCCAGGCTTGGGCACTGTATATTTTATGATTCAGAATATTTCTTAACCAGTTGGACACATTTGATCGAAATGTTTGTTCCTATTCGTTTCATGCCAGATGGAGGAATAACATTTACAGGATATGCGGGATTGGCCTCACATGGAGGAGCCATAGGTGCATTGATAGCCTTATGGTACTACAGCAAAAAATATAAGATGAAATTCCTATTCGTATTAGACTGCATAGCCATTGCTGCACCTTTTACTGCATTATCGATAAGATTCGGGAATCTCATAAATTCAGAAATCATCGGATGTCCAACGGATGTGCCATGGGCCTTTATTTTTGAAAGAGTAGATAACATTCCCAGACATCCTGCACAACTATATGAAGCCCTTTTCTATTTATTAGTATTTATAACAGGTATAATTATATATCGCAAAACTATACTTCGGAACAGCTTAGGATTGGGGTTCTTTTTTGGATATTGCATAACAAGTATTTTCACATTTCGATTCTTTATAGAATTCTTAAAAGAAGTACAATCTGATTTCGAAGAATCTCTGCTATTGGATATGGGACAGTTGCTATCTATACCATTTATCATTATCGGTATATACTTTATATCCAAATCTCTAAAAGCTGTCAAGGACAAACTGCAAAACCAGAACCTCTAAGTAGATATACACGTCAATGGCATCTCCTTTGGTAGGCCTATAGAAGTCCCTTGTTCATCGTAAATTTTTAAAAATACAGGTACGGGGGTAGCTTGAGGATTTGAGTCGTTTTTACTGTCGAGGTATAGGAAATGAGTAACAATACTACTATATTTGCTATATCATGAACAACTAAATAAACAATACTATGGAGAATATTGTTGGATTATATGAAGCGTTAACACCTGAGCTCAAATTCTACTGGGTCATAGCTATCGTTGCCACTTTAGTTTTTGCGATTCAGATGATACTCACATTTATCGGGATAGGCGATACGGATGTAGATATGGATTTCTCGGGCGGAACGGACGGCAATACGCTTGATACCGGGGGAACCATGCAGTTGTTCAGCGTACGAAATGTGGTCAATTTCATGCTTGGACTTGGCTGGGGCGGTGTATGCTGGTCATCAGTCATAGGCAATCCCATATTACTAGCTGCGGTTGCTGTTGCCACAGGCATTCTGTTTGTCATTATTTTCATTTTCCTATTCAAAACTGTCATGAAGCTTGAGAGCAATGGAGCATACAAGATAGAAGATTGTGTAGGCAAGGCGTGCGATGTGTACCTACGTATTCCTGCTGAGAGAGGCGGGCAAGGCAAGGTGCAGGTAAGCATAGGCGGTGCTGTACATGAGATAGCTGCCGTAACAGATGGGGAGCAGCTGCCAAGTGGAGCGAAAGTCGTGATACTTAGCCTAATAGACAAGCACACCGTATTAGTCAGTAAAGCGTAAACAGAATTATAAATAATAACAACTAAAAAAAGATGATAGAACCTTCATTACTTATTGTAATTGCGGTTGTAGTAGCAGTGCTTATGCTTATTGCGCTCATCAACCGCTATCGTCGCTGTCCTTCGGATAAGATACTTGTAATCTACGGAACCAGCGGCTCAAAGAAAAGTGCCAAATGTGTACACGGTGGCGGTGCATTTGTCTGGCCGATAATACAAGACTACGCATACCTTTCGTTGACACCTATAGGTATTGATGCCAATCTTACCAATGCATTGAGTCGACAGAATATCCGTGTAGACGTACCATGTCGATTCACGGTAGGTATCTCTACAGAAGAAGAGACCATGGTAGCGGCTGCAGAGCGCTTGCTCGGACAAAGTGCGCAGCAGATTCAGGAACTTGCCAGAGATATTCTCTTCGGACAGCTTCGTCTGGTTATTGCAACGATGTCCATCGAGGAGTTGAACTCAGACCGAGACAAGTTCCTAGAGGCCATTACAGCCAACGTTGAGGTAGAGCTCAAAAAGATTGGCTTGAAGCTTATCAACGTAAACGTAACAGATATCAAGGACGAGTCGGGCTATATTGAGGCTCTCGGTCAGGAAGCCGCAGCAAAGGCAATCAACGAAGCCAAAGTTCGAGTAGCAGAGCAAGAGAAGATAGGTGAAATCGGTAAAGCAGAGGCAGACCGAGAGACACGTATCCGTACAGCAGAGGCAAACGCACAAGCTGTAAAGGGCGAGAATGAAGCCAAGGTAAATATTGCGCAGTCAGATGCAAGTCGTCGTGAGGCAGAAGCAGAAGCACAACGCAGAGCGTCGGCAGCAGAAAAAGTAGCGCAAGCCAAGGCACTTGAGGAGGCATACGCAGCAGAGCAGAAAGCAGAAGAGGCGCGTGCGGACAGAGAGCGTTCGACACAGACAGCCAACGTCATCGTTGCTCAGGAGATTGAGAAGAAGCGACTAGTGCTTGCTGCCGAGGCTACAGCAGAGCAGAAGCGAGTAAATGCCAAAGGTGAGGCTGATGCTATCTTTGCGAAGATGGAAGCTGAAGGTAAGGGTCTGTATGAGATATTGACAAAGCAGGCACAAGGTTATGACAAGATGATTCAGGCAGCAGGCGGTGATGCTACAAAGGCATACACATTACTCTTGCTAGAGAAATTGCCAGAACTAGTCAAGACACAGGTTGAGGCTATTAAAGGCATACAGATTGACAAGATTACTGTTTGGGACAATGGTGGTGCAAACGGCAATGGTCAGACCTCTACAGCCAACTTTCTCTCGGGGCTTATGAAGAGCGTTCCTCCACTTGGAGAATTATTCGACCAAGCAGGACTATCGTTACCTGAGTATCTAGCAAAGAAGAAAGAAGAAGAGCAAAAGCCAGATACTCCAACAGAAGGATAAATAAGAAACGAATACAAACGAAAGAGGCTGTGTCAAGATGAAGACACAGCCTCTTTTTTTTTCATAATATTTTTTGGACTTTGTGCCACTTCAATACTCAGCAACGGGATTTGACAAGAATTGTGTGTTTTCTTTTTTGTAAAAGCATTGAAGAAAATACATCAGCTGCATTCCTTCGTTTGATTGCATTTCTATCGAAAAGCATATGTTATTACTCATGTTAAAGAGTAATATATATTCTTTGCTTCTACAAATCACAATATTCTCTACTACATTACTATTATGCTGCTTCATTTTACAATAAATCACCCCCTTTCCAAATTTTCCATTTCTAAATGTGCTTTGCTTTGCATTTTTTATAGCGGTGGCAATAAGATTCTTTTCATGTGTATTTAAATGATGCAAATCTTCTACGGTTATTTGGGTCAAGTAATTTTTTGTACTAACAAACGTATTGCCTGTAGCAGATAGTGTTTGGCTTATGTATACATCTGAAATATTATCCAGATTTATGACGTTATTAGTTGACGAACAACTTATGAATAACAAGCAAAACAAGAATACATGGAGTGAAAAGGAAAGACGTGTTATCTTTTTCATACGACACTAATTATAAGAGAGAAAGTAAAAGATTCTAATGGTGCAAATGCGACAAATATATTGACAAATGCAACTTATCAGTATAATATTTTCAGAGGCAGACAAGAATTTCTCTTGGTATAAAAAACAGAGGGCGTGTCGATCTTGACACACCCTCTTTGTAGCATATCAATGTCTTCTTTTGCGTGGATAGCTATATCAATATGTTGTTTCCTTAACCTTAGACCAATCAATCTTATCAGTTGATTGAGCTACTGGCACATGCTTGAGTTTAGTACCCTTCTGTACCATGAGGACGATAGGTATTTCGCCGACTTGAACTTCATTCCATCCTGGGTTATAAGTCTTACCAGTCTGGTAGTCGACCCACTTAGTCTTACCAGGGAGATATACAGTACGACTAGAACCCTCCTCAAACATAGGAGCCACGAGAATCTTGCTACCGAACATATACTGATCCTCTACTAACCAAGCGCCTGGATCGTCTGGGAATTCGAGCAAGAGAGCACGCATCATAGGGAGACCCTTCTCTGTACAAAGTTTAGCCTCGTCTACGATATAAGGCATCAACTTATACTTCATTTCAGCCACCTTACGGAAGTAATCCACGAAATCCTTATTGTAGAGCCATGGTTCGGTAGGAGGAGCACCGTGAACGCGAGAATGAGAAGTGAACATACCGAAAGGCAACCATCTTCGGTACAATCCCTCTGGGCATGACTGAACGAAGCCGCCTATATCGTGGCTCCAGAAAGAGAAGCCCGAGAGGCCGAATGAGAGACCACCGTGTAGAGTCGAGAGCATCGCTGCATTAGTATTAGCTGCATCGCCCCCCCAATGAAGAGGGTAACGTTGAGAACCAGCCCAAGCAGAACGAGACCAGATGATACCATCACCGGTAGTTGCCTTAGTTATTTCGTAGACAGCCTTATCATAGCGAACAGTATAGATATTATGCTCGTACAGGCCAGTTCTACCAGAAGCATACAAGCCGTTAGTCACAGGAGACGCCTCACCGAAATCCACTTTAATAGCGCCGACACCCAACTTGAGCAAGCCAGCCAATTTATTCTGGTACCACTTAACAGTCTCCTTGTTAGTGAAATCCAGTACGACATCCTCATAAGGGAGCGAGCCATTAGCATTCTTAACATACATACCCTTGTCAACCAACTCCTTAAAATAGGTATTCTTTGGGGTAAAATATGGAAGTTGCCACAAAGAGATATGGAAGCCCTGCTCCTTCAGATCCTTGACCATCTTGGCAGGGTCAGAGAAACGATCCTCAGCAAACTTATAGTCGCACTGCCAATCGATACCGAACCAGCCAGTATCGAAATGGATTACGTCAGATGGGATTCTATTGTCGCGCAACTGCTTAGCTATTTCGTAGCCCTCCTCCTGAGAGAAATAAGTGATACGGCTCATCCAAGTACCGAAAGACCATAGAGGTGGCATTTCAGGTTTACCCACCAAGTTGGTATACTCATCAAGAATCTCCTTAGGAGAACCGAGCATTACGAACATATCCAAGTTCTCATCGGCCATAAAAAGTTTCTGAGTACCTATATAAGTAGCGCCGAAATCGGCAGTTACAGGTGCAGAAGTATGGAGAAATACGCCATAACCCTTATTAGACATATAGAAAGGGACAGGCTTATACATCATATCAGTCTCAGGGCCCTGAGGGTCGGTCACGAACATATTAATTTTCTGACCCACCTTATTGAGAGCAGTAAACGACTCACCGCAACCATATATTCTCTCGTTAGGTGCGAGAGAAAGCATAGGAGCGATGCTGCGAGAGTTATCTGCGCCACGCTTGATGAAACAGAAAGGAAGAGACTTAACCTGTGTGGTGTCATTATCAAGGAGGTGACGCGTCTGTTGGATAATATTACCCTTAGCATCCTTGATTACTATACGCCAAGGGTGGCGGTAGATAGAGATAGTACCATACTTAGAAGTGTACTTAACCTGATCCTTAGTTGCGATATGACTCCAAGCAGAACTTGTCGGAACATCGCCAGCCAACATCACCTCCTCAGCTGCAGGCACGTCGGGGTGGATATTAGACGTATACATACGGATACGGAACGTACGTTCAGTCACGAAATCGATCTTGAAATCCAGTTCAGGATCATTATCGTATGCTGGAGTAGGGAAATCGAGCATATCTAGGCGGACAGGCCATGAGCCATTAGTATTGAAAGCCTGACGAGGCTCAAGAGAGTATCTACTCCATTTGATTTTACCCTCGCCCTTTGTTGCATCGAAATCAGAAAGAGAGTCGGCGAAGAAATACGTATTTGCGAAATTCCCGAAATCGGCAGAGACATCTATGGGCTGACTCAACAGTAGGTTCGGGCCAGTAGTCTGGTGATACTGAGCTGAAATAGGGGCTATTGAAAGCATAGTTGCAGCCAGTAGCGATGGAAAAAAATAGTGTGACATAGTAAATATTAATATTTATTTGTCAAAGGTAGTAATATTTCAATAAAAGCACACATTTGAGGGAGAAAAGAGGCCATGGAAAGATAGCGTGAGGTATAAGGGAGCGTTATGGGTGCGTATATGATGCGTATATGGTGCGTTAAGGTTGCTCGTAATTTTTTATTTTATGAAGAGAAAAGAGAGTTATCTTTGCGAGAAGAAATACTCGTTAGAATTATGACATATCAAGATATAAAAGAGTACGCTGAGAGCGTGTTTGAGTATGTACGTGGAGTGCGCAGGGATTTACACAGGCACCCTGAGTTGGCATTTCATGAAGAGTGGACATCGGGATATGTAGAGAAAGAGCTGCAAAAGATGGGGATAGCATACGTCAAAGGCTTTGCGGAGTATGGCATCAGAGGAATCATTGAATCGGGGAAAGACGGAGAGACTATAGTATTGAGGGCAGATATGGATGCGCTGCCGATAGAGGAAGACGAGAGACACGAGATAAAATCGGAAATCAAGGGAGCAATGCACGCTTGCGGTCATGATATGCACACAGCTACCCTACTTGGCGTGGCAAAGATACTTATGGAGACAAGAGAGCAATGGCAAGGAAAAGTTGTGCTATTATTCCAGCCTAGCGAAGAAGTGTGGCCTGGGGGAGCGATAAGAATGCTGAATGACGGAGTGCTAGATGGGTATACGCCAAAGATTGTGATGGCAAATCATGTGATGCCAGATTTAGAAGTAGGGAAAGTTGGGTTTCATGGTGGCACATATATGGCATCGGGAGATGAGATACACATCAGGATAAAAGGGCATGGCGGTCATGGTGGCGTTCCACATCTGCTTACGGACACAGTATTGACTGGAGCCCAGATACTTGTGGCATTGCAGGAACTAGTAGCCAGAGAAGTACCTGCGAACATACCTACAGTATTGTCATTCGGCAGATTTGAGGCATTAGGAGCTACCAATATCATACCAGACGACGTGTATCTTGCAGGAACACTTCGCACTATGTCTGAAGAGTGGAGGGGAAGAATGAAGGCAAGAATAAGAGAAGTCGTGTCGGCACTGTCCACAGCATTCCGCGTAGAGACAAGCATAGACATAAAAGACGGGTTCCCATCGGTATACAACAATCCAGAATTAACAGAACAAGTACGACAAACAGCCATATCAGCTATAGGACAAGAGAATGTTGTCAATATGGAGGTGCGCACAACAGCAGAAGATTTCGGGTATTATACACAGAGATACCCTTCGGTATATTACAGATTTGGCGTAGGAGAGAGTGGAAATGTGCATACGGCGCAGTTTGACCCAGACGAGGAGTCGCTCAAGACATCAGTAGCTGTGATGGTTGCCGCAGTAATGGATATGTGCAAAAGCAAGAATTAAAGAGACATATACCAGACCACACCTATAGCGACCAAAGCCAAGCTATATGCAATGAGGCCTAAAATACTATTAAGGACAATCGTCCTACGAGTCACCAGATGGTCGTAGACAGTCGCTCTGCTATCGAAGTTCAGTATATGATAATGTTCCCTTATCATTGAAGCAGCCTCTTCATCCTCGTTTTTTATATGAGCCAGAAGAAGATGCTTCTGAACGGCACGTTCCTTACGATCGTGACATATACTGACGACCATTAATATGACAGCGACAATACCTGTACAGAGAATTCCGGAAGTCACACTCACGAAATAGCCCAGCAGGAAAATAACGGGAACAGCTACGCAACTCAGCATAATAAACTCCCTGACGGCATCCAAACGCAAATCCAGACTTGCATCCCAATATAAACGACGGTACTCTTCTGGTATTGGAATATTATTCTCACGATTCTTGATATCCATCAAGAACTCCGTCTGGGATGGCATTTTGTTCTTCTGAGTCCTGCTACTGACGAAGGAAAGCAAGTTGACAGGATGATACTTTCCCATATTAAGCCTTTTCTACAAGGATAGTATTATTGTCCAACGAGACAACCTTAACTTCCGTACCTTGGTCTATGAAAGCTGTAGCCTTTACCTCCAGATAGCCATATTTATCGAACTTAGCCTTTCCGAAAAGGTTAAGACGAGTTGCTGCTATACCTGTATCGCCTACGGCTATGGTAGTTGGCTGTTCATTTACCTGAGAATCTATCTTAGAATCAAGACTTAGCTTTTTACGTATAGCTGAATTCCACAACAATGCACACAGGAGAATGAGAACAAGTACTACTCCTGCCACTACACAGAGAGCGACGGCTGTTCCATATTCTTGATTAGCCAGATATGCAGCTCCAATTACAGATGCAGTTCCCACAATTCCTGCGATACCGATACCAGGAATCAATAATATTTCTGCGAGGAGACAAAACAGACCTATTATGGACAATAAAACAATTAAAGCGGTTGTCATTTTTCTAGTTGTTATTAATGCTATTGCAAAGGTAATAATATTATTTACTCATACAAGAACTATCTCAGAAATAAAGACAACCACACAACATATCACAGCAACCTGGAATAGATTTGCGCCCTTCCAGGCTGAGAACATACCGATGATGAACGCCAACAACCCCGCTATGGGAGACTGTGTGGCTTCGACTATAGCCGGGAACGTCATCACAGATAAAGTCACGTATGGGACATAATATAGGAATGAAGTAATGAATTCATTCTTTATCTGTTTTCGCAGCAAAGTCATAGGTATCACCCTTATTAGGTATGTGACCCCTATCATTATTGCCATATATATGTATACGTTATGTGTCATACCTCTTCCTCCTCTGTAGTTTTATGTGGAAACAATAGAGCTGCGACAGATGAAATGATGACCGTCAGAATAATGATGCGCGTTCCTCCCGACAAATCTGAGACATATGGGAGATAATTAGCAGCCAGACTCATCGCGAAACTGATAGACACGAGCCAGAACAACACCTTGTTCTCCTTTGCCGGTGGAATAATAATTGCGATGAACATACCATATAGAGCTACACTCAGGGCACTTACGATATTCTTTGGCAATATATCTCCTGCTATACACCCGAATGCGGTTCCGCTAGCCCAGAAAATGGCAGGCAATATAGCAGCGCCGTAAGAGTACCAAGGATTTAAGGATCCCTTTCTGGCTATGGCTATAGCAAACAGTTCATCCGTCAGGTCCAAAGCCATTACAAATCTATGGATTACAGGGGTCTTGGCTGAGATACGCTGACTCCAGGCGGCACTCATCAGCAGGTAACGAGCATTGGCGATAAATGTCATCAACGCCACCTCGGTATATGTCGCCTGAGCCGCTATAAGAGAAAACCCGATATATTCACCTGCAGAAGCCATACAGAAGAAACTTGTCCAGAAACCCTGACCTGCTGTCAGTCCTGCATTGACTGCTATGATACCTAAAGAAAAGGATACGGCGAGGTAGCCCAAAGCTATCGGGATTGAATCTCGCATTCCTTCGCGAAAGGCTGTTTTATTGGTCTGTAGCATTGTCTATTCTAATAGTAATGCAAAGTTAGAGATTAAATTGTTAAAAAGTATTTAATAATCGATACAATATAAGGCAGGGTAAACAGACCTCTTTTCAAACAAATTGAGATTATTTCTGATTTTGAGCGAACAAAGGGAAGAAAAATCGTGTTTTGTCGGTCGCTCAATAAAAAAAATGCCTCATTTAATCCGAAAAATAACAATTACAAGGCTCACTGATATATTTGCTTACACATTAAAACATTTTATCTTTGTTAACTTGCAGATTAAAAGCAAATAAGTACCTTTGCATTAAACCTATTACCAATAGTGTCGGATTTAATTAGAATTGTGTGTATGTATAGTCTACTATTAAAACAAACAGATGCAGTGAATAGATGGATGGAGCGATATGGTGTTCGCTTCGGCATCTATAAGAACGGAGAGTTCAAGGAACAATTGTTCCCCTTTGACGCTATTCCACGTATTATCAGTCACGAAGACTGGAAGATGCTGGAGGTCGGACTCATCCAGCGAGTTGATGCGCTTAACGCTTTCCTGAGAGACATATATACAGAGAAGCGTATTGTAAAAGACGGTATCGTTCCAGAGGATTTCATCTACTCTTCCAAGGGGTATCTCCCTCAGTGTGAGGGTTTCATCCCTCCAAAGGGCATTTACTCTCATATATCGGGCATCGATTTGGTTCAGGCAGAGGATGGCACATGGTATATCCTGGAGGATAACCTCAGAATACCATCTGGCGCATCATACCCAATGATTGCCAGAGACCTGACACGTAAGGTTTCTCCTGAGACTTTTACTGATTCGTCTCTCATAGACAACCGTAATTATGCTCAGCTCCTCAGGGATTCAATGGATTATGTGAATGTCGACAATGGTCTGGAGGTTATCCTTACCCCAGGCAGATACAATTCCGCATATTTCGAGCATTCTTATTTGGCTGAGAAGGCTCGCGTGGTATTGGCCTACCCAGATGACCTTTTCGTGGATAATGGATATGTCTACTACAGGGGACTGAATAACAAGAGCGAACGAGTGGGTGTCATATATCGCCGTATTTCGGATGAATATCTAGACCCTATGACATTCGAGCCAACGTCGCTGCTTGGCGTGCCTAATCTGTTCGAAGCCTACCGTCAAGGAAATGTAGCAATATTCAACGCCTTTGGAAATGGTGTTGCCGATGACAAGGGTATATACTATTTCGTCCCAAAGATGATTAAGTATTATCTCAATGAGGAGCCTATACTGAAGAATGCACCTACATATCTCCCTATATATGAGGAGGATCGCAAATATGTATTGGACAACCTGGAAAAACTGGTCCTCAAGGATGTTTCTGAAGCTGGAGGATATGGCGTAATGTTCGGCCGCGATATGTCGCCTGAGAAACTGGCTGAGATGAAGCACCTCATCAAGACTGAATCTCGCCGCTGGATTGCTCAGGAGATTATCAATTTCATCGACTTGGATATCATCGACAATGGCGAGAAGGTGAAGAGGAAAGCCGACCTCAGAGCGTTTGTTCTCTCGGGGGAGACAACAAGGGTTTGGGCAAGTGGTCTCACTCGTTTCACACGCAACGAAAAATCTTTCATCGTCAACTCTTCTCAGGGTGGCGGTTTCAAAGATACTTGGGTTCTTGATAAATAAGAAATAACGCATAACAATATAATATTATGACTTACAATATTGCAATATCTCCAGCTAAGGCTAGCCGCCTCTATTGGTTGGGCCGTTACTCAGAACGTGTTTGTTCTACCCTCCATATGCTCCATAAGTGCTATGACGAGGTCGTAGATAATGAGCATACAGACGTACATTCTGATTTCTGCGTACGTATGGGTATCCCTTTTGAATATGACAACGCAAGACAGTTCTTGAAGAATTACCTCTACAACAAAGAGAAGACATACTCTGTCATCAATATGCTCGAGCGTGTTAAGGATAATGCAATTCTCTTGAGAGAGGAACTTAAAAGTGAATCCCTCGCTTACGTCGAAATGGCTATCAACTATATGAACCAGGCTTCTATGGATGAAAGCCGCCTCTATGACTTGCAGCCTGTAACAGACTACTTGTTCGCTTTCTTCGGTGCTATCGAGGAGCGTATTTTCAATATGGATGCACTCAACCTTATCTTGATTGGCAAATATGTCGAGAAATCGGAATTATATATCCGATTCGACTATGACCTCGCGCGTATCGATGAGTCTCTATGCCGACTCGAGCATTTTGTCAATGTGGAAGTCGGTTTGTGCGACGACCGCAAGATGTCTGCAGTAAGGAATGGCATTAATGAGATGCCTATGTCTGCATCTATCATCGACAACCTCAACACAATATTTGCGGCCTGATATATGGTACTCAAGTATAGCCATATTACTGTGATCACGTTTTCTTCGCTCATCCATGCTCACAGTTTCAGTATGCGTTGCTCTCCTTTTCAGAACAGCAACCAGCGTATCATCGAGGAGAATGTCTCGGCTATCCCTCATTGTAATATAGCTAGGAATACTGATTCTATGGGCAACACAGTCGATTATGGGTATATTGAGGACTATCACGATTCTTTCGCTTTTGAAAGTCGTGGCATCATCTCTATCAGTTCGCACATATCTAAGGAAAGCAACAACCCCCTATTCTTCTATGCGACGCCCCTCACCAGCCCTTCTTCGGATCTAATATATCTTGCTCATCTGTTAGACGCTAGGGCTGGTGAGGAGGTTTTCATTCGCCAGGCATCGGATCTCATCCATAAGCATGTCCAGTATGTTTCTGGAAGCACGGATGTCTGCACTTCCGCAGAAGCTGCTTTCGCACAGGGCAAAGGGGTTTGCCAGGATTTTGCTCATATAGCTATATGCCTATGCCGCCTGTGTGGCATTTCTGCTAGATATGTCAATGGATATATGCTTGGCGAGGGTCAGACTCACGCTTGGGTGGAGTATTTCATTCCGTCTATCTCTGAATGGCATGCCTACGACCCGACTAACAACAGGGTGGTAGATGACTCTTATATCAAACTGGCCCAGGGCAGAGATTATAATGATTGTCGCACTAATCACGGGGTTTTCAGAGGCGATGTCAGTCAGACTATGCATGTCAGGCTCTCTGTGCAAGAGGTCCTGAATGGTAATTATTTATATAGCAATGTAATATGATACAAACCGTAATATCAGAGAATCTCCCAGTAGATGAGCGTCTTATCATCAAAAAGAACTCTATAGGCAATAAGGATGGTAAGCGTGTGTGTATCGTCACAGGTATTCACGGAGATGAACTCGAAGGTCAGTACGTCTGTTATGAACTGATGAGACGTCTGAAGAAGGAGAGCCACCAGCTCAAGGGGCGCGTTGAGATATACCCTGCCTTGAATCCTCTTGGCGTGGACTCTGTCACAAGGGCTATTCCTACTTTCGACCTGGATATGAACCGAATCTTCCCTGGTAATCCTGATGGACATATGATTGAGTATGTGGCTCATAGAATTATCGAGGACCTTGCCGGAGCCGATCTTGTCATTGATATCCATTCTTCTAATGTCTATTTGTACGAGATTCCTCAGGCTCGCATCAGTAAGACTTTCTCTGACAAACTGATGCCTATAGCGGAAATGCTTAACCTCGATTTTATCTGGGTACACGATGCTGCAACGGTACTGGAATCTACCATCGCCCATTCTCTCAATTCTATCGGAACCCCGACAGTGGTAGTCGAGATGGGTATCGGTATGAAGATTACTAAGGAGTATGGCGACCGTCTGGTGGATGGCATCATAAATATGCTCGATAAGTTCGGTATGTGGGGTGGCAATCTCCCGGTACGTATCAAGCAGCCTATCATATCCACAGTTGGCGATGTCTGTTTTATCAATGCTAACTACTCTGGCGTAATCATTAACCCTATGCCGCACTCTTCTCGCGTATGCAAGGGGGATGTCCTATGCCAGATCGTAAGTTCTCTCACTGGCGAAGTGCTCGAAAACGTGGAAGCTCCTGTCGATGGCTTGCTTTTTACTATGCGAAGCTATCCTATAGTCTATGAAGGGTCTCTGCTCGCCCGAATTTTCTACAAACAATAAGTGCGACTAAGGAAATGAAACAATGTGATATTTTTACAATGAAATCACCTTTTAGAGATGACTATCGCATACCTGGGTTCTATTTCGGCAATGGAGACAAGACGGTAGCTATCATCGGCGCTATGCGAGGCAACGAGGTGCAGCAACTTTTCGTCTGCTCTCAGTTGGTCAAGAACCTCCTTGCTCTTGAGGGTGAAGGCAAGATTAATCCAAACGTAGGCATCCTTGTCATTCCTACCGTCAATCCTTATTCTCTGAATATCCATAAGCGCTTTTGGGCTATGGATAACACAGATATCAACCGTATGTTCCCTGGATATGACCAGGGCGAAACAACTCAGAGAATAGCTGCCGCTCTTTTCGAGACCGTGAGGGGCTACGAATATGGTATCCAGCTCTCTAGCTATTACCTCAATGGTAATTTCGTGCCTCACGTCAGGGTGATGGATACTGGCTACCAGGACCTGGAGAGTGCTAAGAGCTTCGGATTGCCTTTTATATATGAGTACGAACCGAAACCTTATGACACAACTCTGCTCAACTATAACTGGCAGATTTTCGATACTAAGGCGTTTAGCATATACAGCGGCTCTACTGATGTCATCAATAAGGACCTCGCAAAACAAACGTGGCTCAGCATATTGCGTTTCCTTCACGCTAAGGGTATAATCGATAAGCCTATGCACGGCGGTATGGTGCCTTTCAAATTCAGAAACGAGATGTTGAGCACTGTCGTCTCTCGCCAATCTGGTATCTTGTACCCTAAATGCGATGTCGCTCAGAATGTCAAGAAGGGCGACTTGCTGGCCGAGGTTTTGTCTCCTTATATGGGCGAGACAATAGATTCTATCTACTCGCCTGTCACAGGTACGGTATTCTTCGCCCACCATACCCCACTTATCCATCAACATTCAAGAATTTTCCAAATCGTAGAATATCCGGAATAATACACCCAGGCACTGAATATAATACTAGATGAGAAGGCTGTGCCGCGTGAGTGGTCCAGCCTTATTTTTTGCTGGTTTATCAAAAAATTACGATGAACAAGGGTCTTCCCCGAGTGTAGACCGAGTATAGACCGAGTGTAGACCGAGTCCCCAAAATAAAAAAATTACGATGAACAAGGTACTTCCCTATGACTAGAAAGGGTCTAGTGACCGCCTCCAGAATAATAATATAAGTATCAATATCGTGGCTTAACGCTCTCTTATACCTCCCTTAATGCTCCCTTATACCAGACAATGGATATGTACTATTTTTTCATTATATAATACTAAACCGACAAACCTCTCTTTATTGGGTCTCAACGCTTGGATATAAGATTCTTTATTGAATATATTTGCCGTGCGAATAGTTAAGTTTTATGCGATATGAAGCCTTATAAGTTTGACCCATATTTGAAGACAACCCTCTGGGGGGGCTATCAGATTGCTCCGTTCAAGGGGATTTATACAGCACAGCCAAACATAGGTGAGTCTTGGGAGATCAGTGGTGTCCCAGGACACGAAAGCGTAGCCATCGAGCGCGGACTTATCGACGATGTCGATCTAGGACTCACTCTGACGGAATTGATCGACAAATACAAGGGTCTACTTGTAGGCAATAAGGTCTACAAACGTTTTGGAAATAAATTTCCTCTGCTCGTAAAATTCATCGATTCCCGCCAGGATCTTAGCGTTCAGGTTCACCCTGACGATAAGTTGGCTCAGGAACGCCACGGTTGCGCCGGAAAGACTGAGATGTGGTATATCATCAAAAGCGATGTCGGCGCTAAGATATATGCAGGACTGAGAAAGCAGATTACTCCCGATGATTACGAGCAGATGGTAAGCACTGAGGATGGCTCTAACCCTATGGCCGACGTAATAGCAACACACGAGGCTCATCAGGGCGACCTTTTCTTCCTTCCAGCCGGACGCCTCCACGCTATTGGCGCAGGATGCTTCCTCGCTGAGATCCAGCAGACGAGCGACATAACATACCGCGTATACGACTTTGGCCGTAAGGATGCTCATGGCAACCCTCGCGAATTGCATACCGAACTGGCTAAGGACGCTATCGACTATCAGGTTTGGCCTGAATATCGTACTAGCTACGATAGTACTCAGCCTACTTCTCAGTTGATTAATTGCCCTTACTTCGTCGTACACCGACTTGTAGTGCAGGTTGCTCAACAGATAGATTTCCACTGCGACTCGTTCGTAGTTGTAATGTGTCTATGGGGCGAGGCTAACGTCAATGGCGTGAAAGTCCGCCAGGGTGAAACACTCCTCGTTCCAGCGTCAGAGAATGTATTGTACATATTCGGCAATGCCACATTCCTCACGGCACACATAGCTTAGCTTCATACTTTATCATACCTATATATGAGTGAAAACTGAGACGAGTCTCCCTCCTGACTCTTCTCAGTTTGTTTTTATTTTTACCTTTATCGGTCATCTCTATACCATAATTGAACAAAACACGATTTTCGTTGAAAAAGCATACGTCTTATTTTCGCATTGATTAACTTTGTATCATAAAATAATAGCATCTAATGGATACAGTAGATATTAAAGAATTGAACGAAAGAATCAAGCAGGAGTCGGCTTTCGTCGATCTCATCTCGCTTGAAATGAATAAAGTCATCGTAGGTCAGAAACACCTCGTTGAATCCCTCATGATCGGCCTCTTGTCTGATGGCCACATCCTCTTGGAGGGTGTACCTGGCTTGGCTAAGACTCTTGCCATTAACACCTTGGCTAAGGTAATCGATGCTGGCTTCGCTCGCATTCAGTTTACTCCTGACCTCCTCCCTGCCGATATCCTCGGTACTCTCATCTATTCCCAAAAGACTGAGGAGTTCCAGGTAAAGAAGGGTCCTATCTTCTCTAACTTCATCCTCGCAGATGAGATCAACCGTGCCCCTGCTAAAGTGCAGTCGGCGCTCTTGGAGGCTATGCAGGAACGTCAGGTTACTATCGGCGACGAGACCTACCCAATGGAGAAGCCTTTCCTCGTTATGGCTACTCAGAACCCTATCGAGCAGGAAGGTACATACCCTCTCCCTGAAGCTCAGGTCGACCGTTTCATGCTAAAGGTCGTAATCGACTACCCTAAGAAGGAGGAGGAACGCCTCATCGTTCGCCAGAACCTCCAGAAATCGTTCCCTCAGCCACAGGCTATTCTCAAGCCAGAGGATATCATCCGTGCCCGTCAGGTGGTGAATGATGTCTATATGGACGAGAAGATTGAGAAATATATCGTAGATATCGTATTCGCTACTCGTTACCCAGAGCAGTATAAACTCGAGCGCTTCCAGCAGATGATCCAGTGCGGAGCTTCTCCTCGTGCCTCTATCTCATTGGCACGCGCTGCTAAGGCCTACGCTTTCATCAAGAGAAGAGGCTACGTAATCCCAGAGGATATCCGCGCAGTATGCCACGACGTTCTCCGCCACCGTATCGCCCTCACTTACGAGGCTGAGGCTAGCAACGTGACAACTGAGGAAATCATCTCTGAGATTCTTAACCAGGTTGAGGTACCTTAATAGACGGTATAATAGTGGATACAGCTGAACTCATACAGAAGGTCCGCCAAATTGAAATTAAAACCCGCGGCCTGTCCAACCATATCTTTGCTGGCGAGTATCACTCGGCATTCAAGGGGCGTGGTATGGCTTTCGCCGAGGTGCGCGACTACCAGTTTGGCGACGACGTTCGTAACATAGACTGGAATGTGACCGCCCGCATGGGTAAGCCTTTCATCAAGGTCTTTGAGGAGGAACGCGAGAATACCGTTCTCTTGCTCATTGATGTCTCTGGCTCCCGCGAGTTCGGCACAGCAACCCGCTTCAAGAAGAACCTGATTACTGAGCTTGCCGCTACTTTGGCATTCTCTACTATTCAGAATAATGATAAGATTGGTGTCATCTTCTTTTCCGACAAGGTGGAACAGTTCATTCCTCCTCAAAAGGGAAAGAAACATGTGCTCCATATAATCCGCGAGTTGCTGACATTCGAACCTACAGGACGTAAGACCGACCTCAGCGAGGCTCTTCGCTACCTCACAGGAGCTATCAAGAAACGTTCTACCGCTTTCTTGATATCGGACTTTATCCAGGAATCTAACGCCGAGACTCCTAAGGGGGATAGCACTCCTTTTGAGCGTTCACTCCGAATCGCTTCCCATAAGCACGACGTAGTGGCTCTGCGTATACTGGACAAGCGTGAGGCCGAATTGCCTGACGTGGGTCTTATGCTCATGGCTGATGCAGAAACGGGCGAACAGCGTTGGGTGGACTCTTCTTCCGCAGCAGTGCGTAACGCATGGCACAATTCGTGGGTGGAACGCAACAACGCTCTCCAGCAGTCTTTCACAAGATGTGGCGTGGATACGGTGGATATCGCTACCGATCACGACTATGTCATCGACTTGCTGAAACTCTTCAAACAAAGAAGCTAAATGAAGTACCTATACCTTATACTATTACTCTTCTGCACCGGTGTTTCAAATGTCTTGACATCGGCTCAGAACGTACGTACCCACGCCGAAATGGATTCTACCATCATATTCATAGGCGGTCAGGTGGGCTTGGATGTAGTAGCAATATTTCCTAAGGATGCCGACTTCCACTTTCTCCCTTTAGAGGGCGACTCGCTGTCGAAGGAGGTGGAGATAGTGGAACGTTTCATGCCTGATTCTACTGTCGAGGCTGATATGTTGTTGATTCATCAGCGCTATATCATACAGTCGTTCGATAGTGGCTTGCACTATATCCCGCTAAAACCATTGGTGAAATTGCCCGACAATACTACGGTGGATGTGGAGATCCCTGCTCTCAATGTCCTCAATCCTTTTAATATCGAGATCGACGAGCAGTCGCAGATAGCTAAGATTACCGACATCCGAAACGCTATGGATGCCCCTTGGACTTTTAACGAGTTGCTGGAGTTGTGGCCTTGGTTCCTCGGTGCATTGGTAATTGTGGCTCTTGCCGTATTGGGTTACTGGTACTACAAAAAGAATAAACTCAAGGTATCTGGTGTTCCAGAGAAGCCTAAGAAGGTGGAACCTTGTCACGTAACTGCCCTCGACAATCTTGAAGCTCTCAAGACTAAGGAGCTGTGGCAGCATTCTCACGTGAAGGAGTATTACTCTGAGCTGACTGAGATTCTGCGTATTTATATAAGCGAGAGATATAGCATCAATGCTATGGAGAGTACGACTGACGAGATTATGACCGACCTTAAGTCGATTCCTAATATCGATATGTCTGATACTACCCGTATGCAGAATATCCTGGAACTTGCGGATTTCGCTAAGTTCGCTAAGATGGAGCCTCTGCCTGATGAAAACGACGGCGCTATGAAACAAGCTGTGGAGTTTGTCAATAACACTGCCGAAACAAATACGGAGGCTCAAACAAAATAACACTACAAGGAGATTATCACAGTGGAATTCTTACATCCCGAATACTTTTGGTTTCTCTTGGTAATACCGTTCTATATCGGATGGTATATCTGGAAAAATCGTAAAATAAATACTACCATACAGGTTTCTACCCTTTCGCCTATGAAAGGTGTGGGCAATTCGTGGAAGAGCTATCTTCGCCACTTGCCTATGGCGCTCAGAATGCTTGCCTTGGCAGCAGCAATATGCGTCATAGCTCGTCCTCAATCTACTTCTAGTCACCGCGACGAGAAGACTGAGGGTATCGATATCGTTATGGCAATGGATATCTCGGGTTCTATGCGTGCTCAGGATTTCAAACCTAACCGTCTCGAAGCGGCTAAGGACGTAGCCATAAAGTTTATCAGTGGCCGAGAAAATGATAATATCGGTCTTGTGATATTCGCCGGAGAGAGTTTCACTCAGTGCCCATTGACTACCGACCATATGTCTCTCACTAACCTCTTCAATGCTATTCAGACGGGTATGCTAGAGGATGGTACCGCTATCGGTTCTGGTCTGGCTACTGCTGTCAACCGTATCAAGGAGAGCAAGGCTAAGAGTAAGGTGATAATCCTTCTCACTGATGGTGTAAATAACCGTGGCTCTATCTCCCCAGCTAAGGCTGCTGAAATAGCTAAGACTTTTGACGTGAGAGTCTATACCATCGGAGTAGGTACTAATGGAACTGCCCCATTCCCTGTTCAGACTGCCTTTGGTATCCAGTATCAGGATATGGAGGTCGAAATTGATGAAGATCTTCTTACCGAGATTGCTAACGTAACAGGTGGTAAATATTTCCGAGCTACCAATAAGAGTAGTTTGCAGAAGATATATCAGGAGATAGACCAGATGGAAAAGACTATCATGGATGTCCGTGAATATACCAAGAGAACAGAGGAGTACCTGCCTTTCGCTATAGCTTGTATGTTACTGCTACTCCTGGAAATGCTTCTCAGAAATACTATCCTCCGTACTTTACCATAGAAATTAGAACATTATGCGTTTCGCTAATCCATATATGCTTTATCTGTTGCTGTTGGTCCCAATAGCAATAGTGGTATACTATTATTTGCAGAGTAAACGACGTAAGGCTTTGAATGCCTTCGGCGAGGAGAACCTCATCAAGCATTTGATGCCGCTGTACTCCCCTACCCGTCAGTCTGTAAAGGCGTGGATTCTCCTCATCGCTTTTGCTTTACAGGTTCTCATTCTGGCTCGCCCTCAATTCGGAACCAAACTTGAGACTACTAAGCGTAGCGGTATTGAGTTGATGGTCGCTCTCGATGTATCTAATTCCATGAACTCAATGGATGTCTCGCCTTCTCGTCTGGAAATGGCTAAGATGG
Source organism: Bacteroidales bacterium (assembly GCA_024401395.1). Taxonomy (GTDB): domain Bacteria; phylum Bacteroidota; class Bacteroidia; order Bacteroidales; family Marinilabiliaceae; genus W3P20-009. The sequence continues at coordinate 80,028 of JAKSLD010000002.1, forward strand.
CTGTTTCTCGATTGGTGGACAAACTGTCTGGCGACAGATTGGGTATCGTAGTTTTCGCTGGTCAGGCATACGTTCAGTTGCCTATTACAACTGATTACCCTTCTGCTAAGATGTTCCTCAATTCGGTATCTACTGGCATGGTTCCTACCCAGGGTACAGCTATCGGCGCTGCTATCAATATGTGCCGTAACTCTTTTACTACACAAGAGAATATCAACAGGGCTATTATAGTAATTACTGATGGTGAAAACCACGAGGATGATGGCGTTGCAGCAGCGAAGCAGGCAGCAGCAGAGGGTATCAGGATTTACACCGTAGGAATGGGTACCCCTAAGGGATCTCCTATACCGACTACTCCTGGAAATACACGCGACTTCATCAAGGATAAGGATGGCAATGTCGTAATTTCTAAAATAGACGAACAGACTTTGATCAATATCGCTAGTGAGGCAAATGGTGCTTATATCCCTGCTAATAATATACGCAATGGTATCAATGCCTTGATCGAGGAACTCGACCATATAGAGAAGAGCGAATTTGAATCTAAGGTGTATGCACAATATAGCGACAAATTCCAGTATCTTGAGGTGGTGGTAATCATTCTCCTCCTTATTGATCTCCTGATATTGGGTCGTAAAAATACTCACTTGAGCAAATTCGACCTGTTTACTCGTAAGGAAAACGCTAAAGATTTGTTCAACTAATCAAACTCATTGTTATGCGATACATACTTACATTTGTCATAGCACTATTGGTTGCAACATCAGTAGAGGCTCAGAAGGAACGAAAATACATACGCGACAGCTTTAAGCAATATACCGAAGGTGAATACTCCGAGGCTCAGGAGTCGTCTGTACGAGCTATGGCTGAAGTGCCTGACTCTTACGAGGCTAACTACAACTATGCCTGCTCTCTGTTCAAGCAGGAGAAGGTTGATGAGGCTTTGGAGAAGTTCAACCAAATGGCTTCTTCTGAAAAGGACAAGGATAAACTGAGCCAGCTATACCATAATATCGGCAACTGCCACTACGTGAAGCAGGAGTTCGACAAGAGTATCGATGCTTACAAGAAATCTCTGCGCGCTAATCCAGAGGGTGATGAGGGGTATCGCACTCGCTATAACCTCGTAGCTGCTCAGAAAATGTTGCAGAATAATCCTCAACAGGATAACCAGCAGCAACAGCAGCAGGATAAACAGGATCAACAACAGCAGCAACAGCAGCAACAACAGCAAGAACAACAACAGCAGCAAGATCAGCAACAGCAGGAGAACCAGCAGCAGCAACAACAGCAGCAACAGGAGGAGATGAGTAAGGAGGATGCTCAGCGACTCCTCGATGCTCTCCAACAGGACGAGAATAAACTCCACGAGGAGAAGGACAAGATTAAAGCCGTAGGTAGCAAGAAGATAGAGAAAAATTGGTAATTTTGTTCCATCCCTATAACGATAGAAAAATGACAACACATAGATATAGTTTTCGTAGCATCGCTCTTTGCCTGTTGATGTCTCTGATAGCTCTGGGCATCAAGGCACAGACTACTTTCACAGGCCAGGCTCCTCAAACTGTTGGCGTGGGAGAGAACTTCAGAGTAGTGTATAAGGTTAATGCTAATTCTAATGACATTCGTCTTCCTGAGGTCAGTGGAATTAACATTCTCTATGGCCCTAGCACTCAACGTAGTTCTTCATATAGTGTCGTAAATGGCGTGGCTACGTCTACTATCGAGAACTCTTTTACGTATGTAATGCGAATCGACAAGGAGGGTTCGTACGAAATAGCTCCTGCAACAATTACTGTTGAGGGTACTCAATACAAGAGTAATGCTCTGACTATTAACGCTATCAAGGATGCTACATCTTCTAGCAACGCTCCTCAAAACCAAGTTGGTAGCAATAGCTCTCAGCAAACAGTCAGCCGTGGCGAGGATATCGTAGTTGTCCAGTCTATCAACAAGAATTCGGTATATGAGGGTGAGGCACTTGTTCTCACTACTACTATATACACTAATGTCGACCTTCAGGATATATCGGATGTCAAGGCTCCAAAACTCGACAATTTCGTTTCTGAGGATCTTATGGACGACCACCATTTGCAGTTCCAGTTAGGTCAACTCAATGGTAAGTCCTACCACATGGCAGTATCTAGCCGTCAGCTCCTTATCCCACAGAAGAGCGGCAAACTTACTATCGACCCTACTGAGTATGAGTTTGTTGTAAAGAAGCGTGTACGCAATGGCGGTGGCTTCTTTGGAGGGTTCTTTGATGATGTCCAGCTATATCGTCAACGTGTATCTAGCAAACCTCTTACACTTAACGTCAAGGCTCTCCCTCAGCCTCGCCCAGCTGGATTCAGTGGCGGTGTGGGTGATTTCAAGCTTAACGTCAGCATTACTCCTGATAATGTTGAGACTGATAATAGTGTGCAGGTAAAGGTATCTATCAATGGCGAGGGTAACCTCAAGATCACTACCCTTCCTAAACCTCAGTTCCATCAGGATTTTGATACTTTCGACCCTAAGGAGTCTAGTAGCTTATCTGCTTTCGTAGGTGGATATAAGGGTAGCCGCACTGCTGAATACCTCATCATCCCTCGTAGAGATGGCGAATTCGAGATTCCTCAGGTTTCGTTTACTTACTTCAGCCTTGCTCAGGGCAAATACGTGACTTTGACCAAGGGCCCATTCCCTCTTCACGTAGCTAAGGGGGCCAACTCGGGCTCTTCTGCTACTACTCAGGTTTTCCAGGGTGGCCAGCGTGAACAGGTTCAGTACGTCGGCAAGGATATCAGATACTTGCATACTTCTGATACCAACCTCAAGGCAAAGGATGATTTCTTCCTCTTCTCTGGTCCTTTCTGGTGCGTAATCCTCTTCCCTCTTGCTTTGCTCGTAGCGTTCTTCTTTATCTACCGCAAGAAGATTCAGGATAACGCTAACATGACTGCTGTCAAGAAGCGTAAAGCTAATAAGGTCGCACAAAAACGTCTCAAAAAGGCACAGATCTTTATCAAGAAGGGGGAACGCGAGAATTTCTTCGACGAGGTAATGCGCGCTATGTGGGGCTACTTGAGCGACAAGCTCTCTATCCCAATGTCTGAATTGACTAAGGATAATGCTCGCGAAAAGATGGCTGAACATAATATAGCTGAGGCTGACGCAGAGGAGTTCATCAAGGTTCTCGACTCTTGTGAGTTCGCCCGATATGCTCCTGCTGAATTGTCCGACTCAATGGATGATATATACAACCGCGCTGCCGACGTCATCGGTCGAATGGAGAAATAAACCCATAATAAGGCAAGAAATGATACGACATAAAATCAACATATTCTTTACCGTAGTCATAACTATCTTATGTACTACATTCGCTAATGCTCAGGTTTCAGAAAAGGCCTTGCAGGATAGCTTGACTAACGCCAATAACTACGCACAGAATGGCCTCAACTCTCAGGCAATAGATACTTACGAGTATATCATTTCCAAAGGATATACTAATGCTTCGGTTTATTACAACCTGGGTTATTCATACTACAAGCAGGGTAATCTCGGTCGCGCTATCCTTAATATGGAACGCGCTAAGAAACTTAGCCCTAATGACCCCGATGTATTGTATAATCTCGACTTGGCGTATGCTCTGACCGACCAGATGCAGGTCGTAGAGCCTATGTTTCTTGAGGTATGGTGGGACGGCGTAAAGAATATGTTAAGTCCCGATGGTTGGGCTTGGGTTCTTGCTGTCTTGTTCATTATCATGCTTGCTGGCATAGCAGCTTTCTTATTCGCAAATAGCATTTCTCTACGTAAAGTGGGCTTCTTCGGTGCTTTGGTATGCGCTTGCCTATGTGTCGTAGCTTTTAGTATTGCTCTCAATAAGCGCGGTGAAATTGTTGACAGCACAGAGGCTATCATCCTCAGTTCGTCTGTCACTCTCACTACTTCTCCTGACAAGAATGGCTCAGAGATGGCTGTTCTTCACGAAGGCACTCACATTGAGATTATCTCTATCCTCAATGAATGGGCCGAAGTCCGTCTCAAGGACGGAAATGTTGGATGGCTCAAGGTAGCTGACTTTGAAAAGATCTAACATAAACTATGTCAATTACTGCTTGGGAGTAGTCTTATTACTCCTAAGTAGCATTATTTATGGTTGCGAATCTGAATATTCGACACCATCTAATACTAATGCTCTTGTCTTTTCTACCGACACTCTCTCTTTCGACACTCTTTTCGTAGGTGACCGTTCAGAAACTTACGCCTTGAAACTTTACAATAAGTCTGATAAGAATGTTCTCATAGACCAAATCCTTCTTGAGGGTGGAGAGCTTAGTCACTACAACGTAAATATCGATGGCAATAATGTCTCTTCGCTCTCCTCTGTCGAACTGGCAGCTAAGGATAGCCTCTATATCTTCGTCAATATCTTGTGCCCGGATATTTCTGATGCGTTTTGTTCGATATCTGATAAAATAACGCTTCGTGTCGGAAGCCTTACTAAGAGTTCTGTAATCACTACTTATATTCAGAATTTCAACTTGCTGGATAATGCGGTAATCAACCATAACACTACTCTCAATTCTACTCTGCCATATCGTGTGGTGGGGGAACTGAAGGTAAATGAAGGCACTACTCTAAACATAGCCCCTAATACAAGGCTGTATATGGCTAAGGGCTCCCGCATAGAGGTATTCGGTGCATTGATTGCTCAGGGTGAAATCGATAAACACATTGTTATTCACGGTGATCGACTGACTTCTTTTTACGACAGTATCCCTGCTCAATGGGATCATATCTGTATCAATAAGTCTGCTCAGGCTTATCTCAAGTGCGTGGATATTTCTAATGCAAAATATGCGCTGCAGGTCGATAGCACTGCTACAGTGGAGGTCAATAGCTCTTCTCTTCGCGATGCTTCTAAAAACCTCATCTATTCTCGTTTCGGAAATATCTCGATTCTTAATAGCCTTTTCTGTAATTGCGGTGCAGCTGTCATAGAGGATCAGGCTAGTAATATCGACATTGTCCATTCTACTTTCAGCAACCATTTTACATGGGATTACCGCAAGAAACCGTCTTTGAACTTGTTGCCATACGGAGATAATACCTATGGTGATATACTCATCGCTAATAGTGTCATCGAGGGAAATCTCGATGAGGAGCTGGTTTGCGAATCTGAATCTATGGTGGTCGACCATTCGGCTATCTCAATAAAAAATGAATCTAAACTCGACAAAGACTCTCGATTTACGAACGTTATTTCAATGCGAAAGATTAACTTTGTAAATAGAAAGGGACACGACTACCATATTAAACCTACATCGGAGGGAATAGAGAAGGGCAACAGTAAATATGTCTCTTTGTGCCCGATTGATTTCGAAGGTAATGAACGCGACACCTCAACTCCGACTATAGGCGCATACGAATGTCCTCAGCAAGATAATAACGATGAAAAATAGTATTTACCTCCTATTCGCATTGACACTGATTCTATGCCTTGATGTCAATGCCCAATCGCACAAAGACACTTTGCTCTTTGTTTCATACAATGTTGAGAATTTCTTCCACCCTTCAGATGACCCTGAAAGGAACGATGACGATTTTACTGACAAAGGCGAATATATGTGGACAATGGACCGCGCTATCCGTAAGGCAGAGAAAATCGCTCGCGTAATCAATCATATCTCTTCTACTAGTAAGGCTCCGGCAGTTGTCGGCTTCTGCGAAATCGAGGGTTTGGATGCTCTCAATCTATTGATGGATTATGGCCGTATGTCTCAACGTGGCTACCGCGCAGTTAACCTTGAATATGAGGATGGACGCGGTATCGCAACTATGATGATCTACCGCCCAGACCAGCTGACTTTGATTGATAGTGCCTTGGTCAACTGCAGTATTCCTGAAAAGGATTTTAACACTCGTACTATCTTGCATTGCACTTTTACCCACGGCAATGATACTATCCACGTAATGGAGAATCACTGGCCTTCTAAATATGGTGGCGCAACCGAAAGTATCTGGCGACGTGTCCACGTGGCTAATGTCCTGAAATCTTATTGCGACTCTATCCTATCGGTTTCTCCTAATGCCAATATCGTCCTTATGGGTGATTTTAATGAGAATGCCAAGAGTGAGGAGATTCACGATGTGCTGGGCGCTACTGCCCATGGCCCTGTACTCTACAACTTGTCAGGTAATGACCCTAACCGTAATAGTTCCTATAAGTATCGCGAACGTTGGAATACTATAGACCACATAATCGTAACTAAGAATCTTTTCAATAAGGCTGATCCTAAATTTGAGGTCATCGCTCCTAATTTCCTCTTGGAACAGGATTTCTACAATAATTCATATAAGCCTTATCGAACCTATGTGGGTCGTAAGTATAATGATGGTTATTCTGACCACCTCCCTGTCAAACTGACTATTACTTTGTAATATGGATATCCTTAATTCTATCAATATAGAGAGCCATTTCTTCCAGAAGGTCGCTATCATTGTCTATAACGGACAAATATCTATCAATGGCATCATGCATATATGCGCCACCAATGAGACTTTGCATGAGACTATGGGCAATCTGTGTCTGACTCCCCTAAATTACGTAGCGGACTATCTTGGTCGCGCTGTATACTTTGCCAATAATAACGAGGCTGTAGAAAAAATCATCATCCACGGAGATAAACAGACGGATATAGTTCTTGATGGTGCTCAACTGTCTACTCTTTCTCCTCTCGCTTCTGCTTTCCGCGCTATACTGGCGGTTGGCGAGGGTCGTATATCTATGCTGGATGCCGTAGCTGATATGCGCGAGGCTAAATACTATTTCGTAGGTGTGAAACCTTCTGAGGGCTCTTCTATCCGCCCGCAGGATACTGTCCATAAGCTCACAACGGTCGAAATTGAACGTGGCGATAAGAAGATAGAGGCTGTAGCTCTCTTCTTCTCTCGTGAGTCGGCTCTCAAACACGCTAACAATGGCAAGGTGCCTGTGTCTGAGATCTCGCTCGCAGAGGCGGCTAAGTTGTGGAACTATCAGACTCCTATTTCTATAGAGCCTCACGAGGATTTTTCTATCGCCATCGCCCCTGATACTATCCTTCAGGTTGAAATATCAAATAATAGCAATTAAATCTTTTTCTATACAGTGTTCAAGGCTTTCTTCTTCGATATGGATGGCGTACTCTATGATAGTATGCCTAATCATGAGTACACATGGACTCACTCTTTTGCTGCTTATGGAATAACATTCCCAGCTGAATTGGCTTATATCAATGAAGGACGCACTGGTCGTGGCACTATCAACCTTGTTATGAATAAGGAGTATAACCGCGATGCCACAGAGGAGGAGATAGAGTCTATTTATGGCCTCAAGACTGAACTCATGAGGAAGTGCCCTAAGGCTCCTGTTATGCCTGGAATGCAGGAGCTGATCAAGTCTCTTCGCTCTCAGGGTATTCTGACTTTTGTCGTCACTGGAAGCAAACAGCCTTCTCTCATAGATAAATTGTCTGCTGATTTCGGTTTTACCAAGGAGTATGTTGTCTCTGGCGCTGATGTAAAAAAGGGGAAACCCGACCCAGAGCCTTATCTCATCGCTCTCCAGCGTTCGGGTCTTATGGCTGAGGAGTGCGCAGTAGTGGAGAATGCTCCTCTTGGTGTACGGGCAGCTAAGGGCGCAGGCCTCTTCTGCTATGGCGTAAATACAGGAAAATTGGCCGACCACTACCTCACTGATGAGGGGGTCGACCAATTATATCATTCTACTGCCGAACTTTCTTCTAGCCTTTTATCCTGTCGCTAGTCCTGTTTAGACCTGACACCTTTACCGGTGGTTTGTAGGCGTCAAATCCATTTCCATATACACCTGTAACTGAGGCTACCGATACAAAGGCTTCTGGATCTTCTGCTCTAACTATCCTCAACACGTCGTGCATTTCTGTGCGACGGACTAGCATCATCACTATCTCGCGGTTCTCTCCCGTATAATATCCTTCTCCGTGGATAAGGGTAATGCCTCGTAATATCTTGCTGCTGATGACATCGGCAAGTTCTCTGCCTCGTCTGGATATTATCATTATCTGTATAGATTGCTTTGATCCTGTCAATACGTAGTCGGCCGACATCGATATGCCTATCATTACTACATATCCGTATAGCATCTCTTGTATGCTGTGGTGTAATGTATAGCCCGACGCAATAATTACTATATCGCACATCATCATTACTCGCCCTGGCATGATATTACGATATTTGTTGACTATCATCGCTACTATCTCCGTTCCTCCTGTACTGCCGCCTTGCGAGAGCATCATACCGATACTTGAACCGACTATAATACTGCCCATAATGGAACACATGAATTTGTCCGTTACTAATGGCTCTGTAATCCACGTTCCTAAAATATCTACCATCACACTGAGGAAGGTAATACAGTATATCGTCTTGAACCCGAAACTTACACCGACTACTCTTATCGCTATTACTAACATTATGCCGTTAGCAATAAGGTTTATCATACCCGCAGGTAGAAATCCATTCGAAAGAAGTTCTATAAGCTTGGAAAGTCCAAGAAATCCACTACCTACAATGTTTTGTGGAAGAATAAAGCCGCACCATCCTATGCAGGATACTATTAGCGCCAGCGTCAGCCATAAATACTGCCTGAATATCTCTTTCATTTTAAATAAGATTCTAAAAATGGCATACGTGCTTCACGTACTTTCGGGACGCAAAATTAATAGATATTTGTACCAAATGTACGTATCTACGAAATTTTAATCATTTATAACACCAAGGTCTATTACCTGGTCTGCCATCTTTATGGTATCTTCACTGTGACTCACTATCACCGCGGTCCTGTCTTGCATTATCTTATGGAACGACCCTAGCAGATTTTTCCTCGTCTCTCTGTCTAATGACGCCATGGGCTCATCAAGGAATATTATCTGCGAATTCTTATTGTAGAATGATCTGGCTAATGCAATCCTTTGCCACTGACCCTGACTGAGCATCTCGCTTCCTTCAAAAAGGTTGCCTAGCGTCGTATCATATCCTTTAGGTAATTTACTTAATAGCTCGTCTACTCCTGCCGAATACGCCGCTTCTCGTACCGACTCTTCTGTAGCTTCTTCTCTGATATTTCCTAAATTGATGTTTTCTTTGGCCGACGTGTTGTATAGCATGAAATCTTGGAATATCGCTGATACATTATCGGAAATATCATTTGCTGAGAAATCGTTTATCGACTCGCCGTCTATCAATATCTCTCCACTGGTAGGCCTGTATAACCCACATAGCAATTTTACTAATGTTGTCTTGCCTGAGCCGTTTGGCCCGACTAACGCCACGGTCTGACCAGGCTCTATCTTGAATGATATATTCTTGATGGCTTCTCTCTGCGAATCTGGATATTTGAATGATACGTTTCTGACCTCTATCCCGACTTTCATTGGTCGTGGGAATACTTTCCCGCCGTTTGCCTTGTCTGGCAGCGCATAGCGTCTGTCTATAGCTATGTCTAGATAATCAAACAGATTTCTCAGATATATATTCGTATCTACTAGCGATGCCACATTTCCCATCAGCCCTTGTGCCGTAGAATTGGCTCTTTGTATCGACATAAAGTACAATGCCAGCGAACCTGCCGTCAAATCGCCTTCTATTGCTCGCCAGACGACGATTCCTGCCAGCATCACAACGCCTGCCGTGGAGATTACTTGCCCTAATGCTTCTCGCTTGACGTTCTTCTCATATAATGCCTCTCGCTGATTCCTCAACGTGGTCTGCAGCTCATCGTGCCTGCTCGCAAATAGCTCTCCTAAACCAAAGAGCCTGACTTCCTTGGCAAATTCTTTGACGGTCAGAATACGGCTGTAGTATGATTTCTTGCGCTCGTTGATGGTCTGCTCTCTCTGTAGATTGAACATCGAGCGTGAGGATTTTACTTTTATTGCAACCAATGGCAACCCTATCGCTATTATGGCTATAGGCATCGACCAGTGTAGTGATATCAGTACCGCACCTAGTAAAAGTGCCGTAATACACTCTTGAATTATGGAGCATAGCGAATAAAGTACGGATAATGGCTTACTGGACGACTCGTTGACTGCCCTGAAAAATATGTTCTGATACTCTGAATTTTCTAATATCGAGAGGTCCATCATCATCGATTTCTTATGTATCAGCCTCCATATCCTCTCGCTGACTCGCGCCGATAGCCTCTGTCGCATCACTTGTGCCATACTGGCTGTCACGCCATTGCATATATATATGGCTGCCAATATCGCTGCTGCCTGCGCCAATGGAACAAAATCAAGCGCCCTCGCCCCTATCTGTTCCATCGTCACATCTACCATCACTTTCAACGCCCATAGCATAACCACAGGCATCACGCCTCTGCACAGTACAAGAACCCCTACCACACTCGCTAAGCGTGGTGATGTGGTGAATATAAGTCTCAATGTCCTGCGCATACGCTTTTGGTAGATTTCCTATAGGGAATAAATCTTAACAAATATATCTATACTACTTCTCTATACTTTCTCTTAACGCTCTCTTAATACAGTGACTATACAGCGACTATGCTGAGAGCCTCTACAGAGGTTAATATAAATATATATTATCCAAATAAATATTAGCTCTCAATGGTAGTCCTTGAGTATGGCGCTACTGTCTGCTCACAGGTTATCCCTTTCAGAAATTTCCTGTACCCGGCACTGGCTACCATGGCGGCATTGTCTGTCGTATATTTGAATGGTGGTACGTATACCTTATATCCTTTCTTCTCTTGCAACTCCATAAAGGCATTTCTCAACCCGCTGTTGGCTGATACTCCTCCCGCAACTGCAAGGTGCTTTATCTTCAGGTCCTTGGCGGCCTTCAATAGCTTCTTCATCAGAATATGTATAACCGTAGCTTGTAATGAGGCGCACAGGTCTTCTTTATTCTCTTCTATGAAGTTTGGATTTTCTTTGATATTGTCTCTCAAGGTATAGAGGAATGATGTCTTTAACCCAGAGAAACTGTAGTTGTACCCTTGTATATTTGGCTCCGCAAATGCAAACGCCTTGGGATTTCCTTGCTGTGCTAGTTTGTCTACTACAGGCCCGCCTGGATAACCTAGGTTCATTACCTTGGCACATTTGTCAAATGCTTCTCCCGCCGCATCGTCTATGGTCTGCCCTATTACTTCCATATCCATGTAGTCTTTTACAAGGAGTATTTGACTGTTTCCGCCGGATACCAAAAGGCATAGGAATGGGAATGGGGGCATAGGCTGCGCTGGATCTACTACAAAATGAGCGGATACGTGTGCCTGCAAATGGTTGACGTCTACCATAGGTACCCCAAGTGCCAATGAGAACGACTTGGCAAATGATGTACCTACCAAAAGTGACCCTAATAGTCCTGGACCTCTGGTAAATGCTATAGCCGATAAATCGTGCTTTGTTATCCCAGCATCTGCAATAGCCTTGTCAACTACTGGAATAATATTCTGCTCATGTGCTCGCGATGCCAACTCAGGTACTACCCCACCATATCTTAGGTGTACTGCCTGCGATGCCGTAACATTAGACAATACTTTGCCATCTTCTAAGACAGCAGCTGATGTATCGTCACAAGATGATTCTATGCCAAGAATGTACATACCAACTCAAAATAGATACGCAAAAATACAATATTCTATTATCTCAATCAAATTTTCACTCTACCTCCTCACGCCTTATCTCTCTTCTAGTCTCAATATTGCGTTTGCCAGTAGTATGCTGCTATATTATATATGTATGTTCTCCTACACCAACCTGTGGAATAAATGCTGAATTATTCAGCTCAATCATTTTATTCATTATGAAACATTTATATTGTTGTGTATAATATCACTTTACTTTAGCAAACATTGTGTCAAGTGCCGACTGTGGGAATGGGCATGGCTCGTTGCGGAATTTAGCCATACGGAATTGCTCACATGCCCTGGCTACGGAGTCTTCCGCAAAGCACTTGAAGAGCGTATCCTTGAGCCCATCCAGACGCTTGGCATCTTCTGTAGTGAAACGTCCGCAATCTGCATAGCTCATCTTGGGTGTCGGTAAAATATCGTGATAGTAAAACGACCAGACTAGAAACTGCATACACACGTCTGGGGTCATCAACACATCTTCCATAATTCTAATGTCTATATATACTTATTGTAATTATCTGACTCTGCTATATATCATATCGACAAAAGTCATCTTTTCCTTTTTTTTGTATATCGGCTGTGCCTGTCTTAGAAAACGGATGCTTTCTTAGCAGTTTCTGCGATGCCGCCTTTTCCTGTGATTACCTGCTGTCCCCACCAAGTCAATGTTTTCCAGTCGTCAGGCTCTACAAGGTCTAGCCATTGGTTCTCCTTGTTGTTCCCCGTCCACGACCAAGGCATAAAGCCGTAGTCAAGTTTATTACAGGTCGACAATATCATTTGATGGTCTGCCCTACAGGTCAGATTATTATTGCCTTCATCGTAATTATAGCCGAACTCTCCAACAATTATAGGCAATGCTTGCTGATGACAGAGTGTAAGTTTCTGCTCTATATCGGCAGCATTATTCCAACTGCCATACATATGGACTGAGTATAGGATGTTGTGCAATGGGTCTGACTCAATAACGTCCTTCCCGAACTCTATGATAGGGGCTATATTCTGTCCCCAACCTGGAGCGTCAATGACAAGTGTCGTGGCATAGCCTGCCTGTCTCATTATGCCGACTGCCTTTTCATAGGCATCTCTCCAGTATTCGTCCTTCATAGGGTTGTCTCCCCATTCGTTTGCTATATTGAGCAACAGGAATCGCTCATACTTCTGCAACATTGAGACGCGCTGTGGTTCCGCATACCAACTGGCCATATCTGCAAGACGATCTGCCGATGTATTACCCGTGACATCATGAAGTTCTACCATAGGAATCATCTCGAGTTCAATGCACCTGGAGATAATACGCTCTAGGTCAGCGTCCTTACCTTTTGTATTCCATACGATACGAATAGTATTACTTCCTGTCGCCTGAATGTCATCAAGTGCCTTGAAAGCCTTTTCTCCAAACCAGGCGTGGGGATTATTCATTCCACGGATAATAAACTCTTCTCCATTAGCATCAAGCAGCTTGCATCCCTCAGTAGTGAAAGTATTCCTCTGGCTACACGACACACAAGCCAATGTGACGAAAAGTAATGATGATAATAAAATCTTGATATTCATAGCTTATATCTTATCAATGCGATTATTCAACGAACAAATATAATTGTTATATAACTAAATATTCAATGTTACTAAACGAACTTCAACCATATCTGCCTACTTGTTTTGGCTATACAATGCAATGGCATCTCTGATTATCTCCTCATGATCAAATGCAAGAGGTGGCAGATTATTGATTGGAAACCATTGAGCCTTTGCTGCATCGTCTTGACCTGAAACTTCTAATGCCGACTCTACAATAGCAAGATATGCCACAGTAATTGTACGCCCACGGGGATCACGGTCGACCTTGGAGTAGGCTCCTACTTGAATCACATCGGCAACTATAAGCCCTGTTTCTTCTTCCAACTCTCGTATAGCACATTGCTCTGTCGTTTCATCCATATCCATGAATCCTCCTGGGAATGCCCAACACAGTTTATAAGGTTCATTCGCCCTCTGAATCAGTAATACCCTAGGATCCGATTCCTTAGTAACAACAATACAGTCTGCCGTAACAGCTGGCCTCGCGTATTTATATGTAAATGACATCCGATACTTAATTTTATGTTCAATTATAGTGCACAAATGATACTTGACATCAATATTCGCGCGAAACAAAAAAGTCACGCAGAAACCTTTCTACGCGACTTTTATGTTCTATAACTTATTCTCTTAGAATACGATATTGACAATTCTCTTAGGAACGACAATCAATTTCTTAACGTCCTTACCATCAAGATACTTAGCTGTCTGCTCGTTAGCCATCACCGTCTTCTCAATATCCTCCTTGCTCATATCAGCAGGCAACTCAATAATGAAACGAGTCTTACCGTTGAATGATACTGGATATTTGAATGATGAGTCAACGAGGAACTTCTCCTCATGCTTTGGCCACTGAGCATCAAGTACTGATGTCTCATGACCGAGACCGTGCCACATCTCCTCAGCAATATGTGGAGCAAATGGAGTAAGCAATACCACGATAGGCTCGAAGATAGCCTTCTTTTGGCACTTGAGCGAAGAGAGCTCGTTCAAGAGTATCATGAACTGAGAGATACATGTATTGAATGAGAATCTCTCAATATCTGCTGTAATCTTCTTGATAGCCGAGTGCAATGCCTTCAACTCTTCTGGTGTCGCTGCATCAGCTGTCAATCCACCGTCGTATGTTCTCCACAACTTCTGCAAGAATCTGTGTACACCATCGATACCGTTTGTATCCCAAGGCTTAGAAAGCTCTACAGGACCGAGGAACATCTCGTACATACGAAGAGTATCAGCGCCATAACGGTCCACAATCATATCTGGGTTGACAACGTTGTACATAGACTTAGACATCTTCTCAACTGCCCAACCGCAGACATACTTGCCATCTTCAAGTACGAATTCTGCTGTCTCATACTCAGGACGCCACTTCTTGAATGCCTCAAGGTCAAGAATATCGTTAGATACAATATTTACGTCCACATGGATAGGTGTCACGTCATATTGGTCCTTAAGGTTAAGGCTCACGAATGTATTTGTATCCTTGATACGGTATACGAAGTTGCTTCGTCCCTGAATCATACCTTGGTTGACAAGTTTCTGGAATGGCTCCTCAGTCGAAGCTACTCCCATATCAAACAAGAACTTGTTCCAGAAACGTGAGTAAATAAGGTGACCAGTAGCATGCTCAGAACCTCCTACGTAGAGGTCAACACTCTTCCAGTAGCCATTAGCCTCTTTCGATACAAGTGCCTCCTCGTTCTTGTTGTCCATATAACGGAGGTAATATGCACTTGAACCAGCAAAGCCTGGCATTGTATTCAACTCAAGTGGGAATACAGTCTTGTTGTCGATAAGCGACTTATCTACAATCTTGCCATTCTTCTCGTCCCATGCCCAAACCTGAGCGCGACCGAGTGGTGGCTGACCGTCTTCTGTTGGCTTGTATTCTGAAATCTCAGGAAGCTCAAGAGGCAACTTGTCTGCAGGTACCATATATGGCATCTCATCTTTGTAGTATACAGGGAATGGCTCGCCCCAGTAACGCTGACGAGAGAATATTGCATCGCGTAGACGGTAGTTAACCTTAACACGACCAAGATTATGCTCTTTTACATATTTCTTTGTAGCTGCAATAGCCTCCTTTACGGTAAGTCCGTTAAGTGAGAAGTCAATATAAGGCTTTACACCTACACGTGGAGAGTTGCTTACAATACCTTCCTTAGCATCGTAGCTCTGCTCACTTACATCAGCACCATCGATAAGTGGGATAATAGGCAAGTTGAAGTGCTTAGCAAAAGCATAGTCACGACTATCGTGTGCAGGAACAGCCATAATAGCACCTGTACCATAGCCTGAGAGTACATACTCACTTACCCAAATTGGAATTGCCTCACCTGTGAATGGGTTGATAGCGTAAGAACCTGTGAAAACACCTGTTACCTTGCGGTCCGACATACGGTCGCGCTCAGTACGTTTCTTTACGTATGCTATATATTCCTCTACCGCAGCCTTTTGGTCTGCAGTAGTAACTTGCTCTACATAATCGCTCTCTGGTGCAAGTACCATGAAGGTAACACCAAACATAGTATCCGCACGAGTCGTGAAGATAGTGAACTTAACATCTGAGTCCTTTACAGAGAACTGTACCTCTGTACCCTCTGAACGACCGATCCAGTTCTTCTGTGTCTCCTTTATAGATTCACTCCAGTCAATAGTCTGAAGGCCGTCGAGCAAGCGCTGAGCGTAAGCATTTACTCTCAAGCACCACTGGCGCATCTTCTTTTGAACCACTGGGTAGCCACCGCGTACAGACACGCCATCAACTACCTCATCGTTGGCAAGAACAGTACCTAGTTTTGGGCACCAGTTTACCATTGTCTCACCAAGGTAAGCCAAACGGTAGTTCATCAAAGTCTCCTGCTTCTCCTTCTCGCTCTTAGCATTCCACTCAGCAGCAGTAAATGAAAGCTCCTCGCTCTGCGCTATATCGAGGTTCTGAGTACCCTCTGTTTCAAAATGCTTAATGAGCATCTCGATAGGCTGAGCCTTCTGGCAGCTATTGCAGTAGAACGAGTTGAACATCTTAGTAAATGCCCACTGTGTCCACTTGTAGTATATAGGGTCGCATGTGCGGACCTCACGGCTCCAGTCGAAACAAAAACCTATCTTATCAAGCTGCTCATGGTAACGGTTGATATTCTGGTCTGTTGTAATGGCAGGATGCTGACCTGTCTGGATAGCATACTGCTCAGCAGGCAGACCATAGGCATCGTAGCCCATTGGGTGAAGAACATTAAAACCACAAAGACGCTTATAACGAGCGAAGATATCACTAGCGATGTAGCCAAGTGGGTGACCTACGTGCAGACCTGCTCCTGATGGATAAGGGAACATATCAAGAACGTAGAACTTAGGACGTTTTTCGTCAACATCCACCTTATAAAGCTTATTGTCAACCCAATACTGCTTCCAGCGGGTCTCTATATCTTTGAAGTTGTAATCAGCCATTATTATTATTTTGTCTTTTATTTATTCGGGCGCAAAAATAGTGAAACATTGCAAGTAAAGCAAGCAATTATCAATTCAACCAATCACTCTCTTTTCCTGAGAGCTTTTGCTTGCCGATTTTGTTGCCTTTCTCATCGTATATAAGGGCTTTTCCTGATATTTCGCCCTTCTTGTATTTGCAGCTCATGCGCAAGTTGCCATTCTGGTGGTAATACTCAGCGTCGCCATGTTTCTTGCCATCCTGGTAATGCAGTTTAGCCTTTCGGGTACCATTTTTATAGTAGAGAAGGTATTCGCCATCAAATTCGCCATCAACGAACTCTATCTCGGCCATAGTCTTCTCCCTCTCATCGTAGTAGAAATAAGAGATACCATCCACTGTACCATAATCGTAGCATACGGCAGACTGGAGGAGTCCACTCTGGTAGTAGGTTCTCCATACACCCTGCACCTTACCATCGAGCATATTACCCTCCTGGAATACACGGATGCTATCAGGATAGTAGATACGCTTAAAGCCGTCAGACTTATCGAAGCCCTCTGGGAGTTTGACGACGAACGACATAGAGTCGATCTTCATAAGCAGAGGGTCATTGAAAGCCTGATTCTCTGTGTTCTGGCTCTCATCCTCGAGTCGGGCATCGGCATCGTACTCAGCCTGGAGAGAAGTCTTGAACATACCGCCATCATTAGTGAGCTGGAATCCGATACGGGCGAAGCTATAGATGATATCCTTATTCTTCTCCATACCCTCCTTATCCTTCTGAGGAGCATAGCGGTAGAGAGTCTGGTACAACTTAGGCATCTGGATAAATACGGACACGTTAGACTTAGAATCGAACTCATCCTTGAAATCGGCGAACTTAGCATCGTGCGACAAAGTACGGCCAAGCAAGTAGTCGTCGATAATCTGTTTCAGATCCTCCTGAGAATTAGCGAACACTACATAATCCTCGATATAAGTGAAATAAGGCTTCTCGATATCATTGAAGAGTTTACCGAGGAACATCTTAAAGAAGCCCTTCATCTCGAGGTACTGGATATCGAAGTTACGGTAAGGCTGCACATCGATAGTCAACGGAGTACGGTGGCGGATATGCGTAACGATTCTACCGAGGCCAGCTACAGCCTTATCGATATCATTAGCGTGAACCAAGACAGCCATATCCACGTCGCGTGAATTCTTATTAAGAGGGCGGAGTTTCACGATTGCAATCTCGTTACCTATCCAGCTTATGAAATCCTCAGTAATATCCACTCCTAGGTATGTCAGAGCGTAGTTCATCAGTTTCTCCATATCCTTCACCTCCTTTTCGTTACCTTTCTTGTATTCATCCAGAAGAGAAGAATAGAATTCACGGAAGTCATCGAAAGTCAGAGAGAAATATGCGGCAGTCTGCTGAGAAGCGATATCCACGCCTCGAATCTTACCCTTTCCCACGTTAGCGAAAGCGTGGACATAAGAATAGACACTATCGATTGTTGTATAGCCATCGAAAGTGAGACGATTATCGTTCAAGTCGAACTCCATAGCAGAGAAAGTGAGAGACTCATCGAGCATATCCACAATCTCATTAGCCTCAGTAGAGAAATTCTCATAGAATTCGCTAAGGAACGAATGGTTCATATAGAACTTAAACATCTTACTATTACCGATACCAGCGTTAGCCAACTGGAAGCTACTGTTCTCTGCCCACTTACCAGGACTAGCCTTACGGATACACTGTTCGACGATATCCTCCTTCATACTGATGACAAGGATATTCTCCAACAGAGACAAAGAGTATTTTTCGGATGGTTTAGACTGGCTAGTCAGCGTAAAGATCTCACTCTTGCGCATATTACCCTCGATAGAAAGCTCGCGTTTAGTCAGGTCATAGCCATCGAGATATTTCAGCAGAGGCTTAAATTCATCGTAATAAGCGGCGAACTCCTTAAGATCGACCAAATAGAGCAAGTCCCACTCCTTTTTACCCACGCAACCCACGACGAGGAGCTCACGGTCGGAGAGTATCTTATCAGCAATAGAATTACTCTTAATGAACTTATTAATCAGTTCGATATCCTTATCAACATCCGCGAAATAAGGTGTAGACTGGAGGTAACCCCACATCTCGCTCTTACTGATAGTTATCCAAGCCTTACTAAGGTTATCCGTCTCCACTACAAATACTGCGTCGGAAGGCACGACATTGAAAGCGCTAGTCGGCTCGTGTTTAAAGAACAACTTATGACATAAGATATAGCCTCCGACTGCTACGACGAGACCAAGAACGATAAAAAGTAAGACTTTGATGAACTTTTTCATAATTTGATGATTTAAGCATATAGCCGGTTGCAAAGGTATTTATTATTAAGTGAATAGCCATACATAGAAAGAGAAAAAACGAAAGGTAAACGGGAGATAGTTTCTAGACCTACGCTAGTACAAGAGAAGACCCTTGTTCATCGTAATTTTTTTATTAACTTTGTTTGAACCAAAGCTTGCTACGATGGCGTCTGAAGTCACGCGAGCAATATAAGAATAGCGATATAAAATGTTAGCACTGACACCGATTCTGGTATTTCTGATAGTATACCTAGCTACGTCCATTGTAGCTAGGGATTTTTATGCTATGCCCATTACATTAGCATTTGCTGTTGCATCGACCTACTCCGTACTATTGCTAAGAGGCAAGAAACTAGAAGAGCGTATAGAGATCTTCTCCAAGGGGGCGATGAACAGTACCACGATGCTGATGATATGGATATTCATTCTAGCAGGGGCGTTTGCGCAGACAGCCAAAGCCATGGGTGCGATAGACTCGTTAGTCGGGATATTACTCACGATACTACCCTCGCAGGCGGTACCAGTCAGTATGTTCATAGCGGCCTGCATAGTATCGATGAGTGTCGGAACCAGTGTCGGAACGATTGTCACCCTTGTACCCATTGCAGCGGGGCTAGCAGAGTCGATTGGCATGCCAGTTGGTGTAATGACAGCGATAATTGTCGGAGGAGCATATTTTGGAGACAATCTCTCCTTCATATCAGACACCACCATTGTAGCCACCACATCTCAAGGGTGCAAGATGAACGACAAGTTCAAGGCCAACATCTTCATAGCCCTACCGGCGGCGTTGATATGCGGAGCTGTTTATGCCGTAATGGGGTTCGACTATGAGACGGCCAGCAACATACCAGGCATCAGATGGTGGACAGTGGTACCATATATGCTAGTCATCATTACGGCGCTATGCGGAGTGAACGTACTGCAAGTATTAGCGTTAGGCATTGCGGCGTCATTTATCATTGCTACAGCAGGCGGAGAGACAACGGTATTAGAATGGTGCAAGAATGCTGGAGAGGGAATACTAGGGATGGGAGAGCTCATCATAGTGGTACTCATGGCGAGTGGCATTATGGAAGTTATCAGATATAAGGGAGGCATAACGTTCATCGTAAAAAACATGCTGAAGAGAGTCAGCACGAAACGAGGGGCAGAGCTACTCACTATGCTATTCATCTGGGTAGTCAACCTATGTACTGCCAACAACACCATAACACTCATCACCACATCGGGAGTGATAAAGCAAATAGCAGACAAGCTAAAGATAGATCCGAGGAGAACAGCCTCGATTATGGACACGTCATCGTGCATTATACAAGGAGTATTACCTTACGGAGCACAAATGCTGATGGCATCAGCGCTAATAAATTTAAGTCCGCTAGAGATACTTCCGCACATATATTATATATTTGCACTAGCTATTATGTTAGTTCTTTCGATACTACTGCAGTATCCCAAGAAATACACAAAACTAAACTAATGAATTAACAATTTTTATTTTGTTGAGTTGGTTTTATATATGTAGTTTTGCACTGCTATTTCAGGAGAATAACACAATATATAACCAACGGGAAAAATCATTGTCACTCACTATGAGAAAGTGCGTAGGTGTAATTATTTTACTACAATTACTAGCATGGGGTGCACGTGCGCAAACCCTCAGTCTAGATTCGTGCATAGCCATGGCTATACGCGAGAACACGCAATTACAGATTGCGAAACTCAAAGCAGAGCAAGCAACAGACACACGTAAGTCGGCGCGTTCGAAATACCTGCCTCACATAGAGGCGGTAGGCACTTATATGCGTACAGGCAAGGAAGTATCACTTCTCAGCGACGAGCAAAAAGAGAAGATATCCAACATGGGTACTACCATTGCACAGACATTGACCTCGCAGTTGCAAGCGGCGATGTCTACACCAGAAGGTCAGATGCAAGTTGCCCAGATGGCGCAACTGCTAGGCATTCCACAACAGAGTCTGCCAACGCTCATCCAAGCGTCGCAACAGCCAATCAACAACATAGCGCAAGCATTGAATCAAGAAGGGAGCAACATAGTGGATGCGCTTCGTACCGACACACGCAATGCTTTTGCTGCAGCGGTTACATTGACCCAGCCAATCTACATGGGAGGCAAGGTAGTGAATGGCAACAAGATGGCAGACATAGCCGAGGCAATAGCGAACATCCAGTTAGACCAGGCTGCAGACGATGTGAAGTACAACGTAGAGAACACCTACTATCTGGTAGTTGGCGTCGAGCACAAGAAACAGCTGGCAGACGAATATGCGGCACTCATCCAGAAGCTCAGCAACGATGTTGAGAAGATGATCGCCGAAGGTGTAGCGACTAAAGCAGACGGGCTAAAAGTGAGTGTAAAGCTCAACGAAGCGCAGATGCAGCAGTTGCAAGCCGAGAACGGGCTAGCGCTTTCGAAGATGCTACTCTGCAAGCTATGCGGATTACCATTAGACTCGAAGATAACAGTAGACACGACCGTGATCTCCAACATAAGAGAGACAGAGAAATCGAACAACAGAGCAGAGCTCAAGATGCTCGGTCAGGCTGTTGAGCTATACAATGCGAAGGTCAAGATGGAGCGAGCAGAGCACCTTCCTCAAGTTGCGCTGACAGGTGGCTATATGCTATCAAATCCTAACTGCTTCAATGGATTTGAGAAGGCATTCAAGGGCACGTGGAATGTTGGTGTTGTAGCCAGGATACCTATCTGGGACTGGAACGAGACGCACAACAAAGTGAAGGTTGCGAAGAAGCAAGCAGCCATAGCACAGCTACAGTTGACAGATGCACAGCAACTGATAGACCTACAGATTTCGCAGACCCAGTTCAAGTATGACGAAGCTGTGAAGAAGCTCAGTGTAACACAAAAGAACTACGACACGGCAGAAGAGAACCTCAGATGTGCCAATATGGGATTTGAAGAAGGAGTGATGACCACTACCGACGTCATGATGGCACAAACAGCTTGGCTACAAGCTAAGACACAAAAGATAGAAGCAGAAATAGAAGTAATTACAGCACAATTGGCATTAAGTCACGCGTATGGAAACTAAAAATCAGCATAAAGAGATACTATTCGGCGTAGCAGCATTCGCCACAGTAGTTGTTATAGTAGCACTTATCGGATGGATAATCCTAGGTGGCAAAGACCGAGCAATTCAAGGAGAAGTAGAAGTTGAAGAGTACAGAGTATCCTTCAAGCTTCCAGGCAGAATATTACAGATCTGCGTACATGAAGGCGACTATGTACGCAAAGGCGACACGCTAGCCTACCTTGATGCGCCAGACGTAGAAGCTAAGAAAGCGCAAGCACAAAGTCTAGAGGCTGCGGCTGCAGCATTAGTAGAGAAGGCCAACAATGGAGCACAAGAAGAGCAGATCAGAGGAGCCTACGAGTTGTGGCAGCAAGCCATAGCTGCTGTAGACATATACCAGAAGTCTTTTGACCGTGTCAACCGTCTTTACGAAGCTGGCGTAGTATCAGAGCAGAAGAAAGACGAAGCCGAGGCACAGCTCAAGGTACACAAGGCAAAGTGTGAGGCAGCCAAGTCACAATACGACATGGCGATGAATGGTGCGCGTTACGAAGACAAGAAAGCGGCGGCAGCCAAGCGCAACCAGGCAGCAGGAGCAGTAGCTGAGGTAAACTCATACATCAAGGAGATGGTACAAGTTGCGCAGTTTGACGGAGAAGTCGTTACTATCTATCCAAAAGTAGGCGAGCTTGTTGGTGCTGGCAGTCCGGTCATGACCATTGCCATGAAGAACGAAGCCTGGGGCGTATTCAACATCAGAGAAGACCAGCTCAAGGGGATGAATACAGGCGATATCCTGAACGTATATTCCCCAGCGCTAGACAAAAACTTCGACATGAAAGTCACAGCCATCAAAGACCAAGGTTCATACGCGGTATGGAAAGCCACGAAAGAGAATGGAGCCTACGACTTAAAGACATTCGAGGTAAAGACACGTCCTACACAAGCCATAGAAGGGTTACGTTCAGGTATGTCCTTGATATACACACCCGCTGAGAACTAATTAGAATTCATTACGATTATGCGTGAAAAGGCTAAATCGTTATATGAGATATGCTGTCTAGCATACCGGCAAGTAGGGATGTTTTTTCCTATTGTAGTCGGTATGTTCACCATTATATTCTTCACATCGCTACTAGATGCGGGCATTCCACAGCAACTACCCATTGCCGTAGTGGATATGGACAACACTTCCACCACGGCGTCACTACAGAGGAAGTTAGCCACGTTCCAGTCGACCAAGATTGTTGCGAACTATTCCAATGTGACAGAGGCCAGGGAAGCGATGCAGCAATGTGACATATACGGCTATCTTGTATTTCCCGATGGATTCACCGAGAAGCTACTCTCGGGCCGTCAGCCGGGCATATCCTACTACTTCAACACAGCCATTTTCACTGGCGGAGTGTTGGCGCAGAAAGACCTGATGACCATTGCGTCGCTGGGCAAGGCAGCAGTGGGGCATGCCACATTACAGGCTAAGGGGCTGACAGAAGAGCAGATAATGGGAGTCTTGCAGCCGTACAAAGTACAAGCGCACATGACAGGCAATCCGTGGAGCAACTACAACATATACATCTCCGCAATGATTGTCCCTGGCGTTATGTACCTTTTGCTCACATTGTTATTGTGCTACTACATGCCAAAGATCGGCAGGGCGGTACAGAATGCCTTTATGATGGGGCTATTTGTATTTGTATTCCAATTCTACCTATATGTGATATTAGGCTTGCCACACGAAGGATCGTGGTGGAGCATAATGTTGATATCCCTGCTACTGGTAGGTTCCGGCATGGGGTTTGGGCTATTCATATTTGCCCTAGTACCTTCGAGGAGAATGTCGATGAGCATATGTTCCCTCTGGGGCATCATGAGTTTCTCGATGAGCGGAGCAGCGTTCCCTGTTGACCTGATGCATCCATTATTGCAAGGGTTATCATACCTATTCCCATTGAGGCACTATTTCATGACCTACCAGATGACCGTATTACATGGTTATCCTATCGGGTATTCGTGGCTACACATATCAGCGTTGATATTATTCTGCGCGTTGCCATTATTGATATACCCAAGATTGAAGTATCAGGTTCGCACGTTCATTTATACAGACTAAAATGTTTAAGGACCTAAAGAGCATATTCAAAGACGAAGGCACGCTGATATTGGCAGTGTTAGTACCGCTGCTATATCCACTTGTCTATTCGTTCATATATACCAACGAGACCGTAACAGATATGCCCGTGTGCGCGGTAGACCTGTCGAACACGCCAGAATCGCGACAGTTTATCCGTGCGTATGATGCCACGCCTGAGGTGAATGTAGTCTACAAGGCGACCAACCTTTCAGAAGCGAAGCAGCTCATGATGGAGCAGAAGGTACACGCTGTCATTTACTTCCCTGAAGACTTTGCCGAGCATTGGATGAAGATGGAACAGTCGCCCATACAGCTGTATTGTGACATGGGCTTCATACTATACTACAAAGCAGCGTACATGACAGCGATGAAAGTTGTGCTTGCGCAGAAGAGTCCGCTTACGGCTGGGAATGCCGACCCGATAAAAGTACACGAAGTGAGGGCGTACAATACGATAGAAGGCTATGGCAATTTCCTTTTGCAAGCCATTCTACCTCTGATCATACAACAGACACTGCTATTAGCATTAGCGTGTGAGGTAGGCACCAGGAGGCAGCGAGGGCAGAAAGAGCTCTCCATCAAGAATCATCTAAAGAAAGGAGTCGCCTATCTGCTGCTGTACACATTCCATTCGGGGTATCTGCTAGTAGTTGTTCCAAGAATATTCAATTTCACGCAGACGATAACTGTCGGCAATCTATTTGCATTCATGGTACCACTGTTACTATCAATGGTAACATTTGCACTTTTCATCAGTCTGTTCTTCAAGCGCAGAGAGACGCCATTCATATACATCGCGTTTACGTCCATCATCCTACTGTTCCTGACGGGAGCATCATGGCCAGAGCAAGCGATGCCAATATTCTGGCAGTGGGTAGCATGGATATTCCCGAGTACGCCTGCTGTGAGAGCTTTCATGAGGCTCAATGCCATGGGAGCGGAACTGAATATGGTGGCGCACTATTTATGGATAATGCTATTGCAAGCGGCAGTCTATTTTGCGCTGTTCATAGCAGGCAAAAGAGTGTTAGCCAAGAGATATCCGACAGAAGAGAATTGAAAGGTGCGTAGGGAAGATACGCACCTACTACCTACTCCATAGGAGCGAGGTTCTTGCTGATGACAAGGCTAGCTTCGGTAGCTGCCTGAATCTGTTCCACTGTATATTCAGGGTTATATTCGCGCAGCACTATACCATCGGGCGTTATATCCATCACGCCCATCTCTGTAATAATCATATCCACCACGCCCTTAGCTGTAAGCGGGTATGTACACTGCTTAAGGATTTTAGGGCTACCCTTCTGGGTATGTTCCATAGCGACGATAACCTTCTTAGCGCCGACCACGAGATCCATAGCGCCGCCCATACCATGCACAGCCTTACCAGGGATGAGCCAGTTGGCAATATCGCCATTCTCAGCTACCTGCATGGAACCGAGGATAGTCTTATCGACGTGACCGCCACGGATGATAGTAAAAGAGAACGAGCTGTCGAAGAACATACCATCGTGCTCGATACCGGCTGGATTTCCACTTGGGTCGACTATATAATAGTTACCATCTTCGCGTAAGTTACCATCGTGAGCGCAGAGACCGATGAAGCCATTCTCGGCCTGAAGAGTAATCTTGACATCGGGACTGACATAATGAGGGATGAGAGTAGGGAGACCTATACCCAGGTTGACCACGTCGCCATTCTCGAGTTCACGAGCCACGCGTCGAGCGATAAAATGCTTTATTTCGTCCTTGTTCATTGGTTATTCCTCTTTTGGGTTAAGCACCAGGTAATCCACGAAGATATGAGGAGTCTCGACAAAATCCGGTCCGATTTCACCGGTTGGGACAATCTTCTCCACTTCGGCGATGACCATTTTGCAAGCAGAAGCCATCAACGGATTAAAGTTTCGCATAGTACCCTTATAACGGATGTTGCCAGATTCGTCGGCTATATACCCCTTGATGATAGCCACGTCGCCATGCAGAGGTTTTTCGAGTAGGAACTCCTTACCATCCACGACGATAGTCTGTTTACCCTCCAATGTTGTTGGCTGGGAGCTATCTGCGACGATAGTACCCACGCCAGTAGGAGTCAGCACGCCGCCCAATCCTGCGCCAGCGGCTCTGATTTGTTCGACGAGAGTACCCTGAGGCTGAAGTTTCAGTTCCAGCTGACCAGAGTTAACCAATTCGCCGCACTGCTTATTTAGGCCCACGTGAGAAGCGATAAGGCGTTTGACGGAGCCGTGTGCGAGCAGACGACCAGTTCCCTCGTTCTGGAAACCAGCGTCGTTGCAAATGACCGTCAAGTTCTTTGCTGATATTTCATTGACAACAGCCTTAGCGGTTCCACAAGTCATGAAACCACCAACCATAATTGTCATCCCGTCCTGAATAAGATCTCCAGCTTCTTTGGCAGAGATCAATTTACTTATACCCATTTCGATAGCAAAGATAGGAAATAATTCCTAATTCCTAGTTCCTAAAACCTAATATTCACGACGGGTCATGATTTAGGTGGCGGAGGATGCTGGCAGTATTTTAATTGAATGCTGTTTTAGTATGAGACAAAGGTGGTAATGAAAAAAGATGCGCTGTCTGTCGACAACGCATCTTGAGGTATTACATTTGTAGAAAGAGCTGTATTAATCAATGACTAAAACTTCCGACTGTGAAGCTAATCTGACTCTAGGTCCCCATGTACCATAGCCTGATGTCACAATAGCTGTAGTGCTGCCATACTTCTTCTTGCCGTAGTCTAATGGGAATATCTTCTCGGTAAAGAAACGGAACGGCCATACTTGTCCAGCGTGTGTATGTCCGCTTATATGGAGCAATGCCCCGGCATTCTGGGACTCTTCTATTCTGGCTGGCTGATGGTCTACAACGATAATATTCTTTGCACCCTCTGGGATTATCTCATCCAGGCTCTTTGGCTCTTTCAGATATCTGCTATGCAAATCGTCTCTGCCGACAACAGTCATCTTGCCTACAGTCATAGCGCTATCGCGCAACATATTGATACCTAGACTACGAATATAGTCGGCATCCACATCTGGAGCTCCACCGATATACTCATGGTTACCCATAACCGCTACTACAGGACATTTGATGGTCTTGAGAGCTGCACCGAGATCCTGCTCCACTACTGGCTTTATATCGCCATCAAAGAGGTCGCCCGCTATGATACAGAGGTCGGCATTCTGCTCATTTATAATATTAGCTAACTTCTCTATATCGTCGGCATCTACTGCATAGCCCATGTGCAGATCCGACACAGCCACTATCTTCACTCCATTGAGTCCGACGTGGTATGGTATCACTTTGGGTGAGACGGCATTGATATGTCCTCCAATAATGAGAATAATGGTGGCTGCCAATATACCTAGGTAGGTATTCAAGGTCATTGGTCCGGTAATCTTCTGACTGACTTTCAGAAGGCGCTTACCTAACCAGATAAGGAATATCATGATACTTCCATAGAGCATCACTAGAAGCCAAGTAGTGCTGACGGCATAAATGGCGCTGGCGAGCCAGATAGGTGTTGTATCAGGGAGCAATCTTGACAGAAAAAATGATATTGACAATAGTCCGATTGCGGTAGCGGTAACAACCTTTGCCTTCTTGCTTTGCAATGTTTTGCATATAAGACGGGCAACGACCACGCACATTGTGATGTATCCAATAAGGACAAAAATGAAAAGGAAACCCATTAAGTAATGTATAATGTTATGTTTATGTTTTACGATTACGAATATAGGGAATAATCATTATATTCGCATCATGGAAAATACAGAATACTTAGACGAATACGAGATAAACCTAGAGAAGACGCTCTGTGCTTATCTGTTGAAGAATAAAGAGATTGAGGGCATGAAGCCAGATGCCCCTGATATTGAGGGTAAATGGGAGTCGATCTGTCAGTCGTATCTCCCCGACGGCATACGTGAATTTGAGCAGTACCCATCCGTTTCCCTTGGCTGGATGCTTTTTATGGGTATGGCCGTAGCCAAATTATGGGATAAGAACTGGAAGAAATACTCGGCAGAGGAAGATCTGTACCTGATGATACGTGATGTCCGCGGATTTGA
This sequence comes from Bacteroidales bacterium, assembly GCA_024401395.1. Classification (GTDB taxonomy): domain Bacteria; phylum Bacteroidota; class Bacteroidia; order Bacteroidales; family Marinilabiliaceae; genus W3P20-009. The sequence continues at coordinate 108,340 of JAKSLD010000002.1, forward strand.
CTACATGGATGAGTATGTCATTGAAGATGTACTCAAGATAAAGGGTAAAATCTCTCAGGCTAAGCTCTCCAAACTAGCCGGTGATGTGGCTGTCATGGCTCACAACTATCTGATGCACGAGAATTTCGAAGCTGGTACGCCAACTGCTTTCCACGCCTTCGTACGCACTCTACATCAGATGTACCAGATAGGCTATGCGATGCAGTTGAAACGTATGGGCTATAAAATGACGAAAATCAATCTATAAACGTGTAATATGAAAGTTGGCATTCTAGGCACAGGATGGATAGCCGAAAAAATGGCTATCACCATTAACGGCATGGAAATGGAGAGGGGTATCGAAGCATACGCCGTTGCATCTCGCACCAAGGAGAAGGCTGAAGCTTTCGCCAAGGAGTGGAAGTTTGAGACAGCTTACGGCAGCTATGAGGCTTTGGTAAATGACCCTAAAGTTGACCTTGTCTATGTGGCTACTCCTCACTCTGAGCACTACGACAATATGCTTCTATGCCTCAACGCTGGCAAGCCTATCCTCTGCGAGAAGGCATTCACAGCTTGCGGCTGGCAGGCTGAGGAGGTAATACGCATTGCTCATGAGCGTAAGATTTTCGTCACAGAGGCAATCTGGACTCGATATATGCCTTTCTCTCAGACTATCATCGACACTGTAAACAGTGGCGTCATAGGCACGCCAAAGATGATTACTGCCAACTTGTGCTACCCTAATATCAACCTTCCTCGTATGTATCTGCCTGAGCTGGCTGGCGGAGCTCTCCTCGACCTCGGGGTTTATACTATCAACTTTGCTGCCATGATATTCGGCAAGGATATTGAGAGTACAGTATCTTCGGCTACCCTGACAAAGACAGGCGTTGATGCTACCAGCAGCATTATCTTGAATTATTCGGACAACCGTCAGGCTATCCTCACTTCTTCCAACCTCGTGAAGTCGGACCGCCACGGTATAATCTCCGGGTCTAAGGGTCATATCATAGTGGACAATATCAACAATCCTAACCATTTTGACCTTTATGACGATGACTATAAGCTCGCTCAGTCGTGCGACTGTCCAAAGCAGATTACTGGCTACGAGTATCAGGTCTACGCTTGTAAAGAGGCTCTGGAACAGGGTCTCATAGAGTCGCCATATATGCCTCACGACGAGACAATACGCATCATGCGTCAGATGGATGAACTTCGTTTCCAATGGGGCGTAAAATACCCTTGGGATAAGTAACATTCAAAAATAACAGAGCCGACTCACACTATCGGCTTTATACACTAAGAAATATAATGAAGAACTTGTTATTATTATTGATTGTTGTATTTATTTCTACGACAGCATCTGGTCAGGTCTGCATAGATGGTATCTATTACAACATCACATCTCAGAGTACCGTCGAGGTGACACACTGGAACAGCAGTGAGTACCCCGACGGCATTATTTCTCAGGAATACAGATATTCTGGTATAGTCTCTATTCCTTCCAGCGTTACCATAGATGGGAAGAGCTATTCGGTCACGAAGTTGGGAGATAATTCTTTCATGCTCTCTACAGTGACAAAGCTGTCGCTCCCCTCTACCATCGTATCTTACGGCAACAACTGCCTCGAGAGTACCCATAGCCTGATGGTAATAACTGCCGAGGAGAACGAGTATTTCTTTTCCGAGGATAATGTCATCTACAGAAAGTTACCCCGGGGAAAGTATGAGGCTTTCTACCTCGCTCAAGGGGGTATCGGTACCATTGCTTTCAAGGAAGGAACAACAAGGTTAGGCAGTCTGGTAAACCGTAGACAAGTATCTAAATTCATTATCCCTTCTAGTGTGTCGTCTCTGGAAATAGGTCAATTTTCAGGTTGTGAAAATCTCAAGGAGGTGGAGTTCTCTTCCGGCAGCAGCATTACTGAATTTCCTCTCCGATCATTCTTGGGGTGTAATAATCTTACAAGACTGATAAACATCCCTTCTACCCTATCTTCAATAAGTTCTGAGAGCGGTCTCTTTGCTGGTCAGCGTTATGAAAAAATAACTATGTCCGACAATAAGGGCTCTACATTCTCTTCTATCGGTGGTTGCATTCTCTATGACAAGTTTTCCAAAAGCATCGTCTTACGGGGTAATTCGTCTGACGACGACGTGACTATCCCTTCCAACCTCTCTGAAGTGGTCTTTGAGGACGTATTATCGGCAATGAGTAATGCGAAGTCTATCACAATATCTGAGGGTTATACCAGCATAGACCTCGGCATTTTCTTCTATTGCTCATCTCTCCAGACACTCAACCTACCTGCTTCTGTCTCTGAGGTTTCCCCTTCTGTCGATTTCCCTGAGAATGCCTCTTCTATCAATTTCAGTCCTCTTAATATGGACTATTCATCCTCTGATGCGAATGGCTATCTCTACTCCAAGGATGGTAAGACTCTTTGCTTTGTCTTAGCTTTTGCTTCGGGGGAACTATTTGTTGCAAAGGATGTTACTAATATCGTCATAGGTGCATTTGACTGTGTCTATGACCAATTGTCTTATACCGTAGAGCCTGGCAACACTGCATTCAGCGCCCAGAATGGCTTGCTCCTTTCAGGTGACGGAACGACTTTGCTGGCCGTTCCTTCTAGTCTCTCGGAAATCTCTATTCCGGTCAGCGTGACAAATGCCGACAGCGAGGCGTTCTTTTCTTGCTTTAACCTGGAACGCATCTATAGTCCTATATCTACACCACCTTCAGTCAACGACGATAGTTTTTGGGTAAATTCCCGATATACCCTATATGTACCTCAAGGTTCTAAGACTGCCTACGAGGATTCTGCTTGGGGAATGTCGTTTTCTGTCAAGGAATTGGAAACAATACCTACCTCCATCAAGTACGCCTCATCCTCTCGCCAAAGAGGGAGTCGACTCACCTACACTGATGGTAAGGTCATTGTCTCTACGCCGGACAATCGCACTTTTTCGCTATCTGGACAACCTATCGCAAAATAAAAAATTACGATGAACAAGGGAGAATCCTTATACTTCCCTTATACCTCTCTTATACCTCCCTTATATCTCCCTTAATACAGACATAGTGTCAAAGCGTCACTGAAAATACATCAAAAAACTTTGCTGTCTATTACGTCAGAAAATTATCCAGATTCCGTAAAATAGCATTATCTTTGTGCAGTATGTCGACTGCGAAAACAAAGGATACCAAATTAGCGGCACTCATTGCACAAGGTAATGAGGCGGCTTTTCGTGAGCTTTATGATATCTACTACTCGCAGTTGTCCCTCTACGCAAATCGCATACTCAATGACATTGACCTGAGCGTAGATATAGTTCAGACCATATTTGTCGACCTATACGCCGAACGCAGTAAGCTGCCCCAGATAGGCTCTCTCCGTTCATATCTCTTCCAGAGCGTACACAATCGTTGTCTTAACGAACTTAAGCATCTCAAGATAGTACGCAAACATCAGCAGGAGACAATCAATGAGAATACTGCCCCTCGTTCCGCTAGCAGTTCTTCATTGTCTGAAGATGAAAACGAAAGCGGCTTATCCCTTGTGGATTTCACTCCCGAGGAGCTGATGGAGTATGCCGAGCTTCAATGTAAAATAGAGGATGCCATATCAGCTCTCCCTGAGCAGTGCCAGCGCATATTCCGTATGAGTCGCATCAATGAGATGACCAACGATGAGATAGCCATCGAACTGGGGCTCTCTAAACGCACTGTGGAGACCCAGATTTCCAAGGCTCTCAAGGAACTGAGAAAGGCACTCCGCACTACCCTCCTCCCTCTGCTCATTGCTTTATCTATGTTACAACAGTAGAATGAAAAAGATTGATTTATACATACTCAAGAAATTCATCGGTACCTATTTCTTCATTGTGGGTATTGTCATTGCCATCGTAGTCGTGTTCGACCTCGTGGAGAAGATGGACGATTTTCTTGAGAAGGAAGCCCCATTGAAGGCTATCGTATTCGACTATTACCTGAATATGATTCCATACTATGCCAATATGCTTTCACCTCTGTTGGTATTCATATCTGTCATATTCTTCACCAGTAAACTGGCCGGACAAACCGAAATCATAGCCATACTGGCTAGTGGCGTCAGTTTCCGCAGACTGATGTTCCCCTACGCCGTGGGCGCTACAATCATCGTTATCATCACATACCTGCTCAGCTCGTCGGTCATTCCTGTGGCTAACCGTACACGCATCAAGTTCGAGAACCAGTATGTGAAAAACAAAAGGGAGAGCGGTCTGGAAGATAAGCATATGCAGATTTCTCCGGGTGTGTATGTCTACCTCTACAAATACTACTCGTTCCGCGATGCTGGCGATATGTTCAATATGGAGAAATACGACGGCAAGAGACTTGTTTCTCGACTCAGTGCCAAGACTATCGAATATAACGAGGAGACTGGCAAGTGGAAGTTGAAGAACTACCGCCAATGGGATTTCAATGAGGATGGTATAACTCATACCATGAAGAACGGCAACGAAATGGATAGCGTCATCAATATCTTGCCTAGCGACTTCAAGAAGGAGCGCAAGAGTCACGAGATGCTCACCAATACCGAACTTCAGGAGCACATAGATGAACTGCGGGAACGTAATGTCGGCAACACCGAGGAGTTTGAAATAGAGCTCCGCAAGAGACAGGCATCACCGTTTGCAGCATATATCCTGACGCTCATCGGTGTATCTCTCGCTTCCAGGAAAACCAGAGGCGGTATGGGATTGCATATCGGTATCGGACTGGTACTGAGTTTCGTATTCATACTTTTCCTGACCGTATCTTCTACCTTTGCCGTCAATGGCGGCATGAACCCTATCCTAGCCGTTTGGCTGCCAAATATCACATTCGGCATCATCGGCATCATACTCTACCGCAGAGCTCCGAAATAGAATCGCACCTGCTTTCAATCAGACTTTTGACATTATGGAGATAATAAAAAGATTCTTTCCGCATTTCACACCAGAGCAGATGGAGAAGTTCGCCGCTCTACCTGCCTTGTATGAAGATTGGAATTCAAAAATCAATGTGATATCTCGCAAGGATATCGAACATTTCGAGACTCGTCACCTGCTGCATTCTCTTGCCGTAGCCAAATATGTCATGGAAACCTCCAAGGACAGCAAGGGCTTCCCTGCGGGCTCTTCTGTAATCGACGTAGGTTGCGGTGGCGGATTTCCAAGCATTCCTCTCTCAATAGCTTTCCCAGATGTCCATTTTACGGCTATGGACAGCATAGGCAAGAAGATCAAGGTTGTCGAGGGTGTGGCTACAGCTTTGGGATTGAAAAACGTTGAACCTGTTCAGGCGCGCAGTACGGATATCCACGACCGTAAGTGGGACTATATGGTATCGCGTGCAGTGACTGCTTTCCCTGATTTCGTGCGTCAGACAAAACATATGCTCAAGGGGCATAGTGCAACTGACGAGTTCGACTTCGTCCTTTCTCACGGTACATTCTACCTCAAGGGGGGTGACTTCAAGGCTGAAATAAATCCATTTGGTGCCAGAGCAAAGGTTCAGAGTATATCTGAATGGTTTGACGACGAATTCTTTGAAACCAAGAGCGTCATATTCCTCAAATCATAAAAAAAGCCTTGATGAATCTCACCAAGGCTCATACGTGATCCCGAGGGGGGTCGAACCCCTATCGTCAGAACCGGAATCTGAAATTCTATCCATTGAACTACGGGACCTCAAGCTGATAAAAGCAGTGCAAAGGTAGCATCTTTTTTAACAGTGACAAGTATTGATTTATGAAAAACAAAGCGCCTATAGTGCTATTCACATACAACCGTCCTTCGCATACAAAGCGCGTCATTGATGCGCTCAAAGCGTGCGACGGGGCTGACGAAACGTCACTGTTTGTCTTCTCTGATGGAGCAAAGAACGAGAAGGACATGGAGGGGGTACAAGCCGTCAGGAATATCCTTCACAAGTTGTCAGGATTCTACGATATAGAACTGGTTGAGAGAGACAAGAACATAGGTCTCGCTTCCAACATCATATTCGGTGTCTCAAGCGTCATTCAGAAATACGGTCGCGTCATCGTCCTGGAGGATGATATAATCCCAGAGAAGGGCTTCATAAACTATATGAATGCTGCTTTGGATTTCTACGAGGAACAACCCGTATGGAGTATAGCAGCTTACTCCCCTATCAATAAACTGCCTATCAATTACGATTATTCGACATATATGATAATGCGTAACTGCTCGTGGGGATGGGGCACCTGGGCCGACCGTTGGATGAAGGTCGACTGGGCTGTAGCTGATTATGACAGTTTCGCCAATGATTACGAACAGCAGAGAGAATTCGACCTGTCTGGAGGTACCGACCTCACTCCTATGCTCAAAAAATATCACCAGAAAAAAATCAACTCATGGAGCATCCGATTCTGTTACGCAGGCTTCAAGGCTTCCATGCCTACTGTCTACCCTGTCACTTCGATAGTCAGCAATGCCGGTGTCGATGGTTCTGGCAGCAACATGAAGAAGACTTCAAAATACAATACCAAGGTCGTCTCGCATATAGATGAAGCAAAATTCTGTAGTAAGACGGCCATTGACCCTCGTATGCTCGAGCAGTTCAGACGCAGATACGACATCTCTTTCATTCGCCGTATCATAAACACCTTCACACTCTCCATACTGCTGCTCTTGTGCCTCGCTATGCCTGTCAACGCACAGCTGAACACTAACCGTCTGATGCAGATAGGCCGTAATGCTGTCTATTTTGAAGATTACGTCCTCGGAATGCAGTATTTCAACCGAGTGATAAATGTCAAGCCCTATCTTGCCGACCCGTATTACTATCGCGGCATAGCAAAATATTATCTTGATGATATGCAGGGTGCAGCAACTGACTGCGAGATAGCCTATGGAATCAATCCTTTCCTTATCGAGGCATACAATCTACATGGCATAATCATGCTCCGTCAGGGCAAGTCAAAGGAGGCTCTGGAGGACTTCGAGCACGGACTGAAAATAGAGAAGGATAATATCAACCTCTTGATGAATAGCGGTATCGCCAATATCAACTTGGATGAATACGATAAAGCTATTACCTATTGCGACAAGGTCCTTGAATATGACTCTCGCAATGTAGCTGCTATACTTTATAAGGGTATCGCATTGGTTCAACGTGGGGACTCTATCCCTGCAATGAACGAATTTGAGCATGCAGTGGAGATAAATTCTTATTCTGCCGATGCTTATACCTACCTTGGTATGCTCAACTATCAGATGAAGAACTACCCTAAGGCACTGGAGAGCTATGATAAACTTGCCGAACTACGCCCAAAGGATGCTAATGTCTACGTCAATCGCGCCATTACACACTATAACATGGACGATTTCGAGCACGCCTTTTCCGACCTCGAACGCGCACTTTCTCTCGATAGAAAGAATCTTATGGCTCTTGCTAATATCGGTATGCTCCACGCCGAGGTGGGGCGTATATCAGAAGCTATAGACGATTTCGGCAAGGTGCTTGCTCTAGACCGCGACAACGATATGGCTTTGATGAACCGTGCCTTGCTCTATATGCAGATAGGTGAGATGAATAACGCCTTGGCCGACCTCAACGTCGTCATTGCCCGCCATCCTGAATTCGGTCCTGCCTACTACCAGCGCGCTATAGTAAAGCGTAATCTCAACGATCCTAAGGGTTCTGAAATCGATTATATGACTGCCTATACCTTCGAGCAAGAACGAATCAAGAAGGGGCTTGCAGCAGGTGCCGATTCTACCAATGTTGACAACACCACAACAGCCGATAAAGGCAACAACAAAGCCGACAAAACGGATAAGAGGGCTAAGAAGGGGGCTCGAAGCAAGAATGACGACGATCTTGAGAAATACGACCAGATGGTCATAGTGAGCGATTTTGCTGACAATGATGAGAAACTGCATCAGGAGAGCGACCAGATTCGTGGCCGTGTTCAGGATCGTGACATCATCATTGACCTAGAACCTATGTTCGAACTCAGTTTCTTGCAGACTGACACCGTATTGCCTCGTCCTAAATACTTCGCAAAGAGTGTAGAGGCATTTAACAACCGTAAGATTCATGACAGACGTCTGGCATTTACCAACCGTGAGGGTTCAACCTCACAGTCAGATATGCTAGCCTATTTCAATGAAATACGCGAGCTGAGCAATATGATCGACAGTTGCGATGCCTCGGCATCTAACCTCACAGCCTTGTACCTCATCCGCGGCACACTCCATAATCAGGTTATGAGCTATAATCAGGCTATCAGCGACTATAATGTCTGCCTTTTGAAGAACCCCAACGACATAAATGCACTTATCAACCGTGCAGCTACCCGTTTCAAGACAGTCGAACTCATTCGCTCTATGGATAGCAACCTTACCGAGGCACCTTCCCTTGGCAAGAACCCTAACGCTCCTGAACCTACAGTTCAGCTCAATACTACAATATTGGATCTGGACCTCATTATGACCGACCTCGCCAAGGTGGCAGAACTAGACCCTAACCTCGCCATCGTACACTATAACCTGAGTCTGGTCGCTTGTATGAAAAAGAATTTCGACGAAGCATTGATATGGCTCAATAAGGCTATCGAACTGGACAACACATTTGCTGAGGCATTCTTCAACCGAGGCATCATAGAGATATATCAAGGAGATACCGATAAGGGTCAACAAGATTTGAGCAAGGCTGGCGAACTCGGAATATTCAAGGCATATAACGTAATAAAGCGATATACATCCGCACAATAAGTAATGGGCGACGAAGAGTACGAACAGGACATACAACTTGAGATAGATGCTGAGGATGCTGATATAGATTTGGAAAACAAAGAGTTCCAGAATGTATTGAGTCTCATCAACACAACTAACTCATCTGTCTATATGACTGGCAGGGCAGGAAGTGGCAAATCCACATTTCTGCGCTATATCGTGCGCAATACCAAGAAGAAGGTGGTTGTCTTAGCGCCTACGGGCATTGCTGCTGTCAATGTTCACGGACAGACTCTCCATTCGTTCTTCAAGATTCCTTTCGCCCCTTTTGCCCTTGATGATATAAACTATGCGGATGACCGAAGACTGAAGGACCGACAGAAATTCAACTCTGACAAGATAAAACTGATTCAGGGGCTGGAACTTATCGTAATCGACGAAGTCTCTATGGTTAGAGCTGATACACTGGATTTCGTAGACCGTGTACTGAAATGCTACCGACGTAATAAGCGTCTCCCATTCGGCGGAGTACAGTTACTTCTTGTGGGTGATGCCTTCCAGTTGGAACCTGTAGTGAAGAGAGAGGACTGGGATATTCTGCGCCGATTCTATAATACTGCCTATTTTTTCGACGCCCATGTATTCTCCACTATTCCGCTTGTCAGCATAGAACTCCAGAAAGTCTACCGTCAGAGTGAACAGCGTTTTCTCCAGATATTGGACCGTGTGCGAATGGGCTATATGCAGAATGAAGATCTCGCGGCCATCAACAGTCGATACGTGAACGAAACTGCAACACAAGAGGACAATAAGCCGGAAGACAAGATGCGTATCACGTTGTGTGCTCTCAGGGCATCTGCTGATACCATTAACGAGGATAGGCTGAATGCTATACAATACGAACCTCATACCTATACTGCCACATACGAGGGGGATTTCCCTGAAAGCATAATGCCGACAAACATTGAGCTTATCCTAAAGAAAGGGGCTCAGATTGTATTTGTCCGCAATGACCGCGATCATCGTTGGTATAATGGGACTCTTGCCATTGTGGACAAATTCGAAGATGAGGGCGTATGGGTGGAGTTGGACAATGGCGACCACCATTTCGTTGAACCTTGCGTATGGGACAATATAAAGTATAAGTACAACGAAGAGAAGAAACTGGTGGAAGAGGAGGTCATAGGCTCTTTCCGTCAGCTACCGCTGAAGTTGGCCTGGGCTATCACGATACACAAGAGTCAAGGACTTACTTTCGACAATGTCTCTATTGACCTTGGCAGAGGTGCATTCGCATCTGGTCAGACTTATGTTGCCCTTAGCCGATGCCGGACACTTGAAGGCATCAAGCTTTTACAGCCTGTATCTGCCAAGGATGTACGCACCAACCAGTTTGTCCAACAGTTTGCCTCTAAAGCCAATAACCTGGCTCAGATACGCGGGGAACTCGAGAAAGCACGTTCACAGACGCTAAGCAGAATGGCCGATGATGCGTGGAGACATTCTGATACTGAGGGAGCATTACACTACCTCATTGAGGCTCTCAAGGCTTCTCCTGACTCGCTTAGTCGTCCAGGCATAGAGCGCCTTATTGCACGACGTCTGAACAAAATCAACCGCCTGGAGGAGGAAATCAAGGCACTTGTCGAGGCTCGTAAAGAGGAGCGAGAACATATCCACAAGTACGCCGTGGAGTATTTCTCTATGGCTGTCGACTGCAAGACAAAATACAAGGATAATAAGGCAGCGATAGCTAACCTGAATAAAGCTATCGATATATCGCCCGATTACGTGGAGGCATTGGAGATGCGAGCCGACCTTCGCAACAGACAAAAGGACCACGAGGGTGCTTTGGAGGACTGCAAGGCTGCTTTAGCCTATAGCAAACGAAACCTCAATGTGTGGATGCTCCGTGCCAAGATAGAGTATAAGATGAAACGTACCAATGACTCGTACAACTCTCTCTTGGCTGCTTTCAAAATTGATTCGTCCAACGAGAAAGTCATCACACTACTCAGGGATATTTGCTACGAACTGGGTGAAAATGATGATGCGGCTATGTACGACTCCCTTTTGAATGGCAATCTGGACAATGACGATTCTCCAGACAATTTCTTTTAGACAACATCAAAAATGATAATTCAATAATTTCAATATGAATATAAAACAACTCTTAATCCCATTTCTATCGCTCCTACCCATTGTCCCTGCCATGGCTGATGAGGGTATGTGGGTTCCCCTTTTTATCAATAAGAATATTGCCGATATGCAAGCTAACGGCTGTAAACTCACAGCCGAGGATATCTATAGTGTCAATCAATCCAGTCTAAAAGATGCCGTGCTTATTTTCGGTGGCGGTTGCACAGGCGAACTTGTCAGCAGTGAAGGTCTGGTCCTTACCAACCACCACTGTGGCTACAGTTCCATTCAGGCTCTCTCCAGCGTAGAGCACAATTATCTACGCGATGGCTATTGGGCAAAGGATCAGAGTGAGGAACTACCTTGCTATGGATTGAGCGTACAGCAACTAGTTCGTATTGATGACGTAACAGATAAGATCTTTGAAGGCTGCACCGATTCGATGTCGGCTAATGAGCGTATGGAGACTATCTCTAAGAATAAAAAGAGTCTAATCAAGGCTCTAGAGGCCGAATCTGCCAATACCTCTGTCAGTATTGACCCTTTCCTTGGCGGTGACCAGTACCTGGCATACATATATAAGCAGTTCTCTGACGTACGTCTTGTAGGCACTCCTCCTTCCAGCCTCGGCAAATTTGGAGGCGACACGGATAACTGGGCTTGGCCTCGCCATACATGCGACTTCTCCATATTCCGTGTCTATGCTTCAAAGGATAACGAACCTGCTGATTTCTCAACAGACAACGTACCATACAAGCCTAAGACCCATCTCAAGGTTTCTACCAAAGGCGTAAAGGAGAATGACTTCGTAATGGTAATGGGCTACCCTGGCTCTACCGATATCTACAACACCGCTTCATATGTAGAAATGTACACTCAGGAGATTCTTCCTCCAAGAATCGAACTGCGCACAGCTAAGTTGGACGTGATGAACCATTGGCAAAAGACAGATGAGAAAATCAACATCCAATATGCAGCCAAGAATGCCAACGTTTCCAATGCCTGGAAGAAATGGCAGGGCGAGATTCGTGGAGTGCAACGTACTCACGCAGTCGACATTAAAACCGAGAGAGAGAAGGCTCTTCAGCTGTCCGACAAGGATCGTGAGACTTTGAATAAGCTCAATGTCTTCTACACCGATCGCTCTGATCGTAGTTACGCTAAGTATCAGGCAGCCTATGGCGTCCTAAATGAGGCTATCCGTAGCGGTGGTGTGGAATTGTTCCAGATTGCCAACTTCATCTACGCTATGAAGGACAACAACACTCAGCAGAGGGCGGTCAACTATCTGGTCAATTCATTCTATCCAGACCATAATGTGAATGTCGACAAAGAGATGTCCAAGAAGGTCATTGCCGTGATGAGTAAGTATATCCCGACAGATTTACTTCCTCAGTGGTGTAAGGACGAATCCAGCATCTCTAAGACTATCGACAAGATATTCTCTAAGACTATTTTCTGCGATTCTACCAAGACACTGGCACTTATCCGCGCCGGCAAATATGACAAGCTCAAGAAGGATATCGCCTTCACATACTACACCGAGTTACGCAACATCTTTACAGATAAGATTCATACGTATTACTCTCCTAAGTATTCTCACGCCGAAATCAACCAGATGTCCAATGATATTGCACGTGCTACAATAAAGGCTACTGCCAGTGAAACTCATCCTCGCATGAGTGATGCCAATTTCACTCAGCGTGTATCTTATGGCACGGTTCTTGGATATGAAGGTTCCGACGCGGTGGTATACAGATACTACACCACACTAGATGGTCTCATACAGAAGGTCGATGCCGGTGCCTACGACTACGTTGCGCCTGACACTCTGCGATTTATGTGTGAGAAAGGCGATTTCGGACCTTATGCCGACCCATCAGATGGCAAGCTGCATACTTGTTTCGTCTCTACATGTCACACTACCGGAGGCAACTCAGGCAGTCCTGTGATGAATGCTATGGGTGAACTCGTAGGCTTGAACTTCGACCGAGCTTGGGACGGTGTGATGAGCGACTTGTATTACGATCCAACTATCTGTCGTAACATTACGCTTGACATACGCTACCTCTTGTTCATCGTAGATAAATTCGGTGGTGCCAAATGGATAGCCGAAGAAATCATAAATGAGTAACCTTATCGAGAGGAACAGAGTATAACGATATCATAACGTACATAAAAAATTACGCACTATGAAGTTTTTAAAGACAACAATATTGGCCATGTTTGGCTTCAGTATCTGTGCTTCTGCTCAGACAGTACAGGAGAAGGTTGATGCTAAGGTAGATGCTGCTACTGCAGCGTACGAGGCAGCTCTTGCTAAGGTTGAGGCTGCTAAGCGCAAAGTTTTCGTAGCAGATTCTCTCATAATGGCTGGAGAAGAGGCTATCGAGGTCAACAAGGAGCTGATCTCTACACTTAACGAGCAGCGCAAGGAACTCCTCAATGAAAACAAGTCAGAGCGCAAAGCACTTAACAAGGAGGTCAAGTCAAAGGACAAGGATATAAAGAAACAGGCTACTGCGCAGCTTAAGGATCTTGACAAGTCTGAGAAGAATGCCCTTAAAGATATTGACAAGCAGATTGCTAATGCCACAAAGGCTATGAGCAAGGGCGAGGCTAACATTGCTAAGGGTAAGGGTCAGATAAAGGCTGCTGAGGCTGCCCTCGATGCTGCTTTGGACAAGTACGAGGCTGTAGCCGAGAAGTATGAATCAGTAACGGGTAATAAGGCTGCTTCTATCGACAATGACGATCAGGGCGATTCAAAGAAGGACAAGAAGAAAGATAAGAAGAAAGACAAGAAGAAGTCTAAGAAGGATCGCGACGAAGACGAGGACGAAGAAGACGACGAGGATTAATATCATCACAAATACCATTTCTAACACGTGGAAACCAAACACGGAGCATACTTCATTTCGGGTGTAGATACCGATTGTGGCAAGACTTATGTCACTGGTTGTCTTGCAGCCTATCTTCGCCATCGTGGAGTATCTGTCATTACACAGAAACCTGTTCAAACAGGTTGCGAGACCGTAGCAGACGACCTTGTGGAGCACCGCAAGGCTATGGGTGTAGGCATTCAACAAGAGGATAAGGAACGTCGCACTTGTTCCTACCTCTTCCGGAAACCAGCTTCGCCTCACTTGGCTGCTCGTCTGGAAGGTGTTACCATTGATACTGCTAAAATATCAGAGGATACAGATTATCTGTTGTCAAAATACGATGTTGTACTGGTTGAGGGTGCAGGTGGACTTATGGTCCCTCTAAATGACGATACTCTCACCATCGACTACGTTCAGCAACAGAAATTGCCCCTTATTCTTGTCGCTTCTTCTAAACTTGGAGGCATCAACCATGCTCTCTTGAGCATCGAGGCCTGCAGAAACCGTGATATCAAACTGGAAGTATTGGTCTTCAACCGTATGCCTAAGGATGACCCGATATTGACAGAAGATGCCTACGAAGTAATCAGGAAATTTGCACTTAAAGCATATCCTGACATGAAGGTAATAGACTTTCGCTCTTCCGACTCTTTCTGGGGAGTATTCTAATCGAACACCGATATATTTTTCTCACTATAGCCCGTCTCGTAAGAGATGGGCTTTTTTCGTACCTTTGCACCTTGATATTTGACCGACAAGCACGATGATACTTCCCGACTTTCCCGCTACACATATCACAGCCGATGTCATAAAGGCTCTCAATGAGAATGATACTCTCATCATTACTGCCCCTCCTGGTGCCGGTAAAAGTACCATATTGCCGCTGGCTATACTGGACAGTCTGAAAACCAATGGCAAGATACTTATGCTGGAGCCTCGCCGTCTGGCTGCCCGCGCTATTGCTGAACGTATGGCAGATATACTAGGCAAACCTGTTGGGCGTAGCGTTGGATATAGGGTGAGATTCGACAACTGTACCTCTAAGGACACTCGCATCGAGGTTCTTACCGAAGGCATCCTGACCCGTATTCTGCAGAGCGACAATGCTCTGGAAGGTGTAGATGTGGTCATTTTCGACGAGTTTCACGAGCGTTCTCTCTTCTCTGATGTCGCCCTTGCTCTGTGTCGCGATTGTCAGCAGATACTACGTCCCGACCTTAAGATTATCATCATGTCGGCTACCATCGATGTAGACCCACTAATAAAAAAACTGCGAGCAACAAGGGAGATGCAAGGGAGTAGCAAGGGAGTAGCGCATATCCAGAGCGAAGGTCGTATCTTTGATGTCGAGAAGGTCTATATGGACAATTTTGCCATCGATGACACATTCCCTGATACGCAGAATATCGCGACTCAGGTCTCTCGCGCTGTAGCCAATGCCCTTGACACCCATAGTGGAGACATACTCGCTTTTCTCCCAGGAGAGGCTGAAATACGCCGCTGTGAGGAGCTCTTAGGCTCATACCAGACCGAGGACCACAACCTCCACATCTACCCCCTCTATGGTATGCTCTCGTCTGCCAAACAGCATCAGGCCATTGCACCTTCCAAACCGGGCGAGCGTAAAGTTGTCCTAGCCACATCCATTGCCGAGACATCTATTACCATCGACGGAGTTCGCATAGTAATTGACAGCGGACTATGCCGACAACTGAAATATAGTCCCAATAATGGGCTCTCACATCTTGAGACTGTCAGGATATCACTCGACATGGCCAATCAGCGTGCTGGTCGCGCTGGTCGTACGCAGAATGGTGTATGCTACCGCCTGTGGTCGCGAGGCTCTGAACATACTATGGCAGAATACCGCAAGCCTGAGATACTTACAGCCGATCTCACCCAACTAGTCCTTGACATAGCTTCTTGGGGTGAACCTGATATCAATGCCCTTACATGGCTTGACCTTCCACCTCGCGCTGCAGTCACTAGTGCTAAGGAGCTATTGTCACTCCTTGATGCCATAGACGACAAAGGCAATATCACTCCTCACGGACACGAGATTCAGAAATTACCTTGTCACCCACGTATCTCTGAGATGATGCTAGCTGCCAATAATGATTCTGAACGCAGTTTAGCTTCAGACATAGCCGCCTTGGTCGAAGAGCGCGACCCTATGAGAAACGAGGAGAGTGTAGACATAAATATACGCATAGATGCACTGCGCCGCCATAGAGCCCACAATGGCAATGCTGTTGTCTGGAACCGTATCGAAAAGGTGGCAGCTCAGTATAGAAAACTACTTAATGTCAAGGAGGCAGACAATTCTTCGGTCGATTCAGAACTGACAGGCTTTCTTCTTGCAGCTGCTTTCCCGGAGCGCATTGCTTCGTCAAACAGAAATCACGGCAACTATACGCTGACTAATGGGCACAGTGCCAGATTGAAGCTGTCAGATTACCTCTCGCACGAAGACTGGATAGTAGTGGCAAACCTGGATGCTCGTGATAATGATGCCCGCATATTCTCTGCATCACCTATTAACCCTAGAGACCTTGCAAGTCGCGTACGAGATGTAGAGAACATATCGTGGAACAAGCAACAAGGCATTCTCACTATGCAGCACGAGAAGCGACTAGGGTTTATGGTAATGAGCGCAACCCGCATACAGCACCCCGACGAAGAGAAAGTGGCTACAGCACTCCTAGATACTGTAGCAAACATCGGTGAACAGTTACTCGATTTCAACAACGAGTCCTTCTCTCAGCTTTGCGCTCGAATATCATCTCTTCGTCTATGGCATCCCGACGAAGAGTGGCCTGACGTCACAGTCGATGCCCTCAAAGCCAATGCCCACTACTGGCTGGCTCCGTATCTTAACGGAGTCCGCACTGCCCAAGATTTTGCCCGATTAGATATTACCGAGGCTCTCACTTCCTCTCTGGACTATGCCCGACAGCAGGATCTGGCACGTCTAGCGCCTTCACATATCAAAGTTCCCAGTGGCAGCAATATCAAGCTGAAATATCAGACTAATGGCAGCGCGCCTGTCCTTGCAGTTCGCCTGCAAGAATGTTTCGGCATGACAGACACACCCACTGTTTGCAACGGAGAACAGAAGGTACTGATGCATCTGCTCTCTCCAGGCTACAAGCCTATCCAGATTACACAGGATATGAAGAGCTTCTGGAGTGACGCCTATTTCGAGGTGCGGAAAGAACTACGCTCACGCTATCCCAAGCACGTATGGCCCGAGAATCCATACGATGAAGAGCCTACAAGACGTGCCAAAGGAACGAGTAACAACAACGCACGCAAATAATTTTCCACCTTTTGTTGAAAAAAGCATAAAAATTTCGCCTAGTTTGTGTTACTTTGCATTCCAAATCGATAACAGTTACAAATGCGTAATAAAACAATAGCAATTCTGAGTGCTATAATCCTCATAGCTGTATGTTCTTGTTCAGACGAAGCCTTACAGATGGATTCAATCTTCCTCCATTCCAATTCGAGGGCAGAGCGCACAGACGAGGTTGCCATTCAACTTTCAACATTTAGAACTGACTCTGTTCTCACGTCAAGTCAGGGCGTAGTATGGGTCGGCAGGGCCAATAAACCTATTCTCGGCGATATTTGCAGTTCGTCCTTCATAAAACTCTGTCCTCCATCACGTACAGGTACTATGGAGTGGCTGAAGAAGGAAAGGTACGATTCTGTAGAGATTGTCCTCAGACATACTGGTTCGTACGAGGGCGACACTATGCAAAATCTTGTCATCAACGTCAACCATTTGAAGTATGGACCTATTAAACTCAACAAGTCCGATACCGCTTCTGTAATGTCGTATGACTACATCCGTTTTGCCGAGAGTCAGACTTCATTCTACAATGTTGATTCCTTCCACGTAGGCAAGCCTATTGGACGTCACCTTTTCAAGCCACGTCCTCACGCTAAACCTCGTATCACTTTCCGATTGGACGATGACTTCGGCAAGTCATTAGTAGAATTCATCAAGAACAACAAGGTAGCTGACAATAACGTATCCAAATATTTTTACGAAAAAGTACTCGGCGGCATCAATATCTCAGCCGATAAGAATGCCAAGTCACTTTGCGCGTTCAGGTCCGATTCTGTTCAGATCATCCTCCATACACACGTATCGGATATCACCAATACAAAGCGTACTCGCGTGCTTACCATCACTGAGCCAGAGAAGCAGTTCAACCGTGTGTGGAACGAGAATATGGACAAGCCTTATGACACCCTTACCTCTCTTCGCCGTCAGGTAACAGAGCAGGAAGGCGGGTTTCATAGTGCCCAGTTCGAAGGTCTGGGATACTATACACGAATCAATTTCCCGGCACTTAATACCGTATTGGACCAGAACCTATACGCCCACGTCGTCAAGGCGACGCTGACCCTCTATGCCGACAGGAAGTCTATTGACAAGTACCGTGTGCCTCCTACTTTCTTCCTCAGTGAAATCAACGAGTTCAACGTTGAAGGTTCGCCTGTCATCAACAGTAATCGTGCGATAGTTTTTGCTCAGCGTCAATACGATACTTTTGATCTCGACAACATTAGCTACACATTCGACCTCACATACTATATCAATACCCGTCTGAGCAACGAGTACCTCAAACCTACTGAGGGTCTCTATCTCACTTGGGGTGGCTCGATGAATCCTATGAACTACAACTTCATGTCGTTTATGGGACACGAAGTTCCTGAGGGTATGGAGCATTGCAGGTCTAAACTTGAGATTACATATTATTACTACGACAGGGAAGACCGCTAATTTATTGCACGATGACAATTACAAACAAGATATACAAGCTATTCGCCATCGCCGTACTTACAATAGTATTCAACGGCATAGCAGAAGCTCAGAACAGTACCTCTTCGCCATACTCGGCTTTCGGTATCGGTCAGCTGACACCTCAGGAAGATGCTGTGGCTATGGGAATGGGACATACAGGTATCGCCCTTGCGCCTAACGACTGGATTAATATTACCAACCCAGCCGGCATTGCGAACCTCGACTCTCTGACATTCCATTTCAATGCCCAACTGCATTGGTTTCACGGCAAAGAGTATACTGAGCAGAGATATACACAGAGTGTCTATCGCACCAATTTCGATGGTATTTCATTCGGTTGGAGAGGCAAGCCTTGGTGGGCTGCCTGCATAGGCTATTCGCCATACTCTACCGTAGGCTATAATATCTACGACCCTTACCAATTCATCTGGGGCAGCGAGGAACGTTATGCCATCAACTTCACCGGTACAGGCGGTGTGACACGTGCTTTCTTCAACAACGCCTTCACCCTTTTCAAGCACCTCACCTTAGGATTTAGCGCAGGCGCTATATGGGGCTCTATCAGCAAGAAGGAGACTGCCATGTTCTCCAATGGCGAGACAGTATACAACCTGAAGAAATACACAATGAACAATTTCTTCTTCGAGTATGGTCTGCAGTTCGATTTCAACGTAGGCAAATTCAACAACTTCCGCTTTGGAGCTATCTATAGCAACAAGACAGCTATGCGCTCGTCTTTCGACCATATAGTAAGTAACGATATATCAAGCAACCTCTACTTCGATGATGTCACTCCACTTGATGGTGAGTTTACAGTACCTACGACATACGGTTTCGGTATGACCTACAACCGTCGTAAGTTCACAGCATCTATCGACTATCGAGAGAACCTCTGGGGTGAAGTCAAGAATGTCAAACTCCGAGAGACTGCTAAGTTTCTCAACAACCATTCTCTCGGTGGCGGCGTTGAGTGGGCTTGCGGCAGCGATAAAGATCCATTCTATAAGAGATTGAAATGGCGTCTCGGTTGCTACTACGAGACCAGTTACATAGGTCTCAATACTAAGGAGATTGAGCGTGTGGAAATTGTTCCTCAAGAAGTCGTTAAATATGACGATGAGACCAACTCCTACACATGGGTTACAGTAGATATGCCTAGGCCTATACTCAAGAAGAGCGGTGCCGAACTTGATGCTCTCACCTTTACTGCTGGTCTCACCATTCCTATGGGTCGTTTCAGGAACGCCATCAACATCGGTTACGAGTATCGCAAGCATGGCACAAAGAATAACGGTATGATTCTAGAGAAATTCCACAACGTCAAGGTAGCTCTGAACATACGAGAAATGTGGTTTGTGAAGTCTAAGTTCGACTAAACACCATCCACAAACAAAGAGAATAAAAGCATCCAAGGTTGGGCGATTTTTGTCGTCCAACCTTACCCGTTAAATACAGAGATGAAGAATCTAGAGAAATACAACATACTCCTGGCGTCCAATTCGCCACGTCGACAAGAACTATTGTCGCAGATGGGCATCAACTTTACCGTTGCAGCAAAGCCAGGCATTGACGAGTCATTCCCAGCTGATCTAGAGGCAGAAAAGGTACCTGAATATATTGCCAAGAAGAAGGCCGAGGCATATTTGTCCGACCTCAAGGGCAACGATCTTCTCATCACAGCCGACACCGTTGTCGTCAACGACGGCAAGATTATCGGCAAGCCAAAGAGTGCTGATGATGCTCGTGCCATGATAGCATCACTATCAGGCAAGAGCCATACCGTACTTACTGGCGTGGCAATATATACAACCCAGAAGCAGATTTCATTCACCAGCGAGACAAAAGTCTACATGAGCAATATGACTCCTGAACTCATCGACTTCTACGTAGAGACATACAAGCCACTTGACAAAGCTGGTGCCTATGGCATCCAAGAGTGGATAGGACTCACATCCATCTATCGCATCGAGGGATCGTACCAGAATGTGATGGGACTTCCAACGCAGGCTCTTTTCGACGAACTTTCAAAGATTTAATGCACTATGGCACGACTCTCAGCACATACTAAGCCCAAAAGAGAGATACCTGTCAAGATATACCTCTCGGAAGAAGAGATGCGTGTCATCGAGCAGTTTCAGAAGAAAAACAAGTTTCCCTCTGTAGCTTCTGCAATAAGAGAGAGCTCTATAAGGTTCATAATGGGTCACTTGCTAGAAAACCAGTATCCATCACTATTTGACCAGCCTCCAGCGGAACAAGAATAGGAAATATTCGTACGACACATTATACAGCAAAATCACTATGATAGAAAAATGTCAATATTCCATAGGTGAGGCAGCAGAGCGCTTCAACCTTCCTGTTTCCACCATCAGGTACTGGGAACAGCAGTTCAGCATCCTAAAGCCTATGCGTAATAAGAAGGGCGACCGTTTCTTCTCACTGGAAGACATGAAGAACCTGAGTCTGATCTATCATCTAGTGAAAGAGCAAGGCATGACAATATCCGGTGCCAAGCAACGACTGGCTGAGAATCCGCAGGGGCTCAAGCACAATGTAGAGATTGTACGTCAACTACAGAACATACGTCAGGAGCTGGTCTCATATATCGACGAACTTAAGGCATGACGGTCCAGAATATCATAGATTCACTTGACAGTTCGTTCCACTTCTCCTCTCAGGATTCGTGGGACAACTCAGGACTGCTTGTTGGCAATCCAGATGCGACTGTCACCAGTGTATTACTTGCTGTTGACATCACCGAATCTGTAGTAGACGAAGCCATACAGTTGGGCTGCAATGTAGTCATTGCGCACCACCCTATCATGTTCCGAGGCATTAAGAGACTCACCTACGCCAACGCAGAGCAGCGCATCATCGCCAAGTCGATTAAAAACGACATCAACCTCATAGCAGTCCATACCCCGCTCGACAAAACCCCTAAGAAGGGCTCAAGTGCAGCTCTAGGCGAATACCTTGGGGTAAAGAAGATGAAAGTCCTCATACCCGAGCGTCATCCATTCGGCGAATGGGGGTACGGCATCATAGGCGAACTTGACTATCAGATGGGGTGCAAGAACTTCATGAGCTACGTAGCAGAAAAGCTCGACTGCAAGACAATAAGTCACAATGGCATATGTGATGGTGATATCAAACGAGTAGCCATCTGCACAGGCTCATCCGTTGAATTTGCCAGTCAAGCAGAAGAGCAAGGCGCCGATGTTTACATCACAGCCGATGTCAAATATCACCAGATGGCTTTATCTGAAAAGATGCTCATTATGGATATCGGACATTTCGAGAGTGAAAAAATAACGATAAACATATTTTTGCGCGAATTACAAGAAAAATTTCCTAACTTTGCATTCCGCATATCACGTGCTTCAGAGAATATAATAAAATACTATATAAATACAGATGGCAAGTAATACGACTTCCAAGGATGCATCAATAGAGAGCAAGCTCAAGTCCCTCTATGACCTACAGCAGGTTTGCACAGAGATAGATAAGATTCGTACCCTTCGTGGTGAACTTCCTCTCGAGGTTGAGGATCTCGAAGACGAGGTACAAGGTCTTCAGACTCGTATCGACAAGCTAGATGACGAGGTAAGACGTCTCTCTGACGAGATTATGATCAAGAAGAACGAGATCAAAGAGGCAGACCTCCAAATCAAGAAGTATGAGTCTCAGCAGGACGCAGTACGCAACAACCGTGAGTTCGATGCCATCAGCAAGGAGATTGAGTACCAGAACCTTGAGAAGCAGCTTTGCGAAAAGCGTATCAAGGAGTTCACAGCGGACATGAAGAACGCCAAGGATCTTGTTGACGAAGCAAAGCAGCGTCTCAGAGAGCGTTCACAGGACCTTGACAACAAGAAGGCTGAACTTGATACTATCGTAGCAGAGACTAAGGCTGATGAGGATACACTCTTGGCCAAGGCAGAGAAGATTGAGAAGGATATCAATGACGAATATACGCTCTCGGCATTCAACCGTATCCGCAGCAATGCCCGCAACGGTCTTGCAGTAGTTACAGTTCAACGCGATGCTTGCGGTGGCTGTTTCAACAAGATTCCACCTCAACGTCAGCTTGACATCCGTCTCCACAAGCGCCTTATCGTTTGTGAGTATTGCGGTCGTATCCTCGTTGATGACAACATCAACGCTGAGGAAGAGGCATAATCCAATCAATTTCTGATTGACAACAATACAGGAGGAGGGTTTGATATCCTTCTCCTTTTTTTATTTGAAGCGAACTCGTATGATAGAAATCGACGGCAAAATAATCTCATTTGAGATATTCACACGCAAGTATATCTGTGACCTCACGAAATGCAACGGCATCTGCTGTGTTGAGGGCGATTCAGGCGCGCCACTAGAGTCGGGCGAACCAGAGATACTTGAGAAGATATATCCCAAAATAAAGCATCGTCTGACCCACAAATCGCAGGCAGAAGTAGAGCGGCAAGGCAAATGGGTCATTGATCAAGATGGAGACAAGGTAACCCCCATCATCAATGGTGACGAGTGCGTCTATGCCGTACGCAAGCCAAATGGGCTATGGAGCTGTGCTATAGAAGAGGCCTTCAACGACGGCGAAATAGACTGGAAAAAGCCTATCTCCTGTCACCTATACCCTATCCGCGTTCAGCATTACAAGAACTACGATGCCCTCAACTTCCACGAGTGGCACGTATGCAAGTCTGCCCTCGCCCTTGGCGAGAAAGAAGGAGTTCCTGTATACAAATTCCTCAAGGAACCAATCATCCGCGCCTGGGGCGAATCATTCTACGAACAGATGGAAACAGCGGCTCCAGAAGTACAACGCTATACGGAAGAGCGCAACAAGCGATAGTCTGGAGCATTATCCTTACTGCAGCTGTCTTATCCTGACCTCTATCTCGGCATTATTCTTGAAATGCTCAACGATAGGAGTCAGGTCGGTATTTCCATAATGGTAAGGGTAAACCACCTTAGGCTTTATCATCTCTATAGCCTCAATAGCCTGCTCAGGAGTCATTGTATACGGCTGGTTGACAGGCAAGAAAGCCACATCAATATCACCGAGAGACTTCATCTCCTCGATAGGCTCAGTATCGCCTGCGATATAGACACGGAAAGGCTTGTTTTCGTATTTTGTGGCATATTCCAAGACAAAGCCGAGATCACGACCCTTAGGATGGAATTGAGTGCGACCCTCTGTTGTGTTATATGCCAGCACAGGGATGATATTGAATACAGACTCACTGATTACCTCTCCAGCAACCAAGCCCTTACTTGCACCTGTTATCTCCTCTACCCGTTTATTGCTGTAGAAACGAGTATTCTCCTGCTTTAATATCGAAATAGCTGCTGTATCAAGATGATCGCCATGCTCATGAGTCACCAACAGCACGTCAGCCTTAGGCATCTTAGTATAGTCGGTACCAAACATTGACACCGGATCTACATGGACAATGCTGCCGCCGAAACCCAAATAATCAAGCATCAGCGTACCATGCTTCACAAAAGTAACAGCCAAATATGGATTGAATGTTATCTCTTGTTTTCCTGGCTCCAGATCAAGAGAATAATGGATATTGGCATCACTGAGAATAAAAGTATCACATTCAAAAGTCGCCAGATATTCATCTACCCCATCACCGAAGCCATTGATTGCTCTCTTAACATTTAGAGAGAGTTCCTTACCCATCTTATATCCATCTTTAGCAGCTTGGATAAAATCGCAAGCGCACAACAGGCAGACCGCCAAAAGAGAAAGTAAAATTTTATTCATACCATCTATATTCAGTTAGTTAATATTGCGAAGATATGATTTATCTTTGTTCCCATCAAAAAAACATAATCTATTATGCTCAGATTCTTTCAGTATCTTTCTCGGATATTATCCACATATACATCTCTGTTCATAATTGCAACAGCTATCCTCACGCTATTTTGTCCGGAGACATTCCTATGGGTAAAAGGGTATACACAGACCATAATATTAGGAATCATAATGCTGACCATGGGACTGACGCTCACTACGGCCGATTTCAAGATACTTGCATCACGACCTGTGGATATCATCATAGGCACTGTTGCCCAATTCACCATCATGCCATTTATAGCCTATACACTGACGGTACTATTCGACCTCTCCACCGACTTAGCGATAGGCATAATACTCGTAGGCTGCTGTCCAGGAGGCGTGTCATCCAACATAATGAGCTATCTCTGCAAGGGTGATGTAGCCTTCTCCATAGGCATGACGACCGTATCTACGCTTCTAGCACCATTTGTGACACCACTTCTAGTTCTCCAGCTAGCGGGTCAGACTGTGGATGTAGACACATACGGTATGTTTCTGAATATACTCATTGTGACAATCATTCCAGTAGGCATAGGATTCCTGATCAACTACCTTCTGCAAGGCAACAAGATATTCCAGGACGTCCGTTCCACGATGCCAGGGTTATCAGTAATCTGTCTTGCCTGCATAGTTGGCGGAGTGATATCAGCGGTACACGGTTCGCTCGTTTCCAACGGCCTGTCGCTCTTCATCATCACATTCGCCGTTGTATTCTGCCATAATACATTCGGATATATACTAGGCTACGGCATAGGCAAGCTATTCCGATTCACCAAGGCAAAGAACCGCACGATATCCATTGAAGTAGGAATGCAGAATGCAGGATTAGGGACCAATCTGGCGGCCACCTTCTTCATGGCTACCAATCCACTTTCGATAGTACCATGTGCCATATCGTGTGCATGGCACTCCATTTCCGGCACTATACTTGCCTCCATATTTGCGTCGACAGACAAAAAATAGAACCTTTTGTCCTGTTTCTTCATATAAGACCACTAAGGCATATTGTGCCGTAACGTAAATCTATTGTGATGAAACTATTCCGTCTATTTCTTCCAGCACTATTTATTCTGATGGGATCCATTGGTTGTTCTGCTGAGGAAACTGTCAAGCCTTCGTCCATCGATGCTTCTGAGATTATCAAGCTCATCAAAAAAGGGAAGCCTGTAGTCATTGAAGGCAAACATATCAAGGGTATTCTAGAGCTCTACGAGTCAGGATCGTGTGCCAAAGCGAAACAGATGTCGCCATCGTATATCGACAGTGAGATCATATTCTCCAACTGCGTATTCGAAGAAGAGGTCAAAGCCTCGACACAGACCAGCGATGGCAAACAGATTATCTACTCAGTATTCCGCAGAGACCTTATCTTCACCAACTGCATCTTCATGAAGAAGGCGACATTCGACCATGTCATTTTCGATGGCAGCACCAGGTTTGATGGCAGTGCTTTCCATGAAGAAGTTTCCTACAACTCGGCCGACTTCCGTGGAGGTGTCAGTATGAACAGAGCGACATACGATGTTGATGCCAACCTCACCAACGTCATAATTTCGCATCATGCCACATTCCTTGGCATAAAATTTGGGGGTATGGCAGATATGCAGAATATCCGATTCAACTGTCCTGCATTCTTTGCCGATGCTCATTTCAACGGCTATACAGAAGCCTCGCACATCTACGCGATTGGCGACGTCACACTCACCAATGCCCATTTTGGCGGACGAGTTGAGTGCAACGGCGGTTACTTTATCGGAAATCTCAGGTTCTCGCAGACCCAATTTGCGAATCAGGTAACAATCAGCGGCTGTCACATTCTCGGCACGGTGAATAGCGAAGAAGCAATATTCAACGGTCGTGTCATCAGCGACAACAATATAATTCTCAAGTAACCCATACGAACAAAACAAGAAACTATTTTATGAAGAAAATCACACTAGCCTTCATGGCACTTGTTCTTTCCTGCGGGATTACCTCCTGCAATGAAGAGACGCTTGGTGCCATACTAGAAATTGTCGGGCTCGTACTCTCGGACGACAACACGACGATAGTTACCGAAGACGGCAGAGGCCTAGGTTGGCTCAACAAAAAAGAGCAACCAGAGAATATAGAAGACGACATCCGACTCAATCCAGTCGTAGGTACAGAAGTAGACGAAGTGACAGGGCTACCCACGATGGTTGACCTCACAGCCTGCCTGCCAAAGATCGGCGATCAAGGGCAGTTTGGTACCTGCTGTGCATGGTCCACAGCCTATTATGCCCGTACCTGGCACTATGCCCTAGACAACAATCTCCGCACAAGAGACCTCAACGACAGAAATACATTCAGTCCTGGCGACGTATTCCGATCTATAGATGCCCCTACTAAAGGCAAAGGGTGCCAAGGCACCTATTTCGAGGCTATTCTTGACAAGTTCATCAGTCGAGGCATAGCGACAATGTCGGCGGCCCCATACGTGAAGAATGCTTCCGACTGTGACTGTGACCCTTCATCTACAGCCAATTCAGATGCTGCCAAGTACAAGATACTGAACTATCGAGAAGTTGCGCTAGATGTTCAGACCATCAAGCGCTACCTTACAGAAAACCATATAGTGATGTTCGGTGCGAAGCTCAGTGACAACTTCATGTACCTCAAAGATGCGACAGTAATCCGAAACCACACCACCTACAATGCGACAGGAATGCATGCATACCATGCGATGGCCATTGTGGGCTATGACGACAGCAAGGGGCCGAATGGAGCCTTCCGTGTAGTCAATTCGTGGGGTGAGTCATGGGGCGACAAAGGGTTCTGCTGGGTAGACTACAAGTTCTTCGTCGGCGGAGACTTTGCGTATTGCGCATTGATCATGAATACCAAGGAGTCGGACAACGGGCAAGTCACTCCACTACCTACGCCATCTCCAAATTCCGGTGTAGACCTCATTGCCAGCAAATGTACCGATGTTGACTACGACGAGGCAGACGACCCAGATTCAGAAGATCCGACATGGCGTACACTCTACTACGACGTGACGAACGCCGGCAAAGAGACCGTTCCTGCATCAAGCAACTGGGGCATTGCGTATATACTCTACAATGCCTACAACGCCAACGAGTACCACTTAGTATTAGCCGACATCTACTCAGACCAGATAGGCAATGTTCCAAAGGGAGAGTTCAACGGCAACTGGTCACCTGCGCAGGCGAAAGAGATTACAGGACTCGAGGCCCAAGGCTTCTCCATCTCCAACATAGACCTTCCTGGAGAGACGACAGCCAGCGAAGCTGTCTACGGCAAGAGTGCCGGATGTTTCGAATGGTCGTACAAACTACCTAATGTTACCGGCAGCTACTATCTCGTGCTGATGGCAGATGCATTCGGCAATATAGTAGAGACCGACGACGACAACAACCTCTACTACCTTATGGCAGCCGACAAGAAGCCACTACGCATAGAAAACGGTGTGATCAAGACAGAAATAGGCAACAACAAGTCGCTCAGTTTCCAGACAGTCAAACCAATCATGAATGCAGTGATGCCATTCCAGTCGCCAAAGGGGCCAGAGACATTGAACACCTATTCACCAGAAGAGATAGCAGTGATGATCAACCATCACATAGCCACAGGCGAAATCAAGAACAAGTCGCTCGAGTGGATGGGAGAGAATGGAGTCAAGCCACGCCGCTGGGCAAGCAAATAAAGTCGAACAAATATAATTCCAGATAACAATGAAAACTTTCAAGATAACAGTTAAGACTATGGCATTGGCACTTTTGTGTGCCTCTGCCATGACACTCGTAGGTTGCGGTTCGTCTATGGGCGTATCGCAGCCAGCCAAGAAACAGGCAGCCACTTCTACTACCAAGACATCGACCAGCACTCGAGCTGCTGCTACAAATGCTGGTGCTACAAATGCTGGTGCTACGGCTACCCAGTCGACCGAGAAGTCGACCAATGTAGGCACTACTACAAATGCCGATGGCTCCACATCCAAGGGACGCAAGGCAGCGGGGAAATAATTCCTAATTCCTAGTTCCTAAGACATAATTACTAACATCTAGGGGCAAGGAGTTGTTTGGCTTTGTTCTTGTGGATGGTGATGCCTTTATGGGGGCGAAGGTGCTTGCGGCCGATGATGTCGTAGGTGATGGGAGGAGTATCTGATTGTGCCGGGGAGAGGGTCGGACTATTCGACTGGTCGGCCTTTCTGCCGGGGAGTGATGTGGGGGAAGGCTCTTGCTTTTGACCGAATATCAAGGAGAAGCGATTATGGTATAGCTTATCGGCTTCGGGGATATGGTAGGATGGAGAGAGGCGAAGGTCGGACACGACACCTGTCAGGTTATCCTTCAAGAAGACGGTGTATTGTTGATCAATAGACGATATGCCTTTAACTGAGATAACAGGAAGAGTTGTATCGCCGTCGGTGGGCATCACAGAGAAGGAGACTATTGAATCGGGGAGTTTATCCAGAGGAGGATAGAGGGCGATAGAGATTCTAGAAGAATCTTTAGATGTATATATCTGATAAGAAGCACGAGGCTGAGATTCGATTTTGTACGAATCCGACTTGTGCTTTTTTGTGCTTCCGCCGTTTCTGAAGAGAAGGAGCAGTTCATCCTTTCGGAAATCCACACCGACGGTGAGGCGCAGAACGACGATATCGCTTGAGGCGAGTGTACTTTTCAGGGATGGCTTCTGAGAATCAGCAGCCATTTGGGGGTGAAGCATCAAGACGGTACCATCTGATTCGCAATAGACGGCGAAGCCCTCGAAGGGGGCCAGGGTATCCAAAGACTCATCATCGTTACCGGCAGCAGAGAGATCTTCATCCATGTTATAGGTATAGAAGAGATATCCGCCAGTGCCATTGAGGGAGCGATGACCGCGAGCATAAATTGAGGGAGCTATGCGACCGTAGAGAGGGGAGACAAAATTCTTCACGCTAACAGCAAAAGGGAAAGGATTCGCCAACCAGTGCCAACCCTTAGAGAGCTGGCCTGTAATCTGAATCCCGTTTCGAGAAGGAGAGCCACGTTGAATGATATAGTTATCATTATGACCATTAGAAGAATGCTGCACCTTACTCATAAAGAAACTGCCAGCCTTTTGAGACAGCGATTCACCATCCAGGAACGACACATTATGAAACGACCCCGATCGCGTATCATACTGTCTCAGCATATCACCATTACCGCTATTCAAAGACAAGAGATTCTCAAAAGTACCTTCTTCTGTAGCAGACCCGATATAATAGCCACGATTTCGCACAAAAGTCCTGTAAATACAAGGTTTATTACCCAGTATCCTACCACCATAGCTAAAAGCTGGAATCTGTGTATACTTATAGTACAGATTCAGCGAACCTTGATTGACCACATTATTAGAAACCATAAGTTTGGCATCAGAACCTATGAGAGACAACTCAGCATTTTCATCAATCTGGATATTATGAGCCTCGGCATATTGGGCATCTATGACAGGCCAATAAGCCCCCTGGATGACTGATGGAATGCGGACATCAGATTCCGAAGAAGGAATAGTATTGTCCTGCCAGTTATAAACATCGGTCCAGTCGCTATTCTTCAGTCCAGTCCATATACAGACACTCTCTGGCGACCTTCGTTGCCAAGAGAAGACAGTCGGAGTTCCTTTCATGCGCTCAGAAAGCATTGTTCCATAATTATTATAACCACTATGCAGTTCAGCGTAGATTTGAGCCCAATGGTTATTATCAGGAGAAGAAGCCACCACCCTATCACGATATGCAGACGGTGCATCGTATCTGATTATTATGCGGCACCGATCATCTGGCTGTGCGAGAGACTGCACTACCCAGTATTCAGTGGCCATATTATCCGTTCTATCCGGATGCGGAGCATTATGATACTCCACCTGCCACACAGCATCATTATCTGGCACTACACCGAGGAACCCGAGTCGTCCAGCGTCACCCACAGGAAAATAAGACTCCTCATCAGCAGACAACGCCATTTGCATTTTACCAGAGACGTACGATGATTTTCCGAGAACAGAGACGCCATCGGCAACCCTAAGAACATTATCAGACATATCCAATACGCCCTCTAACAGGTCCAGACGAGACAGAGACAGATCAGAAACAGCCGTCACACCAGTAGGGTTGTTGATTCCCAAGTTCGAAATACAGACAAATTCATCAGTTGTTCGGATTAGCTGGACACCTCTACCAGACAAAAACAAGGATCCATCACCAGTTACCTCTCCCCCATTGACACACAAATCCCGATTAAGATAAAGACGACTATCCACAGACAGGTAGAGATTCGCATTACTGATTGTCAGGCTCCCATCGATAAATGTATCTGCACAACGGAGAATGCGACTACCATCTCCAGAAATAACGACATTATTCATATGAGAGGACATAGGAAGCATTTCATAATCATCATTACCACCATATTCAACAACGCCACCAAGAGAAGAACAGAATCGAGAGAAATCGCCTTTTGGAAGAGCCTCATTAGATTGAACCTTCAAAGTACCCTGACCTGACACAACGCCTAGATTAACACCTTTGCTATGATCCAAATCCAATACAGCCCCTTTCTGTATCTCCACAGCATTGAGATTCAAGTCATTAAAATAATTGTCAGAAAAATGGATATTATGCTTAACAATCAGAATACCATTATTGAAAGACGAGATTGACTCTGCATCTACAAGAGTACCATTAGAATCAGTAATTATCCAATCCGACGGAGAAAAAGTACGCAAGTCGGTCATATCATGCTTCGATTCGAAACGATATATCGATGAGGAACTTTTGCCAACCGAATAATAGCCATCAGGAGAAGCAGGAAGAGAATAGCGGGCATGGAGAATACTGTTATCAGATATTACGCTACCACTTGTACGGGTCCAATTCTGATTGACGGTCTTTATGACAGGGTCGTAATCTGCGGGAAGATGCGAGGGGCAAACTAAGTCACACAACATATACCCCTCTTTGATACAGATATCAGAAGAAAATAATTGCAAGTAAGAATCTATTCTGCCAGATTCCTGTCTCTCATCTATTTTCAGAGTAACAGAACCAGTTGTAGAAGAGACTACATTATCCAAAGAGACCGGCATATAGTTACCATTTATCATCAGCGGGAAGCTGATAGTATTGCGTTCCTCAGCATTGATATGATACTTCAAGCCAGAATTCCAAGTAGTGCTAGACAACGCAATACGACCAGAGCCAGAGATGGCAGCATCAGGTTTTAATTCCAAAGTATTACCACCAATATCCCAGACGCCATTTGACAGATTCAAACGTCTACCGATAACCATTGGAGATCTGAGCAATCTTTCACACAAAAGACCATCAGGGTTATCAATCTCCAAGCAATCAATCTGTCCTTCAATATTACAGATCTGACGTTCGTCGCCCGAGACAATCAGAGATTTACCAAGAATATGCGAGGCTGGTTCAGTATTCAGGGTGCGGCCACGGACAGTCAAATCATTAGACAACAGTACATTTCCACAGCAGCGAAGAGAAGACAATTCGCCATTGGCTATATCGACCACTTGATAATCGCCTACTAAAGAAGTTTCATTACCACGATAGAGATAATCACCATACAGTATAACATCGCCAGCAAAGGATACATCATATTTACTAGAAGAGACATCCAAAGTTGCATTCTCCTCGAGATAGATATCACCCTGCAATTTTAACGATTCGCCATAGAGTTCAATGGTAGTGCCATTTACAATATGAAGATTACCCCAAGGGGTATGAGTCTGCAATTTGACCAGTTCGGCAGATGAGACAATTATAGAAGAAGTCTTGCTCAAGGTCTCCATATTCGCTGAGAAGTATATTTGAGGAGACGATTTCTGAGGGCACAAGAAGTTAATCTTGGCATTATCACGCATAGACAAAGAGCCACCCCGGATATCCAGTTTTTCAGACAAGCATAAATTGGCATTAACAGAGAGGTCGATCCAAGGCATTGAGGCACACCACAAATCGAAAGGAGACAAATCGACGGCACGAAGAGTTGCGTTGTCAGAAATACGAATCTGGGCATAAGGGCCATATTTCAACGCGCCATTAGTACCATGATTTACAGATACTACAGCTTCATTGTCCATTCTGAGACATCCGTTGAGGCAATCAGACATCAACACAGTATTCTTATTCGAGAGCCAAATGGTGCCATCCACGGCATCAGAAAGAGAGAAAGCAGATTCAATGTCGTCATCGTAAACAAAATGCAGAGAGCCACATAATGGCTTTACATTCAGCTCAGAAAGAGAAACAGGCAGTTCGACCCTTGCCTCGCCTATAGGATTCCGCTTATTTACAGAGATAGAATGTATAGAAATATCCCGGCTAGAACCATAGAGTCGGCTTAGTTTATTATCTCCAGCGAAAGTCAACTCGCCATCCACTACCATAGAACCATTATTAATCACGTTACCATGGACATACAATACGGCATTTTCGCAACATAATATTGTACCATTATTGACAAGATCACCTTTTATCTCATATACACCCGGAACAGAGAAATGCAGAGTATGGTTCTCATTGACAGTTACATTTTTTGCGAAAGCGAGATGGCTATTGGCCACTTGGACAGTAGTTTCGATAGAGACATCACCTTGAAACAAGTCGGCATTTACACAGCCTATCTTGAACGGGGTACCCCTTAAGACAATATTACCGAGATAAGAGGTATTGAAAAACTGAGTAATCTCAGGATTAGAAGACGAAGTATTGGCATAAATGAAAAGGCTATTCCCACTTTGCATGAAGCGAGAAACATCCCAATACCTAGTCCAAGTCTTGTTGGGGCTAGTTGCATCATTATAGAATTCGATGGTTCCATCGCCCTCCACAGAAGAATTGATGAAATGAACGATATCCAACATAATATCCTTACGGTTCATTACAAGAGTAGCACCAGATTCTATTAACAAGTGTACGGGTTTGAACTTATAAAAATAATTTTTAGTGATTAAAGGAGTAGATTTGATGGTATGACCAGATTTGATGATGACATTATCATCGTAGCCGATATCGGTACCCGGATAAAGAGTAGAACTATTGTCGCCCTTGATTTTCCATATATTTCTATCAAAACTGCCACTAGAAGAAGATATGAACGTGCGCCTTTCCGCTTCGACAGTCTTAGAACAAGTAAATTCACCTTTGGTCATACCACGGAAAACAATCAGTGAAGACTGAGAATGAGGTTGGACGAACCATTCAGAGCCATCATAAACGACTGGGTAGAACTCCTTAGGACCATCAAAAGGCAGTATTGTATAAGTTTCCTGTTCTGTAGACACAATAGACGGGCGGTCGGTAGATATTCTATAGTACATTCTAGCAGTTTTAGTCATATCGACATAATGTACGGCATAATGATAGCCGACATTAGGAGCAAGAGAGACCATATTACCCTCATCCGTATAATTAACGGTAAATACCGAACTGACAGATTCATCTCCAAATAACGGTTCTCCATCTGATAGAGTTATTCCATCTCGATACAAAGAGAACCTGACTCTATTACCTTCGACCAAAGGCATACGGACGCCACGGTCGGCAGCTTTACCATCAGTCACAATGTGGCAATAATTGTCATCATTGATACATTTATTGACAGACAACTCGTATGCGCCTATATAGAAGTCGTTCAATCTACCAGAAAATACAGAATTGACATAAATGGAAGACAATGCGACCAAAGATGGTTTCTTATAGCTAAACGGTTTATCCAGAATTATATCAAGAGATTTGAATACATTGTCATCAAGCTGAGAAATATTTGACAGTCCATTTCCTGCGATGAATCGGGCTGTACCAGTAATAGAGCCACTGACACCAATCAGATTACCTGACAGATTCAATTCTCCATCGCAAATCAAAACATCAGCGTCATCAGATTTAGCTACAGAGACATTAACTATTGGAAATTCGCCTTGTATATGGATAGCAGAATTACGGCTACTACAAAAAGAGACAGTATAATTCTCATTAGAAGGAGTAACTTTAGAATCAGAGGCTATGAAAACATTGCCGCCCAAAGAGATATTACCGCCGAATGAGAGTTCGGCATTAGACAACGACAAATCACAATAGATTGCGACATCATTACCCACGGACAGATTACTAGATTCATTGAATATGATTTCAGCACTCTCGGAAATGGTAAGATTTGATGCTACATACATATTGCCAGAAACAACCAACGCACCACTCTCCATTATCAGATTTCCTACAGATCTATCATACAGTTCTTGAGAAGGAGATGTGATATGTATGACACCCTGAAAATCGAGTAAGCCGTCAGTTACAGACAGTTGGGTTAAATGTCTAGCGTAGATATTGCCATTTCCACGAAGAGTTTTCACGTCAAGACGAGAATCGTAATCGAGATATAACGTTCCATCCACCGTCAGGACGTCATAAGACAACTGTTGATCGGCAGAATAAGACTCCACACGAGAAGATTCGATGACATAAGAATTATCGGAATGTTGAGCCTTAATATTATTAAAGACCACGAATAACGAGAGTGCGGTAACAGACGTTACTCTCATAAAGAGATTAGATTTAAATATTGTCATTGGTTCAATTAAATATACACTACAAGTGGACTGTAGTGGTAAATAATAATGTTTAAGTGTCTGCGATGTTAAGCGGTTAGTCCTATATCGTCTCGACGGGGCAAAGATAATGAGAAAAATAAGAAAAGGAAATAAGAAAAAGAAAAAACGTACTTAACCCTTGTCGGCACTAGCATAAGTGGAGTTGTGTGACACTTGTGACATGCGAAGAGCAGGTCACTCTTTGAGGCTATTGGAGGGTAGAAGGTCTAGATAGGTAAGATATGCTAGATAGGCAAGATAGGTAAGACAGGCTAGATAGGTAAGACAGGCAAGATAGGTAAGATATGCTAGATAGGCAAGATAGGTAAGACAGGCTAGATAGGTAAGACAGGCAAGATAGGTAAGATAGGTAAGATAGGCTAGATAGGTAAGATAGGCTAGATAGGTAAGATAGGTAAGACAGGTAAGGGGGAGACGTGAGGCAGCGTAGACGAAGTTGAACAATCTTTGCATTTTGTGGCTGGTGTGTGCGAAATCGCACATAAGAGGTGTGCGAAATCGCACATCTGTGCGAAAACGCACAGTGGACGGAGAGAGCGTACAACTCTGTAATACATTGATTAACTGATAGTTACAAAATTGGCACGGTATTTGACATAAGGGTTAGTGTCCGATTAATATTGATCGGCGAAAAGAAGAAAAAAAGAGACAGTCATGATATTCAATACATTAAAATACATCGTAGCCCTTATCGTAACACTCATACTCGGGGCAAATGCTCATGCAGAGAATGGAGCAGACACATTGCGCCTGACATTGCAGGATGCAATACGCCTGGCACAGCAGAATTCTCCATCGGCACAGAGCGCACGTCATCAGTATCTGGCGGCATACTGGAACTACCGCTACTTCAAAGCAAATTATCTTCCATCGGTACGTATGACGACCTCTCCTCGCCTTAACCGTACCATCAACAGTGTCACACAGGGTGACGGTACGAATGTTTTCGTGAAGCAAAACCAGTTGGTCACAGATGTGGAGGTAGAGATCAATCAGAACATCGCCTTGACAGGCGGCTCGGTATTCCTGGGGACATCACTCACAAGAATGGATGAGCTGGAGAAGAATACCACATCGTTCAATGCAATGCCGATACAGATAGGCTACCAGCAGAGTCTGTTTGGCTATAACTCATTGAAATGGGACAAGAAGATGGAGCCACTAAGCTATCAGCACGCGAAGAAGTCGTACGCTGAGGCATTGGAGCTGGTATCGGCACAGACTTGCACGGTATTCTTTGACTGGATCACGGCACAGAGCAACCTGGAGATGGCCAGACTGAACTACGCATCGGCAGACACACTGTACAGGATGGCTCAAGGGAGATATGACATAGGCAGCATAAACGAGAATGATATGCTGCAGCTGGAGATAAACAAGCTGAACGCCGAGACAAACACCATGGATGCCGAGGTGGAGCTGCAGGAGGCGACACAGACCCTATGCTACAACCTGGGTATTCCAGAGAACACGAATATAATACTTACTATTCCAGAGGATGTACCAAGCATAGAGGTACCGATGGACAAGGCGATGGTACTGGCAATGGAGAATGCACCAGACCCAGACTCGTATGCGCTATCGAAGATACAGAGCGAGGCTAACCTTGCATACGCGAAGGCGAATGCCGGACTGAGAGCTGACATATATGCACGATTCGGACTATCGCAGACAGCAGGCGACGTCAAGTCGAGCTACAGAGACCTGGACCAGCAAGAGTATGTGAGTCTGACGGTATCGATACCACTACTTGACTGGGGCAGAGGGAAAGGATCGGTGAGAATGGCCCGATCAAGAAAAGACCTGACAGAGACACAGTCGAAGCGAGGAATGCAAGTATTCAGGCAAAACGTTCAGCGACTAGTGATGCAATACAATATGCAAGCCAGGAAGGTGGCGGTGGCTGACAGGACATCGACACAGGCAGAGCAGAGATACAATGTGGCAAGACACCTGTATATAAAAGGGAGGAGCACTATACTAGACCTCAACAGTGCAATAACAGAAAAAGACTCGGCAAAGCGCAATTACATATATGCGATGAAGACCTACTGGACATTGCACTACACGCTACGCAGCCTGACAGGCTATGACTTCCAGTTTGATATGCCACTGGCTGAGCTGCTGCCAGTTGAATAGAGAGGAAGAGACTAAGAGACTAAGAGACAAAGAGTGGAAGAGACAAAGAGACTAAGAGAGGAAGAGAGGATGAGACTAAGAGACAAAGAGTGTAAGAGTGTAAGAGAGTAAAAAAATCAATGTAGAATAAAAAAAAACAAACTAGATATGGACATTAAAATTGCAAAGAGGCCTTGGTATATTCGCAACAAGTATTCGATAATGCTTGGAGCAGTAGTGTTGGGACTAATAATATATGCTATCGTGCTTTCTTTTGGGCCTCGTACGTTCAAGGTAAACGGACAAGACACACGCATAGCGAAGGTGGAAGATGCGTTCTTCATGGAGTATGTGGATGCAGAAGGCGTGGTGAAGCCGATATCGACGATACGCATCAATGCCCTTGAGAGCGGCACGCTAGCCAAGATAGTGGCAGAAGACGGAGCTATGTTGCGCAAGGGAGACTCGATACTATTCCTTGAGAATGTGGAGCTGATGCGTACGATAGACGACGAGAGAGACGAGTGGCAGAAGCAGTACAACCTGCTGCAAGAGCAGAAGCTCTCGCTAGAGCAGAAAGTGATCTCGCTGAGACAGCAGACCCTGGATGCGCAATATGAGCTATCGCGACTAGACAAAGACCTTGCCATCAACAGAGAAGAGTTCAAGATGGGCATAGTCACCAAGGCACAGCTAGACATGAAAGAATCGGAATATACATACAGACATCAGAAGA
Source organism: Bacteroidales bacterium (assembly GCA_024401395.1). Classification (GTDB taxonomy): domain Bacteria; phylum Bacteroidota; class Bacteroidia; order Bacteroidales; family Marinilabiliaceae; genus W3P20-009. Next base: position 146,241 of record JAKSLD010000002.1, read on the forward strand.
CCGAACTTCAGCTACAGAGCCTGCTACACGACTCCGCAGCCACAGTAATACGCCAGAAGCTACTTGAGTCCGATTTCCAGAGAGTAGACAAGAGGTATGAGAGGAGCAGAGAGAGGATGGAGAACATGGTAGTGAGAGCTACGACAGACGGACAGTTCAGCTTTGGCGGAGCCACACTCGGTCAGCGCATCATGGCAGGAGAAGCCATAGGCGAGATAAAAGTGATGACATCGTACAAGATGAGCATACAGCTCAACGAATACTACATAGACAGAGTATCATCCGGTTTACCAGCCCGCATAACCTATCAGGACCAGAAATACGAGCTAAAGGTAAGCAGAGTCGTACCAGAGGTGAAGAATCACTCATTCGAGGTAGAGCTAGTCTTCACAGGCGATATGCCAAGCAATGTAAGACTAGGCAAGAGCTACAGAGTGCAAGTAGAGCTAGGGCAGCAAGAGAAGGCGACGGTGATACCAAGAGGCGACTTCTACGCTACGACAGGCGGCAAATGGATCTTCAAGCTCACATCAGACGGCAAGAGAGCAGTGAAGGTACCAGTGACCATAGGGCGGCAGAATCCTAAGCAGTATGAGGTACTTGACGGACTAGAGCCAGGAGACGAGGTAATACTCACCGGTTACTCCAACTACGGAGAAGCAGAAGAATTGAAAATCGACGACTGATAATAAATAATTGATAACAGATAATATATAACAGGTATGATAGAGCTATCACAAATTCAGAAGATCTTCCGCATGGAAGAGGTAGAGACATGGGCGGTCAACAATGTAGACCTGACGATAAAAGAGGGCGAGTTTGTAGCCATTATGGGGCCATCAGGCTGCGGCAAGTCGACCCTGCTCAATATACTAGGACTCCTTGACACGCCGACAAGCGGAGAATACAAGCTACAAGGAGTGGACGTAAGCAATATGAACGAGACAGACAGGACAAAGCTACGCAGAGGCGTGATAGGCTTCGTGTTCCAGTCGTTCAACCTTATAGACGAGCTATCGGTATATGAGAACATCGAGTTGCCATTGCTCTACATGGGCAAGAGTGCCAAAGAGAGAAAGCAGCTAGTAGAAGAAGCCATGAAGAGGATGAACATAGAGCACAGGCGCGACCACTTCCCCGCACAACTCTCGGGCGGACAGCAACAGAGAGTAGCCATAGCGCGAGCAGTGGTATCAAGTCCGAAGATAATACTAGCCGACGAGCCGACAGGAAACCTAGACTCAAAGAACGGACTAGAAGTGATGAACCTACTGACAGAGCTCAACAAAGAAGGCACGACCATAGTGATGGTAACACACTCGCAGAGAGATGCCGGGTATGCGTCACGAGTGATAAGACTCTTTGACGGACAGATAGTATCATCGGTGGAGATGTAGTTTTTCAGGTTAGAGGTTAGAGGTTAGAGTTGAATAATATGATATTACATTACATAAAGATTGCGATTCGCAATTTAAAGAAATACAAAGTACAGACAGCCATCAGTGTCATATCAATGGCAGTGGGAGTCACGCTTATGGCCGTGATACACTCGATGCTATTGGTAGTGCTAGAGGTAAGTTCGCTTGAGAGGAATCCCGACTACAACCAGATACACTGGGTGCAAGGAACTGTATGCCGTCAGCCAGTGTTTCTGCAGAAGTTGGAAAACAGAGAATTCAAGTCGATACGCGACTACTGCCCACTGCCAGACCATACATTTACGATGGAGGTCTACCTAGAAGACAATGAAGAGCAGGAGAAGTATGTGCGAGGGAGGGTGCTAAGTGTGCCGCAAAAGACGTTCGATTTCTACCACTTCATATCTCCGATAACAGGAGAGCCATTGAAGAAGCTAGAAGACAATACGGTGATAGTGACCGAGAACTTTGCCATGCAGACATACGGGACACTAGACGTAGTGGGCAGACAAGTAAGGCTTTGGGATTACACACAAAAGTGGAATGAGCAAGAAGGAAGATACGATATAATACCCAACGAATGGAAGTCGTTCGTCATCTCGGACGTACTTCATACCAATATGAGTGACAACTTCCACAATGCCGACATATACAAGAAACAAGACGACTATCTGTGCCAAACGTACAAGATACTGCTGATACCCAATGAAGGGTGCCAGTACCAGCAGCTATGTGACGATATATTGCCACTAGCAGAAGAGCTGCTAGGTGCGGAACATGGGACCAGCATAGGCTATCTGCCTTGGAGCTACCACAGCTATGAGAACGGAGATGACTGGCAGCCAGATATGTATCATACGATAAAGGCGATATGCTATACAGTAGTAGGGCTCATACTATTAGCGGCATTTCTAGGCTATATAAGGATGCAGACACAGCTCTTCTGGATAAGGCAGAGAGAGATAGCACTGAGAACCGTAGTGGGCGGGCAGATGAAGTCGCTCTTCGGGCTATTCTTCACAGAGATAGGGCTAGTAATGCTAATGACACTCGGCACCTCCCTGCTGATATGCCATATAATGCGCGAGCTGCTATATGAGAGTGTGACGATAGGCTTAAGGACAGGCGGTATGCTATGGCAGATGAACGACTTTGAGCAATATGCGGCAGTTGTAATTGTGGCATTGACAATAGTGAGTATGCTCTTTGTGATGCTAGTGGTATGGCAGATAAGACAATCGCAGACAGGACTAGCGCTACAGATGAAGCCACAACGCAGTCACGCCATGCGCAGGATAGCCATAGGCTTCCAGATGATACTATCGACGATATTCATAGCAGTATCATTGATGCTATACGACGCAGTGCTAGATCGCATAACCAAGGGACAAGAGGGATATAATGTGGAGAAATACAGAGAGAGCTTTGTATGCTCCATTACAAGCGGGGAGAACAACTTCTATGACAAAATGGAGAGATTGAAGAAGATGGACAATATAGAAGGCATTGTACCATGGTATAGAAGCAATTCGAACTATAATCCAGAAGAAGAGATAGAAGAGCTGAAATACTACTTTATATACACGCAAAAAGACGATGAGCTGGTGAAGTATCTGGATATAGAGATAACCCCTGTACCATGCTCGGCCAGCAAAGAGAACACGGTATACGTATCAGAGAAGATGTATGATGCCATCACCAAGGGAGGGACACAAGCTGCACCAGCTATAAGGATGTTTAGTTTATATGATTATGAAACAAATCAATTTCTGGAGCCAGAATATGCGTATGTGGCAGGCACGTTCAAGTCGATACCATCTGAACGGACCAGTATGCAGACAGTGATATGGAACCGACCATACAATACGGCGACCTATCTTGTCAGTGCCAAGAAAGGCGAGACAGAAAATGTGCGAAAAGCACTGACAGAGTTACGCGACGAAGGGTTGGCATCGGTACCGAAAGATCCAGTGCAGCAAGTGAAGAAGGCAAATGACACGGGAGAAGAGATGCTATTTACGGTAGTGTATACTATATTCATACTCACGGTTATCAATATAATAAGCACCTGCTCGTCGCTCTACTCAGCCATATCGCTTGATGTGCGAAGGAGGAAAAAAGAGGTGCAGCTACGCAAGATAAACGGAGCATTGGCAAGAGATATATTCAAGATATTCTCGAAAGAATATATGATACTGCTGATAGTATGTTTTGTAGCAGCATTGCCACTGAGCTACATTGCCGGAATAGTAGGATCGCAAGAGCTGAATATCAGTCAGAGCAACTTTGAAGATGTAATCTGGATGTTTATCTGGAACTATATGAAAGTAGCCGGACTGATAACCATAATAACGGTACTGACGGTAGGCGGCAAGATATGGGGCATAATGCACGTAAAGCCAGTGGAAGCCCTGAAAGAGTGACGCTACAGAGTAACAGTCTCGCGTAGGTTCTGAATATGAACAGCCTCACAGCCCCCCATTTGATCGGGAACGAAAATGAATCGGGTGGTTTGTGAGGTTTTTCTATTGATATGCTTCACATTAGTAACGAAAGTGGTATCGTTGCGTTGTTCAGAATACCAATTCTCCTTATCGGCGCAAGAGATATTGATACGCAAGAAATCATCCTCCATCAGACGATCATCGAGAAGGATAATCTCCTCGCCCTGGATACGGGTATAAGAGTAATTATTGTACCTATACAAAGAAGTATATCCAGGCATAGGCCCGATGATCTGCTCCAGGAAGTGGATATTGACAGGATCTATCTGATCGGTATATTCGCCATAAGTCACGGTAAAACCAGTGCTATGGAATGCGACAGAAGAGGCGATATATTTACGTCCATTAGGAGTTTCAGCCGACTCGCTAGCCAAGTATACCAATTCACCGTTACTAGTCTGAGTGCGGTGCATGTGGCGGAGATAGAGTTGCTGGAGCAACAATACATTCTGCTGGTAGAGTTCCTTATCGAAAGGCTGTTGGAACTTGAAGCGGGCGGTAATGAGACGAGGTTCAGACAACTCAGGCTCCTCATAGACAGTATCCAGTTCGAAAGCCGGGAGAATGCTTATATCCAAGATATTAGACAAAGACTTCTCGTTACGATACCTGAAAGAGTGGACCAGCTTATCGTAGGAAGAGTCGACATGGATATAAGGCTGAATCACGACAGGCAAGATGATGACAGCGTGGAGCAGCAAGCATTTGACATCAGTACCCCTACGGACAGAAAAATAATGCAGTGTACCAGCCAAGAGGAGGTACACTGCAGTAGGTTTTCCGTTGAGCTCCAGATCAGGGAAGAGCTCAAGCATTATAGCGACGATGCCCAGAATAAACATCAGCATAGTACGTACGCTGTTATGAGGTCTCCTTCTGTAGGCGAAATAGCTCCAGAGGAGGATCATAGCCACATCGGCTGTTACATAAAGGGCAGTCAAGGTCAGCATAAAGAGAAGAATTACACCTTCATAGGCATAAGGAGCATCAGTTCATCCTCGCCGTCGCGTTTGAGAGCAGGAGAGAACAAAGCCGAGCGAGCAGGGTCGGACAAAGAAATCTCGAGTTCCTGGCACTCCATATTAGACAAAATATCGGCGAAGAAAGCGCCCTTGAATCCGATAGTCATATCCTCTCCCTGGTAGTCGCACGCGAGTGACTCCTTAGCCTTGCAAGAGAGGTCGAGGTCCTGCGCTGTGATTTCCACGCTATTAGAAGAGATATCGAGGCGGAGGAGCTTAGTATTATCAGAGAACAATACCACGCGGCTCACGGCGTTAGCGAGATCCTGTCGGTTGACGATCAACTTATAAGGGTTACCATTAGGTGGGATAACGCTTCTATAAGCAGGGTAAGCGCCCTCTGGCTGGAGGCAAGTCATGGTATAGAGAGGCAGCTGGAAGACTACATACTTATGGTCGAAAGAGATATTGACCATAGAATCCACCTTATCGAGCACACCCTTAAGGAGGGCAGCCGGGCGTTTATTGAGGATAAAAGAGGCGGTGATACCAGGCTGAGCGTCGGTGCGGCAATAGCGTACCAAGCGGTGAGAGTCGGTAGAGACCATAGTGAGCATTGTAGGCTCGATATCGAAGAAGATACCATTCATTGCAGGGCGAAGGGTATCATTAGCGACTGCGTAGGCGGTACGAGAGATACCATTGAGGAGGCTCTGAGAAGAGACAGCGAGAGTGTTGGTATCATCAGGATTCAAAGATTTAGGCTGAGACCACTCCTCTGCGGACTCACCAGACTGAGTGCTGGTACCCATGAGAGTAGAGATCTGGATAGCGTGATTCTCGTCATTGATAGAGATTTCGATAGGCTGTTCAGGAAGTTTCTTAAGGTATTCCATAAGCTTACCGCCAGGGACTACAGCGCGAGCGTCGCCTTCAGAATCCATTACAGAGAGTTCTGTATTCATCACTACATCAGACGAACAAGCTGTCACGATAAGGCTATCGCCCTTAGTTTCGAATAGGAAATGACCCCATAGAGGTACGACTGGCTTACTCTCAATGACGCGACCGAGCACAGAAAGACGGCGGTCGAGATCACCACTAGATACTTTGAATTTCATATATGTTTTACTGTTATTTTCGTTAAGCAGCTATTTATCTAAAAACAGCTAATGTGCAAAGATAACGAAAAAGAGACGAAGCAGCAAAAAAGTTACTATATTTGTCGGGTCATTTTGGAAAATACATAGCAATTTATGACGATACAAGAAGTAAAAGACGATCAGCGCTATCTAAAACTCCTAGCAGAAAAATTTCCTACAATAGCTGACGCTGCCACAGAAATAATAAATCTGGAAGCCATAATGAACCTACCCAAGGGTACGGAGCACTTTTTGAGCGACCTACACGGCGAGAACAACGCATTCCAGCACGTATTGAAGAATGCCTCTGGTGTTATCCGCAGGAAAGTGGATGACATATTCGGCATGAACCTGAGAGAATCTGACAAGAACGAGCTTTGTTCGTTGATATATTACCCAGAAGACAAGCTGAGGCTGATAGCCGAGACAGAGAGCAATCTTGACGACTGGTATCGCATCACACTACACAGAGTGGTAGAGGTGGCGAGAGTGGTATCATCGAAATATACACGTTCGAAAGTCAGGAAGCTACTACCTAAGGATTTCTCCTACATCATAGAAGAGTTGCTTCATGAGCAGCAAAGCGAGCCCAACAAGCAAGAATACTATGCCGGCATTATCAATTCGATAATCAACACGAACAGGTCGACAGAATTCATCATAGCGATCTGTCAGCTCATACACAGACTAGTCATTGACTCGCTGCATATAGTAGGAGATGTATACGACCGAGGGCCTGGAGCGTGCTCGATAATGGACACCCTATGCGGCTATCATGACTTTGACATACAATGGGGCAACCATGACATATCCTGGATGGGAGCTGCGGCAGGCAATCTGGCGCTGATAGCCAATGTGGTCCGTATTTCGATCAGATATATGAACGTGGAGACACTAGAAGAGGGCTATTCGATAAACCTTCTGCCACTAGCTACGTTTGCGATAGACTTCTACGGCAAAGACCCATGCAGAGAATTCCAGGTAAAAGAGTATGAGGCAGACAGCCGTATGGCGCATTCGACCACGATGATGGCCAAGATGCACAAAGCCATATCCATAATACAATTCAAGCTAGAGGGACAGATAGTGAAGCGTCATCCAGAGTACAATATGGACGACAGGAATCTGATGCACCTCATAGACTACAAGGCAGGAACGATAACGATAGGCGGCAAGACATATCCACTTATTGACAAGCTATTCCCGACTGTAGACCCCCAAGACCCATACAAGCTGACACCAGAAGAGCAAAGGCTTATGGACCAGCTACACCACTCGTTCACCTGTTCGGAGAGACTACAGAAGCACCTCAGATGCCTGTACAGGCACGGCAGTCTGTTCCTGACACGAAACAACAACCTACTCTACCATGCTTCGGTGCCATTGAATGCCGACGGCACATTCAAGAAGGTGGTAATAGAAGGAGTGGAATACAGCGGCAAGAAGCTCATGGAGAAGATAGACAGTGTGGTCAGAGATGCATACTTCGAGAAGAGCAACATCAGTGCCAAGAACTATGCCCTAGACTACATGTGGTATCTATGGTGCGGTCCAGATTCACCGTTATACAACAAAGACAAGATGACCACCTTCGAGAGGTACTTCATTGACGACCAAGAGCTATACAAAGAACAGAAGGGAGCATACTACGAGCTATGCAACCAAGAAGAGACCTGCAACACGATACTCAAAGAATTCGGTCTAGACCCGAACAATTCGCGTATCATCAACGGGCATATACCCGTGAGGACCACCAACGGAGAGAGTCCGCTCAGAGCCAACGGCAAGCGACTAGTCATTGACGGAGGATTCTCCAAGGCCTACCATTCGACTACCGGCATTGCGGGATACACACTGATTTACAACAGTCACGGTCTGCAGTTAGTCCAGCACGAAGCCTTTGAGAGCAAAGAGAAGGCTGTGTTAGACGGTACCGATATCCACAGCAGAATGCAGCTGGTAGAGTTCAAGACACACCGTATGCTAGTTAGAGACACCGACAGAGGCAGAGAACTGGCAGAGCAGATAGGCAATCTGCAGAGGTTGCTTGTTGCGTACAGAAACGGGCTTATCAAAGAGAATTGATTTCAAGAAAACTCATTCAGAGTACAAATAAGACAAAAGCCGTAGATCATCACGACCTACGGCTTTTAGTTTTAACAATTGTATCATCTAAAAACTATACATCATAGCATTAAAATTCAATTCTATATGCCACCTGCGGGAAAGTGAGTCGGACTACAGACTCATCGTAGCTATCCTTCTTGAAGTTATAATAGTAACCATAGAAAGCAGAAGAGCAGATGAAGTCGAGCACGAAGCTATGAGAGACCTTATCCTTATTGATTTTATAGCTGAAGCTCAAGGCGAATACAGGTTCGACATCACGGCGTTCGCTAAAGACCTTATCATCCTGATACTGGACGACGTGAGTAGGGTGAGCCTCTGTTGCTTCATAATCGATAGGAGTAGTACGCTCGGTACCCTGGAGGGTATATTTAGCGCCGGCATTGATGATATTACTCTTATTATCGCCGACCATCCACTCCTTACCGGCTACGAAATTGACTATATAGTTACGGTCGTATCGGGAATGATACCACTTACCGTCAGAAGCCTTAAACTTTGACGAGAAGAAAGAGCCCGTAACCATACCGAACCAACCATCATGGAGGTATCGTTCGAAAGTCACGTCCACGCCATAGTTACGACCTTCGCCATCTGGGGCGAGGTCCTTATCCACGATAAAATCCAAGCTATTGAGGATAGAGAAGCCCGAGCCCTTCTCGACAGGGATATCATAGAGAGTCTGATAGTAAGGTTCGACACGCAAAGAGAGGTTATCGTTCAACTTATAAGAGGCAGAAGCGGTCAGATGACGTGCGCGAGTAAAGCCCAGGTCGTCATTAACCCGTTTGCCATTGAACTGCACGAAATAGATATCAGTGCGTTCCTTACGGCTATGGATGCCATAACCGGCAGAGAGCGTCAGTTTATCATTCACGGCGTACTGGAGGCCGATACGAGGTTCGACAGAATAGGCATCATTGAGAGAAAGGTACTGATATGCCAATCCAAGATTACAAGTAAGGGCACCGAAGTGCAATAAATTGTGAGTATAAGCAGTAATGAGAGTAGTTCCGTCAGAAGTATCTACCAGTTTACGCATAGGCGTATTAGCGTATTCAGAGTTATCGATACGCATTTCAGAGAACATACGAGTCAGCGTCACACCACTCTTATTAGTATAATGAGAGTTATACTTCTTGTTGAAAGACATAGAAAAGACGAGGTTAGAAATCTTCTTGTCAGTCACCAGAGTGCGGTTAAAGAAAGGCTGCAAGTCAGTATTCTCGAACAACTCCGGGAAGAGGAAATCATTGACGATCTGGTCTACAGAAGTCCTCTCCGTGTTGCCAGTATATACGACACTAGTCTGCAAGAGCGAGCCAGAAGAGAAAAAGAACTTATGAGTCAGACCCGTTGCTGCCATATGCTGATCCGAAGTAGAGAGGCTAGCATCATCCATAGACTCCCAATCCTTCTCATCCTTGATAGGGTTCTTGAAATTATCTATCAGGCTAGTTCCCCAGAAAGAGAAAGTACCGGCGTTATGAGTAGGGACATTAACCTTAAAGTTAAGATCCTGGTATTTCAAATCCTGACCATTGAGGTCGGCCAAGCCGAGGTCGGTTGCCAAGGCGAGGAACGAATAGCGGTAATTCACGAGATAAGAAGCGCGATGATCCTTACCGATAGGGCCCTCACTAGCAGCCTCCAGGCCTAGCACACCAGCCTGGAACGTATGTTCATATTTCTGAGAATTACCATTACGCATCTTCATATCGAAGATACCAGAGACAGCATTATTATACTCAGAAGGGAAAGCAGAAGTAAAGAAATCAGAATTACCGATAACCTTAGTACTGAGAGAAGAGAATATACCGGCTCCGGCCACAGAGATATCGGCGAAGTGGTTAGGGTTAGGTATCTCCACGCCCTCGATACGCCAAGCGAGCAGATGAGGGGCGTTACCGTGGATAGAGATACCATTAGTAGCTCCATCGGCACTGACGCCAGCGAAAGAAGAAGCCAGACGAGCCGGGTCCTCCACTCCACCTGGAGTACGGCTTATCTCCTCCACAGAAAACATACGAGCGCCCACGGTCGCTGTATTATTCAGAGGCATCTGTTTATTGACCTTAACCTTCACTACGACCTCATCTATAGTCTGGAGATCCTCAACCATAGGAATCTCGACTACGAGTTCCTTACCAGCTATAAGAAGCTGTTCCTTAAGTTCCACGGGAGTATAGCCCACCATCTGAGCGCGCAAAGTATAACGGCCGACAGGGATATCGGGCATAGAGAAGCAACCTTCGGTATCGGTCAGAGTACCATATCCAGGCACCTCCAGCAACTGAACAGTAGCGAAAGGAATCGGCATACCAGACGAGGCATCAGAGACGACACCCCTAATAGTCTGTCGAGGAGAAGTACCCTGAGCGAAAAGGGTTGTAATAGCGCAAAGAACTGAAATGACGTAAATAATTAAATGTTTCATTTGTGATATTGTTGTTTGTCATCTGTTGTTTCGGCTGCAAAGTAACACAGTAAAAAGACGCGGGACAATAGACAGGGACGAACGGCGCGATTTTGGGGATATACAACTCGTTTTGGGGCGAATTTCGGTTATTAGGGGTGAAATACGGGCTAACAGAGGACAAACGGCAAGTAACAGAAGCGAGCGAGACGATGGGAATTGGGATAAGAAGAGAGGCAAAGGCATAAAAGAGAGGGATAAGAAGCAGAGAGGGGGCATATAAGTCGAGAGTATAGAAGACATTTGCCAGACCTATAGAAGACCAAGAGAAGACTAAGAGAAGACTAAGAGAAGACTAAGGGAAGACCCTTGTTCATCGTAAAATTTCAAAAAAAAGAGTATCTTTGTACAATTACAACTTGACAAGCGTATGAAAACAAAAGAAGAGATTGTACACAATTGGCTTACACGTTACACTGGGAGGCCAGTAGAGACATTTCCAAAGTACGTTCTACTGACTAACTTCCAGAACTACGTAGAGATGTTTGCGAAGAAGAATGGAGTAGAAGTGTTACAAGCCAATATGCCAAACGCATCGAATGGGGATATTATCATCATCAATTTCGGTATGGGTTCGGCAAATGCTGCTACTATTATGGACCTCTTATCAGCTGCGCGGCCTAAGGCGGTATTATTTTTAGGCAAATGCGGTGGATTGAAGAAGAAAAACGAATTAGGAGATTTCATTCTTCCGCTGGCAGGCATCAGAGGAGAAGGTACGTCGAACGACTATTTTCCACCAGAAGTACCTGCGTTACCAGCATTCTCATTACAGCGAGCAGTATCATCGGCGATAAGGAAGCGCAGACTAGACTACTGGACGGGTACGGTCTACACCACCAACAGGAGAGTCTGGGAGCACGATGACAACTTCAAGAAATACTTGGAATCGATACGCGCCATGGGTATAGATATGGAGACCGCCACCCTATTTGCGGTAGGATTCCACAACGAGATACCAGTAGGAGCGCTTCTATTGATATCAGACCAGCCAATGATACCAGAAGGAGTAAAGACAGCTGCGAGCGACAAGAAAGTCACTGAGAACTTTGCTGAGCAGCACCTTGAGATAGGCATTGAGTCGTTGACAGATATCATGAACGAGGGGCACTCCGTAAAGCACCTGAAGTGGTAAGAAAAATTTATATTTCGTGTATATAGCGAGCATTAAGGGAGAGTTAAGAGAGCGTATAGAGAGCGTTAAGAGATTGAAGAGAAGAACAAGCATAAGAAAGAAGGAGAAAAACTAAAGGTAAATAATGGCGGCAAAGACATACGAAGGAATAATGAGGAATATATCGGCTAAGGAATTCAGTCCGATATATTTCTTATATGGTACGGAACCATACTACATAGACTCGATAGCCTCGAAGATAGAGCAAGAGGCGCTTCCTGAGGATATGAAGGCGTGGAACCAGACCGTCATATACGGCAGGGACGCGACGACAGAGACAATTATACACGAAGCCTGTATGTATCCGATGGGCGACCGGAGAGTAGTAATACTCAGGGAAGGTCAGGATTTGGAGAGTCAGAACAAAGGGAAGATAGACGGGCTGATACCCTATTGCAATCCCAAAGTGATGCAGCAGACGACAGTTCTTGTCATCTGCTACAAGATGACAGAAGAAAAGAAACCGGCCAGAATAATCAAGCTAGCTGCGGAAGTAGAAAAAGCCGGGGGAGTCGTATTAGAGACGAAGAGGCTATATGACAATCAAGTAGTAGCCTGGATAAACCAGTACGTCGGGTCGCAGCATATCACGATAGACTACAATGCGGCCGAGATGCTGGCAGAATATGTGGGAGTAGACATCTCCACCATAATTGCGTCGATAGAAAAGCTGAAAGTTGCTGTCGGAGGCAATCTGACCAACATAACGGCAGACATGATTCAGGCGCATATCGGTCTATCAAAAGACTACAACATATTCGAGTTCCGTTCGGCATTACTAAGCAGGAAAGTAGACAAAGTCAACCGAATAGTAAAAGCATACGGAGCGAACGAGAAGCAGCATCAGATAATACCCATCATAGCCAACCTCTACCCAGTCTTCAGGAAGATATTGACATATCACTACTGCAAGAACCAGAGTCAGAAAGAGATACTACAGGCAGTCGGAGAGAAGAGCGACTGGGCGTTGAGAGAAAATGTGATACAGCCAGCGCAGTATTACAATGCGCTGCAATGCTACAACATACTATTATTACTAGAAGAGTATGACATGAGGAGCAAGGGGTTGAACTACCCTTCCCTATCCACCGGAGAGCTGCTAAGAGAGCTAGTATTCCGAATAATGAATTGCTAACAGACATATAATCATATATGGCTAAGGAGACAGATCCATCACAAACGCCGTTGATGCGTCAGTATTATGCTATAAAGGCAAAGCACCCTGACGCTATACTACTATTCAGAGTAGGAGATTTTTATGAGACATTCTCAGAAGATGCCATAAAAGCCTCAGAAGTATTAGGCATTACCCTGACCAAGAGAGCCGGAGCAGAACTAGCCGGAGTTCCATATCACGCCATAGACACATACCTGCCGAAGTTGGTCCATGCCGGGCTACGAGTTGCCATCTGCGAGCAATTAGAAGACCCAAAGACCGTGAAAGGGCTTGTGAAGCGAGGCATAACAGAGCTAGTGACACCCGGTGTAGCTATATCAGACGGAGTATTAGAGAACAAAGAAAACAACTTTCTGGCAGCAGTAGACCTGAGACAACCAGGGAGTTACGGCATCTCATTCCTAGACATCTCGACAGGCGAATTTCTGCTAGCGCAAGGATCTGCAGAGTACCTAGACAGGCTTATGGCATCATTCAAGCCAAAAGAGGTACTCTTTGAGAAAGGCAAGAGGCAGCAATTCAACGAGATATTCGGCACAAAGCTAGTCACATACGCCTTTGACGACTGGGCATTCCAGCCAGATGCGGCGAAAGAGAGACTACGCAAGCACTTCCAGACCCATTCGCTCAAAGGATTCGGCGTAGACAATATGGTTCAAGGCATCACTGCGGCAGGAGCCATCATGCACTACCTTGACGTGACACAACACGACAGGGTGAACCATATACAGAGAATAAACAGGATAGAAGCCGACAGCTATGTATGGCTTGACAAATTCTCGATAAGAAACCTAGAACTATTTGCGTCGGGAGTTGACGGCATGACATCATTGACAGACGTCATTGACAAGAGCGTCACACCTATGGGCAGCCGTATGCTCAAGAGGTGGGTAGCCATGCCATTGAAAGACAAGAATATAATCTGCAACAGACACAATACCGTTGAGACCCTCATAAAAGAGGGAGAGACCTCAGAAAAAATAGTCACTGCGCTACAGATAGTAGGTGATCTTGAGCGACTAGTATCAAAAATAGCCACAGGAAGAGTATCGCCTAGGGAATTGATACAATTACAGAAGTCGTTCGAGGCCATCAAAGAGCTCAAGGAGCAGTTGGACACCATAGAAGACAAAGAAGTCACACGACACATACTATCCTTATCCGAAAGGCTCAACGGATGTGCCCAGATGAGAGACAGGATAAAGAGAGAGATACTACCCGATCCGAATGTCAGCATAACCAAAGGCGGCGTCATAGCAGACGGCATCAATGCCGAATTAGACGACCTGAGGAAACTTACATATCACAGCAAGGCATATCTGAACGAGATGCAGACCAGTCTCTCGGAAGTGAGCGGCATACCGAGTCTGAAGATATCATTCAACAATGTATTCGGATATTACATAGAAGTAAGGAATACCCACAAAGACAAAGTACCAGGAGACTGGATAAGGAAGCAGACCCTAGCCAATGCAGAGAGATATATCACTCCAGAGCTAAAAGAGTATGAAGACAAGATACTCACGGCAGAAGAGAAGATGCTTGCTATAGAGGCAGAAGTATACTCCAGACTTGTATCAGACCTTCAGGAATTCATATCACCGATACAGCAAAATGCGGCAGTGCTGTCGGAATTAGACGTACTACACGCCTTTGCGGTACAAGCGAGAGAACAGAACTACTGCAAGCCAGTGATGATGGACAACGACGTACTAGACATCACAGACGGCAGACATCCAGTAATAGAAAAGCTACTTGCAGAAGGTATGGTATACACACCAAACAGTGTACACCTAGACACCCATGAGCAGCAGATAATCATTGTTACCGGTCCGAATATGGCAGGTAAGAGTGCTTTACTGAGGCAGACAGCGCTGATAGTGCTTATGGCACAGATAGGCTCCTTCGTACCAGCCACCAAGGCAGAGATAGGCATAGTAGACAAGATATTCACCAGAGTAGGAGCCAGCGACAACATATCAGCAGGAGAATCCACATTTATGGTAGAGATGAGCGAGGCAGCCAATATATTGAACAATGTAACGACTAGGAGCCTTGTGCTATTTGACGAATTAGGCCGAGGCACATCCACATACGACGGCATTTCATTAGCCTGGTCCATCGTAGAGTATCTGCACAACGTACCATCAGCGAGGGCGAAGACACTATTTGCGACACACTACCACGAGCTGAACGATATGGAGAGTCAGTATGACCGAATCAAGAACTACAACGTAGCGGTGAAAGAGGTCAACGGCAAAGTAATCTTTATGAGAAAACTCATGCCAGGCGGTTCGGCACACTCATTCGGTATACACGTAGCGAAGCTGGCAGGTATGCCCAAGGCAGTAGTAGACAGAGCCGAAGACGTCTTGAAGCAGCTAGAAGCCCAGAGAGACAGCAACGCCACAGAAAAGAATACAGACGGGCCTTCGGTACAAGTCAAGGCAGATCCATTGAGCGGATTAGCATCAGGATATCAGATGAGCATATTCCAGCTAGACGACCCAGTATTAAAGCAAGTGAGAGACGAGATAGCCGGATTAGACATCAACAATCTCACGCCACTAGAGGCATTGAACAAGCTCAATGAGATAAAGAAACTCTGCGGAGTCAGCTAATAATCGTTAGAAATACGATTAGATACAATATCATAGAGAGTTGCCAGTTGAGGATTATCAGCCAGCAACTCTTTGTGCATTTGCATTATTACATCATCGTGGCGACGTGCAGGACCAGTCTGAGCCGAACGAGGGTCAGCAGAGAGCGCCTTATCGACAGTCTGACGAATCAAGCTATCCAACAGATGAGGATCCAGACCGGCAGTCGACATTATATCATAAGCCTCGACCAGCATACGGTTAGTGAAATTACTAGCCCATACAGCAGCCATGTGGAGAGTACGGCGTTGGGCAGAATCAGCCTTAGTTATCGACTTATGAGGCATAGCAGACACCAAAGACTCCACCTCGGCAAGCGTCATAGGAGAATTACCCTCTATAAGCCATTCAATATTATTATAGTCGAAAGAGACACCCTTACTGAAAGACTGACAAGGGTACAAGACACCATACTTCTCGAATTTTGACAATACAGCCATATCAGTAGAGCCAGAAGTATGAAGGAGTACCGACTCAGGAGATACGCAAGGAAGGCTACGGGCTATGGAAGCGATAGCGCTGTCGGAAGAAGCAATGATATAGAAGTCGGCCACTGGGACAGACATGATATCATTTGTATAAGCATAGGCATCGACCTCATCGGCAAGCTGCTGTGCATGTTCAAGAGTTCTACTCCAGATACACTCGATAGAGAGATTCATCTGCTGGAACATACGTCCCAGATGAGTAGCCACGTTACCCGAACCCAGTATGACAACCGACTTAGCCATTATGCACCGAGAAGTTCCTTTGCGTTCTGGATAGCGGCATCAGAGATACGAGAACCGCTAAGCATCTTAGCAATCTCAGTAACACGCTCCTCAGGAGAGAGAGAACGGATATGCGAGATAGTGGTCTCTGCAGTATCCTGCTTATAGACCTGATAATGGCGATTACCCTTAGCGGCAACCTGAGGGAGGTGAGTAATAGCTATCACCTGCATATTAGAAGCCATCTGAGTCATGATACCACCCATCTTATCAGCGACATCACCAGAGACACCAGTATCAATCTCATCAAATATGATAGTCGGGAGATTCTTGCTTCGGCTGAGGAGAGACTTAATACTAAGCATCACACGAGACATTTCGCCGCCACTTGCCACCTTAGATATATCAGTAGGCGTACCACCTAAGTTAGCCGCAAAGAGGAAGTGAATCTCATCATTACCAGTTGAGGTATATTTATCAGTACGGGCATGACCTATAGTAAATACCGCATTACGCATACCCATATCATGGAGATGCGACTCAACATACTGCTTAATCTGGTCGAAGACAGAGAGACGTTTATTGCTCAAGGCATCAGCAACAGACTGAAGTTTTGACTGAACCTGAGACAATTCCTTACGGAGATCCTCCAGTTGCTCATCAAAATTAGTAATCAGACCCACCTTCCTTGAGAGCTCATCGCGAAGAGCAATAAGCGCATCCACATTCTCAACGCGATGCTTCTTCTCGAGAGAGTAGATAGCATTAAGACGAGAATCGACATACTCAAGGCGCTGAGGGTCGACATCAAGAGAGTCGCACACCTGAGAGAACGTGTGCATAAGATCCTCGATATCAATACGAGCCGACTCGATACGCTGGTGAGCATTTGTATCCTTAGGGAGAAACCTGTCGATTTTAGCTATATTATTAGTTAGCTGCTTAAGAGCAGGTATGACAGACATTTCAGAACCTTCAAGGATATTGACAGACTCAGAGAGCTGCATCTTGATATCCTCAGCATTAGCCAGTTTCTCCTGCTCCATCTCCAGCTCGACATCCTCGTGCTCCGTAAGTTTAAGATCCTGCAGTTCCTTCAGTTGGAATTGGAGATAATCCAGATCACGTTTCATGCGATCATTATCCTCCACCATCGATTTCTCCTTAGAGAGGAGGGCGGAATATTCAGAATATACAGTCTGATAGGCAGACAACTCCTTGTCGCACTGAGCTACGGTATCTACAATATTCAGATGGAACGACTCATCAGACAAGAGAAGATTCTGATGTTGAGAATGAATATCAATCAGTTTATTACCCAGTTGCTTCAGGAAAGAGACATTTACCGGCTGTTCGTTCACGAAAGCACGCGACTTACCCGTAGGGAGAATTTCACGACGAATGATAGTCTGGTCGTCATAATCCACATCCTCCTCACTGAAGAGCGACTTGAGATTGTATTTAGAGACATCGAACGTAGCCTCTACTACGCATTTCTGCTCCTTATTCTGCAGCACCTGCACATCAGCACGTCCACCCAGAAGCAAACCCAGAGCTCCGAGCATAATAGACTTACCAGCACCTGTTTCACCCGTTATGACAGACATACCCTCATCGAATTCGATGGTAGAGCGTTCAATAAGTGCATAGTTTGAAATATTGAGATTCTGGAGCATTTATTTCTTCTTGATTTTCTGATACTTACTGATATTACCCGGATCGGCAGCAGAGAGGTATTCCAGCACCTTAGTCTTTTCAATCTCCTGAGCTTCGCTGAATATACCCACTATCTCATCGCATTTGGCAGTGAAGAAGAGACCGAGCAGATAGGCATTACGCGATACATTCTGCTTCACCTTACGAAGTTTCTCTATACACGAGACTATCTGTTCCCTACCCTTTTCCACGCTCTCTGACATCTGGTCGAGCCCCTGCCTATGGTAATCATACAAGGCTGTATGGAAAGTACGGTGGTTATCATCCATAGCATTATTGATAAGCCAATAACGATTCTGGGTACCATCGTAAGACTTCCACCCGGAGAACTGCGATTTCTGAGCCTGATTACAGATATTTTCGGCCTTCTTCCAATAGATACTGCCGCCATTAGGAGAGAAGCTATCATAGTCGATACCCAACATCACGTAGACATAGAAAGCGATGATAGGTATGAGATTATCCTGATCATAAGAAGACTCGTTGAATACAATAGGCTGACCCTCGTTGTAACGGAACTGAATGTCCTTATCCTGCACATTCAGCATAGTCGTTGTATAAGCAGAGCCAAATACAGGTCGACGAAGCTGAACTGTAAGAGTACCCTTGAACTCATTACTAGACACCTGTTCAGTGATATTGAAATTCAGAGAACACTCTATACGTTCCGATGTCTCAAACTTGTCATTAGTCCATTTCTGCTCACGCATAAAGTCGTTCAAGGCATTACGCATATTCTCATAGACCTGCTTATTCGTACCCTGAATAGAGGCCGACTGAACGTTAATCGAGCACATAAGCTCCTGGGCATACGTGCTGGATACAGAAAGAATCAGACCTAGTAATATAAAGGCTATGAGATTTCTCATTTATTGAAAGACTCCATATAATTGACGATATCCTTAGCCACATCCTTCTTCGACTTCAGCTCGTAGGACGTTGATTTACCAAGGCGGTCGATGATTGTCACCTTATTTGTATCGTGCATAAAGCCAGCTCCCTTGTCATTGAGGGAGTTAAGCACTATGAAATCGAGATTCTTCGACTCCAGTTTATGCTGAGCGTTAGTAGCCTCGTCATTAGTCTCGAGAGCGAAACCTATCAGCATCTGGTTCTCCTTCTTCATACGCCCCATAGCACCTGCTATATCCTGAGTTGGATTAAGAGTGAGCGTCATAGGCCCTTTGCGCTTAATCTTATGGTCGGCGCATTCAGAAGGGGTAAAATCTGCCACAGCAGCAGTCATTATAGCGCCATCAGTCTGTGGGAATATCTCACAGCACTTCTCGTACATCTGATTAGCCGACTCCACATTATGTCTGTGGATATTAGGATGTGTAGTCTTCAACTGGACTGGCCCGGCTATCAGTTCCACCTTTGCTCCCCTGTTAGCGAGTTCCTCAGCTATAGCGAAACCCATCTTTCCGGAAGAGTAGTTACCGATGAAACGTACCGAATCCATCTTCTCGTAAGTCGGACCCGCTGTAAGCATTATAGTCTTACCATTAAGCGGGCTAGTTGATTTACTTGACAAGATACCGTTGACAGCAGCAAGAATCTGTTCAGGTTCTGCCATACGCCCCTTACCGACCAAACCACTAGCCAACTCGCCATCTTCCGGCTCAATTATTGTGACACCACGTTCGCGTAGAGTCTCGATATTCTTCTGAGTAGCAGGATGGCGATACATATCGAGATCCATTGAAGGAGCTATTGCCACAGGGCAACGCGCAGAGAGATATGTAGTGAGCAAGAGATTATCTGCTATGCCATTAGCCATCTTAGCCATAGTATTAGCTGTTGCAGGAGCGATGACCATAACATCAGACCATACGCCAAGGCTGACGTGGCTATTCCACTCGCCATTCTCCGGTGAGAAGAAATCGACCAATATAGGGTGCTTACACAGAGTAGCGATAGTCAATGGGGTGATGAACTGCTTTGCCATAGGGGTCATCACAGCGCGCACGTCGTGGCCCTCCTTAACGAGGAGACGGATGAGGCTTGCTGTCTTATATGCCGCTATGCCACCTGTTATGCCTACGAGAATATTCATAACTTAAAAGAAATCAAGTTCCACTGTCTCTGGTTCGTTATCAAGGAGCATAGAGTTCTCGCACTTCAATGTACGAGCCTCGAAACGTCGGATAACATTATAATTGTGAGTAGCCATAACGATACTCTTACCGCTCTCCTTATTGATCTTTATCAAGAGATGCATCAACTGGTCGGTTGTATCTGGGTCGAGATTACCTGTAGGCTCATCTGCCAATATCAACTCTGGTTCGTTAAGCAATGCACGAGCAATGGCTACACGCTGCTGTTCGCCACCAGACAGCTGATGAGGCATCTTATAGCCCTTGTGTACCATATCCACCTGGGTAAGCACCTCGCGAATACGTCTGTCCATATCTGCCCGGTTCTTCCAGCCAGTAGCCTTGAGTACGAACAAGAGATTGTCATATACCGTACGGTCGCTCAGCAACTGGAAATCCTGAAAGACGATACCCATTTTACGGCGGAGGACAGGCAATGTATTAGGCTTGATAGATGCGAGATCCATACCCAACACTTCGCCCTTGATACCATTGAATGGCAGTTCGCCGTATAGAGTCTTGAGGAGCGAAGACTTACCGCTACCTACGCGACCTATGAGATATACCATCTCTCCCTTAGACACTGTGAGGCTGATATCGCGGAGGACTATATTATCCTCCTGCATTATGGTAGCCCCCTTGAGGGTTATTATATCGTTATTCTTTTCCATTTCCTGTTCGTTTATCTGTAAATCTTCTGGCTGTTGAGCCACTTCTGGTATTCACGTGCGTTACGTTCGTGCTGGGCAGCAGTGCGTGCAAAATTATGCAGACCGCTGTAGTCGGGACGGGCGCACATAAAGAGATAGTCGTTCTTATCTGCATTCAGGACTGCATCTATTGATGTCTGTGATGCTATACGGATAGGTCCTGGAGGCAATCCCTTATACTTATAGGTATTATATGGACTGTCTATCTCTTTATCGGCATTCAGTACACGACGTATCGTGAAATCGCCCTTGCAGTATTTCAAAGTAGGACAAGCCTGGAGAAGCATTCCTTTGCGCAGACGGTTGAGATAGAGACCTGCGATAATAGGATAATCGCTCACCTTATTTGTCTCTTCCTCTACGATTGAAGCCAATGTCACTACCTGTACAGGTGTGAGCCCCAGACTATCTGCCTTATGCTTACGCTTATCATTCCAGAATTTCTTGTACTCCTGATTCATACGTTCCACCCAGTCCTCGCCATTGGCAGTCCAGAAGAGATCATACGAATTTGGGAGATACATAGCAGGGATGGTCTGCTCTGTGAAGCCCATAGACTCCATCAGTTCCCTGTCCTGCATTGCAATGAGGATATCCAGCGAGTCGGCTTCGATATGACGAGCCACCTTACCCGCAACCTGTGCAAGAGTACGGCAGTTGTTGAATGTCACACGCACTGCAGTCTGATTCCCACTTCGGATGAGATTAATGAGTCGGCGCGATGTCATACCATTCTGAATGGTATAATGACCGTGTTTGAGGCTTCCCTCAGCACTCATCAGCTTCCCTATCAGCTTAAGATTATCCTTATCAGATATATACCCGTCTCTATCAAGGAGCTGACACAAATCATCAAGTGTCGCCCCAACAGGTACGTAGAGCGACGCTTGCTTTTTGTCTCCAAGGTCTATGACGGGCTTGGAAATGGTCCTATAGCCCCCAATGCCTACTACTATGACAATCAAGGCAATCACAGCCATTATGATCAATGGCCACTTGCCGATGCGCTTGTTTCTGCTTGTAATACTCATTGAGGGCAAAGTTACTTAATTTTTTGTTAGTTATTCCGTTATGGAGAATGCAATCTTATCCACGGCATCAGAACTAGAGCCGTAGTAGATTACGTAATCACCAGGGACAACAGCCATCTTCTCTATCGTAGCATCATACCACGACAGCTCGAGTTCGCCTAATGTTATCTCTGCATTGCGAGTCTCTCCTGCCGAGATATTCATACGGGCAACACCGCGAAGAGTTTTTACAGGGCCTTCCTTATCTGATGGCTTGGCAAGATATACTTGTACTACCTCATCGGCAGCAATCTTACCCGTGTTTGTCACAGGAATAGTTATCTTGAGTTCCTCTCCCTTCTTGATGCTCGCTGGCATCTGTGCCTTGCCGTACTTGAATGTGGTGTATGACAGACCATAGCCGAATGGGAAGAGTGGCTTCTGTGATTTCATGAAACGGTATGTACGACCCTGCATTGTGTAATCTTCAAAGCCTGGAATCTGATCCTCGCTCTTGTAGAATGTGATAGGCAGACGACCGCTAGGCGATACTTTACCGAAGAGGACATCTGCTACTGCCTCTCCTGCTGCTTCGCCTCCATACCACGCTTGGAGTATGGCATCGCAGCTCTTTGTCTCAGGCTCAAGTCCGATAGCCGAACCTGACAAGTTGACGAAAACAACCTTCTTGCCGGCTTTCTTCAACTCTTGAAGGAGTTCTCTCTGTACTTTCGGTAGCTGTATGCTCTCTCTGTCGCCACCCTTGAAGCCTGGTACCGAGACTGGCATCTCTTCGCCTTCGAGCTTTGGAGAGATACCGCCTACCATTACTACGGTCTCATAACCTGCTATCTCTTTTATTACCTCTGCTGGCTTGGTCTCAATAGCCTTACCTATGTCGAATCGCAATGCGCTGCGCTCTCTGTAGCTGACAAAGTCAAGTTCCACTGCGTGTTTCTCGCCTTTCTTTGTCTTGAAGGTATGGATTATTGTAGGTTCTGGAAGATTATAACCCATCGTTATGCTGTCGCCATTGATTCTCAACACGTACGCACCTTGCGACTGTACCTCAACAGCTATCTCACAATCTTCTGAGCCTACGAAGTCTGTAGTGTACTTGGCTGAGAACTTCTCAAGGTTGACGCCTGGAGCAAATACCGTAGCTCCTGCTGTAGAGAAGATAAGAGGATTGTTATATACTACCGATGTAACCATATCGCCCTCTAGCTTCATATTGTTCCAATATTCTCCCTTGATGCCTTGCTGACCGTTCTCTTGCTTGCAGTTGTATATCTGGCTCTCCATTGTCATTCGTGTCACATAGTCGCAACCCTTGACATATTTCACGTTGTCACTGCCTGCAATGGCCTTGATACCGTCAAGAATTGTCACTGTGTGCATAGGGAAACCGTTATAGTTTGCCCATAGGGTCACTGAGTCTGTAGCATTAGGACCTACTACGGCTATCTTCTTGTCGGCCGAGAGTGGCAACACGTTGTTCTTATTCTGGAGAAGTACAATACTCTCTGTAGCTATCTTTCTAGCCAAAGCGTGGTGCTCTGGAGAACATAGTATCTCATCCTTGAGCTTATTCCATGAAACCAGCTCTGGGTCGTCAAACTCTCCAAGCTGGAAACGTGCCTTGAGAAGACGTCTTACGGATGTATTTACACGCTCTTCTGTAACAAGACCTGCTGCTACTGCCTCATCGAGGTTGTCGTATGTCGAACCGCACTCGAGGTCTGTACCGCTCAATACTGCCTTAGCCGCTGTATGCTCTGCATCTGGCTCTGTACCGTGTCCCTTTGGTACTGCATTGTAGAAATCGTTCAATGCCCAGCAGTCTGATACTACGATACCTTTATAGCCCCAGTCTTCACGAAGTATACGTGTAAGCAGACGTGAACTACCACAGCAAGGTTCGCCTTCGTATCTGTTGTATGCGCACATCACCTCTCTGACATCAGCTTTTGTCACAAGCTCCTTGAATGCCCAGAGATATGTCTCGTGAAGGTCGCGCGATGGAATATTCTCTGCATTGTATGTATGGCGGTTCCACTCCGGACCAGAATGCACAGCAAAGTGCTTTGCACAGGCGTGGAGTTTGTCGTAGCCATTCTCGTCTGTCGACTGAAGACCTGTCACAACAGCCTTACCCATCTCGCCTGTAAGGTATGGATCCTCACCGTATGTCTCCTGACCACGTCCCCAGCGTGGATCACGGAATATATTGATATTTGGTGTCCATACCGTCAAGCCGGTATATCTGCCTCTGTTATTCTGTGCAAGGAACTGACGGTGCTTCACTCTCGCCTCGTCACTGATTGTCGTGAACACATCATGCACCAAAGGCACGTCAAAGGATGCTGCCATACCTATTGTCTGTGGAAATACCGTAGCATTGCCTGCTCTGGCTACTCCATGAAGTACCTCATTCCACCAGTCGTACTCATGTATTCCAAGACGTGGAATAGCTTCTGATGAATTCTGCATAAGAGCCACCTTCTCTTCCAATGAGAGACGACCCATCAGATCTTCTACTCTCTCGTCTACCGAGAGCGACGAATCCATAAATGGATATTTGGTCGTAGACTGTGTCGAGCACCCCACAACCATAAGCAACATACCTAATGATATAAAAATACGTAGCATACCGTGCATGAATTTATTAATGGTAGTAATAGCACAAAGATAGTAAAAAGGTTGACTTCAGCTAAATTTCCGATACGTGTCAAATAAAAAAATTACGATGAACAAGGGACTTCCCTTATACTAGCGTATGGGTAGAAAGGAACTATCTTAACATCAGAAGTATTGTAGACCATAATTATATTATCTTTGCAGCAGACAAACAAAAACCGCAAAAATGAACAGAATGCATTATTTCTCTTTGGCTGTTGCTGCGTTCTCATTGGTATTGGGTAGTTGCACCCAGAAGAACTCAGACGTGCCTGTTGCTAAAATCTCTACTGGTGCTATTGAAGGAACGATGGATGGTGGTGTCTATTCGTTCAAGGGTGTTCCTTATGCTCAAGCTGAACGCTTCATGCCTTCCAGAGCTTGCGATATGTGGATGGATACTCTTGTCTGCAAGGAGTATGGCCCTTGGGCTAAGCAGAATAATGATAATTCTGTAGAGGGAAAGGGTGATTTCCTCGCCAACGTATGGACTACTGGTCTGAATGATGGGGGCAAACGTCCTATCATGGTATGGATCCATGGCGGTGGCTTCTCTTTCGGTTCGGGTAATGCCGACCCTACGGATGGGGCTGCTCTTGCTCGTAAGGGGGCAGTGACTATAACTCTCAACCATCGTCTGGGTGTTATGGGGTTCCTCGACCTGTCTGATTTTGGTGGCAAATGGGAACAGTCGGTGAATGTCGGTATGCGCGATATCATCAATGCCTTGAAATGGGCGAAGGCTAATGCGGAGGTATTTGGAGGCGACCCTGACAATATCACTATATTCGGCGAGTCTGGCGGCGGAGGAAAGGTAGGTACCTTGCTCTGTATGCCTGAGGCTAAGGGGCTGTTCCAACGCGCTATCATACAAAGTGGCGCAAAAATCAATATTACCGATAGCAGTATATCGAAGAAACTGGGCAACCGTGTAGTTGAGGCTCTGGGTCTTAATGCAGATAACCTCGACAATATTCAGACTATGGATTGCGACTCCCTGATGAGGGTCAGTGATATGTGTCAGGCAGAAATACTTGGCAGTCGAACTCCAGGCAGTATCAAGATGTGGGGATTTTGCCCTACTGCCGATGGCAAGACATTGCTTTCTCAGCCTTATACACCTGGCTTGTCAGAACTGGCTACAGATATTCCTATCATGATTGGCTCTACTTTCAATGAGCTGGAACGTAAATTCTATAACGACACTACTCTCGACCGAGCTAAGTTCGACGAGATAATGGCTCAGCGCTATGGCGAGGATGCCAGGAAGTTCGAGGAGGCTTTCCTCTCGGCTTACCCTGACGGCTCACTAGCTGATATCCTAGGCATTGACAGTAATATACGTACTCTTACATTGGCCACAGCTGATGCTGTTTCGGCTGTCAATAATGCCCCTGTCTATGTGTACTTGCTTACATGGGTGTCTGATTTTGACGAGGGAGGCAGTGGCTGTTACCACTCTCTGGATATCCCTTTGTGCTTCAACAACCCTTATGATGAGCGTTATCAGGTTAAGGCGGGCGACACTAAGGCGGCTACTATCGCCGACAAGATGAGCGACTTGTGGTTCAGCTTCGCAAAAAACGGGAAGCCAGAGGCTAAGGGCGTTCCTGCCTGGGAGCCTTACACTAAGGCGAATGGCGCGACTCTTATTCTCGATAATAACTGCGAAATGAAATACAACTTCGACAGAGCTCTCGAGGATATGCTCTACGAACGCTTGAAATAATATTTTTCAGAATGCCTCTTTGACATTCAGGTAAAAGCCGTGGTCTCCATGTGTGCCCCTGCCATAATCAAGGCGTATATTCATGCCTGATTTTGGGAATACTTTAAACCTCAACCCGGCACCTATCACACCGTGAGCATCCTTGAAGGCCTCTTTGGCAGCATCTGTCGCCTTGCCTACGCCTGTGAAGACAGTAGCGCCTAATCGCCAGAACAGTGGGGTTCGCCACTCTACTTGGGTAAACCATGCTATATCGCCCAGGTACTTGAGATTATGCCCCACCGCTCTGTCAAGCCGGGTTCCGCCGAAGGTAGGCAGCAGGTGCATAGGTGTCTTACCTGAAGCATTAGAGATATAGGCCTGTGCAGCAAGCACAGTCTTTTTCAGGGAGAAATATTTACGATAGTCGGTCGTCATCGTCATAAAGTTGAGAAATTTACCATAATTGGCATTTCTCCAACCGTCTATCTCATAGTCGAACAAGGAACCAGACGTAGGCCAGTCGTTATTGTCGCGCGTATCTCGTCTCACTCTGAGACCTAAGCCGAACGAAGAGCAACTGCTATTGTCCAGCAGCGCCTCTATCTGATATTGCTGAGCCTCATCGCGTGCCTCTATATCTTTGTAGCTGGCGTAGTAATATCGCAGGGTGGGTCCTGCCTCCCAGTTGGACTTCCCTACTCTCATCATCATAGTCGGGTTGGCCGACAAAGTGCGTGTAAGCATCTCCGCAGCTACGTCCTTTTTCCCATTACCCATAAGGTAATACTCGTCGGGTAAGCGCATCCACTCTATCTTACCGACCATAGTGATATCCTCTGTGGGATAGAGATCCATATCGAGCTGTACCTCCCACATCTTTTTTGTGGACACCAGAAGACCCATCACAATGGACGATTGGCGGTCAGTGTACGACTTACTTTGCATTATAGGCATAAGTCCTACCTCCAGTCCTGTGCGATGACCATACGAAGCGGCAGGATAGACAGCGAACGAATAACGTGAAGAATCTGGATTATAGGTAACTAAGTCCAGCACTTTTTCGGCGAGACCGATAAGCCTGTCCAGCACATTCTGAGTGGTATCAGCAGTAGTGGGATAAACAACCCTGCCCTGAGCCTCGACAAGCATCAAGGCGCAAAGCAGGGTTGTTATGAGTATTCGGATATTCATTAATCAGCAATCTTCTTGGCGAGGAGTGTAGCTTGCGTGGCATCATAGACACGCACTCGAACCAAGTCGCCTTTCTTATGCCCCTCTGCAGGGAACACCACAGCCTTATTCTGTGAAGTACGTCCCATAAGATCGTCCTTAGAACGCTTAGAGTAGCCCTCTACCAATACCTCAAACTCCTTACCTATATCTTTCTTGTTGCTCTCAAGTGAGAGTACATTCTGAAGGTCGATGAGTTCCTTGAGGCGTCGTCCCTTAACCTCTGGAGTGACATTATCTGGCAGATTCTTAGCGGCGAATGTACCAGGGCGCTCAGAGTATTGGAACATAAATGCAGAATCGTAACCTACCCACTTCATAAGGTCGAGAGTCATCTGATGATCCTCCTCTGTCTCCGAGTGGAATCCGCAGAATACATCTGTAGTGATGCCGCAATCTGGTATTATGCGACGGATGGCATTGATACGGTCTTTGTACCACTCTGCTGTGTACTTGCGGTTCATAAGCTTCAATATCCTGTCGGAACCCGACTGCAATGGCAGGTGGATATGACGGCAAAGATTCTTATGAGAAGCAATAACACTGAGGGTCTCATCCGACATATCCTTAGGGTTAGAGGTAGTGAAACGTATTCTCATATCAGGGAATGTCTCAGCCACTAGTGCGAGAAGGCCAGGGAAGAGTAGATTCTTCGATGAATCTGCCTCACATATATAATTGTACGAGTTGACATTCTGTCCAAGGAGTGTTACCTCACGATAGCCACGGCCCTGCAAGTCGCGTATCTCATTGAGAATGCTCTCTGGCTCACGGCTACGCTCACGACCACGGGTATAAGGTACTATACAATAGGAACAGAAATTATTGCAGCCGCGCATTATGCTTACGAAAGCAGAGATATTACCGGCAGAGAGTCGGCGAGGGATGATGCTCTTGTAGGTCTCTGTAGTAGAGAGCTGGACATTGATAGCTTTCTCACCAGCCTCGGCAGCCATAATGAGGTTAGGCATATCCATATAGCTATCCGGACCTGCCACAAGATTCACTCCATTCTCGAAAAGAGTCTGCTGTGTACGCTCTGCCATACAGCCGATGACACCCAGCACCAGGCCTGGTTTCTCGTTACGCAGGGCCGAAAGCTCGCGCAAGCGTCCGAGAACTCGTTGCTCCGCATTGTCTCGAATACTGCAAGTATTCAGCAGGATGGCATCTGCCTTCTTGGCATCGTCTGTCATCTCATAGCCCACGGTCTGCATCACTGCAGCAACGACTTCTGTATCTGCCACATTCATCTGGCAGCCATAGGTCTCTATGTATAATTGCTTGTTCTCCATAAATTTCTATTTACGGTGCAAATTTAGTTCGTTTTTGCGTAAAATTACGTAATGTCATGTTCTTTGGGCTCCATAAATTTGCAGTCATAAAAGAAATAGATAACGATTATGAAGTTCAAACATATTTTTTTCGCGCTATTTACAATTGCTAGCGTATTGACAATTATTATTTGTGGAGAAAAACTGAAAGTTACTAAAAATTACTATGGTTCAGAGATAGAACCTAATCCTACGGCTATTATCGGTTAGTTTTATACTGATCGCGCACACTCTCCTTTTTGCACTAATCGATATAGTCTGTTGGGATGTTCCCCCTAAAAAAAATCCCTAGGTCATGCGGCCTAGGGATTTTTTTTCAGCAGTATTCTATCGATTACAACTTGTACTCTTGCCAGCTCTTGATCTTGATATCCTCGAGCTTAACGGAAGTAAAGGCGTTGATGAATGCCTTCGCAAGACGAACATTAGTCATCAATGGAATATTGTGGTCGATTGCTCCACGACGTATCTTGTAGCCGTTTGTAAGCTCTCTCTTTGTCTGGTTCTTAGGAACATTGACAATGAGGTCGAACTTATGGTTTGCAATCATATCCATTACATTATTCTCGCCGTTCTCGTCTGGCCAGCTTACTGTAGTAGCCTTAACGCCATTCTCGTTCAGGAACTTAGCTGTACCTGCAGTAGCGTAGATCTCATAGCCGTTGGCAACAAGTGCCTGTGCTGGCTCTAGGAGGTCTACCTTGCCCTTAGGAGCGCCTGATGAGAGGAGGATCGACTTCTTTGGGAGCGAGTAGCCTGTAGCGATGAGAGCGTTGAGAAGAGCCTCATTTACGTCATCACCCAAACAACCTACCTCACCAGTAGACGACATATCTACGCCAAGAACTGGGTCGGCATTCTGCAAACGAGCGAATGAGAACTGTGAAGCCTTGACACCAACATAGTCGATATCAAATTCTCCCTTCTCTGGACGTGTATAAGGTGCATCAAGCATAATCTTTGTAGCTGTCTCAATGAAGTTATGCTTGAGTATCTTTGATACGAATGGGAACGAACGTGATGCACGGAGGTTACACTCGATTACCTTCACCATATTGTTCTTAGCGAGGAACTGGATGTTGAAAGGACCCGAGATATTGAGCTCCTTGGCAATCTGACGTGCGATATTCTTAATCTTGCGTACTGTAGCGAAGTAGATGTTCTGTGCTGGGAAGAGCATTGTAGCATCACCTGAGTGAACACCTGCGAACTCAACGTGCTCAGAAATAGCGTACTCAACAACCTCACCCTTGTCGGCTACGGCGTCGAACTCTATCTCTTTTGTATCTTGCATGAACTGTGATACTACGACTGGGAACTCCTTAGATACTTCTGTAGCCATCTTGAGGAAGCGCTCGAGCTGATCGTTATCGTAGCAGACATTCATTGCAGCTCCCGAGAGTACGTATGATGGACGAACCAATACTGGGAAGCCTACCTGGTCAATGAATGCCTTGATGTCGTCCATTGATGTCAATGCACGCCATGCTGGCTGGTCAATGCCGAGCTTGTCAAGCATAGCGGAGAACTTATCGCGGTTCTCTGCACGGTCAATATCTACAGGACTTGTACCGAGAACTGGCACTCCGCGACGGTGGAGCTTCATGGCAAGGTTGTTTGGTATCTGACCTCCTACTGATACGATTACACCCTTAGGAGCCTCAAGGTCAATAACGTCAAGTACACGCTCGAGTGAGAGCTCGTCGAAGTAGAGACGGTCACACATATCGTAGTCTGTCGATACTGTCTCAGGGTTGTAGTTGATCATGATCGACTTATACCCGAGCTTCCTTGCTGTGTTGATGGCATTTACCGAACACCAGTCGAACTCTACTGATGAACCGATACGGTATGCGCCTGAACCAAGAACGACTACCGACTTCTCGTTCTTGTAATACTCAATATCGTGTCCCTCTACTGCGTATGTCACATAGAGGTAGTTTGTCAACTCTGGATGCTCGCTGGCAACAGTATTGATGCGCTTAACAGCAGGAACAATACCCTTGGCCTTACGATACTTTCTGACGTCGAGGTTCTTCTTCTCCATGTTGCCTTCTTCGTTCTTGAGTACGAAACGGGCAATCTGGAAATCTGAGAAACCTGCAACCTTAGCCTCTTTCAGGAGTGCATCAGGAAGTTCCTCGAGCTTGTTGTATGACTGAAGCTTGTGCTCTATATCAACGATATTCTTAAGTCTGTCGAGGAACCAAACGTCGATCTTTGTCAGCTCCTCAATACGCTTTGGTGTGTAGCCCTCTTCGAGTGCCTGTGCAATAGCGAAGATACGGAGGTCGGTTGGGTTCTGAAGTTCCTCATCGAGATTATCGAACTTAACATGGTCGTTGCCTACAAAGCCGTGCATACCCTGACCGATCATACGCAGGCCTTTCTGTATCATCTCTTCGAATGAGCGACCGATTGACATGATCTCGCCTACCGACTTCATTGATGAGCCTATCAAACGGCTTACACCAGAGAACTTGGTAAGGTCCCAACGAGGAATCTTACATATCATATAGTCGAGGCTAGGTGCTACGTATGCCGAGTTAGGTGTACCCATCTCACCAATCTGGTCGAGTGTGTAGCCAAGGGCAATCTTAGCAGCAACGAAAGCCAATGGATAACCTGTGGCTTTAGATGCAAGAGCGGACGAACGTGAGAGTCGTGCATTGACCTCGATGATACGGTAGTCGTTTGTCTCTGCGTTGAATGCGAACTGTATGTTACACTCTCCTACGATATTGAGGTGACGTACGCACTTGATTGTAATATCCTGAAGGAACTTAACCTGCTGCTCTGTAAGTGAGCATGTAGGTGCAACTACGATCGACTCTCCTGTGTGTATGCCAAGTGGGTCGAAGTTCTCCATTGATGCAACAGTGAAGCAGTGGTCGTTGGCGTCTCGGATACACTCGAACTCTATCTCCTTCCAGCCCTTGAGGGATTCTTCTACGAGTACCTGTGGAGCGAATGTAAATGCGCTCTCGGCAAGTTCCTTGAATGTATTCTCATCAGGACAGATACCTGAACCAAGACCACCGAGGGCATAAGCAGAACGAATCATGATAGGGAAGCCTATCTTATGAGCAGCAGCGAGTGCATCTGTCATGTTCTCACAGGCCTGACTGACTGGTGTCTTGAGTTCTGCCTTGTCGAGCTCTTTTACGAAGAGGTCACGGTCCTCTGTGTTCATGATAGCCTCTACACTGGTACCGAGAACCTTAACGCCATACTCTGCAAGAGTACCGCTCTGGTAGAGTGCAGTACCAACATTCAAGCCGGTCTGTCCACCCCAAGCGAGCATGATGCCATCAGGACGCTCCTTCTTGATGATTTCTGTAATGAAGTGAGGTGTAATAGGCAAGAAATATACCTTGTCTGCAATACCCTCTGACGTCTGGATGGTTGCGATGTTAGGATTTACCAACACGCTGCTGATACCCTCTTCGCGCAAAGCCTTCAGCGCTTGAGAACCAGAATAGTCGAACTCACCTGCCTGACCGATTTTCAGCGCACCTGAGCCTAAGACTAGTACCTTGTTGAGTTTACTTTTCATATATTATGGGAATATTAATTGGCGTAAATTATGCAAAAGTAGCTCTTTTTTTCTACACCCCCGTCATCAAAGATACCTTATTATACCAAAAGCTCTTCAATTTACGAGTTTTACGCAAAAAAACAACGCAAATGTACGACACCCGAAAACGGCGCTGCTTCATTACGACGCATTACAACGCAATAAGCATCAATAAGACGCATTAAACAAAAAAGAGACGCTGCCCACTGGCAACGTCTCTTAATTTATTTGCTTTATCGTTGTTCTCTACAATGGTTTACAATTCGCGACCAGAGAGGTCGTACTTCTTGTCGCCACGTATGATGACTACCTTTCCGTTCTCGATGGTCTTGACAGCCTTCTGTGCCTTGTCGGCGTTGATGCGCTCGATAGCTGTAGGTACCAAGCTCTTCTCTACCACCTTGTAAGGATATTCAGCCTTTGTAGCCTCGTCATCATTATCCACCACAACATAGCCCTCAGCTACGCAGTCCGATGGGTCCATAGAGAAGATGCCTCCAAAGACGATTGGCTTACCTAAATCTCTATAGTACAAATAAGGAGCCTTAAACTTTCCGCCGTTAATGATTAGTTCATTTGGTGCTTGAACGAAACAAGCATCCAACACACCTATGTATGTACCCTCGTTTATCACTAATGGACCTCCGCTACCGACAGCGTCTCCACTTTCCCCAATGTTCTCTACAATACCATCCCCTACTATTGTCAGTTTGTTAACGTCCACATAAATTATGGCATCATCCTCACAATTGCCTGTGATGTTATGACCATTGAGGTCAAGTGTGATGTCGGCATCAGAGTTTTTGTTGGCAAGAAGTTCTTCATCTGGCAAAGTTATATCGCCAAGAAGCTTGACAGTGGCTGTGCCTTCGATACTTGCAAAATCCGTTCTGAACTCTTCTGCATTATAGTAGTCTGTCACATTCTCGCCAATGGTAATCTGGGCGAGAGGAACTGTTGACCTCTTGTCGAGATAAAAACTCACTTCGCTGCCAGTCTTTACTCCAATTCTTGTAAGTTCGCCATTTTCGATATAAAAGACATAGTCATTTCCTGTCATCCCACAGAAATAACCATCATTCCCTTCATTTGAAAAACAAATCATTATAGAGGCTAGAGGCTCGGGTTGGTTCTCACCTATAGTCACCATCAATTGACCTTCGTTTACAAAGAATTTCACTCCGTAACCAGAATAAATATCATCGCCCATCAGCGAAGCGAGATAATTGCAGACTGCCTGATTGCCTGCCATCTTGTAAGGATACTCAGCCTTTGTCTCCTCGTCGTCATTAGGTATTGCCACAGAGTAAAAATGTATGCAGTCAAATGATGGATCTATAGAAAAGAGACCGCCATTGACGAAAGGCTTATCGAATCCATCGAAGTACATGGAAGAAACTTTGAACTTACCGTTATTGATAATCACTTCACTTCCAACAGTACAATAACATATTGCTGCTCCACATAGGTATGAGCCTCCGTTTACCTCCGCAACACCGCCATCGTAGGCACCAAATGCTGCACCTCCATCGGTATCGTTCTCTATCAATCCCTCTCCGTTTACTGAGAGAAGGCCCTTAACCTCTATTACGCCGACGTGTGATGCATTAGCTTTGATGCTATGACCATTGAGATCCAGCGAGATGATGGAAGCAGTATTGTAGTTGTTGATATTCCTGTTTAGTGGCAACGTTATATCGCCAAGAAGCTTGACGCTTGCTGTACCTTCAATTGCATAGTATGCATCAAGGAAACTCTCAACATCATAATAATCCGTCGTCTTCTCGCCGATGGTGATTTGGGCGATTGTCGGCACAATTGCCCACGACTGCACTGCTGCTATGAGCAACAGGCTGAAAAAAGATAGAAATCTCTTCATGGATTGTTTTTGAAAATTTATAACTGTTATTTTTGGGTATATACTGTGTGTCTTATGGAAAATGAAGACACACAAAACCCGTCACGAAACTAAAAATTTGCCTCAATTCCGCAATAAACTTTTTGACGAACTGCAATAATTTTTGACGAACGACATATTTTGGCCGTTTTTTTTTGGGGGGGGTCAAGCGTTTTTTAGTGTCTTCCTAATCGTTTGTTATCGCTTTGTAGAGACGGTGTGTACACCGTCTTGTTAGCCACCACCTCCTAGAACTACTACCTTCTCCTAGAACCACCTCCCTCTCCAAAAAAACAAAACATATAAAAATCATATCCCCCTACCTCTCTATACACTCTCTTAACGCTCTCTTAATACAGCCTTAATACAGAAAGGACCCAGAGCCAACTTCCAGCAATAATAAATCTTATCTTTATCTAAAAACCAACTCCCTTCTCCTCACCTCGTCACACACAGAGCTTCTCTGTTGATACCCCCAGGTAGTCTGCTAGCTCGGCTTTCGCGTGTGAGGAAATGATACCCAGGTTACAAGGTTACAAAGGTTACAAACTTCACAAACGACTTCCCCTTACCCAACAAATACCTTGCTGAGCGGTCTAAAATCAAGCATACAGGTGGTAAATTTCGTGCGAAATCAATGAAAAGGAAGGGATATAGGATGTGCTTGGGGCACGCAGATCCAGGAGGATTTAGTTCTACCAGGGGCACCGCCCTCGGTAGCAGACAGGCAAATATCACCTATACGACCATAGAAAACAAAAGCCGAACGCTACCTAGCATTCGGCTTTGTGAATATTTTGCTGCTGAAATCATAGTGATTCTATCTCTTCCTGCGATAGACCAGTCCCCTGAACTATCGTGGCTATATCAACGCCTAGGCTCTTGAACGCCCTCGCAATCTCAAGTTGCTTCTTTCTTTCGCCTTTGGCTTCTCCTTGCTCTATACCTTGCTGTAGCCCTTGTTCAAGTCCTTGTTCAAGTCCTTGCTGCAGCCCCTGTTCTCTACCTTGCTTCAATCCCTGTTCGAGCCCTTGTTCAAGGGCCATCTCCATGCGTAGCTTGCGGGATAGCTCCAGGTTGTACGCATCCAAATAGTGCTTATAACTGATGTCATAAGCTTCACGGTCTTCGGGCGACAGCTGATGGTACTCTGCCACCTGCTCCAATCTCTTGAAGATCGGCATATCTTCGGCGTTTGTCAGTTGCTGCATGCTGTGCATGTTTTTGAGATTATACATCCACGTATCTATTTTTGTTCCGCTTTGCAACGGCTCTTCTATGGTCAACGGTATCTGCAGGCAGACCATCCGTATCTTGTCCGTAAACGGCTTGCTTGTGGTTGTGTCTACAAGCTTGACGTCGTGTCTTTGAAATGATTCCTGCGGACCATTATTATCGAACAGTTCAAAATTAGTAAAGATTATTGAATATACAGCCTTCAAACAGCCATAATTCCAACCCTTTCCTGCTTCGCCTTGCTTTGCCACATCGCGGGCAATGTAATACACCATACGGTCGCGGAAGCCCAGCGTAAACTCGTTCTGCATCTCTACGATAATCTTCTCGCCGCTGGATGTTGTGCAATGGATGTCGTAGATTACTGTCTTGTCCTCCTCGGAGTCGCCCTTTATTTCCTTATCGGAATAGACTAAATCGGTGAACTGCACCTCGCCCTCGAACAAATCGTTGAGGAATGCGAGCAGAATGTCCTTGTTGCCAAAGATTCGCTTGAAGCCGAAATCTGTGAGCGGACTAATAAAGCGTTTTTCTTCCATGCTCTGGTTAATTAATTTATACTTTTGATGGAGCGAATATAGGGATTATTTTTATTGCTCGTACAGATTTGTGTGGTTTTTTGTCTTTTTGCCAAGACACGAAACTACAAGGAACAAAGAAGGCTGAGTCAATGCCTTGACCCAGCCCCCTCGGATTAATAGTATTAGTATGATTTTATTAGAATGCGCAAGTCATACCAAGAGTGTAGAGACCCTCGATCTTATCACCATAGAGGAACTCAACTTTCTTATTATTCAACAAGTTGTGTGCTGAAAGGAAGAACTCGATATTTGCATTAGGGTGATAACCGACCTTAGCGTTTACAGTGAAACGAGGGTTGAGCTTATCTACGCCGAATGATGTAAGATACTCGCGACCAGACATGAAGTTTGCAAAAGCAGCGATGTTAACCTGGCTGATAGGCTTGTAGATGAGGCCTGCCATACCGTAGAAACCAGGAGTAGCCTTATGCTTGTGACCATTCTCAAGAGGTGGCTGAACGAACTCGCTGTTACCGAGAGTTGCGTTCATCTGCTCATCCATACGGACATCGTACTTCAAGGCATAGTACATTGACAATGGGTGGTTGACTACTACTCCATTCTCATCTGTGTAAGATGTTGCGCCTGCCTGAGCTGCTGCATAGAGAGCAGCCATAGTTTCAGCCTGCTGAGCAGGGTTCATCTTACCATAAGACTGAGCGATATAATCGTCTGCGTGAGGATTGTTGAGAACTGTCTGTAGCAATGACATACCAGCATTGATATCACCACCAGAAGCGATGACTGACTGAGCAAACCCCATCATCAACTCTTGCACTGCAGCGCCAGATTTTGCACCTGCAATCTGCAACTGAGAAGAAAGAGCTTCGTTCTGACTATAGGCATAATAATTGTCGATGATAGTCTTCTGAACATTCAAGTTGAACTTAGTAATCAACTTTGGCGAGATGATCCAGTCGATACCCAAGCTCACACCCATCTGTCTAACCTCGTAAGGAAGGTTATCAAACTTAATGTAAGCCTCCTTATTGAAAATGTTATGAACATTGAGCTGACCCATAGCCTGACCGAAAGCAGCCTGAGTTGCACCTGCCATTGCGCCCATGAATTGCTGATCGCCCTCAGGACCTGCAGGGAACATATCTCTGCTGATAGAAGAAGTACTCTGCTCCACAGCGTTCTTTGCCACATCGGCCAAGCGCATGATTGTTTCAGGAGAGAGCTTAAATCTAGCAGTATTACTCATCAAAGCTCCATAATCACGGCTCCAAGACACGAATGCCTCTGCATCAATAAGCACCTTGTTTGAAGGTCTCCAACGATAACCCAACTCGATATTATCCATATTGGTCATATCGAAATCATCGTTACCTACGAAGTGCAATACATTAGGCCACAAGATATTTGTACGCTCAACAGTCAATGCTGATGAAGTATTAACCATTGTCATTGAACGGTTAGCACGGCCATAGCTCAAACGAAGGAAGTTATCATCATTGAAGAGATAGTTGGCAACGAACTGATATGATGTATTCCATGTATCTGGAATAGAAGTCTTATCTGAACGGAGAGCCGCGATGAGTCGCAAGTTGCCGAAGTTAGCATTGAAGCGAACCGATGGAGCGAAAGTACTTACATCAGCTTCGCCATCGAAGAAACCACCGAGTTTCTGATAACCGCTCTTAGCCTGAGTGGCAGTCCCCATACCCTTGCCATAGTCGAAATATGGGGTAACATCCTTATACTTGATGTATTGGTATGTAACACCTGGGCGTATAGCGAAATGGTCTCCGATGCTGAAATCATACTCTGCAGCAACGTTATAAGTGAAAGGCTTAACATTGAAACCAGGAACACCTACAGCATAATTATTCTCACCTGCCATAAAATCGGCATTCAACGAAAGACCATAGAGGCGAGCGTTCATGTTACCATAGTAAGTCTCAGAAGTACGGTTCTCGAACGACATATAGCTGTCGCCCACCTGAGTAGCCATAACATCTGAATTCTGGTAACCGAACGAGAGGTCGAATCGGACATCACTGTTTGGGACTATGGTTACATAACCATTGATACCTGTAGTGTGACGAGACACCGATGGATCCTTGTACTTATTGTTCAAGTTACGCTCAGGCATATTGGTCTCGAAGAGGTAATAGTCCATCTCACCACTTTGAGGATTAGGAGATGTGATGACCTGCATAAGGTTTTTGATATCATCTACCTCGATATAACCTCCATTAGAAGCATCCTTCAACGCGCCCTGCTGTACGTATGCGCCAAGCTGGGCTTGCGAGAATGGCTGGTTGATACCAGGAAGCTGAGCTGTTCTATCTGCGAAGAACAGACCGTGCTGAGGCATAACGTAGAGTTTATCAGTCGAACGGTCGCGACGCTGGGTATTGAAAGTAAGGCCTACAGAGAACTTATCAGTGAACGACTTGCGGAGTGCGAAGTCGACAACATATGTATCGCTGTTTCCCATCTGGCAGCTACCGCTGACATTCTTTGATGTTGGATTAGGCTTTTCAGTAATGATATTGATTACACCCTGAACTGCGTTACCACCATAGAGAGCCGAGCTAGCGCCACGCACTACCTCGATACGCTCAATATCCTCGATAGAGATTGGGAGCATATCGAAGTTGATAGCACCCATTGCGTAGTTGTGAGCCACACGACCATCAATCATCAAGAGGGTATTTGCATTCTCAGAATAAAGGAGAAGGTTATTGTCTGGGATGTTGTTCAAACCACGGAGTTGAACATCATACATACCATTTGTCTTCTCTTGCACGATCACACCAGGAATAAGGCGGAAAGCCTCCTCAATGGTAGTGAGACCGTAGGTACGCATCTCGCTTCGGGTAAGAACGGAAGAAGAAAGTGGACTAGTGAAAGCGTCCTCCTCCTCTTTCGATGCGGAAGATACATTCTTGTTCATAATCATCGCGAAGAGTTCGTCTACGCTTGATACGCCAAGGGTTTCAACGGCAGCCATCAAATCCTCCAAAGAGAGATCAGAAAGCTCCTCGATAGACATTGCCATAATCTGCTCTTTTGTCAGATTTGTCTGTGCGTTACTCATTCCCATAACGAATGCGAGAAGGAGAATAATGGCGGTGAATCTTAGTTTCATCGTGTTGTCCAATAAAAAAATACTAACTACTAAATTAAACGCTTAATTGTCCCTATATACGCCCTTTCGTGGACGTTAGTTTATTAAAAAATGTATAATCAGTCAAAAAAACACTATTACGCCGACTGAGGGAAAACAAAACTGTCCGACACCGGGAAGGAACCACGGCATCGGACAGCACATTAACTATATGATACTCTTCACTTTACCTCACCTCGAACGAGACAGCTTTAAGATCCTGGTCACGAGAAGAGTTGCCGTATAGGATCTGGTACTTACCTGCGAAGACATCCAAATCGTCCTTCGATTCGCTGTAGTAAGAGAAAGCATCTGGAGAGAGAGTAAGCTTCACGTCGGCGCTCTTGCCCTTTGCTATCTCTACACGCTTGTATGCTTTGAGAGACTTGATAGGGGCATCAGGGTTTGTAAGACTCTTGACATAGACTTGAACAACCTCTGCGCCATCGAGAGAACCCGTATTCTTCACTGGAATAGTGATATCAACGCTCTCGCCCTTCTTGACAGTCTTTTTGGACAACTTAGCCTTACCGAACTCGAAGCTGGTATAGCTCAAACCATAGCCGAAAGCATATTGAGGTTCACCCTTGAAATAGCGGTAGGTACGGTTCTCCATATTATAGTCCTTGATATCAGGGAGCTGAGATGTAGACTTATAGAAAGTTATAGGGAGCTTAGCAGATGGGTTATAGTCACCGAAGAGGACATCAGCGACAGCAGTACCCCCCTCTTGACCTGCATACCAAGCCTGGAGGAGAGCATCGCAGTTGGTATCCACGCCCTCGAAGCCGATAACCGAGCCAGAACAGTTGACATAAACTACAGGCTTACCTGTAGAGCGCATCTCGGCGAGGAACTTCTGCTGAATCTCGGGAAGTTCGATAGTTGTACGTTCGTGACCCTCACCCTCCTGAGAAGGTGTGATGCCACCTACATATATAATTACCTCTGCATCCTTGATCTTATCCTTGAGTGCTACGAAATCGAGAGGTTTCTGAACAAAAGCCTCGAGAGAGAGACGAGAGACCTGACCCTCCTTATCCGAGGTATAGAGAATCTCAATATCGTAGGTCTTACCTTGCTCGACATCAGTAGTAACAGCCTTTGGACGGCGGAAGAACTGAATCATGAGTTCCTGACGCTGAGCCTCAGTAAGTTCCATGCCTGGAACAAAATCAAAAGAGAGTTTAGCCGGATGGTG
The DNA here is from genome assembly GCA_024401395.1 of Bacteroidales bacterium. Lineage (GTDB taxonomy): Bacteria > Bacteroidota > Bacteroidia > Bacteroidales > Marinilabiliaceae > W3P20-009. The sequence goes on from JAKSLD010000002.1 coordinate 186,687, forward strand.
TTCACCCACAACCTCACCATTAAGCTTAGCCACGAACTCTGTACCGCGGATATTGAGCATAAGCTTACCAGTGAAATCAGCGGTATATTTTGCGGTATAGCGAGCAGAGAAATCGTGAGTTGGGACACCATTACCGAAACCATAGCCACCTTCGGTCTGGTAATCGATCTTATCGGCGTGAGCAACAACGACAGGTTCGCCCTCGAAAGAGCGATTGCCATAATACTCAGCCTTGAAGCCCACCTGACCATCGGCTTTGATATTCTGACCCTGAGGAATCTGGAGGTAGTCATATTCGATTTCGCAACCCTTGTCAGAGATAATCTTTGCATTAGGGAGCTTATTCTGAATACCCTGAAGGATAGTAACGCAGTGTGTAGGAGTACCACTATAGTTACCACGCATCATGATTGGGTCGTCGATATTAGGACCTACGACAGCGACAGTCTTGATATTCTTGCTAAGAGGAAGAACATTCTTATCGTTCTTGAGGAGGACCTGACTCTCCTGCGCCATCAATAGAGCATGGTCGCGATGCTTCTGACAGTCGACCACAGAACCAGGGATATTATAATAAGGGCTAACCTCATCAGGATCGAGGAGACCCAGGGAGAAGCGGCCATAGAGGACACGTCGGAGCGAGATATCGAGGTCAGACTCCTTAATGAGACCCTCCTTCACGGCATCGATGAGAGAATTATAGCACTTACCACACTCGAGGTCGGTACCGTGGAGCACTGCATCAGCGCTTGCATCGGCAGGACCCTTATGAGTCTCGTGACGTCCCTTAGAATAGAAATCATTGATAGCGTCGCAGTCGGTGAGAATGATACCCTTATAATTCCAGCGATCGCGGAGAATATCTATGAGCAGACGTCCGCTAGAGCAGCAAGGTTCGCCATCCAAGGCAGAATAGGCGCACATAACCTCCTGCACGTTGCCCTCAACGACGAGTGCCTTGAAAGCAGGGAGGTATGACTCCCAGAGGTCGCGTTTAGAAACCACAGCATTAAACTGGTGGCGCAGAGGCTCAGGTCCGCTGTGAACGGCATAATGCTTAGCGCAAGCGTGAGTCTTGAAATGGAGAGTATCAGTACCCTGCATACCGAGGACTACGTTAACGCCCATACGAGAAAGGAGGTAAGGATCCTCACCATAGCTCTCCTGAGCACGACCCCAGCGAGGGTCACGGATAAGGTTCACATTAGGAGCCCAGAAAGTAAGGTTTGGAATCCAAGAGACATAAGGACCGATATCGCCATCGCGAGAGATAGAATTATAACGACCGCGAGCCTCATCAGAGACCATGGTATATGTGGCCAACTGCCCGTCGTCATCGAAAGTAGATGCGAGAGCAATAGCCTGAGGAAATACAGTCACATCACTGACGCCCATAAGGCCATGACAAGCTTCGCCCCACCAGTTATAGGCAGGAATACTAAGACGAGGAATAGCCAGAGAGCGGTTCATCATCATGCTGACCTTCTCTTCGAGAGTCAGTTGCTGCATGAGGTTGTCGATACGCTCTTCGATAGGGAGATTGTAATTCCAGAAAGAGTGGTCGTCGCACCCATTATCCTGTGCGAACGACTGGACCGGCAAGAGGAACATAGCCAGTGCCAATGGTAGTTTTTTTAGGTTCATTATACTGTATTGAATATGTTGTGTTATGTTTTTTGTGCAAAGATAAACAAAAATAGATTTTGTCAGCAAGAAATCTATTACTGCAAAAAATCCCGCACAACTACGTGAGTCATACGGGATTCTTAATACTTATAGCGACAGTCTTCTTATCGTACTTACTTCGCATCCTCGGAGTAAGGAATGATGATAGCTACCCTAGTACCCATAGGATTAGAATTGTCATCAACGAGGTCGGTAATTGAATAGCAGGCATCACGTTTAGCATGATTAACCTCCTGGAGACGCTCATGAGTGAGCTTGAGAATTGCTGAATTACGGCCTATCTTACCCTTATTATACTCGGCAGCGGCCTTACGACCGATACCATTATCAATGATTTCACATTCGATGGTCTGCTCATCATTGCGGTCATTGATATTAATAGTTATGAAACCATCGGAAGAGTTCTTATGTGCCAGACCATAAAGGACCGCATTCTCCACAAACGGCTGGATGAGCATAGGTGGAACGAAAAGCTTTTCGTCATCTACAGTACCATTGATATTGATCTTGTAGTTGAATTTATTACCATAGCGAACTCGTTCAAGATCGAGGTAGAGAGAGAGAGCCAGCAAATCGACAGAGAGTAGGACCTGCTGCTTTCTAGAATTATCAAAATTCAAACGCAAGAGCTTGGTGAAATTAGTCAAGCTACTTTCAGCGTTCTCCAGTTCATTATCAGAGATAGAATTCTGGATATAATTAAGAGTATTGAAGACCAGCTGAGGATTCATCTGGTGACGCAAGAGCGCACGTTCTGTCTCCAAAGTCTTCAATCTGAGAGTTTTCTGTCTATTGATCCTGTAGAGGCTGTAGACCCAAAACAATAGCAAGGCAACAACGACAACGACGGAAACAGTACAGAAATAGGCCTCTTTAGAATCAGAGGCAGACTGAGAAGCATTACTTCCCAGAGTATAGAGAGAATCTGCTGAGAAAGCAGAAAGATTGTCTGCCAGAGACTCTGCAGGAGCAAACAAAGCGACGAAAAGTAATAGACAAAAGGACATTTTATTAATCAAGGCATGAGTTATTATTCATGTAAATGTATACATTATCAGAGTACCGACGATATACGATGCAAAAATAGTTGATTAAAATCAAATAATCGCACTACTACGATTTTAAAGCACAAAATAGTGCAACAGTCAGCGAGACAGGACAGTCAGAGGACCTACTGTACTCTATGGCTAGTCATAGAGAAGTCCCTTGTTCATCGTAAATTTTTTATTCTGTACACTCGGACTATACTCGGGCTACATTCGGTCTACATTCGGTCTACACTTGGAGAAGTCCCTTGTTCATCGTAATTTTTTATTTGCGACATAGAGACGGCGAAGAGCAAAAGACGAGAAAAATACAATATTGGCATTAAATCATTAACTTTACGCCACTAAAAATACTTTTAACGAAGGTATGAATGTAAATATGGTTGACTTAGGTGCGTTACATACACGCCTAGCCAAAGAACTCGACCCTGCCATTATGAATGTGGTAAGGAGTGGAGCATATATAAAGGGACCTGACGTGAGTGCCTTTGAAGAAGAGTTAGCGAAATATCTAGGAGTCAAGCACGTTATAAGCTGCGCCAACGGCACAGATGCGCTACAGTTGGCCCTTATGTCACTAGACATTCCAAAGGGGGCACAGATAATCACCACGGCACAATCTTTTATTGCCACGGCAGAAGCTGCGGCACTTTTGGGGTATGAACCAGTGTTCGTAGATGTGAAAGACGACTACAATATCGACGAAAAACTGATAGAAGCCGCCATTACAGAAAAGACAGCAGCGATAATACCAGTCCACCTGTTCGGCAAGTCGTGCGATTTATCCGCCATTATAAAGATCGCCAACAAATATTCCCTACACATCATAGAAGACACAGCGCAAGCGCTAGGTGCGGAATATGAGATAGACGGAGAGCGGAAGAAAGCAGGTACGGCAGGGACAATCGGTTGCACCTCATTTTTCCCGACCAAGAATCTAGGCTGTATGGGAGACGGAGGTGCGGTATGGACCAACGATGACAACCTAGCCCGCAAGTTGAGGATGCTGGCATCTCATGGTTCAGAGAAGAAATATCACAATACAGCGATAGGCATCAACTCGAGATTAGACACCATACAAGCAGCCGTACTGAGAGTCAAACTGAGGTATCTAGACGAGTTCAACAAGCGCAGACGCGAGATAGCCGTAATGTACAACAGATTGCTGGCAGACATGGAGCAATACATTACATTACCAGAAGCAGACGAACAGACATCGCGACATGTATTCCATCAATATACCATAGCGCTCAAAAGAGGAGGAGTCCAAGAGCGAGAGGCTATACGCGAAGCATTGAAAGAAAGAGGAATAGCCACAATGGTATATTTCCCTGTTGCGCTACATAAGCTGCCAGTATTTGCGGAGAAAAACAAAGAGACCCATCTGCCCAATGCAGAAAAGCTAGCCGACAGAGTCATAGCACTACCGATGCACACAGAACTAAAAAAAGAAGAAGTGGAATACGTCTGTCAGGCATTACGAGAAGCGACAAAAGAGGCATTCTCGTGAAGCGGCGAAAATACGTTTGGAAATTATTAACATAATAAGTTGATAATAATTCACTATTTTTGCGAGGGGAAATAAGTTCCCGACATAATACCTGAGACTGCATTGGATTATTTCGTACACGAGACATCGGTCATAGATCACCCTTGCGAGATAGGCAAAGGGAGCAAAGTGTGGCATTTCTGTCACATTATGGCAGGTGCGCACATTGGAGAAAACTGCAACCTCGGTCAGAATGTCATGATTGGCAGCGGTGTCAGGATTGGCGACAGAGTCAAGATACAAAACAACGTATCCATATATAAAGGAGTAGAGGTAGAAGACGACGTATTTATCGGTCCATCCGCAGTATTTACCAACGTCATCAATCCGAGAAGCTTTATTGAAAGGAAAGACGAATTCAGGCAGACCCTGCTAAAGAAAGGGTCCACCATAGGAGCCAACTCGACCATAGTATGCGGAGTAGAGATAGGAGAATATGCGCTCATTGGGGCTGGAAGCACCGTTACAAAAGACGTGAAGCCATACGCGTTAGTAATGGGAGTACCGGCGAGACAGACAGGATGGGTGAGCAAGAATGGGCAGAAACTAGAATTTGACGAAAAGGGAATTGCGATATGTCCTGCTACCGGAGAAAAGTATCATCTGGCAGACAGGAAGGTAGAACAAGAAGATTAACAAACACTAATGAAAACAGTAGAGTTTGCGATTGTGGGACTTGGCATGATAGGCAAGCGACACAAACAACATATAGACAACAACAAATACGCACATCTTGCGGCAGTCTGCGATATAAGGTCGCGAGAAGAGATAGAGTTGGGAGAAGACATCCCGCTTTATGGCACTATAGCAGAAATGCTAAGAGAGCATCCAGAAGTTGAGGTAGTCAGCATAGCGACGCCAAACGGGCTACATGCAGAGATGGCCATAGAAATACTCAAATCGGGCAAAAGTCCGATTATAGAAAAGCCTATGGCGCTCACCATAGAAGATGCCAAGAGGGTTACAGAGACAGCCAAGCGAATGGGGAAAGACATATTCCCTGTGATGCAGAACAGATATTCGCCCCCATCAGTATGGCTGAAAGAAATTATGGAGAAACGATTGCTCGGAGATATCAGCATGGTAATGGTCAACTGCTTCTGGAACAGAGACCAGCGATATTACAAGTCGGGGCACTGGCATGGTACAGCAGACATGGACGGAGGAGTGCTCTTCACACAATTCTCCCACTTTGTAGACATATTACTTTGGCTACTTGACAGTAAAGTTGAAGTAAAGAATGCCACGATGGACAATCTTACGCATGAAGGAGTCACTCCATTTGCAGACAGCGGAGTAGTAACATTCCGCAAAGAGAAGACCATCGGCACATTCAACTTCAGCACATCAATCTGGGACAAAAACCTAGAATCGTCCATAACCATTATCGGGACAAAGGGTACCGTAAGAGTAGCCGGGCAATATATGGACAGCGTAGTAGAGTGTCATATTGACAATTACGAGATGCCAGAACTAGCCCCTTGCAATGCACCGAACAACTACGGAGGCTACAAGGGGTCGGCTGCCAACCATTGCTACGTCATAGAGAATGTGGTAAATACGGTAAACGGGGAAGAAAGGCCTCACGTATCTCCAGAAGAAGCACTCAGAGTGATAGAATTCATCTGTGATGCCTACAAGTGTTGTTAACTAGTATTAAAGTGCGTAACGAAGTCAGAAGGTTTTCGTAGATAAAGACGTCATGTCAACCAATATTAAGCTCATATTAAACATGTTAGGTGCATTACTACTCATATTGAGTGGTTTTATGGCTGTACCTGCATTTCTTGGGTGGCTATATGACGAAGATATAGCTCTAGTGTTTTTTTGTTCTGCGCTATTCACAGCCCTAGTGGGGTTGATATTGAAGTTCACGACCAAAGGGCACGCACATACCATAAGTAAAAAAGACTCATACATACTAGTCACATCCGTATGGTCGACATTTACCCTGTTTGGCATTATACCATATTACATAGGCAATGATATGTCCTTCATTGACTCACTATTCGAGTCGATGTCGGGATTCACTACCACAGGAAGTACCGTTTTGCCACATATAGATGCAGCGCCACATTCATTATTGCTATGGCGTTCCATGACACAGTGGATAGGCGGCATGGGTATCATCACGCTGTCGGCCGTACTATTTCCGGCATTAGGCATTGGAGGTATGCAGATGTTCACCGCCGAGGCCTCAATCAACAGAAGTGACAGAGTACACCCTAAAATAAATGAGGTGGCTCGTTATGCGTGGGTATTCTACATTGTACTTACACTTTTAGAGATAATACTACTCAGATTAGGGGGGATGCCGATATTTGAAGCAGTATGTCACTCCTTCTCTACCCTATCTACAGGAGGATTCTCACCACATGCGGCAAGTATAGGATTCTACAATTCAGCATATATTGACTATGTGGTAATGGTGTTCATGTTCCTTGGCGGAGTAAACTTCACATTGTTCTATGCCATGCTATTCAACAAATGGGGCAAGGTAATCAACGACGATGAGTTGAGGACATACGTGTGGGTCATAGCGATATGCGCCGCATCAATAGCCGTACCACTATTCCATGCAGAAGGCAATGTGGCAGACGGAGAATACTGCGTCAGGAGATCACTCTTTCACGTAATCAGTGTAATGACATCAACAGGATTCACGATAGACAACTACTCCATGTGGCCTTCGATAGCCACTACGATAACCGTGCTGCTTATGGTTACCGGTACCTGTACCTCATCTACATCCGGCGGATTGAAGTTCATGCGTATTTTGGTAACGATAAGATACATAAAAGGAGAATTCCGAAGGATGATACACCCATCAGCGGTAGTACCAGTCAAATACAATGACACGCCATTGAATCCAGCCGATTTAAGAAGCGTCACGCTATTCCTACTGTTCTATTTCATGGTAATGATATTCGGTGTGATATTCATATCATTTGACGGATTGGAATTTGAAGATGCGTTTGGATTAGGAGCAAATTCGCTAGGCGACATAGGCATCAGCGTCGGCTCGTTCGGTCCTGATGGTGACATAGCCAGTCTTTCGACATACACCAAGAGCATAATGATATTACTTATGCTCCTCGGTCGACTTGAGATATTTACAGTAGTTGTTCTGTTTGTTCCGTCGTTCTGGAAGAGATAGGCTACAAGAATAAAGGAAATACAACATAATTATATATGAAAAAGCGTACTCTAATTGAGAATGTAGAGATAACGGATGTAGCTGCAGAAGGCAAAGCTCTGTTCAGACATGAAGACAGAGTAGTGTTCGTTACTGGCGCGGTACCAGGTGACTTCGCAGATGTAGAGATTACAAAAAAACGTTCGTCCTATTGGGAAGGCAAGGTCGTGCGTATTGTTACCCCATCGAAGATAAGAATCGAGCCAAAGTGTGCAGATTTCGGACTTTGCGGAGGTTGCAAGTGGCAGCATCTCCCATACGAAGAGCAATTGAAATACAAGCAGAGGGAAGTTGTGAGCAACCTCACCCGTCTTGGTCATCTCACATTGCCACAAGAAGAGACGATATGTGCATCAGAAAAGCAGTTTGAGTATCGCAACAAACTAGAGTACACATTCTCCAACCGTCGTTGGCTTACAGGAGAAGAAGTCGGTGAGAACCGCAGGAGAACAGAAGCAGGTCTGCCACAGCTAGAGATGAGATGTGCAGGATTTCACGTACCAGGACTATTTGACAAGGTAGTCAACATAGAGAAATGTCACCTCCAGCCATATCCATCGAACGAGATACGCGATTTCATACGCGACTGGGGCATGGAACATAATGTTGATTTCTACGATCTCAAAGAGCAGCACGGATTCCTACGCACATTAATCATCCGTACATCATCTACTGGAGAGATAATGGTAATCCTCACACTCGGAAGAGAGCAGAAGAAAGAGAGAGAGGCATTGCTATCAGAACTCAAGGCAAAATTCCCTGAGATTACATCACTACTCTACGTCATCAACGAGAAGCATAATGACACGATTACTGACCAAGAGATATGTGTATTCTCGGGACAAGACTACATCATGGAGCAGATGGGCGATGTAAAATATAAAGTCGGCCCTAAGTCATTCTACCAGACAAACAGTGCTCAAGCACAGAGGCTGTATGAGATTGCACGAGACAAGGCACACCTTACAGGCAATGAAGTAGTATATGACCTCTACACAGGTACAGGAACGATAGCCAACTTCGTAGCAAGGCAGTGCAAGAAGGTAGTCGGAATTGAATATGTACCAGAAGCCATAGAAGATGCAAAGGTCAACAGTCAGATAAACAACATCACCAATACAGAATTCTTTGCTGGAGACATGAAAGATGTGCTGACTGCAGATTTCATTGCCAAGCATGGCAAACCAGACGTGATGATAGTAGACCCGCCACGTGCAGGTATGCACCCTGATGTAGTGAAGACCATACTAGATGCGTCGCCATCACGAATAGTATATGTAAGCTGCAATTCAGCCACACAGGCAAGAGACCTTCAGATGATGGCACACGCATACAAAGTAGTATCTCTTCGTGCGGTAGATATGTTCCCACAGACCCACCATGTGGAGAGTGTAGTAGAACTGGAGCTCATTCCAGAATCAGAAAGGACACAAGAATAAGACAATGGAACGCATTATTGCTTTCATAAAGAACTGGACCCTCCCGCTTGCGATGCTTGCGGGAGTGCTCATATATCTAGCATTCGCTCATCTGGATTTTCTACAACCTACCAAGCCTATGGTACATGCTGTAGACAAGATATTGACGCCAGGATTGATATTCGCGCAGCTGCTACTGACATTCTGCAAGGTAAATCCGAGAGAATTCAGATTCAGGAAATGGCATTTCGAGCTATTGGCATTCCAATTAGTATTAGGCTTGATATGCGCTGGTGCGGCAATATATCTTGATTGGCAGCCACTACTATTCCAAGGAGCATTGATATGCTTTATATGTCCTACGGCAACGGCAGCAGCCGTCATTACAGCCAAGTTAGGAGGCAATGCAGAGACACTGATTACGTACACCTTCATGGTAAATATACTTACAGCGATATTCGTTCCTCTAGTATTTCCATTAGTATATAATCAGGCAGACATGACCTTCTGGGAAGCATTCTGGCTAATACTCCAGAAAGTATTTCCGTTGCTCATATTCCCATTCCTATTGGCACAACTTCTGAGGTATTGCTGGAAGGGGGCTCACAGATGGCTCAAAGAGCACGCGGGAATGGCATTCTATATCTGGGCAGTAGCGTTGGCTATGGTAATGGGCAAGACTGCTAAAAGCATTGTGGATGATTCCGAGCAGATGCATATCATATTCCTGCTAGCTGGAGTCAGCCTAGCCTGCTGTGTAATACAATTTGCCATCGGCAAGACCCTTGGCACGAGATATAACGACAGGCTTTCGGCTGGTCAGGCATTAGGGCAGAAGAATACCGTATTTGCAATATGGATGGCATATACATACCTGCCACCTATCACATCGGTAGCACCAGGAGCGTATGTGCTGTGGCAAAATATTATCAATTCATATCAACTCTGGAAATCTCGTAAGAAGAAATGATATCATTTGCTAACTGTAAGATAAATCTCGGGCTTAACATTATCAATAAGCGTCCGGACGGGTATCACAATATAGAGACACTCTTCTTTCCACTACACCAGGCAGACATACTTGAAGTAGTATTACCTGGAGAAGAACTGTCGGAAGGTCACGACTACCTTCTCAAGCAGACTGGCATTGTGGTAGACTGTCCGCCAGAGAAGAACATACTAGTCAAGGCACTCAATGCGCTGAAAGAGGTGAGAGATATTCCCTGTGTCTTCATGCACCTGCACAAGCAAGTACCTATGGGTGCTGGTCTTGGTGGTGGCAGTTCGGATGCTGCGCAATTGATCAAGACATTGAATAGCATGCTTGACCTCAACCTGAGCATAGAAGAGATGGAGAAGATACTTGCCAAAGTTGGTGCAGACTGTCCATTCTTCGTTCAGAATAAGCCTTCCCTAGCATCTGGCATAGGAGAAATACTACGTCCAGTAGAGTTTGACACGCTGAAAGGCAAGTATATCAGACTAATCAAGCCAGAGATACACGTATCTACAGCAGAAGCTTATGCTGGAGTCGCTCCTCGCGAGCCAGAGATACATATTGAAGAGATTATCAAGAGACCGATTGAAGAATGGCAAGGGTTATTAGTGAATGATTTTGAGGAATCAGTATTCAAAGCCCACCCGCAACTTGCTGAAATAAAGCAATGGTTGATAGACAATGGTGCAATTTATGCAGCGATGTCAGGTAGCGGTTCAACAATATTTGGTATATTTGACCAGCCGTTCTACGAAGAATGCAACATTACAGAAGCTGCTCAATGGACAGAAAGCATTGAATAATAATTGGGTAACTTTCGGAGCATATCTTACGTACGAACAAAGAAAATAAAAAACTATCGAGCTATGAAGAAAATAATAGTCCCATTGGATTTCTCTGAGACGTCACTATGTGCGCTAAAAACAGGCATCAAAATTGCCAATAAGCTTAATGCGGAACTACGTATAGTGTATGTAGACAACAAAGAGAACCTGGCAAAAGGATTCGAGCTTCTCGGCCATTCTGAAACAACACAGGCCCAGCAGCTGCTTGACAGCCTTTTGTTGGAGAACCGTCAGGCCTATTATGTAAAAGGTGGCAAGATGGATTACAAGATACGTAACGGTATCGTTGCAGAGGAGATTATCGGTCAGGCTAAGTATGACGACGCTGTAATGATCGTTATGGGTTCTCACGGTGTATCAGGTATCACAAAGAGCTGGATTGGAGGCAATGCATACCGCATCATCTGCAATGCGCCTTGTCCTGTATTGGTTATCCGTCCAGATATGGTATACGATGATAAGTTCAGCCATATTGCAGTACCTATTGAACTTGCCAAATCGTCGCGCTACAAGATTCCTGTAGTAGGTGGTATATGTAAGTTGTTCGGCTCTAAGGCGACACTTATCGGTATCCGTCGTTCAGGACTCAAGTATATCCTCCAACGCATCACAAGCAGTGTATCTCAGGTTGAGAAATATCTGACATCTTACGGCATTGAGGTTGAGAAGACTACCATTATATCTGGTAGCGATGCCAACGAGAAGTTCCTTGAGGCTGCACACTGTTCGGATGCTGATATGATTACTCTTGATGTGACTAATGCTGGTTCGTTCTTCATGGACCGTTTCCAGACATTCCTCATATCTTTGGTGAACAATTCAAAATGTCCTGTATTGGCTATTCCAATTAAGGCATAATGGATTGCGAATGCGCCTCAAACATATTTACACGAAAATTGGAAATGAGATTATTGACAATACTGCTTGCGTTGCTGTTCGGAGTATTTGCGCAAGCACAAAGTGTAGGAACAGTAGACGTGGAGTTCAGTTCGGCTCGACTGGATTCTCTTATGTCTATTAACCAGCGCACGAACTACAACCAGACCAGACTTGAGGGGTATCGCATACAGATATACTCAGGTTCGGGTGTGGCATCCAAGAAAGAGGCCGAGGAGATAGAAGCCAAAGCCTTGAAATTGTTTCCACGAGAAAAAATCTACCTGCGATACTATGCTCCATTCTGGCGCGTAAAGATAGGAGACTATCGTTTCCGCAGTGAGGCTATGGTACTTCTCGCGCAAGTGAAGAGACATTTCCCTGGTGCTTACACGGTAAGAGATAACGAAGTCTCAAAAAAATCATTCAAGTAGTCCTTTGCCATGAAATTCATCGGAGCACACGTCAGTGCATCAGGAGGATTGCACAATGCACCTGTCAATGCAAAAGAAATTGGTGCTACAGCCTTTGCGTTATTCACCAAGAATCAACGTCAATGGCTTGCAAAACCTTTGACCGATGGTGAGATTTCCGCTTTCAAGCAAGAGTGCGAAACTAAGGGCTATACTGCAGATCAGATATTACCTCACGATTCCTACCTTATCAATCTAGGCAATCCTGACGATGAGGCGGTACGCAAGAGCATTGACTCCTTCACAGAGGAGATGCACCGTTGCGAGCAATTAGGATTGAAACTACTGAATTTTCACCCAGGGTCGCATCTCAATGGAATAGAGGTATCAGCGTGTCTGGACAGAATTGCAGAGGGTATCAACGAGGCTATTTCCAAGACAAACAATGTAGTTGCCGTAATAGAAAACACAGCGGGGCAAGGTACCAACCTTGGTTTCGCGTTGTGGCAATTAGGGCATATAATAAAAGAAATCAACGACAAGAGTCGTGTGGGCATCTGCATAGATACCTGTCATGCTTTTGCTGCGGGATATGACATATCATCCGAGGCCGGGTACGAGTCGTTCTGGGAGGAATTTGACCGAGAGATAGGGTTAGGCTATCTCAGGGGGATGCACCTGAATGATGCGATGAAGCCCTGCGGTTCGCGTGTCGACCGACATTCCAGCATTGGCGCTGGGTTTATAGGCATTGAGGCTTTCCAGCGGATAATCAAAGACAAACGGACAGACAACATTCCTTTGGTTCTAGAGACTCCAGATGAGTCGATATGGGCTAAGGAAATAGAACTACTGAAGAATTTTGCTTAAGTATCTATTCTATATATTACTTCTAGCCACGTCGTTTGCCACCACCCTTTCGGCACAATCAGCAAACGATCCGACCGTAATACGCCGTGCCATAATCATAGACGGCGACACAATCCCTAATATCATACTACAGGAAGTCCGCTCGTATGGGCGACACAGATTCAAGACAAAGCGTCAGGAGATACGCTACACCCGCTTGGTGCGTAATGTCAAGAAAGCGCTCCCATACGCCCGTATGTGTGCCAAGGAGATAGAGCTGATAAACGAAGGTCTGGCTATAATCCAAACAGAAGAAGGGCGCAAAGAGTACCTGAAAACCAAGGAGAAAGAGCTGTTCGCCAAATTTGAGCAGCCTCTCAGGCATCTGACAATATCACAGGGTAAGATTCTGATAAAACTGATAGACCGAGAGACAGGAAATACCAGTTATGAACTTATCAAGTCTCTCAAAGGGCGTTTTGCGGCTTTCTTATGGCAAGGCGTAGCGCGTCTGTTCGGGTCTAACCTCAAAAGCGAATACGATTCAGCTGCCACAGATGCTGAGATAGAGAATATTGTACTACTTATAGACGAAGGACTAATATGAAAACTATAGATTATCCGTAAAAGGAAGCTACTCTCTGTATATAGAGTGTGTTATGGGTGTATTAAGAGAGCGTTAAGAGAATGTTAAAGATTACACACTCATTATAAACTAAAATTTTATTATTATGTCGCCACTAATTACATATCTGATTGCCTTTCTGTGCGGAATAGCATTACAACATTGCTACCCTATCCATATTGAATATCTTTCTGGTGTAACTGCAGGGCTACTCGCTCTGGCTGCCATAGGACTAGCTGTTATCAGGCGCAAAGCAATACTCTTAGATTACAGACCGTGCAGAATAATTGCCTTGATTCTGGTTCTCCTGTTCGCATATACATATTCCGATTTAAGGAGTGCGCAAATAAAAAATTACGATGAACAAGGGAGATCCACGGACGCTGAACGGATGCAGGAAGTATGCAGAGAGAAGCTAGAGGCAGAGAAAATAGAAGGAAAGAATCTAGCTTTAATCAACGCTATAATACTGGGAGACAAAGGATTACTCTCAGACGAGCAGAAAAAAGCGTTTCGAGACACTGGCACTATGCATATTCTGGTAGTAAGCGGCATGCACGTGGGGTTGATATACCTGACAATAAGTATCGGATTTGCCATATTCGGGCTGAAACGCAATGCGATTGCCAAACTAGTATCCATAGGATTAGTATGGGTATATGCCATAACAACAGGACTAGCCCCCTCTGTATGTCGCGCCAGCCTGATGATATCATTCGTGGTCATCATACCTATAATAAACGCACGCATAGAGCACAAGGACGCAGTGTACCTGTCATTGATAGCACTTTTGCTGTACGACCCCGGCCTGATAAGTTCTTACAGCCTTTGGCTCAGCTATATTTCTGTATATGCACTGATACAGTCGTCGTGGCTGATAGAGAAAATTACGGATCGTATTCCATTGAAAATCATACGTTACTCCGCACAATTATGCCTTGTGTCCTGCGTATGCCAAGTAGCTACTGCCCCTATAATACTATCGTTCAACGATTATTTTCCTACATTCTTTGCCGTCAACAATCTAATGATAGTACCCCTGCTCTCGCCTTTGCTGCTTTTATCTATGGGGGTAATTGCCACACCACACAGCATAGCACAGCATATTGCGCCATTGGTCAACTATCTACTGTCGAAGATGGACGACTACACCCAATATGCACAGACGTGGCATCTGGCGAGCATACACCTCCCAGGGTACACAAGTATTGAAATAGCCATTATGACTATCACAATAGTGCTACTGTTTACTGTAATAGGGGCTTGGAGAGGCAAGTACAGAAATATATGCGGATATCTATTTGGAATATCATGCCTTATCTGCACTGGGTACACGATATTCCTCGACGGAGAGAGTCGGAACATACCAGACCAACTGATATTATGGAGAAGATTTGACAAGACCAATATCAGTCTATATTCAGACAGAAAGATGACGCACTACCTTGCAGACACTACAGAAATATATTCGATACGGGAATGCGAGAGGCTACGAAAAGAATTCAGGGTAGCAGAGAACAAGATTCTTCCGCTATGCCAACCATTGAGGATACGCGACGAGAAGAATGAAATATCAATAAAAAAAGATGGTGTAGCATATATTAACGGAGATATTATTGACTTACAGTTGCTACAAGAGAGGTCGGTGAGGATAGAATTATGAGATATAGACATAAAAAAAACAATCTTGCAATGCCGAAGCACTACAAGATTGCCATCTTCCGTGTACCGAGTCCCAGGATTGAACTGGGGACCTCATGATTATGAATCATGCGCTCTAACCAGCTGAGCTAACTCGGCATCTTTGGTTTTTGCATCGTTCCGTTTCCTTCCCGATTGCGAGTGCAAAGGTAGATACTATTTTATTACTACGCAATAGGGACCCCCACTTTTTTTACTAAAAAGTGCAAATTACTCCTTTACTGAGCAACGCTCACTGAGAGGTGTTTCTCTTCTTGTCTTAAGGACTGCTGATACTCTATATACGTATTTCTCTCTGTCTCTTCGAGATAGCGCCGGATGGATATCCCAGTACATATCCGACGTTATTCCCATTACATCTTTAGCCGTAAGCAGTTCAGCTTCCCTCGTTTTGGACTGACGATATACGACATAATATCTGACATTAGCAGTATCGGCTTCATTTTTCAAAGTCCACCTCAAACAATCGTCATCTCTCTTGAGATTTTTTATCTCTGCATTAATTATGGTATCGGTCGCTTCAAAATCTACAAAAGACGGACTAGTGTACAATACGTTCTTCATCCGATCCTGCAAGCCATTGATATTCCGCAAGAACTGACGGTAGCTGAAAAAGACACTGCCACTCAATTTATTATTTTTTCTTACCTTAAGAATCTGATCTTCAATCTCATTAACCTTTCCCCACACCTTAGCTGGCGAAGAATTAACCTTAAAGACAGCGTGGCCGACGAAGACTTTAAGATGGTCGCTAGCCACACCAGACCACCAATTAGCAAGTTCATCGAAGTCAGCTGCCGGATTACCTGCCTCCCAGTAAATCTGAGGCACGAGATAATCGACTATACCACGACGTGCCCAATCGTAGACATCGGCATAGAGCACATCATAATTCGTAATACCAGCGCGAGTCTTTGAGCCTCGAGGGTCGACCGACTTATTTCTCCATACGCCGAAAGGAGATACTCCGAACATAACCCAAGGCTTTATACTTTTTATACTAGAATAGACATCAGATATTACAGTAGAAACATTACTTCTGCGCCAATCTGCCACCGACATTCGGCCAGTATTGTATCTCTCGAACGACGAAAAATCAGAGATAGTCTCATTAGCGACGGGGTAAGGATAGAAATAATCATCAAAATGAATACCGTCAACGTCATATCTTGTCACAACATCGTTCACTACAGACAACACATAGTTTCTAGCCTCAGGGATACCCGGATCCAGGAACTGCTTGCCGCCGTATGATATAACCCACTCAGGATGGGTAGTCATAATATGCGTACCAGTCGGCTGATACTCAACAGAAGGAGAGACGCGGAAAGGGTTAAGCCAAGCATGAAGTTCGATACCATTCTTATGGCACTGCTCTATCCAATATGACAACGCATCAAAATCAGCGTAATTCTCCAAGAGCGAAGTATCTGAACAGATAAAAGGGGACAAAGATTCAATACTACTCTTATATATAGCATCAGAAGAGGGTCTGATCTGAAGAAAAATTGCATTCAGTCCCCACGATTTAGAATCGGCAATTATCTTATCGGCCTCCTTTTTCAATACCTCAACAGGCAGATTAGGAGAAGAAGGCCAATCTATATTACCGACCGTAGCCACCCACACGCCGCGCATCTCACGATGCATAGACGACAGATTTCTAGACGTTTGTGTAAAGACTGCAGAAGTGCAGAATATGCAAATAACGAATGTTATTAACGCCCTCATTGCTTGAGCTACATTAGTGTATT
Source organism: Bacteroidales bacterium (assembly GCA_024401395.1). Lineage (GTDB taxonomy): Bacteria > Bacteroidota > Bacteroidia > Bacteroidales > Marinilabiliaceae > W3P20-009. The sequence continues at coordinate 203,642 of JAKSLD010000002.1, forward strand.
GTGTTGGTCGGGAAAAATAACTACTTAATATAAAATCAAACGTTTGCATCTTCCAAATCTTTGCAAACACTATCTATATAATTAAGCACCTCATCCCTACCCACGCTATGAGCAGATGATGTAACAAAATATTGAGGCATCTCCTCCCACTCCTCCAGCATACGGGTCCTATAGCGCTCCAGGCTCTCAGCCAACTGTTTTTCAGTGAGTTTATCTGCCTTAGTAAAGATTATAGCAAATGGGATACCATTCTCTCCCAAGAACTGCATAAATTCCAAGTCTATCTTCTGAGGCTCATGGCGAGAATCCACCAAAACAAACAAGCAAGCCATAGACTCACGCTCAAGGATATAGCTCTTGATGATTTTCTGGAAATCTTCTTTGACAGACTTTGACACCTTGGCATAGCCATAGCCAGGCAGGTCGACAATATAGAATTTATCATTTATCAAGAAATGATTTATCAGCTGAGTCTTACCTGGCGTAGCAGATACCTTTGCGAGAGCAATACGGTTGCACAGCATATTTATCAATGACGACTTACCTACATTACTTCGTCCGATAAATGCGAAATCCCACCTATTGTCGGTAGGACATTGGTCTACAGCCGAACTACTCTTAACAAAATCTGACTTGGATACTATCATTTCTGTATTTATTATTCTATTTCAATGTAATGCAGACACCCTCTTCTCCATCAGGTGCCGTAACACGTTGAGAACCCTCAGGAGCCATTTTATCCAGCTCCTCCATGCTAATATGCCGCGAAGGTACAACAATGAATCCATATATTGGCATGTGGAATGACACAAATGCCGAACGCAAGTCTATATATAAACGCTCAATATTCGTCAGAGTAATAAACTCTGGCGTCATAAGAGCGTAGTTACCAGCTCCTTCCAAATAGTAGTTTTCATAGTTCAGCAAGAAATCACGCAATTCAGTACCTTGCCTGATATCTACCACCTCTTTCAGAAAATCATCAATAGTCGACATATTAGTAAATATTTATGCGATTCTCATTCCGACCATCAAAATATCATCAGTCTGTTCATTATCCCCCATCCAATCGTCCAAATAACCAATCAAGCACTGACGCTGGTCAGGCATACTATACTCCCTATATTTAGCAAGCAACTCTATCATATTATTTCGTTTCAGCTTCTTGCCATTAGGTCCACCCAACTGAGACTCATAACCATCACTCATCAGGTAGAGGCAATCGCCAGGAGATGTTTCCAGTGTAATCTCCTCGAACGGACGCTTCATAAACTCAGGGTCAATATCTCCGATGGAGCGTTTTACACCAGCAAGTCTCTGCACATCACCATTAACTTTAATCAAGTAGGCATTATGGCGCGCCAACGACAAAGTTATCTTTTTTGTCTCCTCGTCAATACATATCATAGAAGCATCCACGCTGTCATTTCCGTGAGTAGTATCATTAGTCTGCAATATAGTCCTGATATTATTATCAAGTTCGGACACCAAAGAGACGGCGCTTGGATTCTCCATTGACAAAGCAATATCATTAAGAATGGTCGAGCTAACCATTGCGATAAATGCGCCAGGAATACCATGTCCTGTAGCATCTCCCACGCAGATACACTTTTTACGACCACACTGAGCAGTCCAATAGAAGTCGCCACTAATCATCGCACAAGGCCTGTATATAACAAAGACCTGAGAGAACATTTCGCTGGAAATAGTGCTAGAATCAGGCAACATACTATACTGGATGCGGCTAGCATACTCCATCTGCTCGTGCAACTGCTTATTTTTTCTTCGCAACTCCACCTCGATCTTTTCCAGGACCTTAGTCTGATACTTAACCTCACGCTCAAGGTTGAGATTGACAAGTTTCACCTGTGCGCTATGCCTCTTCGTCCTCATGGTACGTATCACGACGAATGTCAACACAATAAAAAGAGCTGCTATGACACTGACAGCTATCCACACCTGTCTGACTACGCGGATATCATTAATCTGCGACAACTGATGCTGAATCTGAAGTTTCTGAGAAATGACAGTAGCATCTCGTTTATGTCTAAGAGTCTTATATGCAAGATTGTGGCTGATACTCTCCTGTTTCAGAGAGTCCATCATATGCAATCTTTTCTTGTATATCTCAAATGAAGACTTATAATCCTCACTTGCATAGGCGAACCACGACTTATAGGCCAGGTATAACGAATACTGCATCACATCCGTCTCCTTATAATAAGCCTCATCCACTCTATTCAGAAGCGCGCGAGCCGAGTCTAGTTGAGAAGATGCTATAAGATAGCGGGTCAGCAACATTTCAGACTTCAAGTACCTCTGCTCTTTCGGAACAGACAGTTCCAATTCGTGCAACTGCTTAAGGTACGCCCCTGCCGCATCATAATTCTCCTGCTTGATATTATACAGCGACAAAACCTGCAGAGCCTCAACCTTACTCTTGTGAGGCAATATCGAGTCGGCGACACAACCAGACAACATATCAATACATTGTCTTTGCAAGGCAGTATTACGAATAGAATCAGACAGATAATACAACGAGACATTATATGTACAAACCTGCTGGACATCACCTGGCTCCATCATAGACTCCATAGAAGATATATAGTGGCGTGCCGTGGAGACATCACCCAATGCGAAATAGACCTTATACAGACACTCCAGTATTCGGAATCTGTACGAACCATCTATTCCCTCATTTTCGCAATACTCCAACAACAACTGAAGACCTTCAATCGCCTCGGCATACCTTCCTGCCTTATACTCCTGGCCATGGACATATATCTGGGCCTGAATATACAGTTTTCGTTCGCCAAGCTCCTTAGCTATATTTGACGAACGCTGGTACAGGCGCAATGCCTCCTTCACATTACCATTCTCCTGTTCTATCTTAGCCAACAAGTCGAGAGCCCTCAACTTAAGCAGCATATCATTCTCACCTGATTTATCTCGATCGAAGAAATCCAGCACATCGCGCAGCAGAGCCCTACTCTTCACCTTATCGCCAGCATGATACAGCATATAGGCCTTACGTTCGCGTACGCAAGTCTTCTGGTAATCGGACATAGCGACAGCTGCAGCCTTATCCACATACAACATTGCGCTATCCAGTTTACCCTCTATCTTAAACTTCGACGCGCTATCAAGCAGTGCATGAAACGTTTTCCTAGAACTGTCATCATGCTGGGTACACGCAGAGAGCGCGACTACCAGAGTAGCGACAACCAGGGACAAATATGTATATATTGTTTTTTGCATCTGCTATATCGTTATTCCCATCAACAAAATATCGTCTGTCTGGACACTAGCACCCTTCCATATATTCAGTTCCTGTCTGATATATGAGTGCCTTTCAGCCTGGTCCAATTCCAATGACGATTTAATGATATCTGCCAAACCGACCATTTTCAGTTTCTGCATTGTCTCGCCATTAAGCATAGATGTCAGGCCATCGGTATACAAATAAATACTATCGCCCTTCTCCATCTTGAAAGAAGTATCACCAAAGACAAAGACACTTTCACCGTCATCCTTCTTAGGATATACAGGATATACCTTGTCATTATGGGTATACATCATACCTTGAGAAGAACACGACACGTTCATCATTCCAGACTCCACATCATATATGACTACGGTCATATCAATCTGCCGATTGAGCGTTGGCATCATACTTACCAGTCGACCATTGATTTTAGTCAAGACGGCAGAAGCCGAGGCGCTAGCTCCAATTCTATGTACAACATCATTGACGAGAGTCAGACCGACCATAGACATCATAGCTCCAGGTATACCATGCCCAGCTCCATCGCCTGCGCAGATAATAATACGATTCTCAATCTTAGAGTACCAATAGAAATCGCCGCTGGTAATTTCGTAAGGCTTAAAGAGAACCATAGCTTCGCTGAACCAACCAGGCTGAAGCAATATCTCGCTGTCAGGCAAGAGACCTTGCTGGATACGCTTAGCATAGGCCTGACTTCTCAATATATCTGCATTTCTGATACTTATAAGGTCATTCTGCTTTCGCAGCTCTACAGTCTGAGCATCCACCTCCTCTTTCAGGCGTTGCTGAAGCATAAGGTTCTTATTCTCATCCTCCTTTTGAGCGCGTCGTCTGTTGATAAAAATCAAAATCAAGCCAGAAAGCAGAATAAAAAGAGCTACAAACATAATGAACAGCGACTGATACTCTAGATTCACGGCATCCTCACTACGTTGAGAGATTTCAGCCTTCTGCTTCAAAATTGTCGGGTCGGTCTGATATATGTATGCCAAATCAGCTTCTCGTGCCTGGGCATGAGAAAGAGCCACACTATCAGACAATGCAGAATGCATATTCAGTATGTACGCTGCCATTTTATACTGGCCAGTTCCAGTATAAATACGCTCATAAGTTGTATAATAAGCATCCGAATAATCCAAATGGTGCATCAAGACAGTGTTGTATGGGATAGCATCCATATACTCCTTTGCCTTGTTATACTGTCCCCTTATGACAAAATTATGAGCTCGGGTTAAATGTATCAAGTTTTTGGAATACCGTTCATCGTAACTAAAAGGCTCTGAGAATTCGACTAGTCGCTCACACTTATCCAGATACTGGTCACTCTCTGAAGCATTAAACAAAAGAGTCATCAATTTTGCCCTCTGCAGGTAACACTGCCAGTCATACACTTCCAAATCAACCAAGTCCCTAATTCTAATAGCCTCATCTGAGACCTGCAAAGCCTGCTCATGCTTACGGAAAGACATCAGATGGTCGGCCTTGTTAAGTAAATATTTAAGAGTCAAATAATAATTCAACTCATAGGCCTTCTCCTTCTCCATCTCTCTTTGGCAGTTTTCTACCATCTCACTAGATTTAAGAGTAGAATATATTCTTGACAACAACAAACGGCATAAGAATCTTCCGAATACATAATTCTCCTCATTACATTTGTTCATTGCCTCGCGAGCCTTCTGAGCAGACTGAACCAACATATCGGCACGGGCAAAAGCTTCAGCCTGATATATGATACTGAGAGCGTAAGTCCTCTTCAAATTCAATGAAACAGACACTTCGCCCATACGTCTGAAATATTGCACTGCTCTAGGTCTGTTATAGAACATATCATACTGGCCGCCAGCATTAAGAGCAATTATCAATGCTTTGGTAGCTCTTGGGGACGCAGTTCTCTCGAGATATGTTATAGCCGATTGGATGTTATGATTTGATGCTGGAGCCTTACCCTTCATCAACAACAGAGACTCTGACAATACAGAGTAGTAATAGTAAGATGTAGAGTCCTTGATAGCCTTTTTAGCCTGACTGCACCAATACTCCGCAGCTCTGACGTCATAGCGCAAGTATGACGCGGCAGCCGAATCCAGTGTAGCATAGCACCAATCAGCCACTACATCCGAGCCCTCGTTATAATCATTAGAGATATAGACCTCTGGCAATTCTTCTGCTGACCGAGCTTTTGCAGGCAAACACGAAATGCAGAGCCCTATAATAAGCATTATAAGACCCTGCAAAATATGTCTGTATCTAAGCATATCGTAAATCATTCTCCAAAGAGACCTATACAATATGCTTTTTTACTAAAAAATATGTCTAAATGTTACAATCCGCGGCTATTTAACAGCCACTACTTCAACCTCTACCCTAGCGCCCATAGGGAGAGCTGCGGCAGCGAATGTACTTCTTGCCGGAGCCTGCTCCTTGAAGCACTCGCCATATATAGCATTAAACTTTGCGAACTCAGAAATATCAGCCAGTAAGCAAGTGGTTTTCACTACATTAGCATAAGTCATACCAGCCTCAGCAAGGATAGCGCCTACATTCTTCATTACCTGTCGGGTCTGCTCCTCTATGCCGCCCTCGACCAACTTACCCTCAGCAGGATTGATTGCAATCTGACCAGAAGCATACAATGTCTTCTCGCCAGAATCGAGAGTAACCAGTATAGCCTGACTATATGGGCCTATTGCGGCTGGCGCATTTGAAGTAATAATCTGCTCTTTCTTCATAACTATCCTTTTTTAAGTTTACGTGCGAATGACATCAGCAATATTGAAGCGACTACGCCCAATACGGCAGTAAATACAGAAGCTTCAGGACCGAACTCTCCGCCAGTAATTATATCAGAACCAGACACCTCAGAAACAAACAACGAATAATCGCTGCCATTACCCGATACAGGATATCCGAACACTACACCCTGAATATAATTCCAAGCGAGGTGCAATCCGACAGGCATCCATAATGTATTAGAAACGTGATAAGCGACACCAAGAAGCAAGCCAGCCTCAATAGCAATAGACAAGCACGACATTACCGTAGCATTGTCATTGAAAATATGTACAAATCCGAAAACAACGCTTGAGACCACCAAAGCGATTAGCAGTCCAAACCTATCCCTAATGTATCTGAACAAGAATCCGCGGAAAATAATCTCCTCGCCTACTGCTACAAGGAAATAGAAACAGAAATAATTGAAAAATGCGCCGAAATAGAATTCACTACATTCTACAACTGTATAGCTATTGCACAGATAGAGGATCAGTGTAATGGTACACATAAATACTGCACCTACTGCAAATCCCCATGACGAATCGGGCAAAAACCTCTTATAAGACAACTCAGATGGCTTACGATGCTCCAATAACAACACAAAGCCATAATAGAGAGCCAGCATAAGACATGCGGCAAAAGTAAATCCGAAAGCATTAGCATATACATCTTCAAAAATATACCCCAAAGTTGGAGAGAGAGCGTATATGATAAAAAAAACTACAAAGCCAGCTAAAAGTTTTAGCACCCACTTCCACAATGGGAAATCTTTCATTGTTAGTTCAGACATACGTATTCACTATGTTATTACAACTATGCAAAGTTATAAGTATAATTGGAAAAACAAAAATACTAAGGAACAGACACCAATTCTCACGGCGGTTTCATAAAAGCCAGACATAGAACCTTGCCTTGACCAAGCAGATACGTTATTAGAAGGTTCCTTCTACCCTCTGTCTAGATACGGGCTACATAGGGAGAAGTCCCTTGTTCATCGCAATTTTTTATTAAAATCACTTCTTGAAGATGAAGTACACAGCCAATATCAAGAATACGAATCCGACTATATGGTTCCAGCGGAGGTGCTCATTAGGGAACAGCGCCAAAGTAAAGATGGTGAAGACAGAAAGAGATATAACCTCCTGAATAACCTTAAGTTGAATTAGATTAAAAGGGCCGCCATTGTCGATGAATCCGATGCGGTTAGCAGGAACCTGGCAACAATATTCAAAAAAGGCTATTCCCCACGAAATAACTATGACGCCGAACAATCCCCATTTCTGCATAAGAGGGAGATGACCAAAACGCAAGTGACCATACCAAGCGAAAGTCATAAAAGTATTGCTCAGCAACAAGAGCAAGATTGAATAGAAACCCTGCATAATAGTATCAGATTGAGAGAAAAAAGAGACGGAGTATATAACCCCGTCTCATATATTGAAAAAAAATCTTTTTAGTAAGAGATTGCGAAGAGCGCTCTCTGGTGAGAAGGTTTGCCAGTATAGATACACTTACCCTCCTCTGGGACACTATCGAGAGGAATACAACGGATAGTTGCCTTAGTCTCCTCCTTGATCTTCTCCTCAGTCTCAGTAGTACCATCCCAGTGAGCCGAGATAAATCCACCCTTTTCACTGAGGACCTTCTTGAACTCATCGTATGTATCGACCTTAGTAATCATTGAGTCGCGGAATGCGAGAGCCTTCTGGTAGATATTAGCCTGAATCTCATCGAGGAGTACCTTAATGCTCTGAGCGAGGCCCTCGAAAGGCATCTGCTGCTTAGTGAGAGTATCGCGGCGAGCGATTTCAGCCTCACCCTTCTCGAGATCGCGAGGACCCATAGCTACGCGAACAGGGACACCCTTAAGTTCATACTCAGCAAACTTCCAACCTGGCTTCTTCTGATCATTGTCATCGAACTTAACGCTGATACCGAGAGCCTTGAGGTCGGCAGCGAGAGCATTAGCCTTCTCAGCGATAGCTGCAAGTTCCTCAGGTTTCTTGTAGATAGGAACGATTACCACCTGAATTGGAGCCAACTTAGGAGGAAGTACGAGACCATTATCATCAGAGTGGCTCATAATGAGAGCACCCATAAGACGAGTTGAAACGCCCCAAGAAGTAGCCCATACATACTCGAGCTTATTCTCCTTGTTTACGAACTGCACATCGAAAGCCTTAGCAAAGTTCTGGCCGAGGAAGTGAGAAGTACCACTCTGGAGAGCCTTACCATCCTGCATAAGAGCCTCAATAGTATAAGTATCGAGAGCGCCGGCGAAACGTTCGTTAGCCGACTTAACACCCTTAACTACAGGGACAGCCATCCAATTCTCAGCGAAATCAGCATAAACACGAAGCATCTTCTGAGCCTCAGCCTCAGCCTCCTCACGAGTAGCGTGAGCGGTGTGGCCCTCCTGCCAAAGGAACTCAGCAGTACGGAGGAAGAGACGAGTACGCATCTCCCAGCGCATTACGTTAGCCCACTGGTTACAGAGAATAGGAAGATCACGATAAGAAGAAATCCAATTCTTATATGTATTCCAGATAATTGTTTCCGATGTAGGACGGATAATAAGTTCCTCCTCGAGTTTAGCCTGTGGGTCAACCACTACGCCCTTACCATCAGGGTCGTTCATAAGACGATGGTGAGTAACCACTGCACACTCCTTAGCGAAGCCCTCTACGTGCTCAGCCTCGCGGCTGAGGAACGACTTAGGAATGAGGAGAGGAAAGTAAGCATTCACGTGACCTGTCTCTTTGAACATATCATCGAGGGCGCGCTGCATCTTTTCCCAGATTGCGTATCCATAAGGTTTGATAACCATACAGCCACGTACGGCTGACTGCTCAGCAAGGTCGGCCTTTACGACCAACTCGTTGTACCACTGCGAGTAATTCTCGCTACGAGGTGTAAGTTCTTTAGCCATTGTATATTTTTTCCTAATTTATTCCAAAAGACGAACGCAAAGTTACTAATCTTTTGTTACGTAGGTTTTAATAGAACTAATTTTATACATTGAATGTATTGACAACTGCTGTCAATTTAGCCGATTGGTTCTTCAGCTTAGCCACATAATCCATCATTCGGTCAGCTGCGCCAGCAGTCTGCTGGGTACCATCGTTCAAAGAGACGATAGCCGAAGAAATCTGCGACACGGCACCAGTCTGCATATAAGTATTCTCATTCACCTTCTTGACAAGAGCCAAAGTCTCTGCCATTTCAGGTTGCAACGCCAATATACTCTTTGCGGCATCCAAAGATATCTCATTAGACCGCAGAGTCAGCTGTTCGATATGCTCCGACACAACGCGGCACTGATCGGCCAGTTTATTAACCTCCCCAGCCACAACGGTAAAACCCTTACCGGCGGCACCAGCTCTAGCAGCCTCGATAGCGGCATTCAAAGAAAGAATTGTAGTTTTATTAGCGATATCCCTTATCTGCTCAAGATAATCCGATATCAACTGAATCTGTTCAGAAGCGTCAGACACCTTATTAGCTCCCACATTTACGCCCTCCTTAGTAGACTCAGTAATCTTCAACGCATTCTCCGTGTGTCTATAGTTATCAGACGAAGCCGACGAAATCTCCTGAATAGTTGTTGTCAGCTCCTCCATAGAAGAAGCCTGCTGCATAGTCTGTTCAGATATTGCGCCAAGACCCGACTCAATCTCACGAGCAGTATCATTGACCATCTCAGCAGTTTTCTGAATAGTATTGATTGTATTCTTAATAGAATCATTCATAGTAGATATTGAGGTCAGCATCTGTCCCACCTCATCTTTAGACACCTTATGCAAATCGACCTCCGTCGTGAAGTCGCCCTTAGCCATAGCGTTGATATACTCAGTAATGACCGTGATAGGACCGACCAAACGGCGCATCAAAATCAAAAATACAAGAGCGATAAGCAGCAAGCCCACCAACCCCATTCCAAGGAACTTAAAGAAATCGGCCCTAGCCTCGTCTATAATCTTATCGTAGGACACCCAAGCAGACAAAGCCCAATAGTCACCCTCGGGGCTCACCTTGACAGGCACGATAGAGAGATAATGCTCGTCACCATTCTCGGTCACCATAGAATTGACAGTATTACCCTTAGCCACCTGAGCAATCTGCTCACTATTATAAGAATCAATATCCTTTATTGACGTGCCCTTCATCTTAGAATCAGAGCTAGCGATTATAGTTCCATCCGGAGCTATAAGGCTAAAATGGGCATCTCCACCAGAAACGATAGGCATAAGAGTCTCCTGATAGCTATCCAAAGAAATATCGATACCGAACATACCAATGAACTTACCGCTAGAATTCTTCATTGGCACACAAACAGAAGCCTCAAGAACAGGCTTATCCAATGCGCCCTCATAATCCTCATAATACGGATTAGTCACAGCAGGCTTACACTCCACGTGCAACTTATGGTACAAGCCCTCAGGATTTTCGCCCTCGAGATCCAATATATCCACTCTATCGCCACCAGCAGTTGGCAAAGCCTTAGTCGAGCGGTATCTACCATACTCCTCGCCCCAATTCCTATCATAGGTAAATCTCTGCCAGCAATACCAGGCAGACATATAATGCTGAGAATTATTCAACAATATCTGAGCCATCTGATCGCTAAGCTGGAATCTCTGATTTTTCTCCAGAGAGACCAAAGTCTCCATCTGAGCGCCAATAGTCATACACTGCTCCATATCGCCATATAGCTGGAGTTCGATTTTAGAAGCCAAAGAGGCAGCCTGATAATCGGCCGTACTCTCAGCCACCTTACGTTTATCCTGATAATTAGAATAACTCTGATAAGAGATCAGCACCAGATAGATAACCACTATTGGCAGGAATACCTGACAAAGAATTTTAGCTGTCAAAGAAGAGCTGACAGCATCTCGCACCTGCCTACCCTTGTTGTGAAGTTGTCTGTTAACTCCCATGTGTTTGTTGTCTGTATGTCTTAGAAATGTCAGATTTATGGCAACAACGCCTCCAATCCGGCACAAAATTACACACAAAAATCAGTCAATCAGCAATTAACCACCCTAAAATATCAGGTTTTAATTCCTACACGTTGAATAAACACATCTACTCAGCAACTCCCCGAATTTCGCAAACGTTTGCAATTCATACACATACGATAATACAACAGAAAACAGTCGCAAGGTATGGGGAAGACCCTTTCTAGTATAAGAGAGCACCCTTGTTCATCGTAATTTTTTATTAAAATCAACCATTATACGATTGTCAATAACGATATGACAGTGCCAAGGGAAGCCCCATTTCAAGAGTTCGAGACACTTTGCTTTAGCGTTTTTTAACTAACTGAGATTACCCCATTTCCTCATACTGACGTATATTTGTGCGTGTAAAAGAAGACAACAGATGTTTAGGCTCTTTAGAAAAGTAGTAGAATATTCACATAATTCAGCAGAACGTATTACCGAGCAACAGATGATGTGGCATGAAGGTCGCTACTTCGTCATACTGCTCAGTTTTATCGTCGGGCTATGTAGCGGCATAGCTGCTGTCTTGCTAAAGCACGCCATATCCTTCGTCAAGGAGTTCGTCGTAGACAATTTCGCTTCCAAGGATTACAACATACTCCTCCTCATTTCCCCTGCCATAGGTATCCTGATATCCCTGTTACTTGTCCGCTACTTCATAAAAGACAACCTCGGACACGGCATTACAAAGATACTTCATGCCATATCACAGAACGGCAGTTCATTGAAAAAGCACCACAGCTACGCCAGCATCATCACCTCATCATTTACCATTGGTTTCGGTGGATCTGTTGGAGCCGAGGCTCCTATTGCGCTTACCGGAGCCAGTCTTGGTTCGAATATTGCAAAATTCTTCCATCTTGACTACAAGACCGTCACACTACTGATGGCGTGCGGTGCGGCGGGCGGTATTGCCGGTGTATTCAAGGCCCCTATAGCAGGTATGATTTTCACGCTCGAGATTCTGATGCTCAACATTACGCTTGCAAGTATCATACCATTGCTGGTATCAGCCATTACAGCCACGAGTGTGACATTCTTCTTTTTAGGTCGCAGTGTAGAATTCTCCTCAGAGCTTGCGTCCTCATTCAACATGCACGACATCCCCTTCTTCATACTATTCGGTATATTCACAGGTATCGTTGCGCTTACCTTTACACGTTCCCTCTGGTTTTTCGAGAAACGCATAGCCAAGGTAACAAACCCATACGTCAAATGGTGCGTTGGTTCCATATTCCTAGGCTTGCTCATCTTCATTTTCCCACCACTCTATGGTGAGGGTTATGGAACGATAGAAAACCTTCTCTCAGGAGAGATATGGAAAATCTTCGAAGGGTCACCATTGGCGATGCTAGGAGATGATCACGACATACTATTACTGACACTCTTCGCATTAGGCGTAATAATATTCAAGCCTTTTGCCACAGCCACAACGACAGGAGCAGGAGGAGTAGGTGGCACATTTGCCCCATCACTATTTCTTGGAGGTGTATGTGGATTCTTCTTTGTATCGGTACTCCACTTCGTGGGAGCAGACAGTCTGTCCATCCCATGCTTCACGTTAGTAGGCATGGCAGGAGTGATGAGCGGTGTGATGCACGCTCCGCTGACCTCAATCTTCCTTATCGCAGAGATTACAAACGGATACGAACTTTTAGTCCCATTGATGATAGTTGCTACGGTGTCGCACGTCACGATGAGCTATTTTGAGCCAAACAGCATCTACACCAAGCCACTTGCGGACAAAGGAGAGCTACTTACCCACGAGAGAGACAAGGCAGTGCTTACGCTTATGCACCTTGACCGTGTGATAGAGACCGATTTTGTAACCGTTCGTTCCGACCAGACACTTGGTCAGCTCGTCTCCGTTATCTCCAAATCCAATCGTAATCTTTTCCCTGTACTATCCTCACGAGGAGAATTAATAGGCATAGTGACGTTAAATGACATACGTACCATTATGTTCAACAGTGATATGTATGAAACAACATTTGTGCGCGATGTCATGGTCATACCTCCTGCGCTCATCCGCTCAGAAGAGACGATGGAGAGTGTTATGGACAAGTTTGAGACTACCGGAGCGTGGAACCTACCAGTAGTCCAAGGGCGTCGCTATGTAGGATTCGTATCAAAGAGTAAAATATTCTCGGTATACCGTCGAGTACTTACCCACGTAAGTTATGAGTAACACGCGATTATTTAGAAATATAATTCTAACACTCGCTCTACTATACTTCGGCTTGTCCAGCACGTCGGCCCAAGTATGGCGGGGTTCTCTGTATGTACCCGAGATTGAATATGTAGTCTACAACGATACGGCACTGGTATTCATGACCGACCTCAGCACAGACAGCACGTACAAGTATGAAGTCAGTCGTGAAGAAGAATTCCTCCGTGCCACTTCCGGCGATTATACCAATATGCTTATGGAGCTGATGGTCATTCCACAATCGTTACACATCCATTATTTTCCATCCAATCCACAAATAGACAATCTCAAGTCGCTCGGGCATAGTATGACGTCACTAGAAACCGGCGATGAGCTGAGAGATTGGATAAAAGACAGGTCTGTATCACTATCAGACATCAGACGCAAGACAGCAGTCAAGCATCCAGACCTGGTCAAAACAGTATGGAGTCAGGTTCCAGAACCTTGGAGAGAAGCCAAAGAAGGAAGGAAGAAGAAACTCACAGACAACGACAATAAGACACTCGCGCAGATGTTTTATGAAGACTACGAGGTTGCGACCAAGATGAAATCACTTCCAAAGAAAGAGAAAAGTCGCTGGGCGCTCAGTGGTGAAGAAAATATGCAGATGTCCCAGATGTTCATCAACAAACATTGGGCGAAGGGCGGTGAGAAGAACATCTCATTGTCCAGTGATATGAGAGCGCAAGCAATATACACATACAACAGACATTCCTGGGAGAATAACGGCACCCACAAAGTAGGTTTCACCCACACCTCCACCATGGGTACCCGCGTATCCAACGACGCCTTTGAATTATCTACAAAATACGGTTTCAAGGCTGCCAATAAGTGGTACTATTCATATATGACCACCTTCAAGACCCAGTTATTCCGTAACTACGCGAGCAACGACAAAGAGAAGGCGAACCTAAAATCTACTATGCTCTCCCCTGCATATATACAGCTGGTTGTCGGTATGGATTACAAAGTAACAGATCTCTCGGTACTTCTCTCACCATATACTGCATCCATCACTGTAGTAGCGGACACGTCAGATATTGACCAGACCAAATACGGTGTATCAAAGAACCGTCGCAGTTCCTGGGTAAACGGTTTTTCTGTCAACACGACATGGAAAAAGACGATTACATACGGCGTGACATACTCCACAAAAATGGAGCTATTCTATGAATACTTCCGCAAAAACGGACAGAAACGCTTCAACTGGGAAAATGTCATAGACATGCAGATAAACCGTTTTCTCACCACACGTCTCCTTACTACGCTTCGTTTCTTCGACAACGAGAAAGAGAAATTCCAGTTCAAGGAGAACTTCACCATAGCATTCAAATATAAATTCTGACATACATAATGAATATCGAATTCCTCACCGTAGCTCGTGAGTATTGCCTACTCATTGAGAATTGTCCTAAATATACCCCTGCTGATTTTCGCAAGGTAGCTGCACGTATGTTGGCATACCTATATGTCCGAGCATCCGTACTGCCAGAAGATGGAGAAGAACTACTTGACGGCGACCTTATGGAGTATGTAGACGAATTCGAATACCAGAACATGTGGTCACAGCTATCTGAGAAAATAGGAGATGATGATTCATACATCAAGGTAGTAGACATACGTCGTGACGAAGAGGTAGCCCAAGGTTCCATTTCAGAAGATATGGCAGATATCTATCAGAGCCTCAAAAATTACGTTATGCGCTGTCAGATGAATATAGACGACATATCCAACGATGCGCAGATACTCGTCCAGCGAGAGTTTACAGATTTCTGGGGAGCATCCTTAACCAACGCTCTTATGGCGCTTCACGCAGCCAACACCCAACCATCCGAAGAGGCTGATGACGATATTGCAGATCCTCAGTTCAATTAACCTCTATCATTTTACACTAAAAAGACGAACGATCGTTATCTTAGCAGCCCTATGGATTCTCTCAACCCAGCCCAACGAGCAGCCGTCATGGCTACCGAAGGACCAGTGCAAGTTATAGCAGGCGCAGGTTCCGGTAAGACACGTGTTCTTACTATGCGTATAGCATATCTACTCCAGAATGGAATAAAGCCTTGGAATATCCTTGCGCTCACCTTTACTAACAAAGCCGCACGAGAGATGAAAGAGCGCATCGCCTCTATCGTGGGTCCGAACTTAGCTTCCCAGCTATGGATGGGAACATTCCACTCGATATTTGCAAAGATTCTTCGCATGGAAGCTAAGAATCTTGGGTTCACATCAGATTTCACAATATATGATACCCAAGATACTAAGCAGACAATCCATAGAATTTTAAAAGATCTGGATCTAGACACATCAGATTATAAAGATTCAGCAGTTCTCAATGCCATATCCACTGCCAAGAACGACCTAGTTTTCCCAAATCAGTATGCTGGAGTTGAGGCGTATGTAGCAAGAGACAAGCAAGGAGGGCGTACCCGTCTAGGAGAAGTATATTCCATGTACATGAATTTCTGTCGGCAGTCAAATGCAATGGACTTCGACGACTTATTGCTATATACCAATGTTCTCTTTAAGGAACACCCAGAAATTCTAGCCAAATATCAAGATCGCTTCGTATATACTCTAGTCGACGAGTATCAAGATACCAACCATGCCCAGTATTATATAGTACGTCGGCTTGCAGAAAAATACAAGAATATATGCGTAGTGGGAGATGATGCGCAATCCATCTATAGCTTCCGAGGAGCCCGAATAGAGAATATTCTACGCTTCCGCAATGACTATCCAGAGCATCAGCTATTCAAGTTGGAACAGAACTACCGTTCCACCCAGATGATAGTCAATGCGGCCAATTCTCTCATCACGCACAACGTATCGCAGATACCAAAGACCATCTTCTCCGAGCAAGAAGAGGGAGACAAACTACGTGTACACGCCTCAGACAGCGACCGTGAGCAAGCTACGTCCATAGTCTCAAATATTGTAGGAAGCATACGCCATAATGGTCGGAAGCCATCCGACTTTGCCATTCTCTATCGAAATCACGCTCAGACACGAGAACTTGAGGAGACACTCCGAAAGGCAGGCATAGCGTACAAGATATTCGGAGGCATATCATTCTACCAGCGCGAAGAGGTAAAAGACATACTGGCATATTGCCGACTGGCAGTCAACCCACGAGACCATGCTGCGCTACGCCGAGTATTCAACAAGCCAAAGCGAGGCATAGGAGAAACGACCCAAGATAAAATAGAGCAATACGCTATACGCACAGGTCAGCCTATGTGGGATATCATCTGCTCTACCCCATCCATGGACGTATGTGGAATATCGGCAGCCACACAAAAGAAGATACAAGAATTCGCAGGCATGATATGGGCCTCATACGAATTAGCGCATAAGACAGATGCCCATACCCTGATGAAAGAACTTGCAAATCAGAGCGGCATTTTGCAAGACTACACCCTTCACAAAGATGACCCTGAAATAAAAGATAAGCTTGAGAACGTGTACGAGCTCATTGACGGTGTCCACGAATTTGTCAACCAGCAGAACGAGTCAGGCGAAAGCAACACGATGGACACATACCTCCAAGAGATTTCTCTTATGACGTCAGAAGACCGTGCAGATATGGACAAGAGCGTTACAGACTTTGTATCACTTATGACCATCCATGCCTCTAAAGGATTGGAATTCAACAATATCATTATTTCAGGCATGGAAGACGAGAAATTTCCAGGTCTTCAATCTACGATGAATGCTGCAGACATGGAAGAAGAACGTCGTCTGTTCTATGTAGCCATCACCCGTGCCCGTCAAGAAGTAGACATATATTATTCCCGTCGCATAGTGGTATTCGGACAGTTCAAGGACGGTCACCCTAGTCGTTTTCTCAAAGATATAGACGATGAATATATAGACAACGCAGTTCTGCGTTCCCGTTCCTATATGGTTCCATCAGGATTCCGTATGACGGAACCTCCACGTCCGGCGCAGACCTCTTTCAGAAAACCAGAATCACAACCGGCAGCCACACCGACATTCCGTCCAGCTCCCAAGCCGACACCTGCGAGTTCCTCTGTCAAGACAGAGATGTACGCAGTAGGAGATCGAGTAGTTCACGACACATTCGGTCGAGGAAAGGTTATCAATATAGAGGGTTCAGGATTAGACACCAAACTTACAGTCGAGTTTGATGGTGGGCAAACCAAGCATCTTCTTCTCAAATTTGCACGTCTACGTAAGATATAATGAATATTACCCCTATAGCCATATTCCACTCGCCATTAACAAGTAAGTTCGGCGTACCCAAGCAAAGCGGTATTGTTACAGAACTTAAAGGGCAGATAGTGTTTGAACCACAATATCGCAATGTAGACTACATTCGCGGTATAGAGGGATATGACTACCTCTGGCTCATTTGGGAGTTCTCCGCCAACAAGCACAAAGCAAACAGTCCTGTCGTACGTCCACCAGTCCTTGGCGGCAATGACAAAAAAGGAGTTTTTGCCACACGGTCTCCATTCCGTCCCAATCCACTTGGATTGTCATCCGTACGCATAGAGCGCATAGATTCTGACAAGCAAGTCATACAAGTCTCTGGGGCAGACCTTATGGATGGGACACCTATTTACGATATAAAGCCATACCTCCCATTCACGGATGCACATCCAGAAGCGCGAGGAGGATTCAGTGCCGACTACGGGTTAAAGCATCTAGAAGTCGTCATAGACTCCAAGTACGCATCAAAATTCTCTCCAGAAGAGTTCAACACACTCCAAGAGGTACTAGCACAAGATCCTCACCCACGGTATATTGACGAACCCGACCGTATATATGGCATGCCATTTGCGGGATATGATATTCGGTTCAGGGTCACGGGGAACACCATAATTGTAACAGAAATTGTATAATTCTGCATCAATTGACCCTTAAAAAAATATAATAGTTTCACACACGTCACATATAGAACTTATTTTTGTTGCGCTCATATGAAAAATAGGATTCACATACAGGTTATATGCTACTCCACTCTTTGGAGCATAGTGCTGATGGTATTGTCCTCAATATTATCTACCACACCAGTCCTTGCTCAAGGTGGCCCACAGATTACCATATCAGGCGTAGTAGTAGATGCGGCTACAGGAGAGACACTTCCTTTAGCCAATGCCTATATTCCTCGTACGACTATCGGTGTAGTATCTGATTTCGATGGACGATTCTCCATTACCATTCCAGCATCGACAGACAGTCTGGGGTTCAATGTCATGGGATATGAGACAATAGTTATACCACTCAAGAAACTATCCAAGACAGAAGACAATACAATTGAGATGCATGAGCAGACATACGCCATTGGCGAGATAAAGGTAGCGCCAGACGGTCTGCCGCAGAAACTGATGCGAGGCATACTCAAGAATAAGCGACGTAATGACCCATCGAGATATAACCGTACAGAGTTTGAGAAATATGTACGTTGGGATTATGCTCTCAACAACATCACAGACCGTACAGAGAATAATTTTCTCATTCGAGGAGCCAAAGACCTTATCATGGTAGACGAGGAAGATTCCTCACGATACCTGCCTGTATACTTCTATGAAGTACTGTCGCGCAACGAGACACAGCGCACACCACTTCGTTCCCGTTCCACTGTACTTGCAGACAACACTAAAGGTATAGACGTATTCAAGCAATATGAGATAGGCGGTTTTTCTACCTCGTTGGATATGGACCTCTCGTTTTATGATGATGTCATAAAGATTCTTGGAGTTCCATTTGTCAGTCCGATATCAGACCGTGCTATGAATTACTACAAGTATTACGTTGTAGACTCCTGCATGGTAACAAATGCCGAACTATCGGGGAATCCCAATATCAACAATCCATCAGACTCCATACGTGTCTACACCCTCAAGTTCAGACCAAAGACAGAAGGCAACAAGCTATTTGAGGGTACTATGGATGTAGAGACAAAATATCACTCCATCCGTAGGATAGATGCGAAGATGCCAAAGTGGACCAACATCAATTTTGTTAAGAAGCTCACACTTGGTGCTACATATCAGTTCGTAAATGACTCATTGCCATTCTATGGAACCAACGAGATGCAGGTAAATATTGACTATATGCCAGTCAATTCGGACAAAAAGCGACTAGAGGTACGTGCCCGTATGTTCAATTCCCAGCAGAACATACGTGTTGGTATGACAGATACGCTATCACTATCAAAACGAGGGCTTCAATACGAGACATTCAGAGACAATGACTATAAGACAAAGAGTGACAGTTATTGGGACGAGCACCGCCATGTAGCGTTTGATGCAGAGCAGACAAGGATAAATGCGACAATAGACTCAATAAACAATGTAAAATCAGTACGTGCGTTCAATAATCTTGCGAAGTTGGCATTATCCGGCTTTATTGATGTGGGGCACGTCGAACTAGGTCCATACAACGAAGTCTTCAACTCCAATAAGATAGAAGGCATCCATGTCGGCATGGGATTACGAACCAGTAAGGAGATATCCGAGAACTGGATGTTTATGGGAGTATTGGGGTACGGACTAAAATCAACACGTCCGACATACCAGGCTACGGTAGGTTATAAATTCAAATCTCACTATAGGACCGTTATACAAGGTTCATATTACGACCGCATAGTACGTGTGGGAGAAAATGCCAATATTCTCTATCTATACGAGAATATGATGACCACATCAGAGAACAATCTCGTTGCCCAGCTATTCAAGCGCGAAGAGATAGACGAGCTCATGTACGAGAGAAAGAGTCACCTCACCTTCGAGAGAGAGTGGATTACAGGGCTATCCTCCAAGTTTTCTATTCATCATCTTGAACAAGAATCCCCGAAATACTACCCGTTCACGATTTCGGGAGAAGAGATAGGAAGAGTTGACAATAATGAAGTATCATTAGATATAAGATATGCCCACAAAGAGAAATTCATAGATGACGGTCTAGAGCGACTATATATATCTACCGATTATCCCATTCTACATTTCACATTTGCTGCAGGCAACGCGAAAACGAATGGGCATACCACGAACTATACCCGTATTCACTCCACGCTAAAGCACACAGTCTATCTAGGTCCTACAGAGTTAGACTATGCAGTGGAGGCAGGTATGTATTTCGGGGGCAGTGTTCCATACTCGCTCCTGTGCATACCTAGAGGCAACAAGACATACGGATTCTACAGGTATGACTACAATATGATGGACTATATGGAGTTCGTAGCCGACAAATACACCTGCGTATATGCAGATTACTATCTGGGAGGACTCCTATTCAACAAGATATCATTCCTACGCAAGGCTGGACTACGTGAGGTGGTAGGCTTCAAGGCCATGCTTGGCAATTTTGACGACAGGCACCTCACTATGCTAGACCTACCAGACAAGACAAAGCCCCTGACAAGTCCTTACCTTGAAGTCAACATTGGCATAGACAATGTTCTAAGATTCTTCCGTTTTGATGTCGTATGGCGCGTATCAGACAAAGAGAAAGACCCACCTATAGGGGTAAGGGCGCAATTCAACTTCAAGTTATAGAAAAATAAAAAAGGGACTTCCCGAAAGCATCTGGCATAAAGCCAAGCTTAGAGAAGTCCCTTTTTATTCCGTATAGTGCTTATCCCTATTCTATATTAAAAGCACTCTTAACCTGCGACATAAAGAACTCAGCGCGAGTAGAGATACGTTCGCGGCGTGAATTGAGTTCAGATTTCCAATGGCCATAATCATGCCAAGAATGCCCCCAACGCTTCACACGGTTCGGGTAGTAAGGCTCCAATTCCTCGACCATACGATCCCATACAGCTTTAGTATTAGTCGGTTCAAACAGTTCGGCGATATATTCTGCGCGTTCCATCAAAAGTTTCTTAAACTCAGGATTCTGAGCAGGGAGATACAAGAGCAAATAATTATATGGCTTGAGGTACCCCAACACACTACCAGTATTCAGATAAGCGTTACCCATATAATAATCAAAATAACTCAGACCACGTTTCTCCCAGACATCATAGCCAGTATAGCCGTCATCGCACTTGATATTATTATCTGCAGTACCATCCTCAAAGGCGAAGTCTACGTCATGAAGCATAAAACGCCAACGGCCATCAGAGAATTCATTCTGCGGGTCAATCTCCTTAGAGCGCCACATACGCAAGTTGTTATACATAAAATCCCAGTTAGCGCAGTAACCCTGAACGAGGGCCACGTCAATAAGGCTCTCGACATCAACCAGTTTACAGAATTCGGCATATTTAGAACCTTCGCCTGTTTCCTCCCAACCGCTAGTGTCCCAATTCTTCGCCCTGATACGGTCAAGTTCAGATGACTTAGAATAATCATAGCCAAGAAGATCGTACAATTTATCCAATTCAGCCAATACCTCCTTCTCCTTACCCTCCTGGATATTGAAATGGTATCGGGCATAAGAAGGATCCTGATAAGAACCATTATAAACTTTATCTACATACTGCACATTATCCTTATCTACACCATAATTATATTCAAAAAAGACATCGGAATAATGTTCACGCAGCAGATACAGACCCCAATATTCAGCATTGAGGTAGAGCATACAAGGCTGGTAGGCAGTAGTTGAGAAATTAGCCTTCATACGGCACATCTCGTGGACGAAAGCATCTGAGATATAAGAAGCGAAAGTCATATTACCGCCAGAATGGAGACGGAAACGGTTGAGTTTACCCACGAAAGAATCGCCAGACCCATTCTGCATTGTACGATTACGGAAGAGCTCGAATTTCAATTTCTTGTTTTTCTCGCCATTTTCATCCTTATTAAAATTGACATTAATGGTACGGCAAGGATAACTGCGAGTCCAGTTACCGCCACGCTTCATCTGCGTATTGCAAGAGAAAGAATTATCGGTCAGCATATCATATATCTCCAGATGGGCGCGATACTTACTATCATTATCGCCATTAGGAGTCGTATTATATAACCCACCCTTACTATCAGTACCGATCCAATCAGCGACAGGAGCAGAAAGGCAGATGACAGGAATATCGTAGGCAGAAACTGTAGGAGAGACGATATAAGTGCCACGTTTGCGCGCCACCTCATTTCCATCAGCATCGACCTCCACGAGACTGATGGTCATACCCTTCTCCAGATAGCCATAATTATACTGTTCCCAAGAATTGAAATTAATGACTTTAGGAGTTAGGCTATAATCGTAGCTAGAAGTAGAATTACGGACCGTCATACCCTTAGCTGGAAATTCACGAATCCCAGGCACAGCCAGCGGGCCATCTACGGCGTAGTATATCTTATGAGAGGCATCGACAGGCAAGACAGAGAGTGTAAACTCCTCGGGATGGACGCCAAAGTCGACAGAAAGCGTCAGAGGTTCGCTACCTAGGGCTGGAGAATCGCCATTATCTGGGTTATCGGGATTTGTGGGGTCGGGAGCCAGATGTATTACGTTTTCATCGTCATCCTTACAGCCAGAGATGACAGAAAGTGCAAGTAAAGAAAAAATAAATATTCGCTTCATTGCTATCGGGATAAAAAAACCTCAAAGCAGGTGTGCATCTGCTTTGAGGTTACAAATATACAATATTATTGCGGAATCTAGATTAAAGGGCTTCGGGAGTAGCGGATGGGTATACGCTGGGTATACGCTAGTATAAGGGAAGTCCCTTGTTCATCGCAATTTTTTAATTTATTTGATTATTCCACGACATCCTCCGCCACCATAGTAGGAGCTATAGTGGTATCGAGTTGTTTGTATGTTTTGTGTCTAACTGTTGACGTTGTGGCAATAATATCATCGTCAAGGACAGTAGCCATCTTAGCTATGGTAGCTATGGTTAGGTTATGAGTACCTGACAACCAACGGCTGACTTCTGTTTCGGTTTTGCCCAAAGCACGTGCGAAGTCACGTTGACTCATGCCACGCGACTTTAGCAAGTCGTACACTCTGTTGGCTATGGCTACACACAGATCCACCTGTTTATTCACTTCAGGAGGTGTCTGTTGCCGAATCATCTCCATTATAGGATTGACTTTATTCTTCATCGTCTTCTTCTATTGTAAATGTTAGAGGACCTACAAGTTGTGTACCTGTAATAGTAACTATCTGCAGTTTCTCTTTGTGCTTAATCTCAATGTCAATTTTCTGAAGCGTCTGAACACATTTATGCAGTCGCGTATCTTCCTCGTAAGTCTTGGTTGTTTTTATGCCACCACTTCCTAATATCAGCACCTTACGACTGATGTTCAAACAATATAATCTTAGCTCAGAAGTATCAATATGCGAAGGTAGCCCCATCACTCTGTCATTCATTACACCCTCATATCTAAAATATCTATCTTCTGCGCCATTCTGCTTGATAATGCTTAATCTGCGTACCAGTACCTGAATATCGTGTGTATGAGAATCCCTAAATTCCAACAAGAACTTTTCAAATTCCGTGTATTCCTCTCCCTCAAATCGTGGAGAATACAGGCTTACCTTTTCGCCCGTTTCTAGTAGTTCTATGAGTAAATTCCTTTTCATTGTTGTATTGTTTCGGTGTAAAAATAAACATAAAAGTTGATTTGTACAAGATTTTTACTGTCAAATCAACTTTTATGCTTAAAAATCAGCAAGTACTCAAAGGATTCGTACTGTTATCGGGATATTTTACCTACTGAGTCATTGAATATCTGGTATATTTAGTATATGTAAACGGTAGGTTCTGCTTTGTGGGCGGCAGGCATAGAGGTAGGGAGAATCTCTGTCTCGTAGAATTTCTTGCCTGTCTGATGATTGAGGATAGGCTCATCGAGTACCTTGGCATTCTTCACTACGAAGTGATGCTTGAAGGCAGGGTTGAAACCCACAAGGCGACACTTGCTCACGATGCCGACCAGGTCCGCCTGACCGACAATAGCATTAGTAGGGAGTTCGTCATAGTCAGGCAAAATGCCCAACTTCTGATACTTCTTATACTCACCCCTTGCTGCAGGGTCGAGTTTCTCCCAATCCAGCTTTACACTACTTGCAGCAATAAGGAATGTACCCCTTTCATCTACTGTCCAGTTTCTGTTCTCCACCTGAGTAATACCACAAGCAAGCATCTGAGCCCAAGGCTGGTAGATAGAGATAGCCTTCACTCCACCATTCTCACCCACCATAGGCTTATGTGCCTCTTTTACAGAGACAATCTTTTCGATAGGTTCTGGGTCGGGGATATTCCACATCGTATCCTCGTCATCATTATCAAGATTATCGTTAGTCAAATCCTTGAACTTAGCGAGATAAGAACTCAGTTTCTCATAGACAGCCTGACGTTTCTTTTCGCGAGCACCATCCTTGGCGAAACGAGACATAGCGGGAAGAATCTGAGAGAAAGCAGTACCAGTCATGCTTATGAAGCCATTACGGAATGCTATATCCATAAAGTTCTTTGTCTCCAGAGGCTTCAATCGCTCCTCATCAATTATCCTCTGGAGCTCCTGGGCCTTCTGCTCCTCTATATACTCTACCCAGGCATCATCTACATCACTGCCTACGGTCATATTCTCAATGAACCTCTCAATGAGCTCCTTCTTATTGCGAAGGTCGGGGCTGGCATCGATAGAATTCGTGATCTTGACAACCAGCTCCTTGTTGTTCATATGGTCTTTTGCATACTCATTGATAAGCCACAAGATACGGTCGATACTAATTTCGTCCTGCTTGATGAGCTCCATTTCGAAGACGATATCATCATTCACGTCTTCGGCTTTCCCCTCCTTCGTCTTCTTGAACTCATGATAAAGTTCTATATAGGTACTTGCAAAGTGCTGGCGCTCCTCCTCAGTCAATATCTCCTGACCCTCAAAGGCATCGAAAGTTGAGAGGATATTATAGAGCCTCATGATATAAGAGTACAACTTCACAAATTCCTTCTTTGCCTCCTCACCAACGATGTCCTCACCGATAGGATATTTTGCCAACAGTTCCTCGACCGCTTCCTTATATCCCTTATGATACTCCTCATCATCGGAATATCCATTATAGTATTCATCGAAAGTGCGGAGCAAAACAACACCTGTGGCATTCTCGTTACCGAACAGACCAATAGCATCGTTGGTCGCCTGTTCGAGATTACGGAAACAGATGATATTACCAAAAGTCTTCACAGAGTTGAGGATACGGTTTGTACGGCTATAAGCCTGAATCAAGCCGTGCATCTTCAGATTCTTGTCGACCCAGAGAGTATTTAGCGTAGGAGCATCAAAACCCGTCAGGAACATATTTACCACGATGAGCAAATCAAGTTCCCTGTTCTTCATTCTCTTAGAGACATCCTTATAGAAAGCCTGAAACTCCTTAGCGCCTGTGCTGAAATTACAGCCAAACATATTATTGTAATCCTCAATACACTCCTGCAAAGCGGCTTGGTCCGTAGCGCTGAGAGTAGAAGTATCTTCAGGATTCTCGTCAAATATCTCACTATCCAGCGGGTCCTCAGCATTAGCCCCATAGCTATATATCATGGCTACCTTCAGTTGCTTATCCTCCGGCACATACTGCATCTGACGCTTAAACTCATTGTAATAGAGCTTTGCCATATCTATAGAGGCAGTAGCAAAGATAGAGTTGAAGCCATGCAGACGCTGGTCCTTAACCTGATAGGTACTATTGCGCTTAGTCTTCTTACCAAAGTTCTTTATGATATAGGTAACAATGTTGCTGATATACTTAGGGTCGTGCATTATACGCTCGCGGTCGATATCATCCACCTGTTCGTCCTCCACGCCATCCCTTTCCCTCATGGTGCGGATATACTCCACATGGAAAGGCAATACATTCTTATCCTGAATAGCATTGATGATAGTATAGGTATGCAGACAGTCGCCAAAAGCATCCTTAGTTGTCATCAGTCCTGGCTTATTAGAAGTCACGTTGTCAGAAAAGATAGGAGTACCAGTGAAGCCAAAGATATAATACATCTTGAACTTCTTGGTTATGGCAGTGTGCATATCACCAAACTGGCTACGGTGGCACTCATCGAAAATCATAACCACATGCTGATTAAACACCTTCATATCCTGCTTGCGGTTCACAAGGATAGAAAGTTTCTGGATAGTAGTAATGATAATCTTGCACGTCGGGTCGTTCAACTGCCTTTCCAATACAGCCACACTAGTATTGCTATTAGCGGCATCCTTCTGGAAGTTATCATACTCACGCATGGTCTGATAGTCGAGGTCCTTACGGTCGACGACAAAAAGAACCTTATCTACGAAAGGCAACTGGCTTGCCAGCATAGAAGTCTTGAAAGAGGTCAAGGTCTTACCAGAACCTGTGGTATGCCATATATAGCCACCAGCTTCGGCTGTACCATATTTCTTTTTGTTGTTGGCAATCTTTATACGGTTCAGAATCTTCTCAGTAGCTGCTATCTGGTAAGGACGCATGACGAGCAGATTCTTGTCGACGGTAAATACGCAGAAACGAGTCAGTATATTAAGGATGGTATGCTTGGCGAAGAAGGTACTAGTAAAATCATCCAGCATCGTTATTTTCTTGTTCTTAGCATCAGTCCACCAAGAGGTAAACTCGAACGACTTGCTGACTACCTGACCTTTCTTCTGACGTTCATCCTCCTCGTGCAGATGAAGGTTGCGAGTAGAGTTGCTATAATACTTAGTGTAGGTACCATTGCTTATGACATAAATCTGGACGAATTCGAACAATCCGTTATCGGCCCAGAAAGAATCCCTGTTATAACGCTTTATCTGGTTGAAAGCCTCACGTATATCCACACCAGGCCTCTTCAGCTCCACATGCACCAAAGGCAAACCATTAACAAGTATGGTCACGTCGTAGCGGTTAGACGCATTTCCGCCATCGGTAGCATACTGACGAGTCACCTGAAGTATGTTCTCATGGATATGAGCCTTGTCGAGCAGCATGATATTAGCCATCCTGCCATCATCGAAGGTAAATGTAAAGCGAGGGTCCTCCTGAATTATGCGAGTCTTCTCCACAATTCCAGTATTAGGCTTTGCGATATTAGTGCTGAAGAAACGTTTCCACTCGCTATCATTGAAAAAGACCTTATTCAGTTTCTCTATCTGCTTACGGAGGTTGGCAATAAGTTCTGCCTCGGTTGTGATAGGCACAAACTCATACTGCTGCTGTTCGAGAAGATATACGAATCTATCCTCAAGTTTTTTCTCAGAAATATAATTTCCTTCGCTTACAAACGAAGGTTTTTCGAATTGAGCGACAACGGTGCTTTCGTCGTTCTCAGATATAAGGTCGTATGTTACCATGTCTCTTAAGATTTTGCATTTAGTTATGCGCCCAAGAGACACGCTGAAAACAAAAAAGGTTATTTCTTTGTGTAATGGTACTTCATTGACAGAATCTCAACTTCTACCATATCATCTATCACTTGATAAACAATTCTATCGGCTGCATTGATACGTCTTGACCATTTTCCTGCAAGCTCAAATTTCAATGGTTCCGGTTTGCCTATGCCTGAATATGGGTGCTCAAGTATATCCTGCAACAATCGTTTTATTCGTTTAGCTGTTGCTGGATCTACCTTTTTCCATTCTTCCCATTGCTTTGCTGCTAATGGAGAAAATATCAACTTCATAGTTCGTCGATATTTATCTCAATACCTTTGCCATTTCTCAAATCAGCGTCAGCCTGACGTATGTCAGCCATAGTTTCGGGAGAAGAGAGCAAATGCAAAGTTTCCATCAACGAATTGTATTCGTCCATAGACATCAATACTGCAGAATCTGTTCCTTCGCGGTTGACGACCAAAGTATCAACGTCATCAATTACGCGATTGAAATAATGCTCAAAGTTACTATGAACTTCATTATAAGTTGCAGTATTCATGCTTTTCTTGTTTTGTTTTCTGCAAAACTACACAAAGTTTTGAAACAACAGTCATTTTACCTTCTTTTTTGTTTTCAGTATGTCAAAGAGCGTTTGAGCCGAGTGCAGAGCCGAACAGGTTCGAGCTTTGCCGAGGCGATGATGTTCTAAGGACTATAGACCAAAGAGCGTTTTTTTGTTATTTGTTTTTTATTCAAATGTTAGAAGTTTTTCTCTGTAGTATTCGTATTGCTTCTTGCGGGCATCGAGTTCCTGCTTGATGTTGGA
>JAKSLD010000020.1 GCA_024401395.1 Bacteroidales bacterium
GCGTAATTCATTTATCTTAATAGAGTGAAACCGTTATGAAGAGAATACTATTTATCATCACAATATCAATATTTACCCAACTGGTTACGGCTCAAAACAAGCGAGCTCTACTTGTGGGCATATCAGACTACCAATGTATCAACAAGTATGGCGGTTGGAACAACATTCATGGCAAGAATGATGTAGATTTATTATCCACTACGCTTAAAGACAATGGTGTGTCGGTATCATGTCTATCCGACAAGGAAGCGACAAAAACAGGTATTACAATTGCATTAACCAAATTGGTATCTCAATGTAGTGCTGGCGATATAGTTTATTTGCACTTCTCAACGCATGGTCAACCATTCGAAGATTTAAGTGGTGATGAAGATGATGGATGGGATGAATCTATTGTTCCTGTTGACGCTCCTATTGAATTTACAAAAGGAATGTACGAAGGCGAGAACCATCTGATCGACGACGAGTTAAATGAGTACTGTACAAAGATTCGAAAAGCGATTGGCTCAAACGGAATGCTGTACGTTGTAATTGATGCTTGCCATGCAGGAAAGGCTTCCATGGGAATAGAGGAAGAAGTAATTCGTGGAACAAAGGCAGGATTTACTCGTAGTGGTAAATATTACCGTCCCAAAAAATTGGAAAAGAGCAATTACTATAACATTCCTTCCTCCCTTTCACTTGGGAAAGTTGTCTTCATTGAAGCTTGCAGATCGTATCAGGTCAATAAAGAGATAGTTGAAGACGGCAAATATTATGGAGCTTTATCATATTATATTAATCATGTTTTATCCAGCCGTATATTATCAAAAGATACACAGTGGGTAGAAGCTGTGAAAGATATCATGTGTAAAGACATTCGATTATCGAATCAAAATGTTGTTATTGAATACAGTGAGTAAAATATGACTAAAGAAGAATTTAATATACCGGACGATAGAATCTTAAGACATTTCTTTGATAAAGAGCGAAGCAAGATACTTGCAGTTCTAAGAAATCGTTTATCCATTTCTACAGATGATGCAGAAGACATCTACCAAGATGCCTGCATTGCCTTGTTTGATAACATACAAAATGGGAAGCTAAAAACACTTACTTGTAGTTTATCTACATATTTTACTCAGATATGCTTAAACAAGGGATATAATTTTGTAAACCGTGGACATTCAACAGCATCTTTTGACCAAATGCTGGTCAATACCCAATATGACAAATATGGTCTCGCTCAGTTAGAAGCGATACTAGGTTTGGGGGATGGATTATCTCAAGAACAAACAGCAATGATGCGAGATATTGTACAAGATTTACCATATCCATGCGAAGACATTCTTTGGGCCTACTATGGAGATGATCTCAGCATGAAGGAGATTGCAGATGTTATAGGTTTCAATGGCGCAGACTCTGTCAAATCTAAGAAGAGTCAGTGCATGAGTAAATTGAAAGAACGTTTCACCAGAATTATCAAATCGTTTTATGAGTAACATAGAAAATTTTGACGCGCGCCTTGAACTCTTTTTAAAAAACAAGATGACGAAAGAGGAAAGCAATATATTCCTTGGAGAACTACAAGACAATCCTGACCTAAGAGAGCGTGCGCAAACAATGGCTGCTGCTATCAAAAACATGAAAGAACTAAATTATGAACATGGTCAGAGAGTGGCGTCGAAGATCGAACAGGTCTCTGTACGTAATTTCAGAGAAGCTGCCCATTTACCACAGAAGGCAAGGGTTATATCCCTTATGTCAATTGTAAGTAAGAGTATAGCAGCTTGTTTTATTGGCGTTATTATTTTGGGTAGCTACCGATATTATATATATAATGAAACTGTAACGTTGGGTGACAGTTATTATGCGGCTATACCAACAGAATTGGTTATTCGTGATGCAGATGAAGTTCCTTCACAACTGACTCTACTGTTCAACCACGTAAAGGATGGAAAAGATCTAGATAACACCATTCTTAATCTCCAAGAAAAGTTCTCTCTGGCAATATCCGAAGATTATAATGACTATACCAATTATATCAATGATATTGGATGGAATCTCGCCATTGCACACTTAAAGGAAGGAGAGAGAGACGATGCTGTAAAGACATTGGAATTATTGATTTCTCATTCAGAAAGTGACATTGTTATCGAAAAATGCAAGAAACTTATTGAGGAAATTAAAGAACTGTAAATTAGACTATTATACTTGCAGTAAGGCTTCCACAAAAACGGGAGCCTTACTTTTTTGTTTTTTCCCGTTTACCTTTTATATGACTTATGTTATAGAGTTGTAGAAACAAAAAAAATAAAGAACATGAAAAAGATGACTAAAACAGAAATTCGTGAATTTAACTCAAAGGTTGAATACAACGAAAGTATTGCAAGCTGGATTGTAGATATTATATCTTGCATTATTGCATTCCCGATGATAGTAATGGTTGTCTATCGACGTGGTAAATATAATCAAATGATTTCTGAGGTCGGATCAAACGATTAATGTTATGAGAAGATATAATACGCAAGCGGAGATTGACGAAATACCAAACGTAAGTTTTAAACGTCAGGCAATATGCCAAAACTATATTAAATATGGTGATGAATGTGACCCACAGATCTATTTCAGCAACCAACTGGATGCAAATCCAAATCTGTTAGCATGGCTTTTTAGTGACGAATCTCTTGTCGGCAAGACTTACTTATCCTTATCATCTGAACGCTTTGAAGCATTTCAAGATTTTTACAATTCATTAGATATATACGATTAAATACTATAAAATATGGAAAGAGCATTCTTTTTGATCATTGCCGTATCATTGGCATATGGCGTAGGTTGCATGGGACGCAACAGAAGAATTGGTTTTGGTTGGGCTTTTGGCCTCTCATTACTCAACGTATTCATTGGGTTGATAGCAGTACTTCTCTCAAAGAAGATTCCTAAGGATGAAATCAATAAAGTAGAAAGAAAGGAGGATTAGAAATGAAAACTATAGGATGGATATTACTCGTATTAGGCAGTCTTTCAAGCTTAGGAGCATTGACTGCAGGTCACAGCATCTTTGGTCCTGTATTCTTCATAGCAGTAGGACTAATGCTCATTAACAAAAGCAATAACGATAAAAAAGATTAATTGTATGGCACTTTTCGGATTTTTCAACAGAAAGAATGAGAATACAAACACTATTCCCTTCCAGCTTACACCTGTTACTCCAGTTTCATCTGTGGAGGAAGCAACCAACGAAACTCCTGTTGTGGAAGAAACCGTGTCAGAGAATAAGCCTCTCATGGTTTCCTATGCTACAGGCTGGCCAATAGACATAATCTATGGTTTCCTACACAAGAACTATGAAAGCAAAGGTTACGATGATGCAATGTTAAACAGTAATCTTACCTTTAGAGATATGAACATGAATATCATTCGTCACAAGATTCTAATGGTATTCCGTGAAATCAATCTCAACTACGATGCCATGAAGCAAGATCTTGACACGAGAATTGAAACCTGCAACGCTGCTGGTCTGCTTACAACAGCAGCAGACCTGAATAAGCAAATGGCAGTTATTAATGCTCACAAGGAGGAGTTGTCTCAACTGGAGCATGATTTCCGCAATAATGCAAATGAAGCATCTGTTCCTCTTATGTCCTACGAATGTGGCTTCTTGCGTGGCATATCAACAATTGCATTGGCAAGTCCTACTAAAACACAGTCAATTAAAGCACCTGTAGTATCTACTCTTAACCCAAAGAGCATGGCAGTATAAGGAGTACTGTGTTTATTCACTATGTATTGAACTATTAACAGACAAGATAATATGAATTGGTGGTCAAAATTTGGTTGTAAATTAACAGGATGGAGTTCTGAAGTTCTCGCACAATGCTCTGAAGCAAGTCGTTGTCAATTAAGTAAATATACTTCAGCACTGATGATTCTTATACTCATCTGGAGTGTTACAGGATTCTGCTTTGCTCAGCGCTATATAGGATTGCCTGTTTGGGGCTGCTGCCTCGTATCGCTTATTTTCATTACCATTGTAATTATGATCGAGCGTCAGATTATTCTTACAACCGAGAAATCATTATCAATGCTTGCTTTCCGCGCTGTTATTGCGTTAGTGATGGCAATCGTGGGCTCAACAATATTTGACCAAACCATGTTTGGAAAAGATATTAACAAGCAAATGGCTAGAACTATAGAGGTTCAAGTGGCAGAACTAACAGCTCAGCGAGTACATACGATTGATGAAAAGTTAGCAACACTTAAAGCAGTATCTGATTCTATCACGGCCATTAATTCTTTGCTCCAGAAGGATGTTAATAAGAACCCTTTTATCATACAAACTTCTCGAACAAGTGCATCCAATAAGGTTTTGATGCCAGATGGTAGCTTGATGACTATTAGCAATCCTTCAGTTACAAAAAGTGAAGTTACTAATCCTAAGTTGTCTCAGATTGAAGCCAATAACAAAAAACTCGAACAGATAAGTAAGCAAGAACTTAAGTGGTCAGAGAAAAAGCAAACTATGGAGGAGGATGTTCGGAAGGAGTGTAAAGAAAGCGTAGGTTTTCTTGAAGAACTTGAAGCTATGTGGTCTATTATAACCAACAGACCTCTGGCAGGAGCATTCTATCTTGTTTTCTTCTTCTTACTCATGAGTCTTGAATTGTTTGTTGTTGTTAGCAAGACCGTTGATAAAGAATGCGACTATGAAGCAGCTATAAAGGGCGCACAAAAAATTCGTGTCTCGCAGTTTAATAAGGCTTTTAACCACGTAAGAATATAAAAACACGTTCACAATAAACTATATACTTGTCAAGAATAGATTAATTTCGATTGAAAGAGTCAATGATTTGTTTCCTATAAAAAGCATTGAGCACAAATATACGGAACATCGAAAGGAACTTTGACAATAATGAAGCCAAACATGAATCTCAACCTACAAATAGACACCGCATACTATTTGTTTAACCTCAAATTATTCATCTTTATGAAGTTAAAGCATATGCATAAACGAGAAGCAAAGAATAGTTTATTTAGAGTCATCAATGAATTGGACTACAAAATATATCCATTGGGGTTGAAAGAAGAAGTAAAGTATGTAGAGGATTTGAATACAGCACTAAATCGTAGGTATTCCAAAATTGAAATTGCGAATATGTTGAGACGAATAATGAGTTATGTTATTCTTACAAACTCGTCAATTTTTGCCACATTACCATTGGCTCAGAAGGTCGTCAAGACGATTACAAGAAAGGAACTGCTGATTGTAACTAATTATATATTGGAAAATAATCAATATATAGCAAGAGTCAATTATGCTTTATTTCAAAATATAACTGAACAAAGTGGCAAATGACCATTCTCATTTTTCACCATTAGCCTTCTTAACAATGTTCTTTAATCGCTCTATGGCGAGTGCAAGAACTCGACCTTCATAGACAGTCGCAGCAATAATTGCCAAATCATCCTTGTTTAGTATAATCTCAAAAAGCATCGATTCTTGACAGCACAACTCGTATGTTTCGGGTTCTGCAGTAGGCAAAACAATGAAGGTTGGTTCAGTTGTCAGGCATTAGTGTAGTCGCAATTTGTTTTATCAACTGCAAAGTTATCGGTAATCGCAGAATCAGAATATAAAAATTCTGGAATAAACTTATAACGTGCAGTTTGATTGTTAATACAGTATTGTTCATATCCGCAAGCTCTCCCTCTCTTTTTGTTTTCTCCAAAACTCATACTATCTTTATCCTGTTTTCATAAACATCGGTTTTATATCTGTTTTCGCCTTATTATTATCTTATAGCATGAAAACTAGTCTGTTCCTGTCTGGTCTCTTGACCTTTGCCGCAGCTTGCTCTGTTCCCGTAACGGAGAATGTCTATGATGAGTTCAACCTCATCCACCAGAATGGCCCGACTTTGGGCTACTCTCCTTCGTCTGGTGTCTCTATCCTTAAAGTTGATGGCTTGTGTTTCAAGGACTTGAACCGTAATGGCGTCTTGGATGTCTATGAGGATTGGCGTAAGCCTATCGAGGAGCGTGTCAATGATCTGGCTAATCAATTGTCTAAGGAGGAAATAGCTGGTCTTATGCTCTATAGCGGTCACCAGAATATCCCTGCTAGGGGTACTTATGGCGCTAGCACTTATAATGGTAAGCCTTTTGATGAGAGTGGCGCTAATCCTTGGGACTTGAGCGATATGCAACGTAAGTTCTTGGCTGAGGATAACTTGCGCCATGTCTTGGTGGTTGAGGTGGAGAGTCCTTATGTGGCGGCTCGTTGGAATAATACTTCTCAGGCTTTTGTCGAGGGTCTGGGTCATGGTATCCCTAATAATAATTCTAGCGACCCTAGAAATGGTGTAGCTGCTGGCGATTCTGAGTTTAATGCTGGTAGCGGTGGTAAGATTTCTCTTTGGCCTAATGAACTGGGTATGGGCGCTACGTTCGACCCTGATCTTATGCGTGAATATGGTAGAATAGCCGCTACTGAATATCGCGCTCTGGGTTTCGCTACTTGCCTCTCGCCTCAGGTGGATTTGTGTACCGAACCTCGCTGGTTCCGTTTTTCTGGTACCTATGGCGAGGACCCTCAACTGGTAACTGATATGGCTGAGGCTTATTGCGATGGCTTCCAGACTAGCTATAATAACGATGCCTTGTACGGCGCATGGGGCCTCAAAAGCGTAAATACAATGGTAAAACATTGGCCTGGTGGCGGTCCTTGTGAGGCTGGCCGCGATGCCCACTATGGCAGGGGTAAATTCTCTGTCTACCCGGGCGGCAACTTCGAGTTGCATAAAAAGCCTTTCCTCGAGGGTGCTTTCAAACTGAAGAATGGAACGCATAAGGCTGCGGCTGTTATGCCTTATTATACTGTCAGCTATAACCAGTCTAAGGATAACGTGGCTAATAATTTCAATAGGACTATCATTTCTGATATGCTGCGTGGTGATGCCGACTATGATGGTGTAGTATGTACTGATTGGGCTGTAACTGCCGATGAGGTGCACCCTGGTATCCATTCTGGCAAGCCTTATGGCCTCGAAAAGATGTCTTTGGCTGAGCGTCATCTGGCTGTGCTCCGCGCTGGGGGCGACCAGTTCGGGGGTAATAACGATATTGTCCCTGTCCTTGGGGCTTTCGAACTGATGATTAAAGAGGATGGGGAAGCGAAGTCTATGGAAAGAATACGCCAGAGCGCCCGTCGCTTGTTGCGTAACATTTTTCAGACGGGTTTGTTCGAGAATCCTTACCTAATTCCTGAGGAGAGCGAGAACGTTGTAGGTTGTCCTGAATTTATGGCTAAGGGCTACGAGGCACAGGTTAAGAGTGTGGTAATGGTCAAAAACCATAATAGTGCTCTTCCTCTCAAGGGGGCTGAGCAGACTAAGGTGTATATCCCTAAGCGTTTCTATCCCGAACATATCCATTTCTGGGGTGGTGTCGTGCCTGCTGATAGTATTACTGAAGTCAGCGCCGAACAGGCTTCTAAGTATTTCCAGGTAGCTCAAACGCCTGAGGAGGCTGATGTGGCTCTTGTTTTCATCGATAGCCCTTTTAGTGGCTATGGCCATAATCTGGCTGAGGCTCTCTCTGATTATACTCCGGATATTACTGTGGAGAGCGCCTTAAAGATGCTTAAGGGTAATGTTGATAATATTCCTGAGTCGGAGAAACTGAATATTCTTAATCAGTATGTCAATGGTATCAACCCTAAGAATTATTTTACCCCAAAGGGTACCGAAGTAACTGCTCCGGGTAATGGCTACTACCCTATCTCTCTTCAATATGAGGATTACGTGGCTGTCGATGCCCGCTCTGAAAGTATCGGCCAGGGTGATATCTTTGAAAAAAATCCTAACCGTAGCTACAAGGGTAAGGGTGTAAGGACGTATAACAAGCCTGACCTCGACTTGGTTCGCGAAATGCGTGCTAGAATGGGCAACAAGAAGGTCATAGTAGTCCTCAACTCATCCAACCCAACCGTCCTCACCGAACTAGAGCCTCTAGCCGATGCTCTCCTTGTCACCTTTACCATCCAAAAACAGGCAGTCCTAGAAATAATCAATGGCAAATACGAACCAAGCGGTCTCCTCCCATTCCAAATGCCAGCCAACATGAAGACCGTCGAACTCCAATCCGAGGACACCCCTCGAGATATGGTCTGCTACACCGATGCCGATGGCAATACCTACGACTTCGCCTTCGGCCTAAATTGGTCCGGCCCAATCCACGACTCCCGCGTCCAGAAATACAAATAACCTGCTGGGTAGCCGTCTCTCTGGCGGCTACTCTCCGCTAACCCATAACAACCAAATAAACGCTAAGTACCCCACCGCTGTAGAGCCGCCATGCTGGCGGCTACCCTCCGCAAGCACACACCCACTATCATCTAAATAGCAATTATCAATCAAAACATACTACAATATACTCAAATCATTATTACCTTTACCGAATGAAAACAATTCAAAATCTATATCGTCGCGACACCACTCGCGTCTCATGGCACTCATATAATGGTGGGCTATACTTCGTCACCATCTGCACAAAAAACAAAATCCACTATTTCGGACACATAGGTTACAACCCAAATCTAGGTAATAATCAAATGTCCCTCTCCCCATTAGGCCAATATATGACCAACACCATAATACAAACAAATACTATACGAGAAAAACAAGGCATATCCATCCCATTATTCACCGTCATGCCCAACCATATACATCTTCTAGTTCAAATATCATCCGATGCTGACACATCTATACCCAACCACTTTGGCACCCAATCAAACCAACCTCGCATCAACCATTAGAGGAATAAAATCCACCGTCACTTCCCACGCAAAGAAATTCAACCTCCCCTTCGCCTGGCAACCCAACTACCACGAACACATCATCCGAGACCAAACCGAACTAAACCTCATCTCAACCTACATCGAAAGCAACATAGCCAACTGGAACACCGACTGCTACCACTAACACACCTCTCCACCAATACCAACCAACACCCCACCGCTGTAGAGCCGCCATGCTGGCGGCTACCCAACGTTAGCTAACAGAACCGATCTACTCCTCTCAAACTCCTGAGATATCCCACTCAACCTCCTTGCTTTCTAAAACATGGATTGTAATCAAATTGCCCGCATTTACTAACAATTATTGATAATATACGCCAGGTTGCTATCATGTTATTAGCATTATCAATTATACACTAACAATCTATAGTTAATAAGTGTAAATACACTTATGATTTGTCATTATCAATTTGTAATTACCTCTATCGTTATTCTTTCAAAATAATAGATTTTTCAGCCTTTCGGCAATAATCTATAGTTAATCATTATGAATTTACTTGCGGATTGAAATCAAATATCTACATTTGCATCGTAATCGAAAGAGAAACACACCAATTCGGTTACAAATTAGAAACAAGACCTGATAGCGGTATTACTATCAAAACAAAACAATTTGAACATGAAAAAGTTTATTTTCGTAATGGCAATGGTTCTTTCTTCAGTGATGACCTTTGCTCAATCAAAGACAAAGACTGCAGAGACAGCGATTATCATCATCGATATGCAGAACGACTTTGTTGACCCTAAGGGTACTTTGTGTGTAGCTGGTGCTAAGGCTACTATTCCAGCAATCGACGACTTGGCTAAGTATGGCCGCTCTAAGGGATGGCAGGTTGTTCACATCGTTCGCGAGCACAGACCTAATGGTCTCGATGTTGATGAACCACGCGTACCTTTGTTCACAGATGGCAAGGCTGGTTACTGTGTTCCAGGTACATGGGGATGCGAAATCGTTCCTGGCATATCTGTAGAACCAGAGGACATGAGGGTAGTAAAATTCCGTAACTCCGCTTTCTTCCAGACTCAGCTCGACTTGATCCTCCGCCGTATGGGTGTCAAGAGAGTCATATTGGCTGGTACTCAGTATCCTAACTGTGTACGTGGTACTGCTAACGATGCAATGTCTCTCAACTATGAGACTATTTGCTGCCTTGACGCTTGCTCTGCTAAGACTCCTGAGGTTGCCGAGGCTAACATTTTCGATATGAGAAACATGGGCATCAAGTGTATCTCTCTCGACGAAATCAAGGCTAAATATTAAGCCAACCGGAAGGTGTAGCGATTAGATACTTTAACAAGGACCAGAACAGCAAACTTGAATATTGATTGTTTCTGGTCTTTTTCGTTTCACTCATTATTTTGAAAATATATGAAACTAAGAATAACGCTCCTGACAACTCTTCTCATAATGTCAGCATGCCTGGCTATGGGCCAGATAAAAATAGCAACGGAATCTGGCGATTTGAATATTACATTCAAGGCTAGAACTCATTTCGATGCCGGTGTTTATGGTGGCGATCTCGGAAAAAGTAATGACCATGCAACTAATGTAGTTAGAATGAACGACACAAGAATTGGCTTCATTGCTAATTATGGCGAGGCATGGAGCTCAAAGGTCGAGGTGAAGTTCACTGGTTCGTCTACTACATTTACAGATTTGTACTTTGGCTATAAGGCTTCTGACAAGTCAAGCCTGCAACTGGGTAACTTCTGGATGCCTTTCGGCTACGAGACTCTAGGCCCTGCTTATCGCTTCATCCAGAATTCATCTATCGATAAGGCTGTCGACGGAATATCAAGAAAACTGGGTTTGGCCTATAATTACAATTCTGACCCTCTGAAAATCACTGTTGGTATTTTCTCCGACGGAAATGTCAATAACATTTCTACAAACCAGGGTTATAACATTGCAGCTAAGGTGATTGCTCGCCCTATTCTCAACGACAAGCAGGTGCTCCACTTTGGTGTGGCTCCTTTATTTACCCACACTCCTAATACAGCAACTTTCAATACCTACTCTCTGACCCAAAGCAATAGCATGGTGCTGATGGGTAAGTCTTTTACCGGCGATGAGCAGTATAGTATTTTCCGCGCCGAGGCTGAGGCTATATTCATTTCTGGTAAGCTGTACGCCGAGTGTAGGTATCAGCATGCCCATATTAACACGCCTGGCGACGAGAATTCTGAAGTTGGTGGCTTCTATGTCCAAGGTGGCTTCTTGCTCATCGGCGATCAACAGAACTATAGCAAGGCTAATGGCTACGCTACAAATGTATCTGCTAAAAACCTCGAGTTGTGCGCACGCTTTGGCCATGCAGCTTACGACCAGGGTAAAGATTGGCAGACAACAGAAAACGATATTACCATCGGTCTGAACTATGGTATCAACAAGTATCTTCTTGCCCGACTGAACTATACTCACGGCCAATCTCACGCCAAAGACGAGATAATAGACAAGGCTCTTGAAAACCATAATTACAACGCTGTAGAAGCACGACTACAGTTCGTTTTCTAAAATTCTCTCCAACCGTTATACTTTTTGAATTTTCAAAAACAGGCTGAATCTCCCCAACAGAGGTTCAGCCTTTTCATTTTCTCTACGTCACTTCCACAAAAAAACAATCATAACCCACACGTCCAACAAAAAAGCCAGCCCCAAACAGGACTGGCATCTTAATTTCTATATCAACTAAGGATTAATACTTAGCAGCTGTCTTCTCGTAAGCCTCTGTCTTATCCTTAACTGTCAACAAATAGTCAATATCATCAAGACCATTCATCAAACAGTGCTTCTTGTAACCGTTAATCTCAAAGTGCTCTGTCTTCCCTGTAGCTGTATTTGTAACAGTCTGGTTTGGAAGATCAACAACAACTTCCATCTTTGGATTAGCCTTGATAGAAGCAAAAAGCTCGCTGAGGAACTGCTCAGATACAACTACTGGCAATACGAAGTTGTTCAACTCATTATTCTTGTGAATATCAGCAAAGAAGCTAGAGATAACAACACGGAAACCATAACCAGCAATAGCCCAGGCAGCATGCTCACGGCTGGAACCTGAACCGAAGTTCTTACCAGCTACCAAAATCTCACCACCGTATGTAGGGTCATTCAATACAAATGATGTATTCAACGAACCGTCTGGATTGTATCTCCAATCACGGAAGAGATTGTCACCAAAGAACTTCTCCTCCTTTGTAGTAGCCTTCAAGAAACGTGCAGGAATAATCTGGTCTGTATCAACGTTCTCAAGAGGAAGAGGCACACATGTGCTCTTTATGATATCAAATTTCTGTTTCATCTTTTCTTTCTTTAAGGTTAGAGAAGTTCACGTGGATCAGTAATAACTCCTGTTACTGCAGCAGCTGCTGCTACAAGTGGAGAACACAAAAGTGTACGAGCTCCAGGACCCTGACGACCCTCGAAGTTACGGTTACTTGTAGATACCGAATACTTGCCTGCAGGAACCTTATCGTCGTTCATCGCCAAACATGCTGAACAGCCTGGCTGACGGATAGCAAAACCTGCTGCCTCCAACTCCTTGTCCAAGCCTTCTTTCTTTATCTGGTCAAGTACCAACCAAGAACCAGGAACCAACCATGCTACTACATTGTCTGCCTTCTTCTTGCCCTTAACCAATGATGCGAATGCACGGAAGTCTTCAATACGGCCGTTTGTACAAGCACCAAGGAATACATAGTCAATCTTCTTGCCGAGCAACTTCTCACCTGGCTTGAAGCCCATATAGTCGAGTGACTTAAGGTATGAAGCCTGACCTGCAGCATCAACTGTATCAAGAGTAGGAATATTGTCATCAATAGATATACCCATACCTGGGTTCGTACCGTATGTAATCATTGGACGGATGTCTGCCGCATCATAAACAAGCTCCTTGTCAAATACAGCATCATCATCACTCTTCAATGTCTTCCAGTATGCTACAGCCTTATCCCAAGCCTCGCCCTTAGGAGCGTACTCTCTGCCCTTCAAATACTCAAATGTCGTCTCATCTGGAGCAATCATACCACCACGGGCACCCATCTCAATAGAGAGGTTACAAAGTGTAAGACGACCTTCCATAGTGAGGTTCTTAACTGCTGAACCTGCATACTCTACGAAATATCCAGTAGCACCAGATGTCGAAATCTTAGACATCAAGTAAAGCGCAACATCCTTTGCTGTAACACCCTTTGCGAGTGTGCCCTCTACGCGGATGCGCATTGATTTTGGCTTCTGTTGAAGAATACATTCTGAAGCCATTACCATCTCTACCTCAGAAGTACCTATACCGAATGCTACAGCACCCATGGCACCATGTGTAGATGTATGTGAGTCACCACAGACAATCGTCATGCCTGGAAGTGTCAACGCCTTCTCAGGACCAACAACGTGGATAATACCATTGTTCTTGTCAAACATGCCGAAGTGGTTAAGACCAAACTCCTTAGCATTTCTGGCTAGCGCATCTACCTGTGTCTTTGATACAGGATCCTCAATAGGCTTGTCCTGATCATGTGTAGGCGTGTTGTGGTCAGGCATACAGTAAATCTTCTCTGGACGGAAGCACTTCAGATTACGTGCTCGCAATCCATCAAACGCCTGTGGAGATGTCACCTCATGCGCATATAGACGGTCAATGTACAACTGCGTAGGACCGTCAGGGACAATAGAGACTACGTGTGAGTCCCAGATCTTGTCAAAAAGTGTATTCATGTGCTGTATGAATTTGTATCGTTCCTAATTAATTGATGCAAAGTTACAAACAAAAACGAAAAAAGCCTCACTTTGCTCATTGTTTGAAAGCAAAGCGAGACCTTTTACGTATAATTCTTACTCAATAAAGAGTATTCTTATCACAATTAGAATTGCTCAACAAGTGAAAGCACAGCTCTTG
This sequence comes from Bacteroidales bacterium, assembly GCA_024401395.1. GTDB lineage: Bacteria > Bacteroidota > Bacteroidia > Bacteroidales > Marinilabiliaceae > W3P20-009. The sequence continues at coordinate 13,732 of JAKSLD010000020.1, forward strand.
CGCAAGCCTCAGATGCCCCTGGTGTGGTAATCTTCAACTTGTATGGACCAGTCTTTGTAATCTTAACCTGGAAACCTGTATAAACCTTGCCAGCATTCTCATTCGATGTAAGCGTTGTAGCTCCATCAAGAACCTCAATCTTTACATTCTCGCCGTTCGAAGCACCATTAGCAATATTGAACTGATACTTTGTCTGTGCCTGCAAAACTACTGTGAACGAAACACCATCAGCAGCACCAGCAGCCAACTTAATATCAAAATCCTTCATATACTGATTGCTTCCCATAGCAGCAAGGGCCTTCTTCATCAACTCATCACCACACTGTGCAGATGCAGCGTATGAGAAGCCCAAAACAGCAACAAGCATTAATAAAAACTTCTTCATATTCTATCTCCTTTCGTATTGGGGAATTAATTACTCAATTACAAACTGACGAGCCTCACGAACAGCTGAAATAATGTTGTTGATCGCTGTAGCCTTGTCAGGTGTGAACTCATAGTGAGGAATATCATTCTGTTCTGTTACCAACATACCGTCAACCTCCTTAACTATAGGAGCTCCAACCTCATACATGATACGAACATTGTCATAAGCCTCTTTGATACCCTTGATCTTATCGCTAAGTGCCTGGAAGTTCTTGTCAGACTTAGCATAGTTATCCAAAACTACGAGAAGAATGTCAACAACTGATTTCTGCTCAGCAAGACGGTTTGTCAAATTCTCATCATTTGTCTGCTCTACAACATCACATGTGATATTGATACCCTCAAGCCATGCTCCTGCAACAATAGCTGTAGATGTATTGGCTCTTCTCTGGTCACGAAGGTAACGGTCCATTTTGTTGAAACTTGTTACAGACAACTGCTTGAGAGAATCAAGGTTTGTCGAGTTTGTAGCAAGTCTCTTCAAGGTTGTAAAATCAAGGAACTGACCTACATTGATACCGTCTGCCAACTCTTTAACAGCCAAAAGATATTGAATAACTACACTGTTCTTGTTAAATGTGTTGATGTAACCCAAATCTGCACTATACACACCCAAGTTGAGTGCTCTCTTGAAACTTGAGTTATAGTTCTTCATATTGTCAGAAGGATTCATTACCTTCTCAGAGAAGCCTACACCCGAATTCTTGATTGAATTAGCCATCTCAACAGGTGAAGAGATGTTCTCAATCATATCATTCACTACATTCTCAGACAACTGAAGCGAAGCATTTGCTACACTATCAGGAATCTCATCGAGATTATCTGCATTATTAGAGCTACAACTAGAGCAGCTAGTAAAGAAATTTACACCTGCCAACAATGCAAGTCCAAATACAATCTTCTTAATCATATTAACTTTCTTATTATATTATTCAGCTTTTTTCTTCTTAAGTGATGGCATCTTTGGTAGACTGATCTTTGGCAATTTTATCTTGGCAAACAAATTCTTGATCTTGTCAAGTTGCTTCTTGAATGCCACAGAACCAAAGTAATCAGCGATACGCCTTGTCACATCGTAGTACAATACCGCATATAGGAAGGCTGTTATAACCCATATCGCTACAATATTGAACCATAATGTATCCCAAAATGTACCTGCAAAATACTTAACAGGAGCCAGGAAGTGTGTACGGAACGAAAGTATTCCTTCAGGTTCTGGCATCTGATAAATCGGATCAGGTATTTGGATCAACTTATCACCATCTCTTAAGATCTTGTTCTTATCAAATGTCTTACGTACAATATCAACTAACGTTTCATTATAGTACTCATCTTTTAACTGTTTAAACCTAGCGGCCCTCTTCGAATCACTCTCTATGTACGTCATAATTGACTCTTTCTTATTGTTTGAGACTGCAAACAGCTCATTATAAGTCTGCGTCAATTGGTTGATATATTCTTGCGCGTAATTGTATGTCGACACATTAAATGAATCAGCAACAATCATGCCAATATATGGGAAATCAATCTCTGGATTTCTCTTCATCTCTTTGGAAAGCTCATTCTTGAGTAATGCCAAATCCATAACATACGACTCATTCTTCTTCAATGAGTCAATTGTCAAATTCTTGTCATACAGCTTCTTGCAACGATCAAGAGCATTGGTCAACTCTGGCAGATAGTAGATTGTCTTAAAGTCTGCCTTACTGATGCCCATCTCACACTCAAAGAAATTTTTCTGATAGAGATTGTGCTTATACTGATGAACTATAAGTCCCTCATATGCATATCGAGCAGGTATAACCTCTGCCAACAAAGGAACTTTATCGACCGAAGTAATAATCTTGTTCAACTTGTCAAACGTGAACATAGCTCCACCAAGTACCATCTGCGGAATCATGATCAATGGAATCATAATATATATGGTACCAATAGAGTTAAATGTCGACGATATAATTAATCCAAGAATATTTGAACTGACAGAGACAGAGAACAACATGAGGAAGAACTCAATATTCATTCCGTTTAACCCTATCACTGCATTACCTACAACCAAGAAGAGCAGCATCTGAATAGCAGACAATCCCATCAAAATCAAAATCTTGGACATCAAGTATGCAGACCTGGAAAGGTTGAGGAACTGCTCTCTCTTCAAAATCTTCGCATCTTTAAATATCTCTTCTGCCGACACAATCAAGCCAAAAAAGATGGACACGATAATTGCCATGAAGACGTAAATAGGTATGTTCTCATTCTCTCGGAACACATATACGTCTGAATCTGGATCAACAATATATCTTACAAGGAACGCTAACACAAAACCCAATACCGGTGCCTCAAGTATATTGAGCACAGTGTACTGTGTGTTACTGATTTTTGCCCAGAAGTCGCGGGTAGTATAGATCCAGAACTGCTTGAACCAACTTGGAATATTCAACGAACGTGGAGGAGCTGTCTTGACAGTCTCTACTGTTGGTATGGTAATATTCTGCTTGTATTTCTCATGCCAAGCATCTGGCTTTACTCTTCGCTCATTCTTGTAGTTACCATACTCATCCTTTACATTATCTTCGAGAATATCGAATACCAACTCTGGATTCAAATTGCCACAACTTGGACATTCTCCATTCTCTGCATCCTTCTGCTCATCCTGACGCTTGAAGTACGAAATCGACTCTATAGGCGTACCATAATATACTGGGTAACCACCCGTGTCAAGAATGAACATCTTATCGAACATCTTATAGATATCCGATGATGGCTGGTGAATAACTACAAATATCAACTTACCCTTAAGCGACAACTCGCGCAAAAGGTTCATTACATTTTCTGAGTCACGAGATGACAAACCTGATGTAGGCTCATCCACAAACAAAACGCCTGGCTCTCTGATCAACTCAAGCGCAATGTTAAGACGCTTACGTTGACCACCAGAAATCATCTTGTTCAAAGGTGTACCTACCGGCAAGTTCCTCCTTTCATACAATCCAAGGTCTGTCAAGGTCTTGCATACCATTGCATCAATCTCAGCTTCACTCTTGTCCTTGAAACACAGCTTGGCGTTGTAATACAAATTCTGGTATACCGTCAACTCCTCTATCAAAAGGTCATCCTGAGGAATCAAACCAATAACACCCTCAAGCTGATCTGATTGCGTATGAAGGTTCAATCCATTAATGAGAACCTCTCCCTCTGATGGCTTCTCGTTGCCACAGAGCACATTGAGCAAAGTAGTCTTACCTGCACCCGACGCACCCATAATGCCTATCAGGTGTCCTTGCTCCTCTGCTATATTTATGTTCCTCAAACCAATACCACCGGTCTTGAACTTAAAGCCCATATTCTTGACCTCAAATGATAGTGGCTGAGATGAAATCTCTTCGTTCTTGAATTTTGCCTCCGCCAAGAACCTAGGAATATAGGTACCCGAAGGCAACTTGACATAGCTTCGGTTTGGCAATGGGTAAATACGACCTGATGCCAAACGAGTCTTTTCAATGAAAACTGCTGAATTACCAAGATACCTGACGAAGAACATATCTGCACTAGGCACATTCATGATAATCAACGAACCATCTACTTTGTCCGTGATATGCTTTGCCTTTGTGAGACCATGCGACTCAACATCATTCACTACGAGGATATTGTCAAAGTCCATCTTCGAATAATCCTCGTTGATACTGAATGCGCCTATAAGTTCTTCCTCTTCCTTACTAATATTAAATACCTTAGGGTCGGTAATCGTGTTGATGATTTCCATACGACCCTCAGTGTACTTCTTGGAAACACTGAGCATCTCGTACAAACGTACGAAAACTACAACTCTCTGTTCCTCAGAAAGTTTCTTGGCTAACTTTCTACACAAGCCAAGGATTTTTACAGATTCGTTTGATGCAACGACAACCTTTCCGTCCTTGTCGGTCTTAACAGTCTGCTTAGCTTTCTCTTGGAAAGTAGACAAATGCTTATCAACCAACTCAGCGGCAATCTGCGACTTGAGGAATAAACGAACATACTCGTTCTCTGCCTCACTCACTCCATCATCCTGCTTGGCAATCAAACCAAACAGCTCCATCAACGCGCCTAGTATCTCCTCGCTCATCTGTTGTAATTAAATCCCCAAGCCGACAGTTTTGACTCTGTCGACCTGGGTTATTATTGTTTTTTCTATCTCTATTATAGTTAGTAAACTACGTACTCAAATGGTACAGACACAATGTCCTGATACTCTTCGCCAGCTTCCTTCATGTCTTCCTCATCCTCATGATAATGCCACTTTACAACAACGTTGCCAACATTATCATTAATCTCTTCGAACTTTAAAAGAACATCCAAGAGCATCTTCGATGAGGCTGTGTTAAAGTACTCAAGCTTAAAAATGACGTCTGTATGATCATTGGCCTGCTTCCCATACTCCTCAATCCACTCTAGTACTGGACCATAAAAGTCTTGTACATCCTCTGGCAGAGAACGACCAGAGAACTCGAAAACGCCATTGTCCTTGTCTAAAGTTACGCTAGGTGTATCGTCAGTACCTTTCTTGCTAAATACTTCCATAATGAATTATACTCTATTAGTCTAGTATTAATTACGTGAAATTGTGGTGATAATGATGAAGAAGCACAAGTCGTCTGTCAAATCCTTGAACTGATAGTCAATCTTGTTGCCCGACTTCTTAGCAATATCAATGAAGCCTAAGCCTGCTCCACCCTTCTCAGAGATTCTACCCTCCTTGATCTGTTGCTTATACAACGCCGAAAGACCCTCTTTGTCCAATGAGTTGATATACTCAAGGCTCTTCTCAAGCTTCTCCTTCTTCTCTCGCTTAACAACATTACCAGTGATAACGTTGTAGCTATGCTCACCATGGCTGACGAGAACAATTCCTCTGTGCTCCTCATTCTCATCGTCCGACATAGGATCTGCGTGCTTGCTGATATTCTGCAAACACTCTACCATAACGTTAAACACTTTTCGCTGAACCTGATTAGATTCTTCTATCTTCGCCATGTTCTTCTCTGTCATTGCAGTGAAGGTGCGAGTAATCTCTTGTGTAACCACACCTTCATAAACGAGATTAATCTCATTTGCTTGCATCGTGTGATACAACTGATACGCGAATTCCAAGAAATCTTGGTTACCGGTCATTTTAGTCATAGTGCACTTGTTTTAAAAGAGTGTGTAAATATAGTATTAATTATTTTATAATTCAACTCCAATAAGCAAAACGTCATCATCTTGAAGTACGTCACCATTCCAGATCGCAGGACCTACCCACTCACTGAATTGCTTTTCAATCTCTCTTTTTGCTTCTTTCATGCTCTGATTCTTTGTTAAATCTATAAAATCTCTCACGCGCTTTGCCTGAAATTTCTTTCTCGGATCGTCTGTTCCACCTCGCTGGTCAGTCAATCCATCAGAGAATACGAAAAATCTGTCTCCAGGTTCGTAATTTATGACAATATTTTCAAAAGGCTTTTCTGGTTTGCCCGCTAAAGGCACTCCTCCAATACCTTTTCTTGCTCCCGCATACTCGGTCAATTCTCCATTTCTGAGGTAATACATCGGTCTGTGCGCACCAGAGAATTGAAGCTCTTTTTTCTCTATATCAATACGACAAAGACCAAGGTCCATACCCTCATGTCCATTCGAACTACCCTCTTCCTGACGGAGCGTTCTTCTCACTGCCTCATGCAATTGGGTCAATATCTCAGATGCTGTCAAATCATGACCATGGTCTACAATATTAGTCAACATCAAATAACCTATAATTGACAAGATTGATCCTGGTACACCATGTCCCGTACAGTCTACAGCAGCAATATAGTACACATTACCCCACTGGAAATACCAAGGGAAGTCACCTGATACCACATCCTTAGGACGGTACATCATAAATGAGTTAGGGAACTGTTTCTGGAAGGTAGCTTCCTCAGGCATAATAGCCATCTGGATACGATAACCGTAGTTGATACTGTCCTCCATACGTTTCTTCTGGTATGTGATTTCTTGCTCAATCCTCTTGAGCTCTGTCACATCATGGGCAGTAAACAATACTGATTCTATCTCTTGACTCTCTCCAAACTCTGGGATAGCTTTGATCTCTACAATACGTGGCTCGTCATTTATCATGATTTGCATCTCACTACTCATCTGCGTGTGAGACTTTTTCACGGTTTTCAAGGTTGTAAGAAGGTATGTAACAAACTCCACATTTGTCTCCAAATCTGACATCCTCGTATTCAACAAGGACATTGAATCCAATTGGAAGAATTTACAAACGATTGGGTTCACGTACACCATCTTACCATTTAAGCTGGTACGGATAATCATATCAGGAGAGTTCTCTGCCAACGATTGCATACGCGATTTCATTCTCTCCTCACGTTCTGCTCGTTTTCTCTCCGTTATATCTCGTGTATTGAATACCAATCCTCTGATAGCTGGGTCATGCAACAGATTCTTACCTTGCGACTCCAAGAATATCTTATCGCCGTTTTTCTTAAGGTAAGTATACTGCTCAACTGTCTCACCTCCAGGTGTCGACAAAAGATAATCAAACATAGCCGACACTGTCCTGTAACCTACTGGGGACATCATGTCTTCATCCATACCATGTACCTCGTCCTCTGGGTCATATCCCAAAATTCGCTTAATGGACGGACTCTCAAAGGTCACTTCCCTATCTTCATTATATATGGAAATAAACTCCGAGGCATTTGTCAACAATGCCTGAAGCTTTTTCTGACCAAGCTCAACTTCTTTAATTTTTGCGTCAAGTTCTTGGTTACTTGCCTCAAGATTCTCCTGAGCAAGCATCATCTCTTGAGCATTCTGCTGCAACTGCTCCTCATTCTTCTTCAAAGTTGAAGTCATCTCTTGCGATTCCTTCAACAATCGTTCAGTCAGGAGGTTTATCTTTAAGTTGAAGATCGTACTGCCGACAATAGCACAAATCTCTTCTGCTAATGTCATATAGTGCTGAGGCAACTTATTCCTCAGGAATGACAACTCAATAACACCTTGAAGTATAGCGTCCTCATTCAACAATGGTATTATCAAAAGTGATTTAGGCTTCTGATCATTCAAAAGACCTGACGTAATCGTGAAATAATCATCAGGAACTTCCGTACGATAAATCAATTTCTTTTCATACGCGACAGCACCCACCAAGCCATATCCGACTTTTATGGAATTTTTCTCGAATCGACGTCTATTATATGCGTATTGGGTTATAGTTGTCAGTGTCACTCCGTCATTATCAAGCAAATAGAAGGCACCTTGCGCAGCTTCATAATACTTTACTATACCTTCCATTGCCTCAACTGCAAGGTCTTCTATCTTATTGTTGACTCGGACTATATCTGATACGGTTTCCTTTCCTTTGATAACCCAACTTAATTGTCTCTCTTTCTCTTTTGTATTCAAAAGATTGTTACCAAGGGTCATCAAGGTTCTCTGTAACTCAGAATTACTATCCTGTTGGATGTCCATCTGCTGACCGGAACCAATCTTTCCTGCTATGACAATACTTGTATCTATCTGTCTTTTTAAATCGGAAACTTCATTCTGAAGAGCACCTAACTTAATGCGCTTATAGTTCTGCAGATACAGGAATAGAAATGGTACAAGTATAATAACTATATCAAAGAACCATACAAAAAGGAACTTATGAATATAGATGATATTATTAAATGATACACCAAAACCCAATAAACTCATTATTGAAGCCCAACCTATCAATAGGAGCGACAATACTGAAATTATTGCAGTATACCATTGCAACTCTGAAAAACCACTCAGAGATACATAACGTAAATCTATAGTTTGCTTGCTCTTCATGCCTTCTTCTCTCCTGTTATTCGTTGAGTAGTATATTATCAATATCTGGCCAAATGTCTGCTAAAGGCAATTTTCCGAAGCTTGCCACCTCTATTACTGCCTCTACTACCCCATTCTTCTTTACTGGTAATACATATAAATGCAAAGAAGTGGTCTGACCTAACCCTGATGAGATGTTGAAAAAATCGGCAGGAACTTCATTCCAATGCTGAACCTTTCCTTTTGTTATCGCCATCCCCGCTATTCCATCTTGCTCATTTATGGATGTATACTTAGGATCTTCTGATAACGCAAACTGCCCTGCTAAATCAAATTCGCTGGTTTCTTCGTTCTTCATATAAATCAGACCACAACATACCTCATAGTGCAAAGCTATGGATCTCAAGATATATTGGCCTCTACCTTCATCTTCCCTACGATCCATTTTATTCTTCTTCACTGAATCAATAAGGGCTTGACTATTCTTTCCGAAGGTTGTCTGATTCTTAGCCGCTATCTTATAATCGTGTATCTCCATCTTCAATGAAGATATCTCTTTCTCTTTTTTCTTTCTTAAGACTACAGCCGTATTCAATTGGTCTTCTAGTTCCTTGAGACTGTTCTTTGTCGAAAAGATAATTATACAAATAATCGTAGATGATATCGAAACAAATACAAGGTTGACAATAACAAATACTGTCTGTGGCATTGAATAGGCAAATATCTGCCACGCAAAGAACATTGTGAGGAATAATGACATTCCTATTAAAGTCTTTCTTCGCAGTGAAGCACCTTTTGCCTTTTCGAAAAGGGCTTCCGCTGTATCTGCGCACTTACTCCAAGTCTTTGAAAGATACGGAGCGATAATACTATATAGACGCACAAATAGCGCACAAACTTGTTTGTACGCCAAAACTATTTCTTTACCTAGTTTCTTTAATATTTCGCGAATATCGCCCATCTACAACTTATTCAAAAAATCTGTAATCTGATCTGGAGAAAGAATCAAGTTTGGTTTCATTATTTCTAATGCAGCCTTCGGCATTGTTGGAACATCTGCCGTTTTGGGATCTTGAACTATCGTAAACCCTCCCTTATCAGCTATATCTTTTAATCCCTTCGCACCATCTTTGTTAGCACCTGTCAAAATAATACCAAGACACTTGTCCCTATACGTTGAAGCAGCGGATGACAATGTATAGTCTATAGACGGACGGCTTTGGTGATTCATATCTTCCGTGGAAAGTGATATAGAACCATCGAATTCTATAAACATATGATAATTGGATGGCGCAAGGTATATCTGACCTCTCTCTATCTTTTGCTTGTCAAATGGTTCTATTACTTCTTTGCACGACTTAACGTTCAAACTCTCAACTAAACCAGATCTAATATGCTTCAGTCTATGCATACAGATAATAATAGGCAAATCAAAAGTCACCTTAAGATTTGATAACATCTTAAGTACAACAGCAAAACTGCCTGCTGACCCCCCTATGACTACTGCTTTATAATCGCTCATAAATCTGCTAGTTAAAAACGACTAATTCATTCGACCATATATCGACTCCTCAGCATCAATTGCTGAAAACATCGTTGTTTTCAACAACGGAAGCTCCTTGATGCCTAATGCTAATAACCCTTTGCTGTCTAGAGAACCTACCAATGAAGCTACTGCCCTTTCATGTAATGGCTTATTGTAGGTCAACAAAATATTTCTCATCAATATGAGGTCATATTTTCCTGGCAACTCATTCATAAACCACCTGTTCTTGAAGACAACATTGTTTAGCATACCCTGTCGCAACTTTATCTGCGTCTTATCTTCGCTTGACTCAACATAGCTGTCATACGACTTATTAATTTCTAGTCGCTCGAAGTTTGCCTTGTTAAGTTCATCCGTGACTGTTGGTATAACCATTGTCTTAACTTCATCTATTACCCTCTGAGACGAAGTGTTGACTGTCACGTCAGCCGTAAACCCATTAGCATCCAAGAATATCAGCAAACTATACAACTCGTAACAATTTGTCAATTCTGGAATCCATATCCTTAGTTGCTTGTTCTTACTTGCTAACTGCCTTTTTAGTGATCTCCAAAAACCTGGGTCTCTGAACATCTCTGTACCAGCTACTAGCATATGATACAGCAATGTATCTGATTTCTGCTTGTCAGATAATAGAGCATCAACTTCAGATAGTTTGCGAACAGTCATCTTGTCAAAGCAATACAGTAAGCGACGGCGAAAAAAAGATGAGTTAAAGTTGACAAAATCAACCTTCAAAGCCTCTGTCATCTTTGCCGCAACACTCTTCAGTTCATTTATCGTCAATACCATATGCCTTGCGAATTATAAGTTCTACATCCTCTTGTGAACGTATCCAAGCTGCTTATACTGACCGCTATATCTGTTTGGAATAAGCTCTTGCTTTCCCAAAATCAACATACCTTCGTCATACATCTTGGCATTTATCATCTGCATTACTTTCGCCTGCAATGCATCATTGAAATATATTAACACGTTTCGTACAAAAACAATATCAACCTTATAAGGGAATGGTGCCTTGTCTTGTACTAGGTTCTGCTGCATGAATTTTGGTATAGCCGACAAAAATGGCTTCACTGTCATTGTGTCATTCTTCTCGTCTATGTCAAAATAATCCTCAAACTTACTTTTTGAGCCAATGTTACGCATCACTTCTTCAAAATTTGTCTTGAAGTGCTCATTGAACTTGTGAGCATAACTACCCTTCTTTGCAACATTCAATACTCTTGGGTTCAAGTCTGTACCGAAAACTCTTATTCTGTCGAGAACACCTATCTCTTTCAATAGAATAAGACTCGAATATGTCTCTAATCCAACCGAACATCCAATATGCCAGAAAGTGATTGTGCCTGTTGATGGCAACTTCTGATACATTGTCTTATACAATGATATCCAAACTTCTGGATCTCGAAATAACTCAGTAGTATTGACTGTTATATCTTCTACAATCTTTGAGAGAAATGCCTTGTCTGTAACTAACTTCGACAGCAAACTCTCAAAGGTCAATTTATTCTCTTCGCAAATCTTTTCTAATCGTCTTGTTATACTCAATGACGAGTAATCACAAAAGTCATATCCTGTACGCGCCTTTAGTTGTACTAAAAATTCCTTAGCATCCATTTTGTCAAAAATGACTTCATATATATTAGAACAATTCTACCTCAACATTCTGAATGAATGCTGTATAAGAATGCTCCTCTCCAACCTCAGCCTCTGATATTAAGAACAAAGCCGCAGCCTCTTCACCGAATTTATTCTTGATAGGTATCTCTTTACGTACGCCTACCTCTTTCTTCATATCAGGATTAGCAAATGCTTTTACAAATTCATCATTCTGCAATGCACTCGCTGGGAATAGAATATCAACTGTCTTCTCTAGAACTTCTGATCGGTCATAACCCCACAAACTCTCTGCCGCAGCATTGAAGAATTCTATGATACCTTCCTTGTTAATCGTAATAATGGCATCCAAAGCACCTTCTAGCGTCTTCTCGTTTCGCTCCTTCACAGCTTCAATCTGACGGAATTGTGCCTTCATAGCCTCACTCTGTTCTTTCAACTTGATATCCAGCTGCTCCTGACTATGCTTCATCTCATTCTCAAGCTTAACCTGATCAGCTATATCCGTCTCCAAACTCAATACCTTGAGTACCTCGCCATTCTGATCTATAACTGGAGAATATGTAGAAAGCATAAACACCTCTTCGCCCTTCTTTGTTCTCCTTCTAACACGACCGCTATATGTCTCTCCTCTTCTCAATGTCTCAAGTACCTCATTGAATGCATCAATATCTTCCTTGAAACAGAATACTTCCATATTCTGACCTTCAATCTCTTCTTGTTTATATTTGAACGTCTTAAGGAAATTAGAGTTCATCGACAATATCGTACCGTCAATCTCAAACTCACAACTGATAGATGCATGGTTGATGGCATCAATAATACCCTTCATCTCAATGCTTCGTCTATCTGCCTCTTCCTGAGTTGCTCGCATCTCCTCAAGGTTCTGACGGAGTTCCTCTTCTTGTTGTGCATTCTTCTCTGCTTGTATCTGCGTCTCTCTCAAGAGCTCAGATGTCTGCATATTTGTACGTACCGTAGAGATTGTCATCGCAATACTCTCAGCTGTCTTTTCAACAAATTCTATCTCATGTTCTTGGAATGGCTGGAACGATGCCATCTCAATTACACCAAATACCTCATCATTTGCCTTCAATGGAACCAACAGCAACGATCTAGGATTTGACTGCCCCAGACCAGAGGTAACTGTGATATAACTATCGGGAAGATCTGTAATATAGATTGTCTCTTTTTCAAGAGCACAACGACCAATCAATCCCTCTCCCCACTCTATTCTCTTGTCCGTGAACTTCTTCCTATCAAAAGCAACAAAACCTGTCAACTCGAAATACTTCACTCCATCTTGTGTCGTATTCAAAGTGAAAAATCCTGCTTGATTTATCTTCATATAGTTGGTAAGATATCTTACAATGTTGTAAGACAACTTTTCCATATTATCATTATCTCTTCGGAGAATTTCAGCAAACTGAGCAATACCATTTGTAGCCCAAGTACGCTGGTCTTCCTCTATTCTTCGATTCTCTTCTTCTTTCTTGTTCTTTATAAGGTTCCCTCGCAGTGTAGCCAATGAGTTACCAAGCTCATCCGACTCATCAATGTTCAAGTCTGCATCAAGTCTGCCACTTGACAACGCCTCAATAAAGTCCAACACGACAGAAGATCTCTTCTCTTCTTGCTTGAGAACTGAACTTTGTTTCTGAATAATCTTTCCTAACTGACGTGCAAGGAAATAACCAGCTAAAGCTAATAGGATAGGTAATGATATAACTGCCCAAAAAGCATAGTTGGCCATAATGTCTGACTCTGAATTGGCCGACAATAACAGTATCACTAGCATAAGTAGCAATCCGACAAAAAAACCACGGACTGCGTACATTATTAGTAGTCTATTGAGTTTCTTCTTTTTCATCAGAAGCGGCTATTATTTGTTACGCATTTTTACTAATTGAATTAATCTGTCTGTCACTTTGTCCAGTGACAAAACATCATCAGCTGCACCTTCTTTGATCGCCTCTTTTGGCATTCCGAATACAACGCTGGATTGCTCGTCTTGCGCAATACAATGAGCACCAGTATCATGAAGCTCTTTCAAACCCTTAGCTCCATCATTACCCATGCCTGTCAGTATCACACCTATCGCATTCTTACCTGCATATCTCGCAGCAGATCTAAAAAGTACATCTACAGATGGTCTGTGCCTGTTTACAAGCGGACCTTCCTTAACCTCCACAAAATACTCTTTTCCAACACGCTTGAGAAGCATGTGCTTATTTCCTGGAGCTATCAATACCCTACCTCTATACAACTTGTCACCATTTTCTGCCTCCTTGACCTCCATCTTCGAAATGTTGTTCAAACTATTAGAAAATGATCTGGTAAAACCTTCTGGCATATGTTGAACAATAGCTATGCCTGGCATCTGCTCTGGCATGTCTCTTAATACAACTCGTATAGCCTCTGTTCCTCCTGTTGATGCACCCAACACAATAACCGTCTCAGTATCAACAATGACGTCATTGAGATTTCCCTTCTCCAAAACAACATCAGCAGAATACTTTGGACTAACTTGTGTAATGTTGGCTGTAGGTATGGTCGTTTCCCTTCTTGGAGCTGGCGCAGGTTGAGGCTTCTCCGCTTGCCTCTGCTGTGCATACTCTTCAGGGTTGATTCTCTTAATTTTAGATAGTGCCGCTGCTTTTACAACATCGCACAACATAATGTGCGACTCCTTGAAGAAAACATCAGGATTCATCGATGGCTTACCTATAATTTCACTGGCACCATATTCTAGTGCCTTCATAGCCACCTCTGTTCCTTTCGTCGTTAGGGAAGAAATAACAACAACTGGTATTGGATGTTGCGCCATTATCTTGCGTAGGAATGTCAATCCATCCATACGAGGCATCTCTATGTCGAGTGTTATGACATCAGGAACCTCCTTCTGTATCTTCTTAACAGCAATGATAGGGTCAGACGCAGTACCCATCACTTCAATTTCTGGATCTGCTTCCAAAATTGAAGACAATGACTGACGCACAACCGCCGAATCATCAACTATTAACACTCTTATCTTCTTTTCCATCCTAATTGTTTTACTTCGTTTACGACATCTTTTGTACCTACTTGCGTAGACTACAATTCTCGTTTCTCCAAAAACTTGTGTCTGACTTCTCCTGTATCAGTAAAGAAGAGTATCTTGCGACCTCTCTTACCTCCGACACTCGAACTGACTATTGGTATCTTACAGCGCTCGAGCATCATCTTTGCTATTTCTATATTTCTCTCACCAATCATCGTGGACGATTTGCCACCCCCAACATCCAATAACTCAGCTCCACCAAATACTTTCGCTTGTATGTCTTCCATCTTACTTCCCATACTCCTCATCTTCTCAATCAACTTCTCTATCGCAATATTCCCATATTTCGGTGACGCAAGGTCATTACCAGTCCAGGTTGATAACATATAGTGATTTATACCACCAAAGTGAAGGCGTTTGTCCCACAAGCATACAGCTACGCAAGAACCCAATACTGTTTTCACAACGTACGGCTCCCTGCTAGCAAAAAACGACGACGGATATAAGAAATGCTGTGAGTATTCCATTCGTCTATCCCTTAAAATAGTTCATCGCCCTCGTCAAAGAACAATGCATCATCATCAGATGTAAAGTTATCTACTATTGTCTCAGATTCTGGAAGTACCACAGTAAATGTAGAACCTTCTCCCTTCTGACTGTCTATCTGTATACGACCACCTAACATATCCAACAATGCCTTGGTAATCGACAATCCAAGACCATGACCCTGATTAATAGAGTTGATACCTGTATCAAGTCTTCTGAATCTCTCGAAAATCAAGTTCTGATTCTTCTCAGAGATACCTGTACCAAAGTCTTGAACCGAAATGTTCAACTCGTCATCATCCATCCAAGCCTTGACAATAACCTTGCTGTCTTTATAACTGTACTTGATAGCGTTGTTTAGGATGTTTGTCAATATCTGACGAAGCTTCTCTGAATCTGTCTTGAAATCAAAGTTCTTACCAAATCCTATCTCAATCTGATAATCAAACTCTATCTCAATACCCATCTTACGCGCTACAACAGCAAATGAATCTATTACTGTCTGAACCAACTGACGGATGTTAACCTTTGATATGTTAGGTTGAATCTCTCCAGCCTCAATCTTTGCTGCTGTAAAGATGTTCTTCAACTGGAAGTCAAGACTGAAACACTCATTGTGAATCATCGCAACCATTGTTACAATCTTCTTCCAATCTTGCTTCTCTACCGACAAGATCGCTTTTGACAAACCAAGAATTGAAGTAAATGGGTTGACAATCTCATTTGTAATATTCGAGATAAAGTGACTCTTCAATGCCTCTGAGTCCTTCAATCTCTTCGAAATTGTCTGATACTCCATTTGAAGTGCTTCGTACTTCTCATCTACAGTTCGCCGCTCCTCTAAACGCGATTTTAGCTCTTTTAGTAACTGCTTGTCAGATATATTGTTCATAAAAATATGTATTATATTCGTTTAAATATTGTCGGTTTTATATTCTTCAATGGTACTTCCATATTAGCTACTGACTCGGAATGCCCAATAAATAAGTATCCGCCTGAAACTAAATGCCTGCATAACTTATTTATCACTTTCTCTTGCGTCTCCCTGTCAAAGTATATCAGCACATTTCTGCAGAATATTACATCATACATCTCTTTGATATCATACTGATTGTCCATCAGATTCAGATACTTTAGAGTAATATTTTTCTGCAATTCTGGCGATACCCTGACTGTCGGATTATGCCTGTCTTTGCTCCTAAAGAAGTATTTCTTCTTTAATGCTAACGGAATAACGTCTATTGTTCTCTCAGCATATATTCCTTTTACGGCCTTATCCATAACATTGTTTGAAATATCTGTGCCTAAAATTTGATATCCAAACCCTGGATGCTTCTCCATAAATTCGTGGAGCACTATGCTGATCGTGTATAACTCCTCTCCACTAGAACAAGCCGAACTCCATATTTTAACTGTCTTCTTTCCCTCTTTTACTAATTCAGGTAGAACATCACTCGCTAAATAATCAAAGTGCACCGCCTCCCTGAAAAAATCCGTTTTGTTTGTAGTAACTACACTCAGAAAGTCATACAACTCTTTTTCTTGCCCTTCAGGACTGAAAAAGTAATCCTTGTATTCTGAGTAACTATGCATACCCAGCTCTCTGATCCTCTTCAAAAGTCGACCTTGCAACATAACACGCTTGATCTCTGGCATCTTTATACCATATCTCGTGTAGATATAGTCACTGAATACCATAAAATCCTCTTTTGACATTTCTGCTTTGAAAACGTCAAAATCTTCTGTAGGTGTAATGTGTCGCTCTGCCATGCCTTGTAGTCTCTCTACAATTATTTATTATCGCGCATGCTCAACATGCATATTACATCTGTATCTGTAAATATTTTGTCAACATCAAGCGCCAATACCATCTTTTCATCTGCCGTACTCGTTGCAAATGCTACATACCCAGGTTTATACGAACTGACTATGCTGCGTTTGTTCTCTTCACTGACTTCAATGATGTCTGAAACGTAATCAACCATAACAGCTACATGAAACTCATCCGACTTGTTAGGGTTAACAGCCAAGACTATCGTGCAGGTCTGCTCATTTACCTCTATGGGATTTAATCCAAACTTTAAACCCGAATCAATCAATGGAACTACTCCATCTCTATGATCTATCAAGCCTTTCAGATAAGGTAATGTCGATTGACGTGTCTTTGGCTCTTGATACTCTAGTATCTCAACCACATTGTTGACACTTACCGCAAACGTATTGTCTCCAGTCTGAAAAGTTAAGTATGCATTGATTTGTTCTTCCATCTCCTACTCTCCTAATTCTCTATTACCTTAGCTAACTCTTGTATGTTGATAGCATATACAAACTTGTCATCTTTCTTAATTGTACCACTGAGTGTACCCTGAACAGACTCATTGATCTGCATGACAACTTCTTTTGTCCACATTTCTGGGGTGTAGTCAAATACATCATCAACTTCATCCACCAAAAAACCAATCAGACTGTCATTCGCATCATCAGTAGCAACAATTACTATGGATGCCTCTGGATGATCAGAATCATCTTTAATTCCAAACATATCAGATGTGTTGACAACAGGAACCATATTACCATGATTGTTGATTACTCCCATAATGTAATCTTTCGACAATGGTACATTTGTTGGCGCAACATACTCAAGAATATGACGAATCTTCATCGTCTCAAATCCGAAGTATTCTCCCGCTATCTTGAAGGTCGTAACTGAAGTGACCGTATTTTCTGTATTCTCTGCCATTATGTTACTCCTCCTTCTTTACTTGTTGCTGCTTCTTGTTGCGCAACCCTTTGTTATAGTTAATCAATCGGGTAGTATCAACTATCAATGATAATGAACCATCACCCATCACTGATGCTCCCGATATCATATCAACTTTTCGTAAGAACCTGCCGAGCGGCTTAACCACAATCTGATACTCTCCTACTATCTGGTCTATTACCATGCCAACTCGCTTGTCTCCATTCTTTACCAAAAGTATCTTCGAATCCATCATATTCTCCACTGGCTTCTGGTAGAAGAGATTGTTGAGGTCTATATATAATATCTGCTCTCCTGTATATGTGAAGATATTACCAACTCCGTTCTCGTTGAACTTAACCTCTTGTGGATTTAATATTCTCTCAATGTTCGACAATGGGAATATGAACTGCTCACCGTTAACCTTGGTCATCAAACCATCGATAATCGACAATGTCAACGGAATATCAAGCGTCAATGTTGTTCCTTTATCAATCTCCGAATCTACAGTTACTTCTCCTCGTACCTCTTGAATCTTTGTTCGAACAACGTCCATACCTACACCTCGACCGCTCACATCACTAATCTTCTCAGCTGTTGAGAAACCACTGGCAAAGATAAGATTCAGAATCTCTTTCTTGGTAAGATTAGCGTTCTTGTCAATAATACCCTTCTCAACGGCCTTGGCAAATATCTTTTCTGGATCCATACCCTTACCATCATCGATGATTTGGATAACAACATTAGAACCCGAATAAAATGCCTTCAGGAGAATAGTACCCTTAGGGTTCTTTCCCTTCTTGATACGCTCATCAGGCATCTCAATACCATGGTCACCAGAGTTTCGGATAATATGAAGCAATGGATCAATCAAGTGCTCAATAATGTTCTTATCAAGCTCAATTTCTCCTCCCTCTACAACAAACTCAAGCTCTTTACCAAGTTTGTTGCTCAAGTCACGAACGAGTCGCTGGAAACGTACAAGTTCACCTTGCAATGGCACAAGACTCATCTCAAATGATGTCTCACGCAACTGACGAGTGATTTTCTCCATCTGCTCTGTAATAGACGCAAATGCTTCATTATCACTCTTCGATGCAATAAGATTCAACTGTGCCTGCATGGTCACAAGCTCTCCAACAGCATTCACAAGCTCATCAATCTTTGCTGACGAAACACGTTGTGTCGCAATCTTTGCTGCCTCTTGCTGTGGTTGCTTTGGCCCAGCTTCTTGTTTCTTCGCCGCTGCCTCCGCTTTTACAACCTTAAATGCATCAAAGTCTTCCTTCTTTAGCATGACACCCGTATTATGGGCGTTAGCCATCATCTCTGGAAGCTTATCAGTATTGTTTACTATGTCTCCCTTTGGCAACTCTGCTATCTCAACCTTACAGTCATCTTCTACAAAGATGAAAACATCTTTGATGTCATTTACATCCTGATCTGTCTGCAAGATAACTTGCCACTTGATGCGGATGGTCAATGGCTCAAACTCTGTGAAAGGATGAACATCCTGAAGATAAGAAACAGTCTTTGCCTCTCCCAATGCCATAAGGTCTTCTATAATGAAGAGCGGATTGGTACCGTTGCTGAGAAGATTCTCAAATGGCTCAAAGTTGACAAGATAGTTCTTTGGACCTGCCTCTTCTTCTTTTGCTGCCTCTTGCTGGACTGGTTGGGCTGCTTGTTGTGCTCCTGCCTTATTAGGGTTGACATATAAGCCTTCACCTGGCGCAAAGTGTGCCTGCAAACGCTTGATATAATCTTGCTGCCTTGCGATGTCATCTGGATCGGTCAACTGACCCATCTCAAGCAACTGCCTGATATAGTCAAGACTCTCGAACGTCAGCGAGATAATATCTTTTGTAACCTTAATTTTATCGTTTCGAATGTGGTCGTATATGGTTTCTAGATTATGCGTAAAGTTACTTAAGTCATTAAAACCAAACATAGCACCACCTCCCTTGATGGTGTGCATAGACCTAAAGAGTCGTTCTATGATCTCTTTGTTTTCTGGATCACTTTCCAACTCAAATAGAGCCTCCTCGATACTGGCTACGTTATCTGTAGCTTCTTCGACAAATTTCTGTTGAAACCTATCTAACATCTTTGGTTTATGTTTGTTAATGATTCATAGTTAACTGAACACTAGCGTCTAGTAAGACACTTCTATACGATATACGTTATCGTACCACACGAGAAATAGCGCTCAAAAGCTTTGCTGGTACGAATGGCTTAATAATCCATCCTGTAGCACCTGCCTCCTTAGCCTCCATCTTCTTCTCTGTCTGACTCTCTGTTGTCAAGAACAAGATTGGAATATGCTTGTATGCGTCCATCTCTCGGATCTTGCGAATCAAACCAAGACCGTCAAGGTTTGGCATATGGAGGTCCGTGATAACGATGTCTATCGCACGACCATCCAAGAACTTCAACGCATCCTCGCCATCAACTCCTACAAGTACGTCGTAACCTTCATTCTGAAGTGTGAAGTTTACAACCTCACGGATACTTTCAGAGTCGTCAACTATCAATACTGTCTTTGCCATATTTTTATACTTTGATTTTATGCTTTTTGATTTAGTGAATCTATACTTATTCCTGCCTTAGCTAACAGTGCTGTCAAATCTTCCGGTAGGGTAGTGCTAATGGTTAAGTGCTTGCCACTAGCCTTCCACGCCGATTTCATGGATAGTATCAGTTGTACAAATGTAATGTCAACATTCTCTGGATTCTCAACTACTACATCTACCGCATCTTCAGGAGTAATCTGCTCCTTCAACTCGTCATATATCTTTTCTATATGATTGATGATAATGCTGCCCGATAGACGTACTTGCTTTACTCCGTCTTTTTCTGCTACCTCTACACTGTACGAACTCATAATAGCTTATTTAAAAACGTTCATATTCGTTCATGTCAAACTCCTTGCCAGCATTGCCAAGGTCAATAGTTGTACCTGTCTTGTGCTGCGCAGGTGAAGTAGCCTTAACCTCAGCATCTGTCTTTGTCTCAAGAACTACCTTGTTCGACTTTGGCTGTGGCTGCTCCACTTCTTTGCCCAAATCTATATTGACCGAACTGTCTTTTTTCTCATTCTTGCTGTTCTCATCCAACTTGAAGAAACTTACAGCATTCTTCAAATTGTCCGCCAACTGACTCAACAATACACTTGAATTTGTCAATTCGTCCGAAGAACTTGCATTCTCCTGCGTGATGACGTTCAAGTTCTGCATTGCCATGTTAATCTGCTCAGCACCTGTCTTCTGCTCAATAGATGCAGCTGAAATCTCTTTGATGAGTACTGTAGTCTTCTCAATATCTGGTACAAGCTGCTTTGCCTTGTCTCCAGCCATCTGAGATACCTTCATACCCTTATTCACAAGACCTACAATCTCATTAGCAGCCTGCTTGCTTCGCTCTGCCAACTTTCTTACCTCAGCAGCTACAACTGAGAAACCTCTACCATGCTCACCAGCACGAACAGCCTCAACAGCAGCATTCAACGCCAAGATATTTGTCTGGAACGCAATATCACTAATGATTGTAATCTTCTGACTGATTATACTCATGGCCTCAGCAGCCTCATTTGAATACTGACTAGACAATGCAACATTCTCAGCTGTAGACGATGTTATCTTCTCTGTAGCAATAGCATTCTCGGTGTTCTGGTCAATATTAGCAACCATCTCCTCAATAGCAGTAGATACCTCCTCAGCACTGGCTGCCTGCTCACTAGCACCCTTGCTCAACTTGAGTGAACTGCTCTTCAATGAGTCACCTGAATCAACAAGGTCATTCGCATTCTGCTCAATCGAGATAACAATATTCTTCAAGTTGGTTACCATATCCTGAAGCGCACTAGCCAACTGACCAATCTCATCATCACTCTTAACATCAATTGATGCTGTCAAGTCACCATTACCAATTGCCTGTGCAAACTCAACACCCTTCTTCAATGGTGCTACAATAGACTGGTAAAGAATATAACCAACCACTACCGAAATGAACATTACTACCAGCGACATGATAATTACCACTATCAACTGTATCGTGTTCCACTTCGATATCGTATCCTTGATCTCGTCACACTTGATATCACAACTGTTTACAAGTGACCTCATGTAGCCTTGAAGCTCTTCTTCCATATAGGCAATCTCACCGTCACTCAAAACCATCATCTCATAACCCATGAAAATCATTGAGTCGTCATAACTGTCAAATGAATTCAAATCGGTCATGATGTCTGTGTGCATCTGGAAATACTCCCTTACCCTGGTATCAACAAGGTTAAGCGTATCCTTGAATGCCTGATCCCAATTCTCTGTAACCTTGGTAACTACCTCAAGATCTGCATCAAACTCTGTATTGACAATCTCTGCCAAACGGGTCTTGTCTGGTGTCTGAGGCTGGTGATCAATAAGCACCCAGTTAACAGCCAACCATCGCGCATCTGATAGCTGTGTCATCATATTCGCCAATTTATTCTTAACCGGCAAATACTCTTCTGTTTCCATGGCTTGCAATGAACGGGTATAAATATGTATACCTACAGTCAATGCAGCGTTGATAACAATAAACACAAATATAGCACCAAAGCCTCCTAACAGCTTCTGCGCAATATTAAGCTTTAAATTTTCAAAAAATTTCATTGTCTATCGTTTGTCTAGTAAATGTATTCTTATAGAACGATGGCACCTTTCATGTCATCTAGCTTGGCTCCAAGCTGAACTCCTGCAATAGCAGCATTCTTCTTGTGTAACTCAAACTTTAATATATCATCGCGTACTACGAAATTAATCATAGAACCCTTATTAGTAGCTCCTTCAACTTCTGATATAATAAGCGTATTCTTTCCTACTTTCTCTAATATAGCATCACAATTCTTGTTGTAATTGGCACCCGCACCAACATACACTACTTGACAGTCCTCCAATTCATTCACATTCTTGAACTCTTTGATGACTATACTCTGATAGCCGAACTTCTTGCCTGTCGATAACTTCGTCAACCAAGACGCTAGCTCCTTTTCCTTAACCACTCCTATCACAAAGTCTCCCTGTCTGACCTCATCTACCCATCCCACATGACGGATAAAACTGAAAGTCAACATTGCTTTGGCTTTCTGAACATTTTGTGCCTGCACAAATAATGGCAGTAACATCAGAGTAATTATAAAAATAATCTTTTTCATATACCACTATACCCTTTTAATACGATAACATTGACTAACAATCGTGCCCCCATAATTATGGGGACAATAGAGTTATGCCAAAGTTAGATTTTTTAAGTAAATAATACCAATTCAAACCAACTTTTTTTCAAAAATTGAGCATTTATTGTCTCAATATTCGAATGGCATCGTCAACATCTGTAGCTATCTGTTCTTTCAACAATTCTAGATTCTTAAATCTAATCTCGTCCCTCAGCTTAGCTACAAATCGTATAGTTAAACTTCTGTCGTACAAGTCTCCTCCTTCGTAGCCAATGAGAAAAACTTCTACCGTTTTTTCACATCTGCCTACCGTGGGCTTAATACCAATATTTATTACGCCAAAGTATGTTTTTATGTTTCGTTTTTCTTCTAATTCAACACGAACTGCATAAACTCCGTCCTTCGGCAACATCTTGCCTTCTCCTATATCTGTCAGATTTGCAGTAGGGTAGCCTAACTCTCTGCCTAACTTCATCCCGTGCCCAACTTTCCCCGTAATGCTGTATTCTCTTCCTAATATCAATGCCGCAACTTGCACATCCCCCATCATTAAGGCTTTCCTGACTTCCGAGGAACTGACGTCTACCCCTTCTCCAGCCCAACACCTGTAGAATACTTCTGTTTCTATACCCGCGCACTTAACAGTATAAACGCATTCTGCTGCGCTTAAACGGTCACTCCCAAACCTATGGTTGTATCCAAGGACAACTCGCTCTGCTTTCAGATGACCTACGAAGTACTCTTTTACAAATTGTTCTGCGGTCTTCTTAGCTAACTCTTTATCAAATGATAATAAAACTAAGTGATCTACTCCTAGTTTTTCTATCTCACGTATCCTCTCGTCTATGGTCGTCAAGAGCTCTATCTCCGCATCTTTATTGAGAACTTTCTTGGGATGTGGCCAAAAACTTACTACAACACTTTGCTTGCCCGATTCACGTGAAATATCTACAACGTGTCTTATCAGTTGCTGATGCCCTACGTGAACTCCGTCAAACATACCCATCGTGACGTACGTTGGTCGCGTTTCTTTGTAGCTATCTATGCCGTAATGTACTATCAATGCTCTTTTTTCTTTACTTTTGCACAAAAGTACAATTTTACTTGGTCTCTTATGACCTTTTTCCGTTTTTTATGGCAAGTCTAATTTATACCGACGTATCAACACGTAATCCGGAACTGCAGCTAGATAGTTCGGTTAATATCAATATTGATTCTTTTTCTTCTTTGGCTGTCATCGGACCAAATGGATCGGGTAAAAGCCGACTCATAGATGCTGTTGCTAATAACGTGGCACTTAATGAGGGTAGGGTGGAACTGCAAGTGGATGGCCGTAAACTGTTCTCTCCTCAAATAGGTTATATATCTTTCCGTGATATTAACAGATTGACGGATTCTCCTGACTCTTATTACCAAAAACGATGGAATGCTACTGAGAATGAAGATTGCCCTATAGTCGCTGATATCCTCGGACAGACTAGGGTAGAGGCTAATATGGATCTCATCCGCTCTCTTAATATCGAACATATCTTGCCTAAGCATATCATCCAGATTTCTTCTGGCGAACTTCGTAAACTCCTCATCGTACGATGCCTCCTTAAGTGCCCTAAGGCTATCATCATCGATAACCCTTATATAGGTCTCGACGCTGAGTCTCGTGTTATAGTGAATGATTTGCTTTATAGTATTATCTCGTCTCAGAAAATTCCTATTGTCCTCGTATTGTGTAATGTCAAGGATATCCCTTCTTGGACGGATAGGGTAGTGATGATGAAGGACCTAATGTGTCTGGGTACTCCTTCTGGCTCTGAATTTCTGGCCGACCAGAATCTTCAGGATTCTCTCTTCAAGAATATTACTGTCGATAACGTTCAATTGCCAGCTGATATTTCTCTCGGTAATACAGATTATAAGAATGCTATCGAGATGAATAAGATTAATATCCGCTATTATAACCATGCTATCCTTAAGGATGTTGATTGGGTCGTAGCTAAGGGCGAGACTTGGGCTCTCCTCGGCGAGAATGGTTGCGGTAAGTCTACTCTCCTCAGTTTGGTTTCTGGTGATAACCCTCAGTCTTATGCTAATGATATTACTCTCTTCGACCGTAAACGTGGTACTGGCGAGAGTATATGGGATATCAAAAAACATATCGGATACCTCACTCCTGATATGCATACCTACTACCGCGAGAATATATCTTGCCTCGATGTAGTGGCAACTGGTTTCAAGGATACTGTTGGTCTATTCTTAAAGCCTTCTCCAGAGGAAAGGTCTAAAGCTATGGAGTGGATGAAAACTTTTCACGCCGACCATCTGGCCGAGAAGTCTTTTCTAAAAATATCTTACGGCGAACAGCGCCTCATCCTCTTGTGCCGCGTGTTCGTTAAGACTCCTGACCTTCTTATCTTGGATGAACCTCTTCATGGTCTCGACCAGGAGAAGAAGCAGCTCGTTAAGTGTACTATAGAAAAATATTGCGAGCAACTAAAACCTACACTTATATATGTGACTCACTATCAGAATGAAATTCCTTCTGTGGTGAAGAACCGTAAAACGTTAATCAAGAACAGGGACTAAGCGCTTATGTCTACTATTTCTATCCTTAATATCGTAATCCTTAATATCATCGCTTGGGTTATCTTCTCTTACTTCTGGGGAGGGTGGACTTTCCACCTCTATAAACCTCATCGTTGGCTTGAACTGAAGAATAAGAAGCTTATCAATAAGCAGATTCTTAAGGCTGAGTCTGATATTAAGGATAAGAATCGCCTCTATTGCTACTGGATGCTTCAGAATCAGCTGGATGAACAGATGATTTCTGGAGATGTTATATTCGCCGGGGTAGAGGAACTGGATTTTATTAAGCTTGCTCATTATATCAATCCCGAACGCCAGATAGTTGTAGTCGACCCTCTGTCTAAAAAGGATATTCATATTACTAAGGAGAATTGTCAGGGCAAGGTTTCTGAACAGGATATCCATCTGAATAATATTTCTAGGGAGGATCTGGATAAATCTACTATAAACCCTGATAAGCTGACTATCTTCCAAGGTAAGATATCTGAACAGATTACTTGCTACAAGGGTGCCATCGCTTCTGCTTGGATAGATTGCGTAGAACAGGATGATGTTTCTGCTGCTCTTTCACATATATATAAGCACCTCGTACCGTCTGGAATAATTTTCATCCACGATTATAATCATAACTGGGAAACAGTGGAACTGGCTGTCAACCGATTCTTGCTTTCTATACCTGAGTCTTTCATATCTCTCCCCGATATGTATGGTACTATAGCTATCATCAAGAATAAATAAGTTGGTTCTATAACTGCAGAATATAAAAAAACTGCGAGCAACAAGGTACTTCCCTTATACTAGAGACTAACTAGAGACTGACTTGTATCCTCACAAAAATGTCATAGCTGTCCGAATGGGTAGAACTGATAATACTAACGCATCTATACCTCTTATATTCGAGGAACTTTGTAATGACTATCTATAACAAAAGGCACCTTTATGGTGCCTTTTTTATTACTCTTTGTTTCTTAATCTGTCTACAATATTGGTCAACTCTATAAACTCTTTTACACTCAATTGCTCTGGTCTCTTCTTCATAAATTCATGCTCTCTTATACCTTCATGGTCAAAATCTATCCCTCTTATCGAATTCCATATCGTCTTTCTTCTCTGGTTGAATGTGTTTTTTACTACTTGCCTGAATAACTTTTCATCACAATCTAACTTCTCTACATTGTTTCTCTTGAGTCTTATAACACCACTCTTGACTTTAGGTGGTGGATTGAATACGTTTTCATCTACTGTAAAAAGGTATTCTATATCGTAATATGCTTGCAGAAATACACTGAGTATTCCATAGTCTTTATTGCCCGGACCTGATGCTAAACGTCGTGCTACTTCTCTCTGAAGCATACATACTACTTCTGGTACCAGATCTTTTTCTTCTAATATATGGAAGAATATCTGCGAACTGATATTGTATGGAAAGTTTCCTATTACTCCGAATTTTTCTCCTCCAAATACTTTCTTTAAATCAAGTCTCAAAAAGTCAGCCGACAATAGGTCTCCTTCTGCTATCTCAAAGTGCTCTTTGAGATACTCGACCGACTCCCCATCTATCTCTATCAACTTAAATCTTAGGTCTTCTCTCTGAAATAAATACTGCGATAGCACTCCCATACCAGGACCTATCTCTATAGTATTTACTTTACCTACTCGCTCTTCATTGTATGCATCGCATATCTTTCTGGCTATAGATAAATCAGTCAAAAAGTGCTGACCAAGGTTTTTCTTTGCTTTTACTTGATTCATAAACTATATATTTGCACTGCAAAAGTAACTACTTTTTTCAATATGAGAAGGGCTTGGAAATATCTGACTATCTTAGTTGTAATAGCTAGTATTGTCTGGCTTGCATATAAGCTCTTCATGGATTGGCAACTGATAGTAAGTAGTATATCTAATCTTTTCAACTCTCATCCTTTTACTCTCATCCTTTTATTTTCTCTCAACTTATTAGGTATCTTAGTCGATGCCTTTCGTTGGAAGTGTATAATTGGTGATTATCATAGCTGTAATATTCTTCCACATATTAGGACAGTTATTACTTCTGTCACTTATAGTAATTTTTCTTTTCTCGGAATAGGTGAGCATGTAGCAAGAATTAATACTAGCTCTAATAGTAAATCCAGTAAAACTGTTCTCGCTGATAGCGTTATTATCAGTATACTAAATTCTATTACTATACCGTGTATTGCTCTGCCTTTTCTCTCTCTAGACAATAATGATCCGTTGAAACATGTTGATTTTGAGAAGGCATTGTTTGTATTTTTGTTGCTTCTATTTGCCATTTTCATTCTTTCATTCTTCAAAACAAAATGGACTGCCGACATAAAGGCAAATAGAATAGTACCAGCTTTTTTGCTTACTGTAGTTAAATCATTACTGTTTTTTCTCCAGTTTTATATTCTACTGTATTATCAGATAACGGATATATCACCATACCAGCTTTGGTGCTATACTTGCTCATACTATTTCATCATAACTCTTATTCCTTTGTCAAGTGGTATCTCTAACGTTGCTGTTCGCACTGGTGTTATCAGCATTCTTTTTTCTCAGACTGTTTATATATCTATAGCTATCTCTGCTGTCATTATCATGTGGCTTCTTAATGTTGTGTTGGTATCCATATCATACTTTGCATACCAATCTCTATATTTTTGTCTACACAAAAAGTGAACTGACTATCCTGTTATATATCATCCAACCTTTCTCTGTAATCTTGTACCTCCCATTATCAACTATTATGTCTGTATTGTCTTTGAATCTTTTCTGCATTTTCTCATCAAATTCTGAAATATCAACTCCTCTATCTGTTCTTAAACCTAGCATTATCTTCTCATTCAATAAATCTTCTTCATTCAGTATATCTTCTTCAATATCATATACGCCTTTCACATAATTGCTGACATTTTCTACATTTGTCCATCTTCTGTTTTCTCCATCGTATGATGACGCAGCCGGCCCAACTCCTAAATATGGTCTCTTCTCCCAATAACTGGAATTATGCTTTGCCACATGTTCATCGTCACAGGCATAGTTGCTGACTTCATAATGCCTCCAACCATATTTCTTCATCAATTCTATTATCACATCATATTGTTCTAATACCATATCTTCGTCAGGTAATACTACTAACCCTTTTTCTATCTGCTTTTCTAGTATTGAACCTTCTTCTACTGATAACGCATACGCCGAAAGATGTTGAACTCCCATATTCAACATTTCTTCTATATCTCTGCTGACTATCTCTATATTTTGCCCAGGTAACCCATATATATAATCAAGACTCACATTGTCAAATTCACTTTTTATCATTTTAACCGCATCTCTCGCTATTTTACTTGTGTGTCGTCTGTTGATTGTCTTTAGTATAGAATCTTCCAGACATTGCACTCCCATACTAATTCTGTTCACTCCTATATTTTTCAATTCTCTCAAATATTCTATCGTGACATCATCTGGATTTACCTCTACTGTAAATTCTTCTACTTTATCCAGACCCCAATATTTCATTACTCCCTCTTCTATTATTTTTCGTAATTCTTCTTCTGTCAGAATAGATGGTGTACCTCCACCTACATATATTGTCCTAAGATCTTTTTTCAAAAAATCGCGGCCGCTCAGTTCTAGCTCATTTATTATACTCTCTACATACCTTTCTCTTAACCCTATTTCTGTCACTCTATAAAATCCACAATAACTACACTTCGTTCTGCAAAAAGGAACATGTATATATAAACCAAAACTATTCATTATTTAGGTAATGTTTCACGTGAAACAAATTGATTTTTAGGTATTTAAGTCTTATTTATTAACATTACTCACTCTCGTTTTGTTAATAACTATAGCAAAAATACTAAATATTACACCATATAGCAATTTTCATGTCAAAAACAGCTATTAAATAAAAAAATTACGACCAACAAGGGAGAATTAGCTGACTAGCATAGTACTTCCCTATAAGTAGAATGGTACCAGACTATGTGTTGAAACAATATCAATAACTCTCAACAAGCTTGTCAATAATTGTCAATAATACATTCTCAAGTTGTTTATTACACCCATGACTCTTCTGTATTCAACATTCTTACCCTAGTTATATCTGGCTTATCAAACAAATAAATGCCCTATTTCAACAGCCACAAGAATGTTTTTTACTAACTTTGCCTTGTTTCAACAGATGTTGAAAAAGTGGTACAAAATTTGCTTACTACGTTAATGCAGTGTAACTTATACTTGTTACTAACGTAGTGAATAATTCAAGCCGGAATTCAATAACTGAAACAAGCAAGTAATAGCCAAAAAAGATATCAACCATACTGACAGACTATTACTATAATATATTTACTTGAGTCTAAAATGAATAATATATATAATATGACTGTCGAAAACGGTTACGTTCAAGCTGAGATTGATCCTAATCTTAACCTTGTAGCTGAGATAAATAAACTCAAAAAGGAGAAGAATGCTGTCATCATGGCGCATTATTATCAGACTGGCGACATTCAGGATATAGCCGACGTCATAGGCGATAGCTTAGCGCTCGCTCAGAAGGCTGTTAATATAGATGCAGATATTATTCTCCTTGCTGGCGTTCATTTTATGGGTGAAACTGTCAAGGTTCTTAATATGGATAAAAAGGTTCTCGTCCCTGATCTTAATGCTGGCTGCTCTCTCGCTGATAGCTGTAAGGCGGCAGATCTTAAAAAGTTCATCGACGAACACCCCGATCATACCGTAGTGTCATACGTTAATACTACTGCTGAGGTTAAGGCTCTTACTGATGTTGTAGTAACTTCTAGTAATGCCCTTAAGGTAGTTAACTCTTTCCCAGCTGACCAGAAAATCATTTTCGGCCCAGATAGAAATCTAGGTAGCTATATAAATGCTCAAACAGGCCGAAATATGCTTCTTTGGAATGGCGCTTGTCATGTTCACGAGAGATTCTCTTTAGAGCAGATTTTAGCCCTTAAAAAGGCTAATCCTGGTGCAGAGATTATATGCCATCCAGAGTGTAAGAGACCTATCGTTCTTGCTTCAGATTTCGTAGGTTCTACTGCTGCTCTTTTGTCTCACATAAATAATTCTTCCGCAGATACTTTTATCGTAGCTACTGAGGAGGGTATTCTTCACCAGATGAAGCTTTCTTTCCCTGATAAGAATTTTATTCCAGCACCTCCTGAAACCGAAACTGGTATGTGCGGTTGTAATAATTGTGAGTATATGAAGCTTAATACTCTGCAGAAATTGTATCTCACTTTGAAATACGAATTGCCAGAGATTACTCTTGATCCTGATCTTGCAGCTAAGGCTCGCAAGCCTATAGATGCTATGCTTGAACTATCTAAGTAATATCTTATATAAGCAATAATATTCAGATTATTTATACAACTTACTAAACATTTTACCACTTCGATGATTCAGTTAAAGAAACCTATGAAAATTCTTTTGGTTGAGGATAATAAGATCAACCAAAAGCTTATGATGTTCAATTTCACTAAGATGGGATTTAATATCTCTATTTGTGATGATGGACAACAGGCTGTAGATGAATGTTCTTCTAATTTCTATGACATTATCCTTATGGATGTCATGATGCCGGTTATGGATGGATATCAGGCTACAGAACAAATAAGATTGTTGCAGGATGGTAAAGAGCAGAAAAGCTATATAATCGGTCTGACTAGTAACGTCTACGACCACGATAAGGAACATTGTCTTAGCGTAGGTATGGATAGTTATATGTCTAAGCCTTTTGATATTGATATTTTCTGTGATATATTGCGTCAGCAGAATTATCTTTAATTCTAAATTGTATTGGTGGATATAGATGTACGTAAAATAGCAATAACTGATTCTGAGACTGATAAGACTCTCAGACCGCTCTCTTTTGCTGATTTTACCGGTCAGGATGCTATAGTTAAGAACCTCAGTATCTTCGTCGCAGCTGCTAAAATGCGTAATGATCCTCTGGATCATGTTCTCCTTTATGGACCTCCTGGTCTGGGTAAAACAACGCTTTCTAATATCATTGCTAACGAACTTGGTTCTCAAATTAAGACTATTTCCGCCCCTTCTCTTGATCGTCCTGGTGATTTAGCTGGTATTCTTACTTCTCTCGAGCCTCACGATGTTCTCTTCATTGATGAGATTCATCGTCTTAGTCCGGTGATTGAGGAGTACCTCTATAGTGCTATGGAGGATTTTAAAATTGATATAATAATTGATAAAGGACCTGGTGCTCGCACTATTCAGATAGATCTTAATCCTTTTACTCTTGTGGGTGCTACTACTCGCAGTGGTCTTCTCACAGCTCCTCTTCGTGCTCGTTTTGGTATTACTTTTCATTTTCAGACTTATGATATTCCTACTTTAGCTAGGATTATCAAACGTTCTGCTGGTATTCTGAATGTAGCTATTGATGAGGATTCTTGTATAGAGCTTTCTCGTAGATCTCGCGGTACGCCTCGTATTGCTAATGCTCTTCTTCGCCGTGTACGCGATTTTGCCCAGGTTCTTGGTCATGGTAATATAGATAAGGATATTACTGATACTAGCCTTGAGGCTTTGAATATTGATTCTTATGGTCTGGATGAAGTTGACCGTAAGATTATCCTCACTATGATAGATAAATTCTCTGGTGGTCCTGTAGGTTTGACTACTATAGGTACTGCCGTTGGAGAGGATCCTGGTACTATTGAGGATGTATTTGAGCCTTATCTTATTCAGCAGGGTTTTATAAATCGTACTCCTCGTGGTCGTATGGTTACTGAACTGGCTTATAAGCATTTTAATCGTACTGGTTTCTTCCAGCAGGGTACTCTTTTTGACCTTGATAATCCTAAAAATTTTGAATAGCAGTGGGACGTCTTTCATCATTAGCTTCAGATACAGTAGTTTACGGTGTTTCTAATATTCTAAGCAGGTCTTTGAATTGGTTGTTGACGCCTTACTATGTGTATGTTGTTTCTGCTGAAACCTTGGGTATGGTTACTCAGGCTTTTGCTATCATTGCCCCTCTGTTGGTTTTAGCAGGTCTTGGAGTTGAGACTGGTTACTATCGTTTTGTAAATCAGGATAATAAGGATAAGTTGTTTGATACTCTTCTTATTTCTCTTGCCTCTTTTGCTGCCTTCATTGCTATTTTTTTGAACTTGGCTCAACCTATGTTGGCTTTCTTGTTCAATATTCCTGTTGAAGATAAGTCTCTGATGTTTTATATATCTCTTATCATTTTCGCAGATGCGGTTACTAATCTCTATTTTGCCGACTTGCGTTATTCTGGTAAGGGTATTAAATATGCTGGCATTAATCTACTTAAAGTTGTAGTTACTATATCTCTTAATCTCTTTTTTATGCATTTCTTGCGCAATATTGAGTTTTTCTCTTCTTTCAGAGATATAGATTATATTCTTATTGCTACTCTTGTAGGTACTGCTGTTCCTTATTTCTTCTTTTTGCCTAAATACCTCAAGCAGAAACATTTCTTCGATAAGTCTCTCTTTTCTACAGTTATGCAATATTCCATGCCACTTATGGCTATGGGTTTTTTTGGTACTCTGAATCAGAATATAGAGAAACTTATGTTTAAGTCTCTTGATGTATCGGATAACCCTGATGCCGAGCTTGGTATATATGGAGCTTGTTTCAAAATTGGTGTTTTAATGCTTATCTTCACTAATTCTTTCCGTATGGCTTTTGATCCGTTTATTTTTAAACAGTTTAAGAAGGATAGTAAAGATACCTCTGTTTATGCCACTTCTATGAAGTATTTCTATATTTTTGGTTTGTTCATATTTACTTGTGTAATGTTTGGAATGCCAATTCTGGAATATTATTTCGTAGATATTGCTGATCATCCTGAGTATCTAGCTGGTATGGTTGTCATTCCTGTTGTTTTACTCAGTGAACTTCTTTTTGGTGTATATTATAATCTTAGTATCTGGTATAAAGTTACTGATAAAACATACTATGGTTTGATTTTCTCTACTATTGGCTTATTTGTCAATGTTGTGATGAATTGTGTATTAATACCATTCTATAGCTACTATGGTGCTGCTCTCTCTTCACTTAGTTCTTATTTTGTAATGGTATTACTATCACTTCTTATTGGTAAAAAGCATTATCCAATAGATTATCCTATTAAGAAATTACTTTCTCTGACTTTTATTACTTTCTTCATTGTCGGAGCTACTAGATATCTTATTGAAAATCTTTATGGTATCCATTGGATAGCTTGGTCTATTCTTGGTTTAGTTGCTTTCGTTATTGTTATATTTGTCTTTGAGAAGGAAGATATTTCTAAAGTTTTATCGTATGTCAAAGGTAAGCGTCAAAATAGTTAATAAGAGCAGTAATGCTCTGCCTCAATATTCTACTGAACAGGCTGCTGGCATGGATATCCGTGCCAATAATCCTGAACCTATAGTTTTGGCTCCCCTGGAGTGTAAGCTTATTCCTACTGGTCTTTTTATAGAGTTACCTGTTGGTTATGAGGCTCAGATTAGACCTCGTAGTGGTCTAGCTATTAAGAATGGTATTACTGTTCTTAATACTCCTGGTACTATAGATAGTGATTATAGAGGTGAGATTAATGTTATTTTGGTCAACCTTAGTAATGAACCTTTTACTGTCAATATGGGTGATAGAATTTGCCAAATGGTAATAGCTAAGCATGAGCAAGCTGAATTTGTTCAGGTTTCTACCCTTGATGATACAGAAAGAGGTATTGGAGGTTTTGGCCACACTGGTGTAAAATAGTTTTTATGAGTAGGTTCTATACTTTCATATTGTCTTTATTATGTTCTGTATGTGTTTTTTCACAGACACGTATAGGAGCTGATAACATCTTCAATTATTATCTGATGGAGGCTGTAAAGGCTAAGTATCATAATGACTATAATGATGCTTTGTCTCTTTATATGAATTGCTATAAGTTAGATAATCAAAGTAGTACAGTTATGTACGAGATTTCTCGTATCTACTATGCTGCGAAGAAGATGGATGAAGCTAATTTATGGTTGGATAGAGCTATAGAATTGGATTCTACCAAGAATCTTGAGTATATTAAATATGGAGCTACTCTTAAGTTATATTCAGGTAAGTATTCTCAAGCAAAGGAGTTCTATAAGATTTTAGCTGATAAGGAGTCTGATATTCCTACTCATAAACTTATGTTGGCTAGGCTTTATTCTCAGTTAAATCAGGCTGATTCTGCTCATATGACTCTTAACCAGATTTCTACTGAGTTGGTTCCTTGGTCTTCCATTCAACTTGAACATGCTGAGCTTTATACACATGAGCTGAACCCTAGAAAGCTAAAAAAGACTATTTCTGGTATTCTTAAGAAGGAACCAAATGAGGCTTCTTCTTATAAATATATGGCTGATTATTATTTTGCTGTTAAGGATACTAAGAATGGTCTTAAATATCTAAATGAGGGTCTTTCTAAGAATAATGGCGATGTTCTTCTTTTAGATCTAGCTGATTATTATTATAAAATTGAGTCTTATTCTCTCTTTAAGTCTTATCTTGATAAGGTTGCTACTTCAGTAGATATTGAAGCTGATACTAAGCGTGTAAAACTAGCTTCTTATCTTCAACAAAAAGATAAAGAGAAGTATTTACGCGAGGAGAGTGATTATTTTACAAAGATTTTAAAAGAAACTGTCTCTTTTCATCCTGACGACGAGGGTTTGAATATGCTTTTGGCTACTTATTATAATTTTACCTCTCGCCAGTCTGAGAGTTTGTCTCTGATGGATAGATTTTTTGCTAATCATTCTGCTTCTTATGATTTCTACGCTTTATATATATCTTCAATAATGTCTCAACCTGTTATTGATTGGGATAAGTTCGATATTATATCTAAGAGTGCTTTTGATCTCTATGATGATCAGCCTTATATGGTTCAGGCTAGAGTTATTGCTTTAAATCATTTTGATAGATATAAGCAATCTATTGATATTCTCTCTGAATTTTTAGCCGAATTGACAGATGTTCAAGGTAATCAGCAGCTTAGAGCAATCAAGATTGATTTCTTGAATCTACTTGCTGAGTCTTATTATAGCAATGGACAGCTAGAAGATAGTTTTGCTACTTATGATGCAGTACTGTCTTTAGATCCTAATAATATTTCTGCTCTTAATAATTATGCCTATTATCTCTCTTTAGTTGATAGAAATCTAGATAAAGCAGAAAGTATGAGTGCCAAGACTATTACTGTTGAGCCAAATAATCCTACTTATCTTGATACTTATGCTTGGGTCCTTTATAAAAGGGAGAAATATTCTATGGCTCAGTTAATGATTGAAGCAGCTCTTAATAATTCAACTGATGTTAACCCTGAACTTGTCGAACATTATGGCTTCATCCTTCGTGCTCTTGGCAATATTGAAGAATCTGTAATTCAATTCAAGAAAGCACTTGAGATAGATAGTAAACGAGAATATCTTAAGGAATTTATTGTCAATGATTAATAGACTTTTTCTTATCATATTAACTGTACTTCTTCTTGCTTCTTGTAAGTCTAATAAGGCTAACATAGAGGTTAAGGACAGTTCGTCTATTACAGCATCTCGAGATATCTTGTTTAAAAAATTAGACAGTATATACAATTATCGTGTCTCAAATATAAAGTCATATGACCTTC
The DNA here is from genome assembly GCA_024401395.1 of Bacteroidales bacterium. Taxonomy (GTDB): domain Bacteria; phylum Bacteroidota; class Bacteroidia; order Bacteroidales; family Marinilabiliaceae; genus W3P20-009. Next base: position 49,920 of record JAKSLD010000020.1, read on the forward strand.
AAAAAGCGAGAATAGAGGTCAATTTAGGCGGTTCTTCTCATAAGGTTAATGGTAGACTCACTCTTGAGACTAATAAGCAAATGAAGGCCTCTATTTCTATTCCTTTTCCACCTCTTACTGTTGGTTCTTTGAACTTAGATAGATCTACCGTTTCTATATCTTCTTCTTTTGCGGATATAGATATGACAAAGAATGTTCCTACCTATTTTCTTCCTGTAATTAGTTCATTATTATATGGGGCTATGCCTATGGATGTAATAGGTCAGTTTAAGTTAAATAATATTTTCATTAAGGATTCTAGGTACCATCTCCAGTATTCTGGTCCCTTTAATTCCCATATTTCTTTCCAGATTGATCAATTATTCCGGATATGTCAGTTATCTGTCTCTAATCCTGATTTTTCTGGAGACATGTTTGCATCAGAGTTTTCTAAAGTAGATACACATGACCTGCCGTCTAATATCCGCTTTATTGTTTCAAGTAAGGATTATAATGGTAGTGTTTCTATTCAAACAAATACAATTAAGCTAAATAAATAATAATGAGGTTTTTACTTCTTTCAATATTCATTCTTTTTTCTGCTCATTCATTTTCTCAGTCTATTGAGTCTCTGAGAGATGAAAAGCAACGTCTGCAGAATGAAATTGAGTCTAGTAACAAGAAGTTAGAGGAGTATGCAAAGCAGAAGGATACTCACTTATCTCAAATAGCAATTATTGATGATAAGATTCTTACGCATAAAAGATTAATTACTATCTATAAGAATGAGATGACTTCCTTTAATTCTCAGCTTAAGATTCTAACTAATCAGCTTGACTCTCTAGAATTATCGCTTAATAAGTCTAGAGATGAATATGCTAATCTCATACGTAATTTCCAGTATTCTTCTCTTAATACTAATAGTATTATCTACCTTTTATCGGCTAGCACTTTCAATGAGTCTTACAGACGTTTATTGTTTATCCGTCAATATAAGGATTATCACAAAGACCATTATAGAATTTTGGAAAAAGAGCGCTCTAAATATCTCTCACTAAAGGCTAATATAGACGCTAAACGTAAGGATCTTAATGTTACTCTCTCTTCTCTTGAGAATGAGAATGAAAAGCTCCAAGGAGAGATTTCTAGGCGAAATAAAGTTATCTCAAGTATTGCTCAGAATCAGTCTCAGTTGCAGCAGCAGATTGCTCAAAATATCAAGCAATCTCAGGAATTAGAGTCGCGTATTCTACAGTTGATCGAGGAAGAAAAGCGTTTAGCTCTAGCAAGTCATAATAGTGATAATTCGCAGAATATTGAGGCAAATAAGGGCAAGTTATTATGGCCTGTTACTGACTTTGTTTTAGCTAGTTCTTTTGGTCAGCATGAGCATCCTTTATATCCTTCTATTATAGTAAATAATAATGGTATTGATATAAATCTTTTAAGTTCTACTGATGTTAGGCCAGTTGCTTCAGGAGTTGTTTCACGTGTAATTGTTATTCCTGGAAACAATGCTTCTATTATAGTAAAACATGGTACTTCTCTTTCTGTTTATAGTAATATTTCTGAAGTTTCTGTAAAGAAAGATGATGTAGTCACTACATCTACTCTTCTTGGTAAAGTCTTTACTGGTTCTGGTCTTAATTCCAGAGTTCTACACTTTGAATTATGGGTAGGAGGGGAGAAGCAGAATCCTGAAGAGTGGCTTGTAGCAAGATAAGTAACTAATTTGACATATTTTCGTATTTATTGTGTAACATATTTTCTATTCAAACGTAATAGCTTTTGACTTTTAATTTGAAAATGGCAAATATTCACGTAGAAAATAGCATAAGCATTAATTCTGAGATTTCTAAAGTCGCAGAAGTTGAGGCTTTGATAGACAATCAGTCGGCTATGTTTAAGTTCGACGATGATGTCTATGGAAAGTTATTGTTGGCTGTTGTTGAGGCAGTTAATAATGCTATTGTTCATGGTAATAAATCAGATTCTACTAAGAAGGTAGATATTACATATATAATAGAGAGCGATTTTGTAGAGTATCGTATTACTGATCAAGGAGCTGGATTTGATCCAAATGCGATACCTGATCCAACGGAACTTGAAAATATTGAGAAGTTCTCTGGTCGCGGTCTATTCCTTATGAAGAACCTTTCAGATGAAATGGAATTTTCTGATAATGGTAGAACAGTAAGATTAAAATTTCTTTTGAATACAAATGATAACCTTTAATGAAGACGGTGCAAAGTCGAAACTAAAGAATCGTAGAGTAATAAAGAATTGGATTAAAGAGGTTGCCAAAAGCTATGGATTAGTTACTGGCGACCTTTCTTATATTTTCTGTACTGATGATATGATTCTTGAAGTAAATCGCCAATATTTACAGCACGATTATTACACCGACATTATCACATTTGATTACGTAGAGTCGAACGTATGTTCAGGAGATATGTTTATCTCTGTTGATACTGTCAAATCAAATTCAGAATTGTTCAATTCTACTTATATGAATGAGCTCCATAGAGTTGTTATTCATGGAGTGCTTCATCTATGTGGTCTAAAGGATAAGTCCCCTAAGGATGAGAAAAAGATGAGAGCTGCTGAAGATAAGGCATTAGCTCTTTTAAATGAAATGCTTGCGAAAGCTTAATTTACTCAATTCGTATTATATGAAATTTGATTACGACGTCATAGTTGTTGGAGCAGGACATGCTGGTTGTGAAGCCGCTTCTGCGTCTGCAAATTTAGGTTGCAGTACACTCTTTATTACAATGGATTTGACGAAAATTGCTCAAATGTCTTGTAATCCAGCCGTAGGAGGTATTGCTAAAGGTCAGATTGTTAGGGAAATAGATGCTCTTGGTGGCTATATGGGAGTCATTACTGACAAGTCTTCTATTCATTTTAAGATGCTTAATCGCAGTAAGGGTCCTGCTATGTGGTCGCCTCGCAGTCAGTGCGATAAAGTTGTTTTTACACTAGAGTGGAGAAAACAGCTAGATAATACGCCTAATCTTCATTTGTGGCAAGATGCTGTAACCGAGCTTGTAGTAAAAGGTGATAAGATTTGTGGTGTAAAGACAAAATTAGGTCTTACATTTTTCGCCAAAGCCGTTGTTCTGACAAATGGTACATTCCTTAATGGTCTAATGCATATTGGTAGGGTACAGTTACGTGGTGGTCGCATGGCTGATGAAGCTTCCTATATACTCTCAGATCAAATGAGAGATTTAGGTTTCAATGTCAACCGTATGAAGACAGGTACACCTGTACGTATTGACGGTAATTCTATTAATTTTGATGTTTTAGAGAAGCAGCCTACTGATATAGATTATATTCAGCAGTTTTCGTATCGTGATATAGCATTATCATCTCAACCGCAAAGAGATAACTATATTACATATACAAATTCTACTGTTCACGATATTTTAAAAGCAAGTTTCAAAGATTCTCCTCTATACAATGGTACAATCAAGTCTATTGGTCCACGATATTGTCCAAGTATTGAGACTAAGTTGGTTAATTTTGCTGACAAAGATCAGCATCAGTTATTTTTAGAGCCTGAATCCAATACAAATAACGAGTATTATCTCAATGGCTTCAGCACGTCTCTACCTCTAGCGACGCAGGTAGAGGCGCTGAAACATATTCCTGGTCTTGAGAATGCTAATATAACGCGACCTGGTTATGCTATTGAGTATGATTTCTTTGATCCTACGCAGCTTACTGCTTCATTAGAGTCGAAGATTATCCATGGTCTTTTCCTAGCCGGTCAGATTAATGGCACTACAGGTTATGAAGAGGCTGCTGGTCAGGGACTAGTTGCAGGTATCAATGCGACAAAGTTCTGTAGTGATTCTGCTCCAATTATTTTGACTAGAGATTCATCTTATATTGGAGTTCTGATTGACGATCTTATTACAAAAGGTGTAGATGAGCCATACCGTATGTTCACATCCAGAGCAGAGTATCGTATTCTTTTACGTCAAGATAACTCAGATTTACGTCTCTCGAGAATCGGCTCTGAGATTGGTCTCTTAGATTCTGTTCAGTCTACGGCATTCTCGCGAAAGAGTGATTCTATAGATAAATTGCTAGATTTTATCACAAATAAGAAATTCAAGGCAGATATTCTCAATCCATATCTCCAGACTATTGATTCCTCTTTGATAAATGAGTCAAAATCTATAGCAGAACTTCTTTCTAGACCTGAGGCTCATCTCGAATTATTCCAACCGCTATTTCAAAGAATGTTTGATTCTCTACATATAGAGAGTGACGTTACACGAAGAGCAGTTCTTCAAGAAGTTGAGATTCTTTGTAAGTATAGCGGTTATATTGCCCGTGAAAGAGAGTTGGCTGATAAAGCATCAGGATTCAATTCTCTATCACTTGCTAGATTCAGTGATTATTCTTCTATTTCTAGTCTCAGCTATGAGGCTCGTGAGAAATTGAATAGATATAAACCTGCCACTATTGGTCAGGCTCGAAATATTTCTGGAGTTTCAACTTCTGATATTGACGTACTAGTAATGTTGATTCAGGGATAATTTTTCCCTTTATCTACTTACTACAGCATTAGTTCTTAAAATTTTACGGTTCTTCTGTTTCACGTGAAACATTTCTAATTCTTTCAATATGGCACAAAACACTATTAAAGCAAATTTACTGGATATTCATTCTCGGTCGATGTATCTGGCTGAGGTGATATATGATGATAATATTATAGCTATTAATAAGTTGTCTGATGAGTGTGATTCTAGTCTGAATTGGATAGTGCCTGGTTTTGTAGATTCGCATGTCCATATTGAGAGTAGTATGCTTAGTCCTGTGGAGTTTGCGAAGATGGTGTCAAGATATGGTACTATTGGAGCGGTGTGTGATCCGCATGAGATAGCTAATGTTTGTGGTGATGAAGGAATTGATTATATGATGGAGTCTGCGAAGAGTGCTTGTATGAAACTCTTCTTTGCTCTTCCTTCGTGCGTACCTGCTACGTCGTTTGAAACTAATGGAGCGACAGTTGATGATAAGACCTTAGATAAATACCATACAAAGGTAGTTGCTTTAGCAGAGATGATGAATTATCCAGGTGTGATATACAATGATTCCAAAGTTAAAGCATTATTGGATTGTGCTAAGAAGTATAATCTTCCTATTGATGGTCACGTACCTGGGTTAAGCGGTGATGATCTTGATAAGTATATAGGTGCGGGTATTTCTACTGACCATGAGTGTTTCTCATACGATGAAGCTGTTGAGAAGATAGGTAAGGGTATGAAAGTCCTTATTCGAGAGGGTAGTGCTGCACGAAATCTTGATGCGCTGTTTCCATTATTGAAATCGCATATTGATGATATTATGTTCTGTACTGATGATTCTCATCCTGATGATGTATTGGAGAGAGGACATATCAGTCGTTTTGTAGATTATGCTCTATCGAAAGGTATTTCTATATTTGACTTGTATAAGCCATTACTTCAAACCCCTAACAAGCACTATGGTCTTGGACTTGGTGAGCTAAGAGTAGGAGACAGTGCAGATTTTCTAGTTGTGGACAATCTTAAATCATATAAGGTTCAGAAATGTATTGTTAACGGTAAGGATGCAAATCAAGACAATAAAACAGCAAGTAAGCAATCGAAGTATGTAAATATATTTGAGACGAGGCAGTTTGAGGTTGTTGATGTTGCGGTAGAGAAGCAATCAGATAAAGTCAGGGTTATAGAAGTCAAAGATGGGGAGTTGGTGTCTGGACAGTATATATGGCAGATTAATAACAGGTCACGTTTTGTGATGCCATCGCTTGATGAAGATATAGTAAAGTTAGTCGTAATCAACAGATACGATCCTCAAGCTGAGCCTGCAGTTGGATTTATAAAAGGTACAGGTATGAGTTGCGAGTGCGGTGCGTATGGCAGTTCGATTGCGCACGACTCGCATAATGTAGTAATTGTCGGTTCCGATGATTGGGCGATTATAGATTGTGCTAACAGAATATTTGAGAACGAGGGAGGTCTGTGTGTTGTAAACGGAGAAGAGATAGAGTCGATGAAGTTGCCTATTGCCGGGTTAATGACAGATGAAGATTATAGCGCAGTTGCCGATAAGTATTCAAAGATACAAGGAATAATCAAGGAGAAGTTGGGTGTAAAGCTAAAGGCTCCGTTTATGACATCATCCTTTATGTCACTTTTGGTAATCCCATCTTTAAAGCTGGGCGACAAGGGATTATTTGATGTAGACAAGTTCCAGTTCGTAGACCTATTTTTAAAAGAGTGATATAATCTATTTAGGCAGAAAGAATATATACGGGTAGATGAAACACAATTCGAATACTGAGCGCCTAGCGTATTTGCATGAGATACTCAAGGTACTTCCTGAGCAGCCTGGAGTGTATCAGTATTTCGATGTTGACGATAAGATTATATATGTCGGGAAGGCAAAGAATCTTAAGCGACGAGTGTCGTCCTATTTTCTGAAAGAGCAGAAATACGGCAAGACGATAGTGCTAGTTTCCAAGATTACAGATATAAAGTTCATTGTAGTTCAGAGCGAGCATGACGCCTTCCTATTAGAGAACAACCTTATCAAGCTACATCAGCCAAGATACAATATCCTGCTAAAAGATGGAAAGACCTATCCGTGGATAAAGGTAACAGGAGACCAGTACCCTAGAGTATTCCAGACCAGAAACAAAGTTGCTGATGGAGGCAAGTATTACGGACCCTATCCGTCGGTCAAGCAAGTGTACTATCTACTCAATCTGATCAATGATCTTTTCCCATTGAGGAACTGTGCGTTACCTTTGACCGACAGTGCTATAAAGGCAGGGCGTTATGATGTTTGTCTAAAGTATCACATTAAGTCGTGCTGTGCCCCTTGCGTTGGGAAAATCACACAAGAAGAATACAGCTCATACGTATCCAAAGTGCACTCCATACTTCAAGGCAGGTTTTCTGATGTAATCAGCTCCATAAAAGAGAAGATGCAAGAAGAGGCGATGAACCTCAACTTTGAAGCGGCAGCAGCATTAAAGGACAAGATTGATTCATTGCAAGAGTACCAGTCACGTTCGATAGTTGCTTCAGTGTCTAAAGCTTCAGTAGAAGTCCTGGCATTAGTAGATGAGAAGTCATCCTCCAACGTATTTGTAAACCATATGCACATTGAAGAAGGCAGACTTCTTCACTCCTTCACGTACAAATATTCGCGACCATACGAGCAGACAGCAGAAGAGATTATGTCGCACGCCTTTCAGATGATACTAGAGCAGTCGCAGAAAGTGTGCAAAGAAGTTGTTGTAAATGTAGTTCCAGACGAAGAGTTCTCACAGTACACATTCAATATTCCCCAGGCAGGAGAAAAGCTGAAATTGCTTGAGCTCAGTAAGAAAAATGCCTTTGCGGCATTATATGATCAGATAAAGCACAATTCTATTAGAAACAGAGATTCCAAAGAAGACACATTACTACAACTAGTTCAGCAAAGACTATCGCTCAGAACACTTCCAGAGCATATAGAATGTTTTGATAACTCCAATATACAAGGCTCATTTCCAGTTGCTTCGTGCGTGGTATTCAAGAATGCCAAGCCATCAAAGAGCGATTACAGAAAATTCAATATAAAGACAGTAGAGGGGCCAGACGATTATGCATCGATGAGAGAAGTTGTGTACAGGCGATACAGCAGACTTATCAATGAAGAACAGCCATTGCCAAATGTAGTTATTGCCGATGGTGGAGAGGGACAGATGAAGATAATACACGAAGTGCTGTGTGAGTTAGGAATACAAGACAAAGTAGAATTAGTAGGACTTGCTAAGAATGCTAAACATAAGACACAGAAGGTGTTAGTAGGTTTTCCTCCACTAGAAGTTGATATACCTGCTCACGATGATATATTTGCGTTTTTCTCCAGGATACAAGAAGAAGTACACAGGTTTGCCATTACATTTCATAGAGAGAAACGTTCCAGTGCTATGACACAATCCGAGCTAGACGGAATAAAAGGCATCGGACCAAAGACCAAGCAAGTTCTGATAGATAAATACAAGACACTATCAGGCATAGGGAAAGCGCCTAGAGAAGAAATAGAGGCGCTTATCGGCAATAAAAAAGCCAGTATTCTATTTGAATATATAGATAATATTAAATAATCATCTTATAATAGAATAGAGATAGAAGTATATTCTATTACTCAAACAACTTACTACTTATAGAGATCATTCTACGTACCACATCCGTTGTAGTAGCAGAATTAGTCTGGTATTGTGATGCGAAGCGCAATATATCCTCGTAGATACGGTATGAATTAGGATACTTATAAGAGTCGAAATCCGAGTTAGACCACTGCATACTGCACATACCATTGAACTTACGAATCTCGTCAAGAATCTGTTCTGCGCGACCGAATATTTCGTCCTCTGACATCTTGTTTTTCAGGAAGTGAGAGGCGTTTATCGAAAGTGGAATTTCAAGTAATCCCATTATCTTTTGTTCGCCGTGATTGAAAGGGTAGAACGGCAAGCAATACGAATTTCTGAACCCATTATTATCTGGGAAATGCAAGCTACAGTCAACCATTATATTAGCGGCATCGAGGCTTGACAAATACTCCTCCGTATTCAGTTTATGAAGGTTTATTCGGCAGTAAGGCAAACTCTCAGCGTAGCTATCCTGCATATCAGAGACAGCCTTCATTATCTGCTCCACTGTATTATATTTCTTAGGGAGGAGAACACCGACGTCGAAGCCCCTAGTGCCCATTTTAATCATCATCTGGCGTATATCCTCGCTTTTCAGGGATACATCACCACGGTCCTCCGGGTCGCTCTTATCAGTCAAGAAAAACCAAGTAGAGTAATAGCCGAACTGCTGTTCCAGATTCATCAAGTTTTCGAACGTCCACCAAGGATTATCTATGATATCCAGCTTCAGGGCGTGCTTAGTAGCGTAGGCAGCTGCCTTAAACTTTACTTTACGTGGCATGTCCAACGGTCTGATTCCCAACACTTGGAGCCACGCATCGATAATATATTTATGATTGAAGTAATTGACCTTTCGCACGTTATGAGAGAGGTGAACGATTGGAGTCTTGAAGACAGATACACGTTTGAACAAGACCTTGTTGACGGCGCACCATTTTTCCAACCCTTTAATGATCCACTCCATATAGTAGTTAACCACAGGGATGAACGCGATATCAAGCTGATCCTGTATGCTACCCTTATATTGAAAACGCCCGAGGCTGTCACGTGGAACATCAGGATTCATCTCCTGGTAACCAGAGAGGAGGTAGAAAGCAGACTTTATGAAGTCGTGGTTGAATACGATGTTAGTACCCTTTTCGAAATAAGGCTCCTTGATGTCGGAGCAAGGGTAAAGGACCGGGATATCAGCTATAGACAAGTCGCCCGTCCAACCTTTAGAAGAACAGGGGATAAACACCTTACCGCTAGAAAACTCAGGAAGCTTATCGCCGTAAATCAATACTGTGTCCCAATCTATGGAAGTCTCAACCATCATCTTGATGTGACACAAGATATAGTCAATTTCAGCTTTTGTAAGAGGTCTAGTAAGTTTATAATCGTATTCTACCATTTGAAAAATGTTCTTAGTAGTGCAATAGCATATTAATTATCCAAAGTTAATAGTAATTTTGTGACCTGCAAATATTAAGAAGACAAATGCGTGTAGTTATTCAAAGAGTCAAGGAAGCATCAGTAGCCATTGATGGTGCTATAGTTGGGCAGATAGGGAAAGGTCTGCTAGTTCTTTTTGCCGTTGAAGAAGGCGAAGGCGACGAAGATCTTGACTGGCTTGTAGGTAAAATAGTACAGATGAGGATATTCTCAGATGCAGAAGGGCTGATGAATCTATCACTTGAGGATGTAGGTGGTGATATACTGGTAGTCAGTCAGTTTACACTTTATGCGCAGACGAAGAAAGGCAACCGTCCGTCCTTTATCAGGAGTGCAAAACCAGTCACAGCAGAGCCATTGTACGAGCTATTTGTGAAGAAGCTAGAAGAGCGCTTAGGGAAGAGAGTACCTACGGGGCGATTTGGGGCTGATATGGCAGTCTCGTTGTTAAATGACGGGCCAGTGACCATTACGATGGACACGAAGGCGAGGGAGTGAAGAGACGGAGAGATTAAGAGACAAAGAGATGGAAGGGACTAAGAGACGAAGAGTGGAAGAGACAAAAAGAGAGGTATAAAATAGATTACAAATAACAATAAACAATATGTCACTATTAGATGAGTTAAAGGCGAAGTATCCGCTGACAATCAGTCAGAAAGAGGCTGATGATTTTGTAGCGGGACTTAAGGCGAAGCAGCAAGAGTATTATAACAATGCTGCAGTACAGCAGACGATATTTTCGTGTATTGATCTTACTACATTGAAGCAGACAGACTCCAAGAAGAGCGTCACAGCCTTTGTAGAAAAGGTAAATCAGTTTGCGAAAGACTATCCGATGTATACCAACGTCGGAGGAATCTGTGTTTATCCTAACTTCTCCGAGATATACAAGAGCACACTTAAGGTAGCAGGTGTGAACAAAGCCGTTGTAGCAGGCGGTTTCCCATCGTCGCAGACATTCAAAGAGATCAAAGTACTAGAGTCCAAGATGGCTGTTGAGGCAGGAGCTACAGAAGTAGATATTGTGATTCCAGTCGGGGAGATGCTAGGCGGCAATGTAGAGCAAGTATTTGACGAAGTGAAGTCGGTCAAGGCAGTGTTGCCAAACAACCATTTGAAGGTAATACTTGAGACAGGCGTATTGACAAATATAGAGACTATTTGGTATGCGTCAGTTGCTGCGATGGAAGCAGGAGCAGACTTCATTAAAACTTCAACTGGCAAGGAGCAACAAGGTGATATGCAGACAGCTGCGTACGTAATGTGTTCCGCTATAAAAGCATATCGTGAGAAGAGCGGCAGAAACGTAGGCTTCAAGCCAGCAGGCGGTATCCGCACGGCATTAGATGCTACACTCTTCTACCTGATAGTAGAGACCTTGCTAGGCAAAGAGCAGATGAAGGCAGAGTTGTTCCGCATTGGAGCATCAAGTCTAGCAAACAGTTCGCTCAGTCGTATGGAGACATTGAGACTAGGCAAAGAGACAGAAGTGAAATACTTCTAGTACACAGAAGCTCATTCCCAATAGAGAGAATGACAGTAAATATAAACACGCCCTTTCCAAATCAGGAGAGGGCGTGTTTATTTTGAAAAGGGCACAGGCTGCATATAGGCAACATCATTTCTGGGTATGGGCAGCGTATAGGCAGCGTCCGATCTAGTATCGGGCTAGTATAAGGGAACACCCTTGTTACTCGTAATTTTTTTATTTGGGAGGTAACATTTGGGGATATTGGGCGTATAATGTGGTGTTAACTATAAACAGATATACTATGGGATCACTCGAGATCAGACATAAGATGGTGACATTGGCGCGGAGGAAGAGCAGAGCCAGCTCGGACGCCCGGATAAGTGGGCGGAGTATTTTCATAAAGCGCTATCCAGGAAAGAGATATAAACTTATAGCGATGGACGTTTCAAAAAAGCAACGTGCATTGCGAGATATGTTTGCTGACGCACAGAAGCTTGCGCAAGATGATATGAAGTCTTGGAACAGGGTCAGGCATTGGGAGAGATATGCCCGAAAGCACAAGAAACACGGAGCGTACAGAGGCGCTGTATCCTTTTACTACAAGATGCTGAGAGAACATGGAGAAGAGTTGAGAGAAGTGGTGAGCAGAGAGTCGACCGGGAGAAAGAGCTACGGGCAGTCGGGGCAACAGCATCTGAGAGACGAGGGCAGAAGGACAGACCGAGTACCGAGACAGATGAGCAACGGAGCCTACGCCACGGCAGAAGAGATGAGGATCTTCAGGGAAGGCAATATATTCTTCTGGGTGAGGTTTGACAGTGTGGAAGAGTATAGAGAAGAGCTGATGAGGCTGGCGGCGTGAGGGATAGGGTAGTATATTTGTAGATTTGATGAGAGTTTCAGTGAGGTATTGGGTTCTGTTTCATACGAGATGTAGGAAAAGATATAGCTAAGTCGACATAAAAATCTGGAGTAGGGAAGAGTCGTCACGGGAAAAGCGTCACGGTTTTACTCTGCCAGTTCGTCATTATCGGCAGCTAAAGTATTACTTGATAAAGATTTTGTGACGAAAGAAGATGGGGTGCAAGGTGTATGATATGGACGGGGGATATCTGGCGTGGGTGGAGAATGGGTATGAAGTAGAGTGAGGAATGGAGAGAGCGAGGGAGTAAAAAGTATAAAATATTAGACAATTTGCTTGTTTTGTTGGGTTGATAAGTATATTTTTGTGCTGAAAGTCTAGAATAATATACTATGGATATTGCTTCGATAATTAAAAGCAGGCGTGCTAAGTTAAAGATATCTCAGGTAGATTTAGCTGAGCTATCGGGGGTCAGTATTTGTACTATAAAAGATATTGAGAGAGGAGTTGGGAATCCGTCGCTCTCAGTATTGGAGAAGATATGTGATGTTCTGGGGCTTGTGATAAATATAGATATAAGGAGAACTGTAGATTAGCCATGAGGAGTGTTTTGGTATATAATAATGATGTTCTGGCAGGAGAGTTGACTGAGGTTGGGGCAACGGAGTATGTGTTTACGTACGACGATGCGTATCTCAAAGATGACGGTCAGCCATCAATTTCCATAACGCTCAGTAAGAAGCAAAAGCGGCATGAGAGTGAAAAGCTGTTTGCTTTTTTTACAAATATGCTTCCAGAGGGGGTCAACAGGCAAGCGCTGTGCAAGATGAATAAGATAGATGACAATGACTATTTTGGGATGCTAGAGGCTGTCAGGGGATGGGATTTTATAGGTTCTGTATGTATAAAGTGATAGAATATGAAATTATTTGAGGGAAAGGTTTCCACGATATTAGATATTTCGTTCGATAGAAACAGTGAAGTATCAGTAGCCGCTCAAGGAGAAGGCAGGGTATCTATTTCGGGGGTACAAGAGAAATATGGGGCATTAGTTGAGATGGGGAAGATACGATTGGCACATGATGGAGAGCAAGGAACCCATATTTTGAAGCCAGCACCAAATAACCCTGTGATAATAAATCAGAGGTACATGCCGATTAACGAATATGTTACCATGCAGATAGCAAGTAGGGTATATGGCATAGAAGTAGCGCCATGTGGCATGTGTGAGGACAAAGATGGTAATCCTGTGTATATTACAAGAAGATTTGATGTGCTGCCAGATGGGAAAAAACTTAAACAAGAAGATTTTGCGTCAATTCTGGGAAAGAATGAGATAGGCAATGGGATGGCGTACAAATATTTAGGCTGTTACGAAGATATTGCAAAAGCAATAAAACAGTATGTGCCAGCGTGGCAGATAGCTATGGAGAGATTCTTCAAGTTGCTGTTGTTCAATTATATATATGCAAATGGTGATGCCCACTTAAAGAATTTCTCAGTTATGTATGATGGAAATGACTATTTGTTGACACCGGCATACGATCTTATCAATACGCGACTGCATATAGAAGACGATGATTTTGCTCTGAAAGAGGGTTTATCTCGCGATATGGTAAAGAGTGATATTTGGGATAGGACTGGGCATCCTTGTCGTGATGACTTTAAGGCATTTGCTGACAAGACAGGTATTTTGCCGAGGAGAGCAGAGAAAATCATAGAGCAATTTCAAGTTATCCCAAAGCAAGCAGAAGAAATAATAGGAGAGTCGGCATTGACGGAAAAACTTAAGAGACAATACAAGAGTATTGTGACAGAACGATGCAAGAGATTTTCCAGAAGCGACAAACAATAGTATTAATAAGTTCGGTGTAGTCTCTGTGTAGTATCTTTTCTCCGTACACTAGTAGACCAACAAAGAGACTAATTATTGTCAAGGCAGAGATATAGAAAGAGAGGAATCATTATATTTGTAGTTATACAATATCAGATAATTATGAGCAAGTTGACGCGAAGCGTGGCGGGGCTGATGATGCTCTGCGCGGTTATGAGTATTGAAGCTAAAGGGCAATCGGTGATGCCTCCACGTGAAACGATGCCAGAAGGCAGTGTAGCCATGGAGACCAACATAAACAAACACTCCTATCCACGATTGATGCCAGACGGCAGCATCCTCTTCAGGCTGAGAGCGCCAGAGGCACAGAGAGTACAGATAGACATCTGCGGAGAGAAATACGATATGCAGAGAGACGATAACGGAGTATGGAGCGGGCAGTGTGCACCACAAGTGCCAGGCTTCCACTATTATGCACTGATAGTAGACGGAGTATCAGTAACAGATCCCGCCAGTGAGACATACTACGGCTGCGGCAGACAGATGAGCGCCGTAGAGATACCAGAGAAAGGTGTGGACTACCTAGAGATAAAAGACGTTCCACATGGAAAAGTGAGCACAGTAAGATACTACTCCCAAGTCACCCAAAGTTGGCGAGAGCTATGCGTCTATACCCCGGCATCATACGACACCAATCCCGACAAGCGCTATCCAGTGCTATACATACAACACGGCGGAGGCGAAGACCACAGAGGGTGGATGCAGCAAGGCAAGACCGACATAATACTAGACAACCTGATAGCGGAAGGCAAATGCAAAGAGACCATAGTAGTCAGTACCAACAGCAACGTGACGGCGGGTATGGGCGGCTACAAATGGGAAGGTATGCTACCATTCAGATCAGAACTAATAGATAATGTAATACCATTTATCGACAAGAAATTCAGGACATTAGCAGACAGAGAACACAGGTCGATGTGTGGGCTATCCATGGGAGGCGGGCAAAGCTTCTACATAGGACTCAGGAGCCTAGAGACCTTCAGTGCCGTCGGGATATTCAGCACAGGAATGTTTGGCGGAATAAACGGTGCTGCCAGCATGGAGATAGACAAAGAAGTACCAGGACTACTAAGCAACGCGAAAGAATATAACGACAAGCTAAAAGTGCTACTGATAACCTGCGGCGAGCAAGACATGAGAATAGAGCACAACAAGCGAGTAGTCAAACAGATGAAAGACAACGGACTAGAAGTTGTTTTCGAAAGTTTTGCAGGAGATCATGAATGGCAGCCATGGAGGAAGTCGCTGTGGAGGTTCATGCAGATGCTGTAAGGGGGGAGCCAGAGAAATTTGAGCATACACAAACCCTCATAAAGTGAGGTGAGATAAATACCTATATAAAATGAACAACATATTAGCAGTTTTGGTTTTCCCGATAGTGGCATTATTTTCAATGGCTTGCAATGACAAGGCTCCGCAAGAGAATGCGGGGGCGGAGCAGGCATATACAGTTTTATCGCCTGAAGCATTCAGAGACAGTATTTCAAGAGAGAATGTCGTGTTGGTTGATGTGCGCCGTTCCGATGAGTTTTCGGCAGGACACCTGAAGAATGCCATACTAGTTACTTGGGGCAACGAATCAGAATTTGTCAGCGCTGCCCAGAAGCTCAAAGGCAAGACACTCTACATATACTGCCGCAGCGGTCGACGTAGCAATGCTGCAGGGCTATACCTGTCCCAGAAACTAGGCTTCAAGGTATATGACCTAGAAGGCGGGTACCTGGCGTGGACAGCCAAGGATTATGAAATAGAGGAATAGATATTACTCAGTAACCCCTCAATAAGTGTCAGACTCCCTGAAGATATATGCCGACTGGAATCCGTGGCATGGATGCACCAAGATAAGTGAAGGGTGCAGGTATTGTTATGTCTACAGGCAAGACGAGATGTACGGAGTAGTGGGGAGCAGCAGTGAGGTGAGGAAGACAGCAGCATTCAACCTGCCGATAAAGAAAAAGAGAGACGGGAGTTGGAAGATTCCCTCGGGGAAAGTGGTGTTTACATGTTTCACGTCGGACTTCCTGGTAAAAGAAGCAGACGAATGGCGTGCCGAAGCGTGGGCTATGATAAAGCAGAGGAGCGACTGTATGTTTTTCTTTTTCACTAAGAGGATAGACAGATTCATGCAGTGCGTGCCAGAAGACTGGGGAGACGGGTATGACAATGTGATAGTAGGGTGTACGATAGAAAACCAAGACAGGGCAGACTATAGGTTACCGATATTCAAGGCGGCTCCGATAAAGCATAAAATATTAACGATAGCTCCGCTGATAGGGCCGATAGACTTGTCGGGGTATCTGGATGACACGATAGAAGAAGTATCCGTCGGAGGGGAGTCGGGAGTTAATGTGCGGCCATGTCATTACGATTGGGTATTAGCAATCAGAGAACAATGCGTGGCAAAAGGAGTGCCATTCAGGTTTCATCAGACGGGGGCGTATTTTGTGAAAGACGGAAAGATGTACAGAATAAGCAGGGCATACCAGTTGTCTCAAGCCTATAAGGCAGGCATAAACTACAAGATAGGGGAGTATTACATGCCAGAGAAGGAGAATTATGAATTCAAGGAGTGAGATAGATTATTGATTTAGAGGATAGATTCTCCATTTTAACCATTTTTACCATTTTAGGATTTGCCACAATTTTCTCTATGCTGTAACTTTGCGGCACTTTTTAATAATTACTATGAAGAATAAATTCTTTAGAGCATGGCGCTTAGTAGCATCATGCTTTGTGTTCATGGCGTCGGGTGTTGCTTATGCATCAGACATTGAGTATGACGCCAACGGCTTCTCAGACAGCGAAGCCTATCCTTATCAAAGTGCAATTTTTGATGAAGAGACCCAAACGTACTTGATTTCCAATGCCGGCCAGCTTTACTGGTATGCGCAGGGCGTAAACAAAGGCAATGTCAAAAAAGGCGCAAAGCTCACAGCCAACATCGTGGTCAATGCCGACGTTATCGTTGACGGCCAGCTCAACCCATCGACAGAAGGTTTCCGCGCTTGGCAGCCTATTGGTAGTTCTAGTTTCGAGATGTCCTACAATTTCGATGGCGATGGACACTCTATCAGTGGTCTCTACTGCAAAGACACACAATATGCAGCCCTCATTGGCTTCGTCAGTGGCGACAATGTCGAAATCAAGAATGTCACAGTCCGCGACTCATACTTCAGCAATAGTAATACGGTTGCTGGTATCGTGGCTAGAAAAGGCGATGGCTCTCTCACCATTTCCAACTGTCACTTCTACGGTTTAGTCGAGGCGTCGCAAGGCATGTGTGGCGCCATTCTGGGTTGGGTTCCAACAGGACAGGCTACGATAGACAACTGTTCCAACCGCGGAACCATTCGTTCTACAGATAGATTTTGCGGTGGTATTGTCGGAACCGCTAGTAGCTCTATCAACATTACCGACAGCTATAATGCTACCGAAGGCCGTGTTGAAAACACCAAAAACTACACTGGCGGTATAGTGGGCGGAACATCTAGTACAGCTACCCTCATTGGCTGTCATAACGACGGATATGTCACTGGTCAGAGTAGAGTCAGTGGTGTGATAGGCTATGTCGAAGGCGGTGAGGCAACCGTCAAGCAGTGCTACAATGCCGGTGAGGTAAACTCACAATCGGGCTATTCAGCCGGTATTGTAGGCAGTGTTGAAAGTAACGCTACAGCTACCATCCTCAACTGCTACCATTCTGGTGTCATCAGCGGCTATGTCTATAATGTTTCAGGCCTTGTGGCTAATATATCATATAGGGGTTCCTGTTCCATCGACAACTGCTTTGTGACAGGCGAAGTGGTAAAAGACAGATATAGTAGTTACCCTAGGGTATACTATTATTATAGCGACGGTACATGCAATCTCACTAATGCATATTCCGATATGAAGGACGACTTCAACAGAGGTACTCAGTTGACGAACGAGCAGATTTCCAATGGTATTCTTGCCTACATTCTTCGTAAGGGTACCGAAGGCACAGTCTGGGGACAGAACGTCGGCACTGACTCACATCCTACCTTCTCGGGTGAGCTCCTAAATGCGGACATCACCGAATATAGCATTGCCTTCACTACCTACGATGGCGACGAAGCAGCCAGTTCATACCCTTCAAGCTATATCATCGGTATTGCTGTCACACTTCCTACCACTTCTCGTACTGGCTATACATTCCTTGGCTGGTACGACAATGCCGATTTCGAAGGCGAGGCTGTCACTACAATCCCTGCTGATGCTACAGGCGACAAGGCATTCTATGCCAAGTTTGCTATAGAGTATAATATCACATACCACGACGGGTTCTCTGGTACTACTAGCGATACATACACTTCGACCGTTGAAAAAGAACTTGGCAGAATAACACACGATGGCTACATCTTCAACGGCTGGTATACCGACGAAGAACTTACCAATGGCCCTGTTGCAATTATAGGTGCCGAAGAGACTGGAGACAAGACATTTTATGCCAAGTGGTTCGAGATAGCAATCCCACAGGCCGATGAGCAGGGCACATACCTTATTTCCAACGCTGCTGAGCTCTATGGCTTCTCTGCTATCGTCAATGGTACACACGGACAGACCAAGAATGTATACGCCAACGCACGTCTCACAGCCGACATCACTGTCAACGAGGGCGTCCTCGACAAGGATGTCAACGGAGTCCTTGTCCCAGACAAGTTCTTTATGGAGTGGGATCCTATCGGAAAATATGAAAATTATAAGGCTATGTTCGACGGTGACGGACATACCATCAGTGGCCTCTACTACAATGGAGATGGACATGCAGCGCTTATCGGTTATTTATACAACTACGACCGAACCTATCCTGTAGGTGTGAAGGATCTTACAATTGCCGATTCCTACTTCAAGACAACCGGCTATAGTTATTACGCTGCCTCTGTATGTGCTTATGCATATTATGATATAGTGTTAAGTAATCTTACCAGCTACGCACAGGTTGTGTCAAGTAATAACTATGCAGCAGGAATTGTAGCTTACTATTCCTACCCTTCTACATCATCAATAGACGGCTGTGTCAACTACGGAAAGATAGAAGGTGGCGGCAATGCAGGTGGTATCTGTGGTTATTTCTATGCTAGTTCAGACCAGACATTAGGCGTTAAGAACTCTACCAACCATGGAGAAGTGTCTGGCAAAAGCGCAGTTGGTGGAATCCTAGGCTATGGATATTGCAATGTTACCGATTGTGCCAACTATGGTGCCGTCAATGTCGAACAAAATAATTATACAGGTGGTATAGCTGGTTATGTTTGTTCAGCTTATAACTGCCACAACTACGGCAGCGTCACTACCAATGGTTCAAACGTAGGCGGTGTCATAGGATATGTCGATAGCAATAGCACTACTCATGTTACACTCTGTTCCAACCATGGAGATGTCGTTACTGGTAATAATACCTATTATGTTGGTGGCGTTGTAGGTTATATGTCCGTTTATTATGAAACCGCCATCTCTCAGTGCTACAATGTCGGCAGCGTCAGCTCCCAAAAAACTTCCGGATATGTTGGCGGCGTAGCAGCTTACATTTCAGAAAAAGTATCGATGGTAGATTGCTACAACGCCGGTAGCATCAGCGGTGCTATTATAGGTGGTCTTGCAGGTCATAGCGATGTATTGTTGTCAAACATCTTCAATACAGGCAAGTTGCAGCAGATATCTACTACACAAGAAAGTTATATCTCTTGTAAGGGATCTTTGGTCGGCGAATCTGAAAAGAATGAAGACGAGAGCTTCAAATGCAGCTTCGTCAATGCATACAACAACAGCCATTTCAGCTCTTTGGAAGCTCTCCAGTCTACAGCCATCGAAGGTGTTGACCTTAATACCATCGCACTCTGCAACGGTACACTTCCAGCAGGCTTCAGCGAAGACGTCTGGACAGCAGGTTCCATTGTTACTGATGCCGAGACAAATACGGTGACTTTCAACTTCCCTTACATCACAGCACTCGGTGAAAAGAGCCAGTTCAGCCTCACAGCCACATACGTTGTTGACGGTTATACTTCGGAATACAACTATGGCGATGAGTTCATCTATGATGGTACGGTAACATTCACCATTGACGATGATGTTGAGTTCGGTGCCGACATCAACTCATCCGATGTCAGTGTTACAGCTCCAGTGTTTGACGGTTCTTCTGTAGTTGTTGAAGCCCTATATCAGGGTGCTGTTCAATTCAGCTACACAGTGAATGTCAATGGTGTTCCAACCGCTATCAGCAATATCGATGCAGATAAGGCAGTTAAGGGCGACAAGGCTTACAAGACAGTAGAAAACGGTCGTGTTGTCATTATCCGAGGCAGTGAGAAATACAGCCTTTCGGGCAGCAAAATGTAATAAAGCTAGAATTACAAATAATAAAAATAGCTCTTCGTAGGTTTCTACGGAGAGCTTTTTTATTGACCTATCCCTATAGAGAAGTCACCATTCATGGTGGGGGACTACTTCTTGTCGGTATTCTGTTCAGGTTTAGGTTCTGTCGCTCTGAGGCAGTGAGGCAATTTGCCATGCTCTCTGTGATGAGCCACGCAAGCGCAGCATTGACCGTGACGAGGGCAGTCCTTTGGGCAAGTACAGTCGATTTGTGGATTATGTGGGCAAGCCATAAGATAAGAGATGAAATTAAAATACGTATGAATAATAGTAATACGACAGAACGAATACTATTATCTGCAAAGCTAAGTAATAATTTGAGAGAATAATGCCCGATGAGGTTATAAACAGGTTGTTTAGAATGCAAAAAAACATTAAATTTGGGCCATATTAAGTAATAATACACACGTAACACAGAAATCATATGAGTCAGGAGATACCTTATAAGATATACCTGTCGGAGGATGAGATTCCTACCCAATGGTATAATCTTCGTGCTGACATGAAGAAGAAGCCAGCACCACTAATCAATCCAGCGACACTGAAGCCATTGACAGCAGAAGAGCTCAGTGTAGTATTCTGCAAAGAACTTGTAGACCAAGAGCTGGATGAGAACACAGCATTTGTAGATATTCCAGAAGAGATCCGCAATTTCTACAAGATGTACCGTCCTTCACCAGTGGTACGTGCTTACTGTCTTGAGAAGTATCTCGATACCCCAGCAGAGATCTATTATAAGTTTGAGGGAAACAACACATCAGGCAGCCATAAGCTCAATTCAGCTATTGCACAGGCTTATTATGCAAAAAAGCAAGGCCTTAAGGGCGTCACGACAGAGACAGGTGCTGGACAGTGGGGTACAGCACTCTCTATGGCATCGGCATACCTCGGCCTCGATTGTAAGGTATACATGGTTAAGTGCTCATACGAGCAGAAGCCATTCCGCAGAGAGGTAATGAGGACATACGGTGCTACGGTTACACCTTCGCCATCAAATACCACAGAGATAGGCCGTAAGATATTGGCTGAGTTCCCTGGCACTACAGGTTCACTTGGCTGTGCTATTTCAGAGGCAGTAGAAGTTGCCACATCTACAGAAGGCTACAGATATGTACTAGGTTCGGTATTGAACCAGGTATTGCTACATCAGAGTGTGATAGGTCTTGAGGCAAAGAAGGCGCTGGACAAATACGGTATCAAGCCAGATATGATTATCGGCTGTGCTGGTGGCGGTTCAAACCTTGGCGGACTTATTGCTCCATTTATGCGAGAGAAGTTGCGCGGCGAGAACGACTACCGAATCATTGCTGTAGAGCCTGCTTCCTGTCCAAGCTTTACACGTGGCAAGTATGCGTATGACTTCTGCGATACAGGAAAGATCTGCCCACTTGCAAAGATGTACACCCTTGGTTCAGGGTTCATTCCATCTGCCAGTCATGCCGGCGGCTTGAGATTCCATGGTATGTGTCCTACATTGTCGGAGCTATACGACCAGGGCATGATGGAAGCAGTAGCAGTAGAGCAGACAAGCGTATTCGAGGCAGCTACGATGTTTGCCAGAGTAGAGGGCTTGCTCCCTGCTCCAGAGAGTTCGCATGCTATCCGTGTAGCTATTGACGAGGCATTGAAGTGCAAGCAGACAGGCGAGAAGAAGAAGATACTCTTCGGCTTGACAGGTACGGGCTACTTTGACCTTGTAGCTTACCAGAAGTATAACGACGGCGAGATGGGAGACTATATCCCAACAGACGAAGATATACAGAAAGGCTGGGCAAGTATGCCAAAGGTTGATTTGTAAATAAGATATGAATCAGATAGAAAGGGCTGGCCTTGGGGCTGGCCTTTTTTGTTGAGGAGCGGAGTATAACTATGGTTGATATAGTTGAAGCGAACTCCTTATAAATTTTACTTATAACACGGCTCTTATATTTGATTAACCGATTGGGATGCAGTGATTTAATAGTCGATACTTTCGCATAAAGATTAATTGATTATTCATTATTCTTAATCATTGCATTATGAGAAGTATCGCAAGAATTGAGCTGCAGTATGCTCACCGTTTCTATGGCTTCCAGGGAGAGGCTATGTATTTCCACGGTCACACAGGTATTCTTACCATTGAGGTAGAAGACGATGTGACACCCATGGTCAATATGGTATACCCATGTAACGAAATCAAGAAGATAGCGTGGGATATACTACGCAATTTTGACCATGCTCTTGTGCTACGAGAAGACGATCCGTTACTTCCGGCAATTCTGGATGTATATGACAAACAAGGCATCCGTAACGGTCATCCGCTCAACACAATGAAGGGCGAGGCATTTAATACACCACTGGCAACGGCTTATCCTGATTGCCGACTTGTAGTCACCAAAGAGACAATGACAGTTGAGGGCATGATAAAGATAGTCTATGAGTTGCTCAAAGAAAAATTGCCCATTGCAAAGCTCACCTTCTCGAGCGGAGTCAACAAAGCCTCACAATGCTACGACACATGTAAGCATTTCGAAAGATGTCCTATATGTGGAGTAGCGCTTGATGAAAGCGGTCGGTGTCCAAAGTGTGGGTGGAAAAAGAAGAATCACTAATAATCGCTCATAATCCTATAGCATAGTTTAACATTGTTTTGTTTGGGCCGCCTTCTGTTTTTCAGGAGGTGGCTTTTCGATTAATCGAATAATCAGATGGTCAGCTAAAAAGAGAGGAGCAATTTTGCTTTAGGGACAGCTATCTCTTTGAACATCTGCAGCATTTTTTCAGCTGCCAGTTTTCTGTAGGTATCACTGGCGAAGAAGACATACGACTTAATAGGAGAAGAAAGTTCCGCTATGTCTACGGCCTTCAGGAACGGTCGGGATATTATCGACTGAGCAGTAAGAATAGATATCATATCAGTCTCCTGGAGAAGGTTCAGTATGGCGTTAATATCATTTATTGTCACAGCGATATCCAGTTTCCCTGTGTCAATGCCCAGAAAATGCTCAAGTCCATTATGCTCCTTTACATCACCCTCAGGCAAGACAAGCCTTTGAGCTCTCAAGTCGTTGAAAGACAACATATCTCTATTAGCAAGAGGGTGGCAAGTGCGCATTATGGCACTCAGCTTATAGTCGAGCAGATACTCATAGTCGACGCCCTCCATATTACCAGAAGGCATTACAGAGAAGACCATATCAAGTTCGTGAGCGCGTAGCTTCTGCATCAGATTATCTATAGTAGAGTAGCAGACAGAAGTCCTGATATCCTTATAAGCTTTGAGGAATTCGATACCAGTTTCCCGGATGAAAGGTTCATGAGAAGCTGTGAGGCCTATCCGAAGATCTCCGCAATGGAGTCCGTTTATGTCATTCATCCGTGCAGTACATTCATCAAGAGACAGTATGGCAGCTCTAGCGTATTTTAGAAGATGCTGCCCACTTTCTGTGAGAATTACGCTATGAGTTGACCTGACAAACAACTGCGTTCCCAGTTCATTCTCCAGGGCTTTTATCTGTTGAGACAAAGCACTCTGAGACAAATAATGGCGACGTCCAGCTTCAGAGAAGCTCAATGTTTCCGCCGTAGTTACGAAATATCTTAACTGCCGTGCTTCCATACCAGAAAGAATTAAGAGGAGTATTATAGTTGATTTAATTATAGTATCTGTCGGACAGAGATATATTACAGTACAAATATATATTCTTTCGCACTAAGTTGATAT
>JAKSLD010000021.1 GCA_024401395.1 Bacteroidales bacterium
CGTCTTGGTGTGTGGAGCATAGGACTGGCTGTTGTGGCTATGGCAATGTCTGTTTATTTTTGGATATGGCCGTTATAAATAAGAATTAGCAGAACAGGTCGTCTAATGTCAGTTCTTTTTGAATACGTACCTGCACGAAAACGGTCGCAAAGGGGGTGTTTTTAATGCATTAGCGACCTGTTTCGTGCAATATGAAAGGGAATATCACGCCGAAAACTCTTTGTCTGATGACCATTTATGCAATCTTAAAGTAAAAAATCAGACGCTCTACGCTATTTAAACAAATCGTCAAGAGTAATAACATTCGATATCATCGAGCTATATTTATTACGTTCCAGGCCGAAGGTTGTAACGAGAACCGTATGAATGGTTTGGCGACGCTTGATGTTTTGCTCTACGAGACCAAGTCGTTGGCGCAATTTCAGGTCGTAATCCTTATCAACAGTAAACATTCTTGAAATATACTTCATTTCGCAAACATTTACCACATTGTCGTTTCTGCTGATAATGAGGTCCATCTGTGCTCCTTTGGCGGTATCGGTTCCCAGTACATTCCATGCTGATTCTTCCGACAGAACGTTGCTGACACCCAATGCATTCTTTATCTGCGGAATGTGTAAGAAACAAACCTCTTCGAAAGCTAAACCTCGCCAATTATTAATAGCCGGCAAGTTTTGACTGTGTTGCCAGAAGGCAGCATCGTTCCTGTCCCCATCTTCCATAAAATGAAGATAGAACATGCATAGGTTGTCTGTTAGTTTATAACGGCATGCGTTCTTTCCTGCTCCGAACGGTTGGTATAACTTGATGAAGCAGCTGACCTCTAATGAACGCAGCATATTGGTAAGCGTACTTCCCGACGGGATTTTGCATAATTGGATTATCTCTTCACGAGTAAAGCCACTATGTCGAGTTGCCAACAGGCGGATAATTTGTATATACTTATCTGGGTTGCGGAATAACGAACCAAAGAGACGCATGAATTCATCGCGCAATTTTGCATCTGGAGCAAAGAACATCTGGTCGATATTTTGAGCAAGGCTTAAACTTGGATTCAGGTAGCCCCAATAATAAGGTATACCACCTAATGCCATGTATGCTTCAGTAATATCAAATCTATTCATGTTTAGCCCCATGAAGTCGCAGTATTCCTCACATTCGCCTAGAGTAAATGGGCGTAGGCATATTATATCTGTATGACGATTATAAAGCCCTTTGCTGTTATGGATGAAATTGTCCTCAACCCACGATGTAGCACTTCCACAAAGAATCAGCATCATGTTTCTGCGCCCCATAGCCCATCCGTTCACGAAGCCCTCGAAGGCTTGAAGAAAATGAGAACCCTTCGTGTCCATCCATGGCAATTCATCAATAAACACCACCTGACGCTGACCATTGTCTATTTTTTCGAGTAATTGAGAAAGCATGAAAAACGCCTCAATCCAATTTATTGGAGTTTTGTTGCCTTCGTGGCCAAAGCGTTTTAGAGAAAAGAAAAATTGTTGCAGTTGCTCACGAAGTCCCACATTCTCTCGGCCTTCCTCATCATAAGGTGGTAGTCCTGTATGGTAAAACGTTATGCGTTGGTTAAAGACTTCCCTTATAAGAAAAGTCTTGCCCACTCTGCGTCGGCCTGTCATTATAACGCACTCAGCCTTAGGACTATTATATAGTCGTTCAAGCTCTTCTATTTCTTTTTTTCTGCCAACAATGTCGTGCATAATTCAATCTTTTATGGTTGCTAAATTAGAAATAACATTACATTAAACCTATCGTTTTCGGTATTTTTTGTCCAAAACGAGAGTAAAAAGTGTTGCTTTGGATAAGATGATAGATAGATTATGTCCAAAACGAAGGTAAAAAGTGTTGTTTTGGATAAGATGATTAAGAGATTTTGTCCAAAACGAGGGTGAAAAGTGCTGTTTTGGACAAGATGATTGAGAGGTTTAGTTCTCAAAAGTATGTTTTGGGTTGATTTTCAAGAAATGCGTAAACATATACGCATATACACATCCAAAAGGAATGAAATGGAATAAAATTGTATGGGCATATTGTAATACATTTGCTAATAAATATTAATGCATAAAAATATGGGACTTCTAAACAACTTAATGGATCACTTTAATAAGGCAGAATTCACAGTGGCACCGAACAAAAAGCTAAAGACATTATCAGCTGCGTTCAAGGAAGCATTTAATCTTACTCTTGTATTCTATAAGGGTGCCCAGATAGCAGATGGTGACCTCACACTGAAGCAGCTCAACGACAAGGTGAGCAAGGACGTGAAGAAAAATACAGACGCTGAGCTCAAGATCAAGGGTTCGACAAAGGTAGGCGAGGCAGAACAGCTATTTGACAAGACCTTTGGCGTGACAGTACAAATTAAGGACAAAGAAGGAAAGAAACTTGTGCCCAATGAGATTACTATTGGTCAGGCCGCTCGTGGGGAGTATAAATAAATAGTATTTACTATGAGGCAGAATCCAACAGTATCTGCCTTTCTCGTTGCGAACATCGAGAAGGTAGCAAGCGTTTTGACATTAATAGTAGGCGGAATATTATATTATGCGCGTTTTGGCGGAGTTGAAGTAGTGCCAGAAAGTGCTAAATTGGTATTGGGTGCGCTAGTTGTGAATGTCCTTGTTGCTTTTGCATGGCATGGTACTATAATGCAATTGCTAATCTTCTTTTGGATAATATTTAAATTAGACGAGATTGATAGTTGGCAAGCGATAGAAACGCCTGCTCTAGTAACCATTTCTGTGGTTGCCTTGGTCTGTGCTGTGTATGTCGCCATATTTACATGGAACAATTTTGACGAGGTCGTATCTCGTCGAATGAAATACATAAATAGTCGCTCCTCGATGTATGAAGAACAATGGAAATATACATTGGGAAGATTCTTTGCGGCAGCGACCACCATTTTCTTTTCAGTGTGCGTGATAGCTTATGTCAGCTTGGCCTGACCGATAGATGGCAGAAAAAATACTCATAACAGGATTCACGCCTTTCGGTTCTGAAAAGGAAAATCCTTCGCAGATGGTTGTTGAGGCATTTGATGACACTTTTTGTGGAGTAGAAGTCGTCAAGGCCATACTCCCGGTCTCTTTTGCGAAGGCAGGCAAGATGATTGTCGACCTTATAGAAGATGTTCGACCAGATGTCGTCATCTGCCTGGGGCAGGCTGGAGGGCGCAACGAGCCTTCGATAGAGCGCATTGCTGTCAATCTCAACGATAGCAATAAAGCAGACAATGATGGTGACATCCCAGAAGAGAGGGTTATAGTCAGTGGTGGAGCTTCGGCATATTTCTCGTCATTGCCAATAAAAGATATTGTGAAAAACATCAAGGCCAGCGGCTTGCCGGCTACAGTGTCGAACACTGCGGGGCTTTTTGTGTGCAATCACGTATTCTATTTGGCCTTACACTATGTGTCGGTCCGAGGTTTGGCAACGAAAGTCGGATTTATCCATCTGCCTTATCTTCCGCAGCAAGTCATAGACAAAAAAGGCAAACCATACATGAGTCTTTGCGATATGCTGACAGTGCTAAAAGTGGCGATAGGCACGACAATAAACAAATTCTATAAATACTAGGAGATTGAATGAATTTTAAGCATAAATTGGCGTTAGTTTTTGATGACAACATCAAAACTGTTGTCTGGAGAAACTATGTAGACTATACGATATGGGCGCTTATAGCGCTCAGCACGATACAGATATTTTTGTCTACCTACGACAGTATAGTAGCAAAATATGGATTCTGGCTTGAAATAGTAGACATCTTTACGACGATATGCTTTACAATAGAAGTGTCGTTGCGAATATGGACAATTGACCTTGTAGAACCAAAATATCAAGGTTGGTGGGGACGAGTTAAATACTGTTTTTCCTTTTATGGGCTTATTGACGTATTGTCAACATACTCCTACTATGTAAACTTCTTCATTCCGCTACCAGTTACGATGCTTAAGGCCATACGTATTGCGCGTCTGATGAAGATGTTTCGCTATATGAAATCGTTCCGTCTGCTTACCAATGCCTTTGCATCTAAGAAAAGCGAGTTGTTTGTCTCGATGCAGTTTCTGGTGATTGTGACGATGATGTTGTCGTTTATTCTATATTTTTCTGAACACGATGCTCAACCTGAAGCCTATTCTGATGGCATAGTGTCAGTAGTATGGGCCTTCATGCAGTATATAGGTGACCCAGGTGGATTTGCAGAAAACTCTCCTGTGACGTTTGTCGGACGAGTAATAGCGTGTGTGATAGGCATACTTGGCATTGCAATATTTGCTGTGCCTGCAGGTCTTATCGGATCTGGTTTTACAGAGGCAATGGAAAAAGAGGAGAAGGCAGAAAAGACCGTTGCAAATGTTGAGAAGTTGCGATTAGCATTTGAACGCAAGCTAGACAGGAATACAAGAATCCAGGCTACTCCTCAGTTTGTGTCTGTCGCTGATATTCAGGCTCGTCTGCGAATGGGTATTGATGATATTTTTGATGCCATAGATAATTCGGACCATTTTCGCCTTGTCAATCTGGCCGCTACCAGAACAGTAGACGAACGTGCAGAAGACAAATTGGCCGTAGAACATTTTCACCTGAACCGTCCATACGGCTATATGATAGACAGAAAGTCAAATGTAACAATAGTATCCCCAGCGAGTCTTGTTGATCCATGTTTCTATCATTTTGCCTATTATTTTGCAAAGATATGTGGCTTCAACTATGTCAGTCGCGAGTTGGGTGTTGTGAGACCATACAAGAGTTTCTATTTGCTTGGGGAAGATACAATGGAACAAGCAGGAGCAAAAGAGTATTATGATGATCTCAACATGTTGACTCGTGGCAATAATAAAGTAGTTGTGACATTGCTTGTTGCAAGTGGTGCTAATGAACCAGTTTACCCTACGCAGGTTCATTTCGGCTATGGTGGTAAGAGAGGGGATGAAAGTTACGACGGTGCCGACTTGACTATCAAGAACGTGCCACTTTTCGACACTATGTATAAAGAGATGTCAGATCGCCTTGAAAAAGAATTCTCTATAAAGTGCGACCGACAAAGATATCACGACACTGCTAATACCAAAATGTATCTCAGGCATTTGGAAAATAAGGATAATATTGAGGGTATTGTGATAAGAATTGCTTGGAGCGAATGCTTGTGGAATCCTGCCCATGTTCAAATTTCACAGACTATGGGCGAGGTTATAAACAAGTATTACGATAACGACAAACCTGTAGGGACTTCAGATGAACTGAAGGCGAAGGGGATTGGTTATGATGGTTATGACAAATGATTCACTATATAATTAATAATAGATGATTAAAATATCTAGTTTTATTAAGGCAGCTAAATCTTTGGGTGCATCAGCACTATTTAGTATTCTGCGAGGAGTTCTTGAGGGGTTTGCTATGTCGCTAGTGTTGACACTAATCTTGTTCTATTGGGGTGAAACTGTATTGGGACTGAAATATATTATTGGATGTGTGTTCTTTCTTGCCAGTGGAGTGATGCTATCATTATGGCGAGTGCTGAAAGGGTTGCTTACTCTTGTAGATAAGAAAGTCGATAATGCAGTAGACGGTCTGTCAGACAAAGCCAGTGAGTTGATGGGCGATAAAGTAGAAATGCTAAATCCAGAGACTCAGTTTATTAAGGTAAGAAACCTAGTGTCAGACAAATGTCCAGCTATATCTCCATTATTGTCTGCCGTAGATTACAATCAGATTATAGCATTGGCAAGCAAGTCGAGTCGAGTGTCAAAGGCTAGTTCATTTGTGAGCAGTAAAGTAGAAACCATTAGTAGAGCGCCGCAGACATTGAAAAAGATGGTGGAGACCTTGAAACTTGTGTATCAAGCGCCAGTTCTAGCGGTTATCAGAAAGGCAGTTCTTTCAATTACTATTGTTAGTATTGTGGTCTTAGTCGTAAGATTGTTAATGTTATAATTAAATATACTATGAAAAAAACGTTTCATACGATCCTTGTTGCCATAGCTGCCCTGTGCTTATCATCATGTGGCAATTCGCTGAAAGATGGTTTTGACAGCAAGATGCATACTGTCGGTGCTGCCGAACTTGGTACTGTGGAATATACCATAACCAAGGTGGTTAAGGCCGATGACAATGCAGATTGGTATAAATTTGGAGATCGTAAAATTCTTTTTACGGTTAAGGCGACAATGAAAGCTGGTATATCTCTAGATAGTCCTAACTGTTATTCTGCACAGATAGACGAAAGCACAAAGTCTATTACGCTCACTTTGCCAGAGCCTAAGGTGCTCTCTTTGAATATGAAAGCAGAAGATACAAAACTCGAATATGAGCAGGTTTCAATCACTCGCTTTGATTTTGACAACATGGAGCGTAATTCATTGCTTCGTCAAGCAGAAGAAGACATCAAGAACGACAAAAGTATAGGCATACTAAAGGATGCTCAAGATAATGCAGAGATGTTTTTCAAGGCAATGCTTGCGCAAGTCGGTTTCGAGAAAATCACTATAAATTTTGCTAACAACTAATGGGAGGAGATAATAATGAAAAAGATAATTGGTATAGCATTGGCAATCGTCGCCCTTGTAGTATTGCAGTTGCAGTTCGATATATTCCATCTCAAAGCCACCTCGCTTAAGATAGACAAGACAGCCAATGTGGTTGAAGAGATAAAAAAGATAGCAGAATTTACAACCGCGTGCTTTTACGAAGAGCAAGTGATGAAAGATAAGCGAGTTAATGATGGCCTTTTTGCTGCTATTAGCGGTGATGACGAGCTGGTGCTTATAACTCGAGGTACAGTACGAGCAGGTTTCGATTTGGCAAGTGTTGCCGAAACTATGCGTATGACAGGTGATACTGTTGTTTTGCGTTTGCCGGAACCTAAAATTTTTGATGTTATCATCAATCCATCAGACTATGATGTCTATGTAGAGAAGGGAAGTTGGAGTCACGAACAGACAGTCGCCCTTGTCGCAGAGGCACAGAATAAAGTGCGTGAAGATGCCATAGAGAGTGGTGTGTTGCAGATGGCTACTGAAAATGGAGAGAAGAAATTGCGTCAACTTTTCGGATGCTTTGGATTCAACACGGTGTTGATAGAGAGATGATTAATTAATTCAAACAGCAATCGTATGAAAGGTTTGTCTTTTTCGTGGAAAAGATTTTTAGGAATTTCAGGCGTGAAGACGAAGATAGCTAGGAAAACTGGAGTTCCGACAACAAAAGGGGGGCTAGAGAAGAAATTAGGGTCTATCATCTTGAACCTCCTATTCGGGAAGAAGAAATAATATAATACATAGTGCTATGAGTAAGGAATACTACAGAAAGAAAATTATTGATTTGTGTGCAAGTCTTGAAAAAGAGAAAGAAGCCAAAAAGAAGGACAATGAGCGCTATGCTGATTTAATCAAAAGAGCCTCAAGTCCATCATCTAAGGCTTCTTATAGAAAAATCAAATTAGATCATGCAATATCACATGACAGAAGGATAGAAAGCATAAAGCGTGAAATAGAGAGTGCAAAAGCGTCTCTGAAGAACGCTAAGTAGATATTGTCATGAGTTGTGGTGGATAGATAGTTAATCTATAACACGTAAATACAAAAAGAGGCGTAGCTTAATAGTTGCGTCTCTTTTTTGTTTGTATCAAGGTAGTTGATAGACCTATGCTAATATAAGAGAAGTCTCTGTTTGCTCGCAATTTTTTTATTTCAGAGAGTATCAAAGCGAGAATTAGATGTTATATTTGCGACTAGAAACAGAACAAAAACGTTATACAGGACAATCAAGCGAATATGGCCAAAGTAGAGATAGTACATAAATGCGTTACGATAGCGCGAGAGGCAGCCAGGAAGGACAGTCGGGCCAGGCTTACTGGGCAGAGCGTGTATATAAAGCGCTGTCCCAGTGGGTATTTCATTATTGGGGTTCGTGTGACGAAGAAACAGAGAAACTGTAGGGATATGTTTGCAGATGCGCAGAAGTTGGCCGCTTATGAGCTGAAACAATGGAACAAGAAGAGACACTGGGACCGAGAAGCGCGGAGGCACAAGATAAAAGGGGCGCACAGGATGGCAGTTTCCTATTTCTATAGACTATTGAAAGAATATGGGATAGAGTTGGATGAGGCGTTGAGGAGGTTGAGGATAGGAAGACTGGGGAAGAAGGTAGAGGAGAAGGGGTACTTGAAGATGTTGGGAGATAGAGAATGGAGAGAGATGGATGAGGCTTCGCCGTTCTATTACAGGAAGTTTGGGGATGTGGGGGAGTATTATGGAGAAGTGGTGAGGTTGGCGGGGTGAGAGTGCTATAGCTTATAATGGCCGTTTGATAATCTTAAGAGAAGTCAGTCCGGTCTTTTTTCCAGCTACATAGGTTTGCGTTACATCTTCATAACTATGATATCAAAAATATGCAGAGGCTGATTGAGGATGAAAATATCGAACTGAAAATCACACCAGAGGAGTATCTTCGCATACTTAACTATTCTTCTGACAGCATGTCCAAACACTTGAACAGCCCTGAAAATAGACCGAGAACAAACGATGAAAAGATCCAGATGGCCGCAATTCGTGATAGTTTATCTGCCATTATGAATAAACAAGGAGAGGCAATAAGCTCCAAGATACTGATTCTTCAGAATAATCAGTAAAAGCGACATTGGAGGAATTTTCCCTAAAAGGAATAAAATGGAACAAAAGGCATTGAAATAATGTTAATAGTTTTGTCATCATGATTTTGGGAGATGCAAATATCTTTCAGGAAATACTAAACGAATAAAGATGACAGAAAAAATAGACAAGGAAATGCAACAGGAAATGGAGTTGCAACTACATGAGCAATATGCTATCAATAATAATGCGAATCTAGGAAGCGTAGTCTCTTTGATTATAACAATGTTGGCAGTTTAAATATGCGCTAGATAATATATAACATAATTAATGTGATGAACAAACTAAATCTTCTGTCATGCTTGGCGGTAGCTGCCTTCATGACTTCTTGTGGTAACGGAACATCAGGTTCTAGTCTTGCAGATGGTGCAAGCGGTGACTTGGCAGCATCCGAAAGCAGCAATGTAAACGCTGTGGTTCAGTCACTTCCTACTATTATGATTCTTCCAAGTGACAATCTTCTAGTGCAGGCTGGTGCATTGAAGACCGAGACAAAGAACGGACGTTCATTCACTATGCGCGACTACAATAAATTCCTGAAGGTCAACAAAGACAACAAGGTAATCATCTCGACCATACAGAGTGCGTTCGTACAGGTAAACTATCCTGTGCAAGACCTTGAGCAGATGCTGAAGCAACTCGATACGCAAGCAGCGACCGACATGGTTGACGGACTAGAAAAGGACGCCAAGGCTATGCTCCTTACCACAGCACAGCCAGATATGATTATTGAGCTCGACTATAACAGTAAGATGAGTATGAACAGTGCTGTAAACGCACCACGCAACATATCATATACAATGAACGTGCTTGATGCATATACAAGCAAAGTTATCTCATCGACAAGCGAAGTGGACATGAAGGGTGAATCAACTGCAGCAGTGATCAAGTCTTCAATTGCAAGCAAAATGGGAAATCTAACAAAGGATATTCAGACTTCATTCAGCGATATATTGACGCGTGGTCGTGAGATAACAGTTCGCTTGACAACTGCCCAAGGATGCAAAATAAAGATGACAGATGTATCAGTTGAAGGAGATACATACGCCGACTGGATTGTTGACTATATCAAGACACATACAGTTAAAGGCGCATACAGGATGCAGCGCAACACAGACTCTGAAATGTATTTTGTCAACTGCCGCATAAAACTTCTCAATGAAGATGGTACACAATATGGAGTATACGATTGGACACGCGACTTCTGCAAAAACTTACGAAAGAATCTTGGACTAAAGGTTACAAACAAGGCTCAAGGACTAGGTGAGGTACTTATCTATATAGATGGAATGTAAAAAACTGAAATCATATAACTGTATTCTACATCATGTGGGGTGCAGTTATTAATATAATATGACATTATGAAAGGCAAAAATATCATTATATCATCACTCGCAAGTTGTGCGATATTGTTAGCATCATGTAACGGAGGCAATAGCGCTTCGAGTGGCACAAAGTTCAATCCGAAGGAACGTGAGTCAAAGTTTGCATCTGATGCTGAGCGTGAAGCTGCAATAGCACAAAAACGATCAGAACTTCAGATTGATATACAGACGTTGTTATTTACAAACGATGTCAAGCTGAGCATATTACCTCCTGCTATTAACACAGAAGATATTACAGATAATGTAGTTGAGCAGATTGCATTGAAAATGCTTGAGATAACTTCTCAGAACGGTATAGGCGGAATTAACAATGTGCCAGGGTTTGCACTCGCTGCATCTTTGAATCAGACTGGACGTGAAGTTACTGGCACTGCACCACAGATGATGGCTGTTCAGTACACAATAACATATAAAGTAATCAATACCACAAGTGGTGATGTATATGCTACTGCGTTACAGGATATACATGGTGCAGGCCGTTCGTTCGAAGAGGCCACTCAAAATGTTGTAAACGATATTAAGAATAGCAATGATATACAGCAGATGTTGAAAGATGGTTCTGAAAAGATAATAACTTGGTACAACGACAATTTACAGACATTCAAAAATCAAGTGGAAAAAGCCGAGGGACAACAAGACTATGCTTTAGCATTAGCCTATGTCGAGACTGTACCAGAAAAAGCTACCGAAGCTTTTGCTTATGCTACATCAAAACAGCCATCTATTTTGTCAAAATTTCTGCACAAAATAGCCTCTGTAGAACTCAACGAAATGCAGACTGCTATTACAGCTGCCAATGGAGAGTATAGCCCAGAAATTGGATATCACCTTTCAATGATACCAACTGATGCTCCAGAACACAAACAGGCACAAGCGTTGCTTGACAAATACGAAAAACAGGTAAACAGCAAACAGACTCAGGAAGCAGAGCGAGCTCACGAAAAAGAATTGATGTTAATCAAAGCCGATGTAAAAAAAGCGAAATACGAATCTGAGGCTATCCAAAAACAAAACAAAGATTTGATGTATGCTTATCAAGGTTTTTGGGGGGCATTAGGCAGACGCATAATAGGTGGAATAGATGCTGTCGGAGATGTAGTGAGTGACGATGCAGTGAGTGACGATGCAGCGAGTGACGATGCAGATGAGAGAGATTGATATTTGTGCCACAAGGGAAAAAAGAATTAATAACACAACAGGAAATTAAATAAAACAGATTTATAATGGCATATAGCAAAAGAATTGAAGAACTGATCAAAACAGCAATAGTTGATGGGGCTATTGATGCAACAGAAGAAACGGTGTTGCGCAAAGCAGCAAAATCAGAAGGCCTAGATCCTGATGAGCGGATAATGAATGTTAGAGCTCGAATTGTCCAAAAGAACACACCTTCAATCGCTACAAATGCTGGCTCAACCTTATTAACCATTGGCTCTAATATTTTTTCGTTTACAAAAAAAATAGGTTGTTTAGGATGGGCAGGTATCTGTGTTGTATTGTTTTTTGTCTGGATGTGCATCGATGATAAAAAAGAGCACACTGTTGAGGGGGAAAATGGTATTGAATATAGTACAGACATAGCTGGACTAAACCAAGCTATTTCCAACAATGATTTTAATGCTGCACATCAGATTTGCGACAAAGGACGGAAAAAAGAGGAGATGCTAGAAATATTGCTTACCACAGAAGTACAATATCTCGTTGCAGATGGTAGCAGTGAGGCAATTGATAGAATAGCATATTTGATTAATAGTGTCAGACTTGGAGAAAAGCCACAAAGTGGACTAGTTAGCTGGGGTACAGGGAAGGAATACGAAACAAATGTCAAATTAATTAATACTGTGTGCGATAAAGTACTTGACATTGCAATTGCAAATAAAAATGAAAGCTTAGCAGACAAGATTCTATTACTATATAAGGACTCTATAAAGCGAACCGAAGGTAGTTCTAAAAAGAATGTTGTAGTTAAGGGCGCTAAAGTTGATGGTAATCATTCTTACATTGAGTTTGTTGATACAGATTACCAAGCTGCAATGGCAAAATTTAACAAAGCAAAAAAAGACGGTGCATTTAAATAATGTAATGACACGAAAAGTGTTTACTAAGTTATGTTTATGAAGTAAGCATTGAATGCAGCATAAGTATTTGACAATTATAGGCAAATGACAGAGATGAAAATCAATCATACAACGAGAAATAGAAGTCATAAATGCCTTTCCGCTTGGTATCAAAGTCTGGAAGAACTAAACAAAAGGACAAGCCGCTTTAACGTCTTTGATGTCCTGAAAAACTCACGCACAGAGAAAAGGTATAGCAATATGCTCGCATGACTTCTGTCCCCAAACGAGAGTCATGGATTCGGGGATGCTTTCCTTAGAAAATTCTTACAGTCATACTATGAGATGGTAATGGTAATAACAAGTAAATAACGTTAGTGTGCATTTTTTATTCATCATCTGTAATTGCTTACGCATGTCTGGCTTGACTGATATTGCACGAAAACGGTAGCAAAGGGGGGGCATTGCGACCTGTTTCGTGCACTATGAAAGGGAATACAGTTCAAATGATTAAGAGATCTTGTCCAAAACGAGGGTGAAAAGTGCTGTTTTGGACAAGATGATAGATAAATTTTGTCCAAAACGAAGGTAAAAAGTGTTGTTTTGGATAAGATGCTAGTACAGAGAGGTGATGGGTGAGGGGATTTTCGCTCATGTTTTTGTGGTGAGGTGGTAGATTTTCGCTCATGTTTTTGTAGACGCGCTTGTTATTGCGCTGAAAATAAGTGATATACATTAAGTATTACTGTGAGTTTTTGTTGAGAAGATACGTAAGGGGAGGGGAATTGAGTGTTTTGGACAAGATGATTGAGAGATTTTGTTCTCAAAAGTATGTTTTTAGTTAATTGAAAATTACGCCATGTGCCGAAAATGTGTAAATCCACACAAGTCATGTATCAAAAATGTGTAAGTATGTGTTTGATGCTAATTATAGTAGCCGTATAAAAGTTGGTAATGTTAAATAATCTCGCCATTCCAGAGCATTTTCAAGAAATCATATATTTATACGATCTCGATATTGTCGGAAGTGCGTGTTAGTTTACTCCGGAATCTGAAAACACTCCTTTATTGTGTTGGCACTTATACCGCAGTCTTGTGCAATGTTTTGATGATTTACCATCTGGTGCAATTATAAATACTTTTCAGTTCATACTGCGGATTTTAAGTGAAAATATGTTAAGAGATTAATTGCAATCAAGAATATATTCCCAATGTTACAATAATACGTGAAGATGATAGAAATATAAGTATATTTGCGGCAGTTAACTCAATAGACTTGTATAAGGTATGAAAATGAAGGTTTTTTCTGCGGCGGTCTTGGCTTTGATGATGGCAGCCTGCGGACAGAAGGCGGTGCAGGATCCTGCATCGACTGTGGTTAATGCTGATGGCACTGTGACGTTTAACTATCGCAATGACAAGGCTAAGGATGTGAAGGTAGATGTACAGTTTGCCGGTAGACATGACATGGTAAAAGATTCGGTATCGGGTCTTTGGTCGCTTACGTTGGGACCTGCTGAGGCAGATATGTATCCTTACTGTTTTGTGGTAGATGGTGTCAGCATCATGGACCCAGAATGTGACCAGTTCTTCCCTAATGAAGGCTTCAAGAATTCGCTTCTTGATATTCCTGGGGCTACAGAACCTCTAGTGCACAGCATACAGAATGTGCCTCATGGCAATGTGGAGTATATCAGCTATTATTCGGAGGCAATAGGTGGGTATAACAATGCATTGGTATATCTGCCACCATCATACGACAAGAGTAATGACTCATATCCAGTATTTTACCTTATAAGCGGTACTACAGATACTGAGGAAGTATATTATAAGGTAGGTCGTATGAATTACATCCTTGACAACCTTGTTGCTAAGGGCGAGGCTAAGGAGATGATTATTGTATTGCCTTATGGTAATCCGACGAAGATTATGCCAAAGCAGCCAGCAGCAGGACCAGAGATGTTTTTCAGAGACTTTTTCGGTCAGGACCTTATAGGCAGCCTTATGCCATACGTTGAGAATCACTATAGGACCATCAACGACCGAGACAACAGAGCCATTGGAGGTTTCTCGAGAGGCGGTAACCAAGGCTTGATGAACGGCTTGATGCACCTTGACAAGTTCTCGTACATCTGTGGCTACAGTACGTTCACACAAACAAACCTGCCAAATGTGTATGACAATGCAGAAGATACCAACAGCAAGTTGCACCTCTTCTGGAGCGGTGTAGGAACAGACGACTTCCTGTACGGTACAGCGCGAGACTACACAGAGTTCCTTGACAAGAAAGGCATTACATGTGTGAAAGAGTACACACACGACAAGTTTGGTCATACATGGATGAATGCCAAGTATTTCTTGGCAAAGACCATGAAGTTGCTCTTCAACCCAGAAGCATCGGCAGAAGCCATGAAGAATGCCCAGCCTACATTGGCCAAGACAGGCGAAGAGCAAGACTTCACACCTGGTGTTATGGCTAGATTGTTCCCTAAGCCACTTATTTCTCCAGAATTCAGAGGAGACAGTGTGATATTCCGCACCAAGGCACCAGAGGCAAAGGTAGTCAAGCTAGAAGGCGATATGTTGGAAAAGCCACTAGCAATGGAAAAAGACACAGATGGTGTGTGGAGTGTGGCAGTAGCAAATCTAGAGCCTAGCGTATACTGCTATAACTTTGATGTTGACGGACTTAAGGTTATGGATGCTCAGAATATGTACCTTGTACCAGAGAGAGGTTTCAAGCGCAGCATACTTGATATGCCAAACGATACATACGCTGTAAATGCAAAGCAGTGCGAGTATACAGCGGTAAGAGTAATAGCAGACAAAGGCAACTATGCTGAGATAGTACCAATGGGAAAGACGAAAGAGACTATGCCTATTGTAAACCTTGTAGCAGACGGCAATGACACTTACGAAGGCTGGTTTAAAGTAGCCAAGGTTGGTATTGTGCTTGATCAGATGATAGCTGAGGGAGAATGCAAGCCATGCAGAGTATTTATCAGTGAGAAAGAAGTTGCAGGTTCGCAGGTGACTATTCACTCAGGCAAGTGCAAGAGCTGGGGTGATGCAAGAAAAGAATTTGTAAAAGCTGTGAAGGCACTATAGTAGGTAGGATATAGAATATAAATAGATAATCCTGGGTCGATGAGGCTCGGGATTTTTTGGTTTATAGGGAAGAGAATTTTGTTTTGCTGTCCAAAAAATGGACATTTTGATTTGTGTATAATACGATTTTCTGTCGACCATTATGTTATTGACGAAATAAGCGCAAAATTGCGTCAACAAATAAAAAACACAATAAAAAACAAATATATGGCACGAATAGAAATCAAGAACCTCAACAAAGTATTCAAAACAGAACTTGTAGAGACAATGGCATTGACAAACGTAAGTCTAACGATAGAAGACGGCGAATTTGTAGCCATTATGGGGCCTTCAGGATGTGGCAAATCGACGTTGCTCAATATTATGGGGTTACTAGATGAGCCGACATCGGGAGAATATCTCTTGGGTGGGGTAGATGTAAGCAAGAAGACAGAATCGGACCGTACAGATATACGCAAGGGAGTCTTAGGTTTTGTCTTTCAGTCGTTCAACCTTATAGAAGACCTCAATGTGGAGGAGAATATAGAACTGCCATTATTCTATATGGGGTTGCCAAAGGCAGAACGTCGCAAGCGAGTAGAAGCAGCTATGGACAGAGTATCCATCAGCCACAGAGCGCAGCACTTCCCATCGCAGCTTTCGGGTGGACAGCAACAGCGAGTAGCCATTGCCCGCGCAGTAGTATCGAAGCCATCATTGATTCTAGCCGATGAGCCTACGGGAAATCTAGACTCGAAGAATGGGCACGATGTGATGCAGCTTCTTTCAGAATTGCATAAAGAGGGTACGACTATAGTAATGGTTACCCACTCACAAAAAGATGCCATGTATGCAGACAGGATAGTGAATCTGTTTGATGGTCAGGTAGTAGAGAAAGTTGAGTTGTAGTATTATTGTCCAAAAGTTGAGATACGATGAATACTTTTAGATATGCATTCAGGTTCCTTTCCAGAAAAAAGGCATTTACGACGATAAATATTCTAGGCCTTGCGCTAAGCTTAGCGTGCTGTATAGTGCTAGGCAGGTATCTATATAGAGAAGTGACCGTAGACAGGCATGCTATAGATGCTGAGACTATGTACATGGTATATAGAGTTGCAGACGTACGTGGCCATACAGAGCTAGATCTTGAGACACTTAAAGATTATTATGACAATGACGGTAGTGCGTATATAGATCAGTTGTTTGAAGATTACTGCAGTGTATACACATATTC
The DNA here is from genome assembly GCA_024401395.1 of Bacteroidales bacterium. Classification (GTDB taxonomy): domain Bacteria; phylum Bacteroidota; class Bacteroidia; order Bacteroidales; family Marinilabiliaceae; genus W3P20-009. The sequence continues at coordinate 16,436 of JAKSLD010000021.1, forward strand.
ACACGAGTTTGTCAGAATATTTGACAGAGAGCAGAGCTTTAAATTTCTCGTAGTGGATAGTACATTTGTGCATTTTTTTCATTACGAGATAGAAGGAGATGCAGACGCATTGAAAAAAGAAGATGCATGTTGGGTCTCCGACGAATATATAAAATCTTGCGGACGGGCAGCCGAAGATGTGATAGGAGGGAGTGTAGATGTGCTGGGAATGACACTTCGCATAGCTGGTGTATTTCATAAGCCAGAATGTCAAGTCGTGTACAATCCTGATTTGATTATTCCGCGTCATGCGATAAACAGCTTCATGACAGCAATGCCGACAGGTCTTTTCCGTGTTCGCTCCGATTTTGATGCAGAAGAAGTGGAGAAAAAACTATCTTCTTTTGGAGAAGCCGAGAATCATAGACATTTTTGGTGGGATACATTATTAAAACATGAGTTTGTCTCATGGTTTGACTATTATTTCTCAAATAAGGAACATGAAAGTGAAGATAGTGCAAACTTGAGACACCATGGGAATGCCTCGCTATGTTGGATTCTTTTTGCTGTGTTGATACTTATTTTAGCAGTAGGTATAATAAATTTCATTAATCTCTATATAGTTTATTGTCAGCGTCGTACATTAGAATCTGGAGTTCGTCGTGTTTTTGGCAGACAGACACGTCAGCTCTTTTTTGAGTTATGGAGTGAGTTGGTGATACTTACCGTGTCGGCTGTATTTGTAGCGTGGTTGCTTATAGAGTTGACTAAGCCATGGGTAGAGCAGATGCTTGGAGATACCAATGCCGGCACGCCATTTGACATTTTTGTTACCCTTGGAGTCGTAGTTATTCTGCCACTTTTGGCTGCGGTATATCCTTTTGTGCAACAGCGCCGCTATTCGCCAAGTGCCATTATGCGTCAGAAGGCAGGAACTGTGCAAAGTATTAAGGCAAGAACAGTAATTCTTGGTTTTCAGTACTTTATAAGTATCTCTTTGGTAATTTTGTCGTTATGGATGAGCAAGCATTTAGATTTCCTGATAAATTCACCGGTAGGCTTTGATGCTGATAGAGTATTATTGGTAAGACCTGTATATGAACGGTATACATATGTTCGTGATGAAAATGGCGACTTCTTTGAACAGAGCAATCGCGATGAGGTTTTGACTATTCTGACAGAATATACGAATAGACTTCGTCAATCTCCATTAGTTGAGAACTTCTGTAAAACCAGCGATTACTATCTACCTTTTTCTGCCCATGGAGAAGATGTCTATTACAATAAAAAAGGAGAAGAGTGCTTGTTGAAATGTATTACTGTCCCTGTTTCGTGGTTTGATGTTTTTGGAATAAAGCTGCAAGAAGGAGTAGTGCCAGATCCAGAAAAGACATTATTATTTCAAAAAGGAGGCTCTGGAGGTATTGAAGGTTGGTTGGCAAATAGGCAAGCGATGCAACGTTTAGGGTACCAGACATTGGAAGACGCTTATGCCAGGCGAAAAGATCCTCTTGTAATAACTAGCGACGGAGTGTTTGGTAACGAAGAATATCCGATATTAGGAATTGTTGGTGACCATTATTCTGGACATCGTACAATGGGAGCCTCAGCAGCGGTTTATATTTTGGACGATGAAGAAAAAGGACTAGGCAGTGGGTGGTACGATGACAGCTACATAGCTATCCGTTTCCGACCAGAAAATAAAGAGGCGCTATATTCATATATAGTAAAACTACAAGAAGAGATTTGTCCTAATCAGAATCTAAAGACTCGTTGGCTCTCAGATAAGGTTGAAGAGCAGTACAAGTCAGATAAGGTGATGGCAGATGTATATAGATTATTCTCGGCTATTGCCGTTGTTATCTGTTGTTTAGGGTTGCTTGGATTATCGCTCTTTGATGTACGTCAGCGTTATCGTGAAGTAGCTATACGCAAAGCCAATGGTGCGCATCGCAAGGACCTATACCTGCTATTAGGGAAAAAGTATATGTATGTGATGCTGGTAGCCTTTGTGCTCAGTATTCCAGTAACGTATCTCTTTGTTCATAACTATACAGAGTCGTTTATAGAGAGTGCGCCGCTCACGCCGTTAATATATTTAGAAGCATTAGGTATAATACTTCTGATAACTATACTGACACTTGTTTACCATCTTGAAAAAGCAGTTAGGGTAAATGTGGCTAGTGTGGTTAAGGCGGAGTAGAAGAACTGAGATAATAGTAGGAAATAAGAGACCGTGTCAAAGTATTGGCACGGTCTTTTTTAACCCTTATCACATAGCCAGTCAACGAATGCTATCATAATTCGATTCACCATAAGGACAGAGATATAAAAGTTTTTGGATGTGATATCCCAAAACTATACAAAAGACTATTTTTTTGGAGATTTAATCCCAAAACTTTTGCAAGGTACGGCTATAGATGCAGAATTCTTTCCATGCCAACTCGATATCCAATAGTGGATTAGAACGAAAAGGGAAAGCAGTAGAATGAGGGTTGAGAAATGCTAGAAGTTATGTGAGTTATTCCTCTACAAAATTATATATATCGCCCCGTGATTTTTTTTGTACAGCTCAAGTGCTCCCTTAGGGATTACAAACCTAGTGGCTTTAAGGTAGAAATAGTTACTTGTGTGAAAACGTGGCGGTATTGTAGCCAAGCATTCCCTCGGGTAAGTCTATCTTTGTATATCCACCCAGTTCTTGCTGTTTATCCAGAGATTTCAACCTATATCTTTAACGGATTTTTATCTAATGCCAAGACATCTTTTGTATTATCCATATTCCGTCATTATCTTTGCCCTCGCGTTTCAAAACGCCTTTTTCTTTCAATGTAGAAAGGTCACGTTCTATTGTACGCTGACTCACCAACAAAGTCTCCGACATTTGTTTGGCGGTGATTGATGGTGATTCCTTGATAATGTTGAGGATTACTTGCTGACGTTCAGTGAGTTTTATCTCCGACACGTCACCGTCATTGTCTCCGACATTTACGTTTGTTAGAGATGCGTAGATAACTGTTTGAAATTGGGTCGGAGTAGAGTTGAATGAAGGTTTTAAGTCATCATTGTAGCCTTCAAGAGCCTTGGTTTCATTGCAGATGCGGGCAAGACCACTGCCACGTTTCTCCATGTACTCCAATTGTGCCATAACATTGGCGAGTATTGGGTTACGTCTTTCTGAAGATACGTTGTCTATATTGAGATTCTGAATCAACATACCGTTATACATTCCGCCAGGAGATGTTACGGTAAGGCGATCATCATAAATGTCGAGATGTACTTCACCACCCATTACAGTGTAGTCTCTATGAATGAAGTGGTTTACCATTGCCTCAAGCACAGCACGTTCTGCATACTCAGGTTTGTTCTTGCGTCCGTTGGGCAACTTTTCCCAACCTTTACGAGTATTTGATTTCACAAAGTTCATGGCTTCGCGAAGTAACAGAAGTATATTCCCAGTAAACTCGGCATCGTTGATTGCATCACTCTTGTCTTTGCCGTCCCAACGTGTGCAGTATAGCCGTGATTGCCAAAGAGGACAGTCGTCTGCAAATAAGGCTCCAGCATTAGTTAGCGTATCAGTACCCGTGACAAGCCCGAAAGAAACAAGGAACTTCTTGTTCCAATCCTGAGTCGTACGTTTCTTAAACTCATTTGCCAAAATTATGAATGTATTGTCTTCTGCTTCGTAGTCTGTGACCAAAGAATCATAAGTCTTGTTTGAACCCTTTAATACCAACCTCACCATTTGTTCTGCCGTTGCAGGAATGCTCTCATCACCAACACGAACAAATGTAACGCGCTGACCATCACCAACGTAATAGTATGGTGTATAGTTTCCTGAAGAAACCTTCACTTCTAGTATATCAAGACCATCAATAGTTTGCGGAATCAAATCAACCTCTGGTAGTGGATCCATATAGTCGCGAATCTTGCTGCTTATTGTTTCGCATACATGCTGTACGTCATTGAGCCCCTTTACAACACCATCATTGTCAACCCCAAAGAACAAAGAACCGCCTAAACCATTGGCAAAAGCACTTATGCTTTTTAGCCAACTCTTAGGCTTCTTTTCTTCAAGCATCTCCTTGTAGTCGTATGTGGTACATTCGCTTATGAGGTTATCTATTTTCATCGGTCTTCGTATTTTGTTGTGGGAATGCCATCTGCAAGAATCTATTGGTAAGATTCGAACCTTGCATAAGATTGTCGTAGGCTTCTTGAGTCCAGAATAAGTAATTATCCCACAGTCCTGTAGATATTTCGGCTTTTAATTCCTTTAGTTTATCTTTATCTGGAGTACCATCATTATGAAAGTACATATTTGATGTCACTTGATACTTGAATACACAAATCGCTTTTTTCTCTCCCCAAGAGTAAGATGTCAACCATGATTCTGGATAGTAAATCATTTCTTCCTCTTTCTTATATGTACTGTATGCCAATGTATTATCTACGAACCTTTTTGCTAAACTTCGCAAAGTTTCTATTCGTAAGTTTCCTGTGAAATATTTATCCGGATCTTTGTACAGTAGATGATCACAATGCCCGTGCTCTATCTGTGCTTTTGCATCATTCAACAAATCTTTGTCAATTACATCATTGCTTAGTTGAATATTCTTGATATCAAACGGAGCATTCACAGGTATTTGAATGGGTAGACCAACTTTATGTAATACGACGATTACTGCACGTTTCTCTACAATATTTAATTTCATGTTCAATTCTTGACACGCTTTGTCATAAGTGCCATTATGCTTGGCGTATCCTTTGATAATATCCAATGCTCTAATCGCTATGGCTCGAACTTTGTCAACCTTTTTCTCCTCTCGCTTGGCAAGAAAATAGGTTCCGAAATAAGTTCCAATTAGCGCACTTGCAAGTGCTATCATAATATCAACCCACATAGAAAAAATCGTTTTTGTTTAACTATAACTCAAGTTTTGTGAGTAAAATAAACTAAAGGAAACTAGGGAAGATTCTGAAATTTAATTCAAAAACACTATATCTAATGTACTCCTAAAACAGGAAACCCTAGCGTTTCATTAGTGTATAAACAAAAGTAGGCACAATATCTCGGAAATCAAAGATTTCTTCCGAAATGATTATAATAATGGCTTTAACGCACTGTTTGAGTATCTATCGTGTATTTGCCCTCCCCCAAAAATAGCGAATCGGAACAGAGTAGCGCCATATGTGTATACGAATGTAAGAGTCATAAAATTGCTGATATAGTTTCCTTTTTTGCAGTCAAGAATATTGCCATGCTTCAGGTTCGCGTCCTGCAATCTATCTTTTCATGTCACAAGTATGTATTCTATCTCCTCTTGTCTAGTCCGGACATTGACTGGCGACGTGTCTGCTATTCTTTCAGTAAAGGACTGATTGCCAGCATTAATAAGAATGCTGATGCAAAAAATCGAACTTGAATCTTGGAAAATTTCAATGACGTGACTTTGCATCGCAGGTGGCAAGTATATCTCTTGTTATGTTGCAATACAACATATTGTCGGACAACAAACGCTTCGGTTCGTACGATAGTTTCTTAATAAAAGAAGTAATACTATTCATGGATAGCGTAAACTCTTTTCTTGCTTATGTAAAGATAAGGATAAAATTACTACACTCAATTTTAGAACTGCAATATGAATACGGCGCCACCGAGTTCATTAGAGCTGCAGGTGAGAGTACCCTTGTGCAGGGACATTATCTGGCGGCTTAGAGCAAGGCCTATGCCTGAGCCTGTAGATTTTGAGGTATAGAACGGTAGGAATATCTCCTCCTGTTTGTCGTGCGGTATGCCAGGGCCATTATCGCTGATAGTTATGCGAGGGTGACCTTCGGGGGCAGAACCTGTAACGGTAATAGCTGTTGCTGGTGCCTCGATAGCATTTTTGACTATATTGACCAGTATCTGGATAATCTGCTTTTCATCGCAAAAAAGTTTAAGACCTTGAGTACACTGGACAACTATATTCTTGTCAGAATAGAGACGCTCGATATGCAAGAGAAGTACCTTTGCGTCGACCTCCTTCAGCTCCGGCTTAGGTAGATGAGTCAGTTCGTAGTAGCTATCAAGGAAAGATTTAATATAAGTACATTGATCATTGATTACCTCAATCGCCTCGCGAGTATCCTCGGCAGAATAGGCACGCTGTTTCATATCCTCGCTCAAAGAGATGATAGGGGTAATGCTATTGCGCAGCTCGTGAGTCATGATACGGAGGATGCGATCGTAATACATACGCTTAGTCTCTATCTCCATCTGGCTCTGGCCATAAGTCTGCATGAAATGGTTCATGGCCTCGTACATACGTTTCAGCTCCTCGTCGTTAGTCTCAGGAAATCTGCTAGTTGCATCTTTGTAACGCAAGCTACCCAAGAAATAGTTTACTTGGCTAGGTATGAAAGAAGCCCCTTGCCATTGGAAGAAGACAGCCACGATACAAATGAGAATGCAACTCAAGAAAGAGGCCCATCCCCAACCATTATATAAGGCATATACAATCAGAGCGCCAGAAGCCACTAGCAGCAGAGCGACGCAAAGCATATATACATGGTAGTGACGCTGTTTCATACGATGGTACCGAATTTCTTCAATTTATTGTATAAGGTTTGGCGAGATATATCCAATCGCTCGGCAGCCTTTACAAGATTGCCATTCTCCTGATTTACAACCTCCAAAATATGTTTTCTCTCCATATCCTCGAGAGACAACTGCTGGTCGGCCTCTATTTTATCGTGCAATTCAGCAGCTTGTGCGGCAAGAGACGCAGTGCGCTGTTTAGCTCTATGCTTTTCGATGGCACACTCCAGTTTCTGGATTAAGACCTGATTATCCCAAGGTTTCGTGATGAAATCCTCAGCACCCTGCTGTACGCACTTTACAGCCAAGTCGATATCTCCGAAAGCCGTAATCAACACTACGGCAGGAGCGTTGGGAGACTCATTGATACGGTTGAGCCAGTACAGCCCCTCCTCGCCATCGAGTTTACGGGCGTCGAAATTCATATCCAGCAATATGACATCAATATCGCCCGCTTGTAGATGTATAGGTATGACTTTAGGGTTAGGGGTAGTGACAACCGTTTTGAACACACCATTAAGTACAAGTTTCAACGTGCGGAGTACAGACAGGTTGTCATCTATTATCAATATCTTGTATGGGTTCATGTGTACCCTAATATGGCTTGTCTTATAGCAAAGGTATAAACAAATACCTTGTTGGTCGCAATTTTTTTATTTTGGCATAAACTTTTTGTTGGCCTTAGGAGGTTTATAATTGACGGTTGAGAACGTTGATATGCAAAAAAAACAAAAAAATCATCATCAGCTATTGTACATTAAAATATTAGTAGTACTTTTGCATCGTCAAACGACAAAGATGATACCGTAGCACAATGGATAATGCCTCTGGTTACGGCCCAGAAGATTGGGAGTTCGACCCTCTCCGGTATCACAAGATGGTCCTGATAGGTAACAAGCTTATCAGGATTTTTTGTTTTATTGCAAGAAAGTCATATATTTATGACCTAAACACAATGTACTCAAGTACTATGAGAATATTTTTGAGCATACTAACAGCTATATTGCTGGCACTTACAGTTGCATCATGTGGGTCCAGCAAGAAATCTTCATCTAAAAGTAATTCAATATCGCTTGAAGACTTAAAGAAGAACAAGGACAAGACATACGCAGAGCTTCAGGCGAATGCGAAAAAGAATTCCAGCAATAATACTAGTAATGCAGGCAGCAATGAGCCCGTATCCAATGCGACAGTTCAAGCAGCAGGAAGGAAGATGGGCATGACTGTCACAAAATCCGACAATTCAAAGTTGTATACGGTTATAGCCGGATGGATTGGTACTCCATATAAATTTGGAGGTACGACCAAGAGTGGCGTAGACTGTTCGGGTTTTACTAGGAATGTTATAAATGATGTGTATGGGGTGTCGTTACCGAGGCAGTCGAGCGAGATGCTCAACAGTTGCAGGAAAGTTTCCAAGTCGCAGTTGAAAGAAGGAGATCTGGTATTCTTCAGAACAGATGGTAAGGCTACTACGGTTCCAAATCACGTAGGTATATATCTGAAAGACGGGAAATTTGCTCATGCGTCATCATCGAAGGGTGTGACTGTTTCTTCGTTGTCGGACAGCTATTATGTGAAGTGCTGGTTGACAGGAGGAAGATTCAGATAGTGACAAATTGACATAGAAATAATAATCAAACCGCATTTTATCTGTCAAATTGACATAAAATGCGGTTTGGTACGTTTATTGGGGAATAGGTTGTTGTCAACAAAAAAATGGAGGACAACAATATGGAAAACAACAACAGTAACAACGGATCGTTCATACAGAGATTCGCAATCAATCTGAATGAGCGAGCAAAGTCGGGGAAACTAGACCCAGTGATAGGGCGAGATGAAGAGATAAGGCGTGTGCTCCAAATCCTGAGTCGAAGAACAAAGAACAACCCGATACTTATAGGAGAGCCAGGAGTGGGAAAGACCGCCATAGCCGAAGGGTTGGCTCATAGAATAATCAGAGGCGATGTGCCAGAGAATCTTAAAGACAAAGAGATATACTCTTTGGATATGGGTGCGCTTATTGCGGGTGCAAAGTATCAAGGCGAATTTGAAGAGAGATTAAAAGGCGTCGTAAAGGAAGTCGTGTCATCAGACGGCAAGATAGTCCTATTTATAGATGAGATACATACTCTGGTCGGTGCGGGTCAGACCACTGGCGCTATGGATGCTGCCAATATACTCAAGCCAGCGCTAGCCAGAGGAGAGCTGAGAGCTATTGGAGCGACGACACTAGACGAGTATCAGAAATACTTTGAGAAAGACAAAGCGTTAGAGAGGCGATTCCAGACCGTTATGGTAGATGAGCCATCGGTAGACGATGCTATATCCATACTACGTGGTATAAAAGAGAAATACGAGACACACCATAAGGTAAGAATCAAAGACGAAGCCATTATTGCGGCTGTGACACTGTCGCACAGGTACATATCACAGCGATTTCTGCCAGACAAAGCCATAGACCTAGTTGATGAAGCTGCTGCCCACCTTCGAATGGAGATGAACTCGGTGCCAGAAGAGATAGATGATCTGGACAGAAAGCTAAAGCAGTTGGAGATAGAAAGAGAAGCTATACGCAGAGAAGGAGACAAGAAAAAGATTACAGAGCTAGACAAAGAGATTGATACTGTTAAGGAAGAAAATAAAGCACTGCGAGCAAAGTGGAATGTTCAGAAGAATATAGTAGACGGCATACAACAAGAAAAGGCCAAGATAGAAAAGCTTAAGTTTGAGGCAGATACAGCAGAGAGAGAAGGTAATTATCAGCGAGTTGCAGAGATACGCTATGGCAGGCTAGTAGAGTCGCAGAAGCATATTGAAGAGTTGAACCAGCAGTTGAAAGACGCGCAGGCAGAAGGAGCAATTATCAAAGAAGAGATTGATTCAGACGATATTGCAGAAGTTGTCAGCCGTTGGACCGGCATCCCTGTCAACAAGATGATGGAGAGCGAGAGAAGTAAGCTATTGCATCTAGAAGAAGAGCTACACAAGAGAGTAGTGGGACAAGATGAGGCTATCAGGGCAGTTGCAGATGCTGTAAGGCGTTCAAGAGCAGGACTTCAAGATGCGCGCAGGCCAATAGGATCGTTCATATTTATAGGTACAACTGGAGTTGGTAAGACAGAGTTAGCCAAGGCATTGGCAGAATTTCTGTTTGACGACGAGCAGCAGATGACACGTATAGATATGAGTGAATATCAAGAGAAGCATAGTGTATCAAGGCTTATAGGAGCGCCTCCGGGGTATGTAGGCTATGACGAAGGCGGTCAGCTGACAGAAGCAGTACGTCGTAAGCCATACTCAGTGGTACTTTTGGACGAGATAGAAAAAGCGCATCCAGACGTATTCAACATACTGCTGCAAGTATTAGACGACGGAAGGTTGACGGATAATAAAGGTAGGACTGTAGATTTCAAGAATACCATTATTATTATGACATCAAATCTTGGTTCGCATCTTATTCAAGAAGAATTTGAAAAGACGGGGAATGAGATTACGTCAGAATTGATAGAGAGATGCAGAAACAACGTCATGGCGCTATTGAGACAAACTATACGTCCAGAACTACTCAACAGGCTTGATGAGGTTGTGACATTTACTCCGCTAGGCAAAGACAAGATACGCGAGATAGTTGCGCTTCAGTTTGCGGCGGTCAAGAAAATGCTAGTATCCAATGGGGTAGACCTTGATATTACGGATGCCGCTATAGACTGGCTGGCAGATGCAGGTTTTGATGCTATGTACGGTGCTCGTCCTGTCAAGAGAGCATTGCAGACCTACGTACTCAACGATCTGTCGAAGCATATCCTTTCTGGCGACATAGACAAAGACAAAAAGATGATAGTTGATGTTGCAGATGGTAAGCTGATGTTCAGGAACTAAAGTAATTTGTCTATTTCGTCTAAAATATATACTTTTGCGCCCAAATAGATATACAACTTTATGTTTGCGATACAAGTTATAGTAGCAGTATTAGTTGGCGCGTTCATTGGTTGGATAACCAACCACGTAGCGATTAAGATGCTCTTCCGTCCATTGACGGCGAAGTATATATTTGGTTGGCGAGTGCCTGGTACGCCTGGAGTGATACCTAGAAATAGGGTAGAGCTAGCTCAGGGTATGGCCAATATCGTAGCGCACAAGCTTCTGACGCCAGAGACATTAGGTAAGCGTTTACTCAGTGAAGAGATGGTGACCAAGATAGAAGGGTTCATCAACAATCACGTGAAGAAGCTGTATCAGAAGAATCCTACTTTAGGAGAATTCATTCAGGGCATATTCGGGCAAGAAGCGCTTGCCGGGGTAGGTGCGTATCTGAAAGAAGATGTCTCATCGGTCGTTTCGGCGAAACTGGCAGATCCAGAGATGGCGAAAGACTTGACGTCAAAGATAATAGACCAAGTTAAGACGAAGATAGACAATCCGTTGATAGCCATGGCAGTGCCGATGTTCCAAGGGACATTGGAAGCCAGTGTCACACAGTTCCTGACCCAACAAGGGACACCACTAGTGATGCGACTAGCTACAGAACAAGGTCAGCGTTTCCTTGATATGAAGATGGCAGATGTGATAGACAAGTACAAATCACAAGTTGAGAATCTTATTGAGGGGATGATAGAGATTTACCGCAAGATAATACGAGAGCAGTTGCCGCGAATGCTGAGCAATCTAGATATTTCGACCATGGTGAGAGCAGAGGTTGAGAATATGGATGTTCACAGGCTAGAAGAGATTGTTCTAGAGGTTATGCGCAAGCATTTGAACTTCATAGAGTATGTAGGTGCGGCGTTAGGAGCTATACTTGGTTTGATCAACGTATTAGTAAATCAGGTAATAATATTCTAGTTGATAATAATTTTTAACACGGCCCGATGCATATTTTTATGCGTCGGGTTTTGTTGTTAATAAAGAAACTAGTACTTTTGCACCCGAATTGTACAGTCTCTGGCCGAACGTAGGGGTCGGTGAATACTGTGCGGTATGTTAAACTAATAAATATTGAATCTACAATGGATTTGATGAAAGTAGCTGAGGCAGCGTTCAAGTCAGGCGTTGAGATCCCAGCATTTAAGTCAGGCGATACAATTAGCGTAGCTTACAAGATCGTCGAGGGTAACAAGGAGCGTATCCAGATTTTCAAGGGCGTAGTTATCCAAATCAAGGGTGAGGGTGCAAACAAGCGCTTCACTGTTCGTAAGATGTCTGGTAACGTTGGTGTAGAGCGTATCTTCCCAATGAACTCTCCATTCATCGAAAAGGTAGAGGTGAACCGTCTCGGTAAGGTTCGTCGTTCACGTCTATTCTATCTCCGTGGTCTTACAGGTAAGAAGGCTCGTATCAAGGAGAAGAGAGGATAATACGACAGACTTGTCCGTCAAAAAACAATGTCTCAGGTACTTTTTTGAGTACTTGGGACATTTTTTTTTGTAAAATGTTTGGTAGTATAAAAATTGTGCTTACATTTGCAGTGTACTACTTAGCTAATACACCACTAAGGTTATAGTTAAGATACAAATAGTCGTTAACTAAATTATGAGAAGATATGTTGACAGTAAATAATTTGACATTCTCCTATGGCAAGAAGCCATTGTTTGAGAACCTTTCCCTTGAGGTGCCAGAGGGTAGCATATGCGGCTTGCTCGGACTTAATGGTGCTGGTAAGTCGACACTCCTTTACCTGATGTCGGGTTTACTTTTTCCACGAGACGGTGCAGTGCTTTTCAATGATGTAGACGTATCGAAGCGACTCCCATGCACATTATCGAATATGTTCATTGTTCCGGAAGAATTTGAGCTTCCTAGTATGACGCTTGCGCAATATATGAAGATAAATGCGCCATTCTATCCAAAGTTTGATGCAGACAAGCTTCGCAGGTCGCTAGAGGCATTTGACATGAAGGTAATGGATGTGAATTTGCAGACATTATCTATGGGTCAGAAGAAAAAAGTGTTCCTTTCGTTTGCGCTAGCTACGAATGTAGACCTTCTGATTATGGATGAGCCTACTAACGGACTTGATATTCCTAGCAAGAGTCAGTTCCGCAAAGCGGTAGCACAGTCGATGACAGATGACCAGACAATATTGATATCTACGCATCAGATACGAGATATAGAGTCGATGCTTGATCATTTGATTATGCTAGATCAGAGTGAAGTTCTTTTGGACTGCAGGGTAGCGGATGTTACAGAGAAGTTGACATTTGCCAACTATCCAATGTCTCAGACACCACAAGATGCCTTGTTTACCCAGCCATCTGCTCTTGGTTGTCAGGCTGTTACAGTCAAGAAAGACGACGAAGAGTCGGGAGAGATAAATGTAGAGATGCTATTCAATGCCGCATTGGCGCACAGGGATACGGTTCGTTCGCTCTTTAGAAAATAAGATATGATTGAGTAAATAACTTAAAAGATTACAATTATGAGTTTTTCGCTTAATCGTTTCATACAATTAACTAAAGCAGATCTTACAGAAAATAAAGTTCTGTATCTGTCGATAGTTATAGGGTCATTTGCTGTGATGGTAATTATGGCTGTATTGTTCAATCACTTTGACTATATAAGCAGTCGTAATGACATGGTTTTGAGGAATTTCTTCTATAGCAGTTCGTTTATCATCACTATGTTGACAATCTGTCTAGCCTTTTGGGATATTCCGAGCAAAGGAAAACTGATAAATCTGGTTCAGAGACCTGCTTCGATGTTGGAGAAGTTTCTTGAGAGAATCATATTATTTGTTTTTCTATTTCCATTAATACAGCGCGTGTTTTTCTTGATAGTAGAATATATGCGAGTAATATTTCTGCCTAGATTTGAAGGAGACTGGTTTATGAGTATTTATGGAAGAGGAGACGGGCAGTCGTTGTGGGATTTCTTTATGGATATTGATACTATTCTGTTTCCAGCCATTATGGCAGGATGGTGTGTGATTTCACTTGCTGTGTATATGGCAGCCACATTTGGAGGGTTGAAGTCGTTTGTTCGTTTTATGGCTTCTTTCGCATTTGGACTTGTGGTATTCTCTATTTTTCTAGTGTTGATCATAGAGAATCTCATGGATTTTTCGGCCGATGTAGTAATATCTAAAACATCAGACAATTCTGCTCCTGCGCTGATATTAGGAGGAGGTGCAATATTTGCGGCAACTTCACTGGCGGTGAAATCATTAATCTGTCGTAATGTAAACTTTCGATTCAAAGGTGTTGTTGGTTTTCTTGCGACGATAGGGTATTTAGCAATTATGCTGTATGTATTCTATGTAATGATAGCCCTAACATCTATGCTAAATATAGATATGGCGATAGTTATTATGACGATTGTGTGTTGTTTCAATTCGGCATGGTTGCTCTGTGGGGCATATATCAATTTTGCTCATCGTCAGTTGAATGCTTGATTTGTTTAACCATTTAACAATAAGAATTATGAGATTTCTTAATTATCTAATATATGATTTGAATCATTCTCGCAAAGAGAAATTCATATACGGCCTAGTTCTTTTTGTCGGTGTCATTACGATGGCTATATGTGCACAGATAGGAGGAGTTGTAGCAGGAGTTATTTGTGGAATTACCTTTCCTCTATTGATTATGTTTTATTTTGTGGGAGCCATGTATATGTCCAGTCATTTCGGCAAGCCATTCCGAACAAAGCAGACATCTATCCAATTTTTGATGCTTCCTGCCTCTGTGACAGAAAAGTTTTTTGCGCGTTTTATCAATCAGTGTGTACTGCCGATTTTGATAGGCGTTATTTCTATTGGACTAGCTTTAGGCCTTATGTATCTGGTTAATCTTGTTGTTGATTTAGAGGCTTGTAGATATATAAATATGGCGATACTCTCTTTTAGACAAGCATTGGAAAATGCGCCAGCTGAACTTATTGCGCGTATCAATTCTATAGTCCCACTTTATGGGCTTTTGCTCATATTGTCAGGAATTTTGAGTTGGTTCGAGTATATGTTAGGCAGTCTAGTATTTGGTAAATATGCTTTCATTAAGACAATAGTGGCTGTAATGATTCTACAATGGCTTATGGCGCCTATAGTGATGGGTCAGGGAATGATGCCCCAGATGCAGGTTACTACTAATGATCCGACTTTCGTTTTGGATGTATTTGAAAAGTTTCTAAATTGGCGCGTCATAGGTATAGATTTAGCAGGAGTAATTATTTTAGGTGTTATTTCTTTTATATTATTTAAAAATAAAACAATTCTCAAGACAGGTTTTTGATAGACCATTTCCTTAAACCACAATATAAATTCTAAGTCAAACCTTAAAAAATTGAACGAGTATGGAATTTAAAGATAATAAACCAATCTATATGCAGATAGCGTCACGAATATGTGATGAGATCCTGACACACGCATATAAGGTTGATGAGCGTATCCCAAGCGTTCGTGAGTATGCTGCGAATCTTGAAGTCAACACTAACACTGTAGTCCGCTCATTTGACTATTTACAGAACAACAATATCATCTACAACAAGCGTGGAATGGGCTTCTACGTTGCAGAAGATGCGGAACATATAATTATGGATATCAGGAAATCGGCATTTGTCAATGATGTCATTCCAGAGGTCTTTGCAGAGATGAAGATGCTTGGTATCACAATAGACGAAGTTGTTCAATTGTGGAATAAATAATACTTTTCCGTACCGGAAAAACCACTATCTTTGCCTACTGAAAATCTGATCAGAGTATGGCAAAAGTAGTAATAGGAATGTCCGGCGGTGTTGATTCGAGTGTAGCTGCCTATGTATTGATGCAACAAGGTCACGAAGTAGAGGCCTTGTTCATGCGAAATTGGACAGATACTACTGGTGTACTAAAAGGCGACTGCCCCTGGTTGGATGATAAATTCGACGCAGAGGCAGTCGCTCGTAAGTTAGGGATACCATTTCATATGGTAGACCTTTCGGCGGAGTACAGGGCCAGGGTTGTAGACTACATGTTTGACGAGTATGCAAAAGGACGTACTCCCAATCCCGATGTACTCTGTAACAGAGAGATAAAATTTGATGTTTTTCTCAGGGAAGCGTTGAAGTTAGGAGCAGAGTATGTAGCTACTGGTCATTATTGCAGGAAAGTTACAGAGGTAGGTCCAGATGGGAAAGAGATACACAAGCTTCTTGCGGGGTCAGATCCCAACAAAGACCAAAGTTATTTTCTCTGTCAGCTTTCGCAAGAGCAGCTAGCCAAAGCCATGTTCCCTATAGGCGATATGCTAAAGCCAGATGTTCGCAAGATAGCCAATGAGCTCAATTTAGTGACAGCGCACAAGAAAGACTCCCAAGGAATATGTTTTGTGGGCAAGGTAGACTTGCCAGTTTTTTTACAACAAAAACTCAAGGCGAGAGAAGGAAAAGTATTCCTTATAGAGCCAGACTGCAAAATATTTGAGAGAAACTGGGAAGTAGCTGACAAAGAAGATGTTTCAGATGCAGAACTAGAAGCGCTTGCGCAACCATATCCCCTACATCCTATGTATGGTAAAAAAGTAGGAACACATATTGGGGCGCAGTATTACACTATCGGACAGCGTAAAGGACTCAATATTGGAGGGTTCCCAGAGCCATTATTTGTGATAGGTACGAATATTGAGCACAATCAGATATTTCTCGGAATGAGAGATTCCCATCCTGGGTTACACAGGCGAGTGCTGAAGATTTCTACAGAAGAGATGCATTGGGTAGTGCCTACAGAAGAGATTGCAGAGAATGACGAGAGAAGATTCCAGATAAGGATCAGATACCGTCAGCCATTACAAGGTGGCAGACTACTTCGCAGGGCAGGGGCATATTATGTAGTATTTGACGAATCTCAGAGAGGCATTACTTCGGGGCAATTCTGTGCCATGTACGATGGTGATGTACTAGTAGCGTCGGGAGTTATAAGTTAAGAAAAACTATTTATACTATGAATAAAATCAAAGCGCTTATATCGGCATTTAATGATTTTATCAAGAAATGCATGAGTGTAATAAAGACTGGTAAGGGAGAAGATCCGTTATCAGTTACGATTAAGATTATTGTTGAAGCCATTAAGAAATACAACAGAGACAAGTGTGGAGACAAGGCTTCAGCTTTGACCTATTATACCATACTATCCATCGTGCCATTAGCGGCTATGGCGTTTGGTATAGCCAATGCCTTTGGTTTTTATGACGTACTCAGGGAGCTTATTATGGAAGGCTTCAAGGGTCATGAGATGGTGGCAGAGTACCTTTTAGAGTTCTCTGACAAGTATATAGCCCACATGAAAGGTGGCGTTATTGCGGGAGTTGGCCTTGGTATGTTATTCTGGTCCGTAATGAATCTTATTGGACATACGGAAACCACGTTTAACCAGATATGGGGTGTGAGTACCTCGAGGTCGTACATCAGAAAATTTTCGGACTATATCTCCATTGTTCTCATTGCCATTATAGCATTAGCGGCTTCGTCCAGTTTCCTTGTCAATGTGACCAGTCAGATCAGTTCCAATGTAGAGTTGGCCAAAGTTTGGACAATTATATTAAGTATTGTACCAGTAATACTACTTACCAGTGGTTTGTCCCTGATATATGTTATACTTACAAATACCAAGGTAAAATGGGGGGCTGCATTTTCGGGAGGTTTTTTTGCAGCGGTAGGTATTTTTGCTACGCAGTATGTGTATTTGTATTTTCAGATAGGATTATCGAGCAATAATGCTATATATGGTAGTTTTGCTGCCATACCACTTTTTCTTATATGGATGAGGATGATGTGGTTTGTGGTTGTGCTAGGTTGTGAGGTGGCGTATCTGAGGCAAAATGTAAAGAACTTCAGGCTTCAGGCGAATGTTGAAAGCTACAGCGTAGACTACAGGAGAAAGATTATGGTTTGTATAGACAACTATATAAGTCTGTGTTTCTCAGACAAAGACAAAATGCCATCCTCCGAAGACATAGCGAAAGAACTTGGACTAGAGCATCCTATTGTTGTGCTGTTATTAAAGAAACTTGTTGATGCCAAGATGGTATCAGAAGTACGCAGTCAGGACAACAAAGAAGTATATTATCAGCCTGCTATTGATACAAATGTCATGACCCTTCAGCGATTCCTGAAAGAGGTAGAGCAACAAGGCGCGACAGAAGACAAGTTTGACAAAGAAAAATACAAGGACATAGCCAAGATTATGGATTCCTATGTATTTTCTCCAAAAGATGAGAGAGGAAAAGTATTAATTAAAGACCTATAGTAGTGAAACTCTGCATTGCCGAGAAACCATCTGTAGCTGCTGAGATAGCCAATGTGCTGGGATGTAAACAGCGCAATAACGGCTATTACTCAGGAGGCGACTATTGTGTGACCTGGGTATTCGGGCACTTGTGCGAGTTAAAAGAGCCCCATGACTATGACCCTACATTAAAGAGATGGGATTTTTCGACTTTGCCAATACTTCCGCAAAGATTTGGGATAAAGGTAAAAGACGACCAAGGAGTCAAGAGACAATTCAATATAATCAAGCATCTAGTAGAGTCGGCAGACGAAATCATAAACTGCGGTGATGCCGGTCAAGAAGGAGAACTGATACAGCGTTGGGTGCTACAATTGGCCGGAATGAAGTGTCCAATGATGCGATTGTGGATATCCTCCCTTACAGAAGAGGCTATTCGCGATGGATTCAATACACTCAGACCAGGTTCAGACTTTGATAAGCTATATGCGGCAGGTGCGGCACGAGCCATGGCAGACTGGCTATTAGGCATGAATGCTACCAGAGCATATACATTGAAATATGGCGGTCAGGGAGTTGTTTTATCCATTGGCAGAGTACAGACACCAACGTTAGCCCTTATTGTAAACAGGTATCTAGAGATACAGAATTTCAAGCCAGAGACATATTGGGAATTGAAGACAACATATAGAGATGTTGTTTTCAATGCGACAAAAGGTAAGTTCAAGAGCATAGAAGAAGCCCAGCAGGCATTGAATGCCATTCAAGGACAGCCCTTTACCATAACAGATTCGCAGACAAAGCCCGGAACAGAAGCACCACCCAGGTTATTTGACCTGACATCGCTCCAGGTAGAGTGCAACAAGAAATTCGGTTTTTCGGCAGACGATACATTGAGATACATACAAAGTCTGTATGAGAAAAAGCTATCGACCTATCCGCGTGTTGATACGACATATCTTTCGGACGATATCTATCCAAAGATACCAACTATCATGCAAGGGTTGACGCCATATATGAATCTTGTTCAGCCCATATTACAAAATGGTTCGATAAAGAAATCGAAGAAAGTCTTTGACAATTCGAAAGTTACCGATCACCATGCCATAATACCTACAGGCGTTCCGCCATATCCGAGCCTCAGTCGGGAAGAAAAATTGGTATATGACCAGATAACACGCAGATTCATAGCCAATTTCTATCCAGACAGTAAAGTTTCCACCACGACCGTATTAGGAGAATCAGCAGAAGTAGGGTTCAAGGCGACAGGAAAGCAGATACTATCGCAAGGATGGAGAGAAGTTTACAATGGGGTAGGGCAGAATATGTCCAATGATGACGACAAAAAGCAAGAAGGAGAAGCGGCGGTCAACCAAGTAATGCCAGATTTTCAGAAAGGAGAAAGTGGTCCACATACTCCAGCGGTACAAGAAAAGCAGACTACGCCACCCAAGCCATACACAGAAGCCTCATTATTGCGAGCGATGGAGACGGCGGGCAAGCAAGTTGAAGATGAAGAGCTCAGAGATTTGATGAAAGACAACGGAATTGGTCGTCCATCTACGCGAGCAGCCATTATAGAGACCCTATTCAAGCGAAAATTCATTGCCAAAGAGAAGAAAAATCTACAACCTACACAAACTGGGCTCAGATTGATATCCACTATCAAGAATGACCTATTGAAAAGTGTAGAGATGACCGGGCAGTGGGAGAAGAAGCTAAGAGAGATAGAGCGAGGGGCGTATGATGCCTCGATATTCCTGAACGAGATGAGACAGATGGTTACAGAAGTAGTCAGGGAGGTATATTACGACCGTACGATGGAGCGAATAGAGCTAGCAAGAGTCCTGAGTGAAGACAAAGGCAAGACCAAGGCTACTATCGGGGAAGACTCGGGTTCATCGCAAAAAATTAAAAAAGAGAAGACAACCGACGAAGCACAGTTGGTCTGTCCCCGCTGTTCCCGTCCGATGATAAAAGGCAATACAGCCTGGGGGTGTTCGGGGTATAACGAAGGGTGCAACGTACGAGTGCCATTTGAGATATATGGCAAGAAGATATCCGCTACACAGCTCAAGTCGCTATTGACGAAGGGCAAGACACCTGTGATAAAAGGGCTACAAGTAGAAGGAGGCAAGATAGATGCCAGTCTGGCATTCGACTCCTCCTTCTCCATAATAGTACAAGCTGCCGAGACAAAATCTGTGGACATATCAGAGATACAATGTCCGATTTGCGGTAAGCCATTAGTACAAGGCAGAGCTGCGTGGGGTTGCACAGGCTATACGACAGGGTGCAGATTTGTTGTTCCCTTCAACTTTATGGGTAAACAGTTGACATTGACCCATTTATCCGTTTTGTGCAAGAAAGGGAAGACCGGAGTTGTTAACGGCTTTGTAGATCAGGCAGGGCAGAAGTTGAGCGGTCGTATCGTGATAGACAAGGCTAGTGGAGGACTTGTGCTAGAGCAATAGAGGCGGCAGAAGGAAAACTTTAGATTCTCTGGTTAGCGTCTGTCTATAGCCTGTATTAAGAGAGCGTTATAAGAGCGTTAAGGAAACTCATAGGGACGCTCCCATTATTTATACTTTGTTTTTCATTGTTATTATTTCGGTGCGAATGCTATTTGCCCGAATCTACAGATACGGAACTACAGACCTTCGTTGGGCGTAGAACTGCTCCTTTATAAAGAAAAGAGCGATGTGGGTGAACTAGAAAATTGTGTGTAATATTACACGATTAGGCATTAGGGGATTATCCCGCAAGAAAAAATATTTAATTTTTTTGACAAAATATGTAACCTTCCAGATGCAATGGCGTATTAGGATTCACAAACGAGATGATATTTGATATTTAAAGATACTCTTCAGTTGGTTTTTGATTAAATCATTGTAGTGCCGAGACACAGTTAAAGATAGTGTAGTCTTGGCACTACAATTTTTTTTGAGGTATGGAAAGCGAGAAAAAGTGCGTTAAAAGTTTCCATATTCAATCTACAAAGATTACTTTTGTAAAAACTCACATATTGCTTTTGTTATGATTCAGAAAAGATTCACTTACATGTTAGTCGGTGCTGTGGCAGCAGCTACTTCATTGGCGTTATTTTCTTGTTCGTCGAAAACATTGATGCCAGATAATGGGGATCATATTCTCATGAACCAGGTAGCATTCTATCCGGAAGGGAAAAAGGTATTAGTACTTGATACCGCTTATACAGGCAAGGTAGAGTTCAGAGATATGAACAATGAGGTAGCCTATGTCAGTGAAGTAGAAGAAGTCAAGCAATCGCCATTTTCTGGTGCACCTCGATATATAGTAGATTTTTCGGGTCTGGATATTGAAGGCAAGTATCAGGCCATAGCTGGTGATATGAGAAAGACCTTTGAGGTGAAGTCAGGAGCATTGAGAGATGTAGCCAAGGCAGCGCTCAAGGCATTCTATTACCAGAGAACGGGAGTTGAGATAGATGCGAAGTATGCCGGCAAGTGGGCGAGACCTATGGGTCACCCTGATACCAACGTTATGGTTCACCCAACGGCTGCTACGAAAGAGCGTCCAGCCGGTACAATAATCAGTTCGCCATTTGGCTGGTATGATGCAGGAGACTACAACAAGTACATAGTAAATTCGGCATATTCCATAGGTATCATGCTTCAGATGTATGAGACGATACCAGAATACTTTGCAAAGTTTGATGTCGATATTCCAGAGTCGGGCAATGGAGTGCCTGACCTTTTGGACGAGATATACTTCAACCTGAAGTGGATGGCGACGATGCAAGACACAGACGGAGGCTTGTACCATAAGTTGACCACACCAAACTTTGAGGCCTTTGTTATGCCATCAGAGTGCAAGCAGCAGAGATATGTGGTGCAAAAGACAGTAACGGCCTCGTACGACTATGCGGCATGTATGGCTATGGTGTCTCGTATATATGCTGGATATGAGATTTATGCTGATTTTGCGAAAGAGATGCTTGAGAGTGCGAAGAAGGCATACGTATGGGCAAAGGCAAATCCTACGGCATTTTACAATCAGGGCAAGAACAATGAGAAGTATGATCCAGATGTGAATACAGGAGCTTATGATGATTTCAACGCTTCTGACGAGCAGTTGTGGGCGGCTACCGAACTTTACATCTCTACAGGAGATGAGTCGTACTGGAAAGATACCAAAACACTATGGCCAAAATCATACGGTTTGAGTTCTTGGGGCTATGTAGCGCCTATTGCACAATGGGAGATCATTTCAAAAGACAAATTTATACCTACAGACGAAGCCTTAGAGACCCGTAGGTATTTTAACGACTTCATAGAGAAATTAGAAGACAAGTTTGATCAGTCTGACTTTGCCTGTGCGTTTGGTGCTGTGGCTACAGACTTCCATTGGGGCTGTTTGTCAGAAGGCTGTTGCAATGCAGGTGCAGAGATTTTGAGAGCATACAAGAGGATGGGTTCTCCTATCCACAGGACGATGGCTGTTTCTAATGCTGACTATATACTTGGAAGGAATCCGCTAGGCAACTGCTACGTTACAGGTTTTGGCAGCAAGAGCACAAAGAATCCACACCAGAGACTATCTCATGCGGACGGCATAGAAGATCCGCTCCCAGGATTCCTAGCAGGAGGTCCAAATCCTGGCAAGCAAGATGGGTTGAAATATCCATGCGATTATCCAGACATGTGCTATCTTGACGATATGAATTCATATGCTTCGAACGAGATAGCTATTAACTGGAATGCATCGCTTGTGGCATTCTTGGCATGTCTTGACGATGTGATGACACAATTAGAACAATATTAGACTTTGATACAGAGAAAAGAATTAGAGCTGATGGCACCCGTCGGCTCATACGAATCGCTCCGTGCTGCTATTGCTGCCGGAGCTGATTCGGTATATTTAGGAATAGAGCAATTGAATATGCGTTCGCGTTCGTCGAATAACTTTACGCAAGACGACCTGCGCGAGATAGCCCAGATAGCTCGAGAAGCAGGGGTAAAGACATATTTGACCGTCAACACAGTAATTTATGACAAAGAATTGCCATTGATGCGTCAGATTGTAGAGACAGCCAAAGAGGCGCAAGTCACTGCGATTATTGCCTCCGATTTATCGGTCATTGAGTATGCCCGTCAGATTGGGGTAGAGGTTCATATTTCCACCCAGTGCAACGTTTCCAATACCGAAGCGTTGAGATTTTTCAGCAAGTATGCGGATGTAGTAGTATTGGCGAGAGAGCTAGATATGGATCAGGTAGCCAATATACACAAGAACATCATAGAGCAAGATATTCGCGGTCCGAGAGGCGAACTAGTTCAGATAGAGATGTTTGCTCACGGAGCACTATGTATGGCAGTATCCGGCAAATGCTATTTGAGCCTGAATACGCTAGGTGGAGCTTCAGCAAACAGAGGAGCCTGTCTGCAAGCCTGCAGGAGAAAATACAGGGTACAAGACATAGAGTCGGGCAACGAGCTAGAAGTTGACGGCAAGTATATCATGTCGCCAAAAGACCTGAAAACCATCGGTTTCCTAGACAGGATGGTGAACAGTGGAGTCAGAGTCTTCAAGATAGAAGGCCGAGCTCGTTCCGCAGACTATGTCAAGACAGTATGTGAGTGCTACAACGAAGCGCTCCAAGAGATATGTGATGGCACATACAATGACGAGTCACGTACGAAATGGGATGCCAAACTCTCGACAGTATTCAACAGAGGCTTCTGGGACGGCTACTATCAAGGTCAGACTATGGGCGAGTGGACAGAGAATTCCGGCAATCTCGCTACAGAAAAGAAAGTCTTTGTTGGAACAGTGCGCAACTACTTCAATAAAGTAGGAGTAGCAGAAGTTCTTTTAGAGACAGGAGATCTGAATGTCGGAGACAAGGCAATAATTATGGGTCCGACAACGGGGTGTATGGATCTGAATATAGGAGAATTGAGAGTAGACCTTAGGCCTACAGAAAAAGTAGTAAAAGGAGACATATTCTCGATGCCTGTACCAGACAGAGTAAGGAAGAATGACAAATTATATAAAATTATTGATGCAAAACTTGTAAAAGATAATCAATAAATATCTACATTTGTTTTATTAGCTAGAGAATTGCTATGGTTGGTCTAACAGATAATAAGTATACTGGTTTAATATATTCAGATCCGGACTTAGTCTCAATGCTATTTGAGAATATGCCATTAGGGTTTGTATATCTCAGTTATGTATATGATTCGACAGGAGCTCCTGTAGATTTGAAGATAGAAGCTATAAACCGCAACCTAGAGATGCGACTAGGGCTTGGAAGTTTTGCTGGACGTTCGGCTATGGAAGCCCTAGGTCGAGAGGCTCGTCATTTGCTGAAAGTTTGTAAAGATATAGAGAATTCGAAGGGGCAGTACCTGATAGAAGACTTTTTATTTACAAACTCAGTGAAACTCAGTGCGGTAGCCAATCAAGTAAGGAAGGGAGAGTTCGCCTGTTTTGTATCCCCAAATCAAGGTATTTTGACACAAACTGAGTCGGAAAGTGAAAATATTGGCACTTTTAGCGAACCTCAGGCGTTATTGCGCGTAAACGCAGATATTCAGCATATGTTACGTACGCACCTCAATGCGATACTTGGCTTTGCTGAGTTATTAAACGAAGAAACAGATCAAAATAATAAAGTCAGATATATGGAAATTATTAGAGACAATGTACAAGCATTGATGGATTCAAGCATCGTAAAGAAGAGTGAACCTGGTACATTATCTACCGATCAGTCCATTGATCAGCATAGCAATAAGCCACGTATTCTTGTTGCGGAGGATACAGAGAGCAATTATATGCTAGTTTCGTATATTTTGAAGGCCGAGTATGACCTTATTTGGGCGAAAGACGGAATTGAGGCTGTAGAAGCTTTTGAGAAGGAGCATCCAGATTTGATACTGATGGACGTTCGTATGCCTCGTATGAGCGGATTGGCAGCAACAGAGCGTATCAGGGAGTCGGATAAGGCGATTCCTATTATAGCTCTAACTGCGTTTGCGTTTGAGAGCGACAAAGCCAAGACGATGGAAGCTGGTTGTACAGATTTCATTGCTAAGCCAATCAATGCAATGGCGCTCAAAGAGATAGTAAAGAGACATCTTAGATAATAAATTATATTCCAATAGATAATGGGACTATTCAGTTTCCTCTTCGGGGGTAAATATCCATCGACAAAGTCGTACGAGAATAAGTGTATTCAGCACGAAGCAGACTACAAACGCTACCAAGAATATGCAAAGTCTTCAGAATTAGCAAGATATAATGAACTAAAAACGCTTTTGTCAACTTCAGAGTTCAAGGCGAAAGTGAATAAGCTTAAGACTGAAAAGTTTTCTGATACAGAAGCTTACAAGAAAGAGCAAGAGTATAAGCAGCTTGAGAAGTCGAGTGATATAAAGTCATATTTTCATGTAGAGAAGAAAGTTGAGCCAAGATTGCAATCAGCCTTGGCGTCAGCTGATTATGCTACATATCTTGAGTTGAAGCCTATTGTTGAGTCGGCAGAGTTCCGTGCCAAGCAAGCAGACAAGAAGGCATTCAAGAAGAGTGAAGAGTATGCGACCCTCAAGAGATACCAGAAAGCTGCAAAGTCGAGCGATACCAAATATGTGCTCAAGACACAGCCAAGTCAAGAGTACAAGAACTACCTTGCTACGAAGCAAGGAGACAGGCTCAAGAAATATGAGGCTTTGAAAGAGTATTTAGCTACATCAGAGTTCATAAACTACAAGAAAGAGATGACAGACACGAAGCGCTACCAGAAGAGCGAAGAGTGTCAGTTGATCAATGAATTTGATAAGCTGTCAAAGTCAAAAGATATTATCTGGTATAATAAGTGTACAGCTGGAGACGTCTTTAGCGACATAAAGAAATGGAATCTGACTTTCCAGGAAGAATTTGAAGGTTCGCAGCTTGACAGTTCCAAGTGGACATTCGGATATTATTGGGGTCAGGCCTTAGCAAATTCTGTATATAGTCTTGAGAAAGAGAAACAAGGCTTTCAGAAGGGCAATGTAGTCGTTTCAAATTCAGAGATGACAATTGTTACGCGCAAAGAGCAAGTTCACGGTAAGGCTTGGGAATTGCCTTCAGGCTTTGTGGATAAAGACTTTGACTATTCTTCGGCAGTTATAAATACAGGAGCAAGTTTCCGTCAGAAGTATGGTCGTTTTGACTTCAAGGTTAAATTTGACTTTTCGAAGCCATTGACACACAATATTTGGCTAGCAGGAGAAAAGAGTACCCCACAAATCAATGTTGTTAACTACGGTACACTTAAGGCAAAGCAGATAGAGACAAGTGTGGTATTGAAGGATGCGAACAAAGAGACTATACTTGATGGGGCAAACTTCAGTGATGGTTACTATATTATATCGTTGTTGTGGACACCAGAGAAGCTTGTATGGAGTGTCAATGGTGTAGAAGCATTTACTGTTAGAGGTGCAGTGCCACAAGAGCAGATGTATATAGCATTGAGCAGCAATTTAGTTCAAGATGCGCCAAAACTGACACAATCGGGAATGACACTTGATTGGATCAGGGTATATACTTGGCAAGATTAGCAAGTATTTTGCCAAATAATGTTAAGCTATTGCAAAGGCGACATAATTGTTTTATATTTGCGCTGACAAATAGAGTATTTACATAAAACACATAAATAATTTATTTACAATGGAAGAATTGGTAAAGCAAATTAACGAGGTTTTGGCAGAAGAGTTTGAGGTTGAGGTAAGCGATATCACAGCTGATGCTAACATCAAGGAGACACTAGGTCTTGATAGCTTGAGCCTTGTAGATATGGTTGCTTTGATCGAGAGCACATTCGGTGTAAAGATTCAGGGTTCAGAGGTTGGTACAATCAAGACTTTCCAAAACCTTTACGATTTCATCGCAGCTCGCAAGAACTAAGATTGAACTTCATGCCAGCTCCATATACGAAGAGAGAGCGAGGTATTGAATCAAACTACAACGTCCACCTATATAAATGAATTATGTAGGTGTGACGTATTTTAATTTATTCAGCATCCTTTTAGAGAGGGAAACGTACATACAATGACTAGACTTGTCTTAGCTATATATCAATTCTTCAGATCACATAAGATTGTAATGTGGTCGATTTTGTTGGTATCTACAGCCGTGCTGGCTGTATTCGGTTCCAGAGTTGAGTATGAAGAAGATATTTCAAGCCTTCTGCCAAAGACCAATAACTCGAATGAGAAGCTTGCCTTTGCTAATTTGCGAGTAAAGGACAAGATATTTGTACTTCTTACATCCAGTAATGATGAGCAGCTTGATTCTGATTATCTTGCTGAGCTTTCGGATGAGTTTGCGGAAGGGTTGCTAGAGAAAGATGGGGATGATGGTCGTATCCGAGACATTCTGTATCAAATAGATGAGACTATTTTGATGGATGCCATGGGATATATTGCAGATAATTTCCCATGCTATGTACAAGAGTCTGATTATGAGCTTATAGATGAGTTGCTGACAGAAGAGAGCATCAATGAGCAGATGAAAAAGAATATGGAACTGCTCAATAGTTCTGCTGGTGCGCTCATGAAAGATATTGTCAAGATTGACCCTATTGGAATGAAGTCGATCTTGGTTGACCGCCTCAAAGACGTCAAAGACGGTCTAGGCAGCAATCAGGTGATCATATCCAGTCATCTATTTACACCTGATTCAACAACAGCGTTGATGTATATCTCTCCTAATTTCAAGTCGTTTGACTCGAAAAGCGGAAGGCAGCTGGTGGACCTTATAGAAACTCACATTCAAGAATTTGAGTCGTCCAACCCGGATGTAAAGGTATATTTCCATGGTTCGCCTGTTCAAAGTGTATATAATTCAAAGCAGGTTAAGAAAGATTTGGCGCTTACAGTTACAATCTCTCTTATTATCTGTTTGATTATCATAGGATTCTGTTTCAAGAATAAATCGACACTCTTGCTTATAGTTCTACCTATACTTTGGGGAGCATTATTCTCGTTAGCATTGATGTATCTAATCAAAGGTACGATGTCATTGCTGGCGTTAGGTATTGGAGCTATTGTTCTTGGGGTAGCCTTGAGTTACTGTCTGCATGTTGTTACACATTACAAATATGTCAGCACACCAGAGAGAGTAATCCAAGAGCAGACAAAGCCTGTATTCCTTGGCTGTTTGACAACGATCGGTTCTTTCTTGGGATTGATGTTTACACAATCTGCACTGCTTCAAGATTTTGGACTATTTGCAAGTTTTGCGCTTATAGGTACTACATTTTTCAGTCTGATATTCCTGCCACATTTCTTTAATCCACAAAGAAACAGGAAGTCGCAGAAGGCATTTGTTGCTTTAGAGAAGTTCAATTCGCATCCATTTGAGAAGCACACCTGGTTGATAATTCTCATTGTGGTAATCAGCTGTGTATGTTTCTATACCCAAAAATGGGTGACTTTTGATGCAAACCTAGCTAATGTCGGCTATAATGATCCTAAGGTAATGGATTCAAAGAATCTTCTAGCCGAGAAAACACAGCCTGGGTATGTCACTACATATTATGCTTCGGCATCCAATGACCTTGACAGTGCATTGTTGTTAAGCAGACAGGTTGCTTCTGCCATGGACAGTCTGAAAGAAGCAGGATTGGTTAAGGGGTACAGTAAGGCGGCTACACTTTTCTTGACAGAAGAAGAGCAGCAGGCAAATCTTGATGCTTGGACAGAGTATTGGGATGAGGAAAAGATAGAGAAAGTTATGGGTATGGTAACCCGTGCTGGTGCGAAAGTAGGGCTCAAGTCATCATTTTTCTATCAGTTCCAGTCGATGTTGGAGGCTGAAAGCATTGAGCCACAGTCGCTTTATGAAGCAGATATTATTCCAGAAGGTCTTTTGGCTAATATGATAGAGCATACGGATGGTGTATACATGGTATTTACTCCAGCGCAGATGACTACAGCCAACCAGAAGGCAGTGGGAGAGAAGATAGCCGCTATAAAAGATTGTGTTGTGGTAGATCCTATGTTCTACGCGACCAATATGGTTGAGACTATCAATGCAGATTTCCAGATAGCGTTGAACATCTCAATGGCATTTGTATTCCTAGTACTTCTTCTGTCATTCAGGAATATTGTACTAAGTATACTTGCTTTTATCCCGATGATGCTAAGTTGGTATATTGTACTTGGTGTTATGGGAATGTTAGATTTACAGTTTAACCTGATAAATATTGTTATATCCACATTTATATTCGGTATAGGTGTTGACTACAGTATATTTGTTATGGACGGACTGTTGAGTAGGGCAAAGAGTGAAAGTGATCCAAAATTGCTTATATACCATAAGACAGCGATATTCTTCTCGGCAGTTGTGCTGATTATATTTACAGGTTCGCTATTGTTGGCAACCCACCCAGCTATTAAGTCTATCGGTCTTGCTACTATTATAGGTATGACGTCGGCAGTTGTGCTGGCATATACATTACAGCCATTCTTGTTCCATCAGCTTGTTAAGTTTATGCTGAAGAAAGGTTGGACTGCAAAGTGGTTGAAATAATTGTATAGGCATGGCAGAAAAAGCAGGTCATAATGAACAATGTTCATTGTCTTCCAATGCTCAGAAAAAAGAGCGGAAAGAATGGACGGTTATGAACCTGTTTGTTCAAGCCTATAGGAATTTTCCGACTATAGCAGACATCAAGAAGAGCGAGCGACCAGATTTTATTGTAGATACTCCGAAAAAGCGAATTGGGGTGGAGGTTACAGAGCTCAAGTATGACAGAGATGACAGTGAGTTCAATATGAGGGCTCACGAAGATTTCCTCAACCAGTTGATGGATATAGCTCTTGAGAAATATCAGAGAGCAGTGCAAGATTCGATGTTGCCCCTTGTTGTAGATGTGCAATTTTCGGACAGGATATCTCCATTAGTAGCTACGGCCAACAATAAAGAGGCAGAGAAGGCCGATTTGATTCGCACGGGGTTGGCAGAAGAGATAGCGGTGATAGTTGCTGATAATATGCCGATGGCAACTGGTAAGCAATATATCGTTGATAGGACTTCCAAATATGGAGACCAGAGGCTGCCGATGTTGGTTGAGAGGATATTGATAACCAATGTATCAGGGTTGTTGAAAGATCATTTATGGTTTGCCAGTATTTCCACGAGAGTAAAGCCATTGTCCATCGAGAGTGTTGTTCAGAGGATAAAAGATAAAGATCAGAAGCTGTCAGGGTATGCGACAGATTGTGATGAGCAGTGGTTGCTGATAGTACAGAACAGTTTTCTGATGTCGGCCCATTATGATCCAGTAGCAGCGAATAAGGCGTTGCGGCATAGGTATCCTACGAGATTTGACAGAGTGCTAGTCTTTGAGAGATCCCAGGCTAAAGTTTCAGAGTTGAAAATTTTGAAGTAATCGTATCAGTATATAGATTTTTAAGTTATATTTGCACTTGTCTAACTGATAATAAGGTCAATAAGTAGCCTATGGTCGTTGACTTGACATATTTGCAGCATGCAACTGATGGCGATAAAGAGCTTATAGCACAGCTAGTTGATCTGTTTAGAGAGCAAATTGTTGAGTTCTCTACAGAGATGAATGAGTCAATAGCTGGGAATGAAGCTGAGCGACTACGAAGGGTAGCGCATAAAGCCAAAGGAAGTATTTCTGCATTAGGAATGACAGCTGTTCGTGCTCTTCTTCAGGAGATTGAGGATGAATGTACTGGAAAAGCTAGTATTCGTGATGTGACAGAAATGCGCAAAAAGGTTGATATATTTGTGTCGAATTGCAAGCAAGCAGAGGTAGAGTTGTTGGATTATTTGAAAGTTGGATAAAAGGATATAAGGATTAAGGTAAATAAAATACTAATAAGTATGATAGAAGTAAATCGTACACCTGAAGAGATTGTAATTACAGTAGCTGGCACAAACAGAGTAACTGTAACAAATGCAGGAGAGCTTAAGACTGCGGTTGTAGATTGTCTCTCAAAGGACAAGGGTAATGTGCTTCTTGATCTAGGTGAAGTAAAATATATCGACAGTACAGGTATATCTGTATTGATATCTGGTGTTAAGGCTGCTCGCGAGAACAACTTGCGTTTTGAGCTAGTAAACGTTCAAGAGGAAGTTTTGAAGCTAATGCGCCTTATGAAGATAGATAAGATTATTGACATTCGCGCATAAGCGGGACCGAGAAATCAGGACTTTCTGGTATTGCTTTTTGTTAAGGGAGATATAAGGGAGATATAAGGGAAGTATAAGAGAAAGTCCTTGTTGCTCGCAGTTTTTTTATTTTTGCGATAATCTATCTTGCCAGCGTTTGTCCTCAAGAAGGAGGTCGGCGTCGGGCAATTCCATAGGAGGGATTACCCCATCCATAATGAGTCTAACCACCGTGGCTAATTCTGGTCCGCGGTGGTTTCCTGTATTCATAAGTATTACGTAGTTGACATTGTTAGGGTGTCTGGCGATCATAGCCGTTGTTGCGGCGAGGGTGCCACTTCTGTACCAAGTGCTATCGCCCTTAGTGCTGCGCCAGCCCAAAGGGTCAAATCCCAAATCGTGGTGAGTCATTTCATCTATAGCCTCTTTAGATAGGATATCTTTCACGTCGTCAAACCCATCGATAGCGAGAGTAAGTTTCAGAAGGTCAGAAGCGCTAGCTACCCAACCACCAGCGGCTCCGAGAGTGTGAATATCAGTACCACCATAGGCACGTCTAACCCATTCGATAGAATCATTATTGGTATAATCCATAGCGCAAGCTGCAGAATCAGCCTCGTAGTACAATACCTCGTATGGGAGGGCTTCGTTTTTGAAAGAATATCCGATGTGCATATCATAGATGCCGAGAGGGGCGAGGATTTCAGACTTGACATAATCCTCATAAGGCATACCAGTTACTTTAGCGATAACCTCGCCCAAGATACCATATCCGAAGTTGCAGTATATTGATGCAGATCCAGGGTTAAAGTGCATACGTTTGCCGAGCATAAAGCGAATTATATCCTGCATAGATATTGGAAGTTTCTTGCCCATTTGGCGAGCTATAGAGTGAGGCATAAACATAGGGTCGCCCCATCTGGTAGTCCAACCTCCAGAATGGTTAAGAAGTTGGCGTACAGTTACGTCCGTTATACGTTTATCCTTATATGTAAGATATATTTCATCGTTAAGGATTCCGAGAATACCAAATACACGTTGGTCAAGGGAGATTTTCCCCTGGTCGACCAGGTGCATGATAGCTACGGCAGTAACTAGCTTAGAAGCGCTTGCAATACGCATAGTGTTATAAGGCTCCATTTCGATGCTATCCTCGATGTTGCTGAAACCATAGCCCTTATTGTAGACGATCTTACCATTTTTGCTGATAGCCACCTGCATACCGCCACGTAAGTATTCGCGGCGGAACAAACTACGCAGAGTTTTGTCGACCTTTTCCAAAGTAGTATCATTATCCGCATTCGTGATGTGGAAAGATGATGGGGCGGTATAGTCGACAGCAGACAATTTCTCTATTTCCTGGCTATCTGTAGTAGCGTACAGGTAAACTGACTTAGAGCCATACCAAATAGCCAGGGTAAGGATAGCAGAAAGTGCAAAAAACAGTATGTATCTTTTTTTCATTATTATTTTATTCTCAATGTGCCATCGCGGAACTTCTTATTCCAGCGGTGAAGCATAACCCAACCACGGATGTTCTCATCAGAAGCAAAGGCAATCCATACACCTGCGAGTCCAAGACCCAGAGATATACCGAGTACCCAAGACATGCCAGTTGCGACGCCCCATACAGATATTGCGCCGAAGGCCACTGGGAATACATAATCGCCAGCAGCGCGAAGAGCGCCTATGACAATCATATTTAGGGCACGGCCGATACCGAGTATGATATCAATCCAAAGGGCTACGCATACCATAGCTATGACCTCGGGGTTATCTGTAAACAGTTCGATGAACCAAGGACAGAAGCTAGCGAGGATTATGCCTATAGTAACAGATACCTGTATGGCGCGTTTAGAACAATACAAGCATAATTTGTGTCCGGCATTAATATGTCCCTCCCCGACGAGATAGCCAACCATAATAGTGCAGCTTTGAGCCACGGCGAAGGTGAACAAGTAGCTCATAAGAGCTATGTTCACAACATAAGTGCGGGCGATAAGAGCCTCGTTGCTAATAAGATTGATGAAATAAGTTACGGTTACCTGAGAGAGGTCGTAAGACAACATTTCCCCAGCACCAGGAAGACCGATATTCAAGATTTCCTTAAGTCGATTCCAACGGAATGGTAGGGCATCGCTCAAGTGGAGATCTGGGATAACAATCTTTTTGAGGGAAATTATTACGATAGAGAAAGAAACTATACGCGAGAATACGGTACTAATTGCTGCGCCCTCTACTCCGAGAGCAGGGAAAGGACCATGTCCGAAAATCAACATATAGTTGCCTATTATATTAACCACGTTGACAATCATTATGGCAACCATAGGGAATTTTGGACGTTGGAGGCTGCGAAGGATGGCAGAAACAGTCAGAGAGAGAGCCTGTACCCAAGCAAAGCCTCCGACGATTCGCATATAGTTGATAGCGTATTCGCGTAATTCCGGGCGAAGACCCATAATATCTATGATTTCAGGGGCGAAAAGAGTTAGGCAGCCACTCATACATAGAGAGAATACGAAATTAAAGACAAGAGATACGCCAATGATTTCCTTCACGTTATTATGCTGGCGCATACCGAGGTATCTAGAGCAGAGTACGCTAGTACCCGTAGTAACCACGCCAAAGAGGAGAAAGACCATATTCATAAGCTGGTTTACGACACCGACAGCGCCCACGGCATAGTCGGAATATGAGCCCAGCATGAAAATATCGCCCATTCCAAGGAGCATGATCAGAGATGTCTCAATGAAAATCGGCCACGTCAGGTGAAATAAACGGTCTCTCATTGGTAGTAATTATCGGCTTAGTAAGGTTGGGAAACAGATTAAGAATCAAGTAACTGTTGGAAACGGTCCAATATGTTATCCTTGATATCAGTAAGAGTACTTTTGATATCTGTTATTGCTTGTGGTATATCAGTATTGATGAATCCCTGAGAATATTCAGGGGAAGGAACTATGACCTTCAATGCCTGAGGGATGATGCTAATTTTAGCGTGAGGAGCGAATTCGACAGGTTCGCCATCTACATGACCGAAGATAGGCTCAGGGTTATTGAGTTCCACCGTCTTTGCCTTGATTACTTCATCATATTTGTTACGCTCTATAGTCTGGTTGAATAGAGAGAACAAGAGCGAAGGGACGGCATAGTTAGGAAATTCGCTAACCACGCATACGTCGATGAGTCCGTCATCCAAGGATGCAGTAGGGGCTATGCGGATATTATTACCCCACTGAGCAGAATTTGCGAAAGAGACGAGGAAAGCCTTGCGGTTATAATTCTGTTCGTCTATTTCGAGGTAGTATTTTTTAGTTTGGTACTTTGGGTACTCTCGTGCGATGAGTCGCATATATTGGATAGGGCCACGTATTTTTGATTTAGCAAAAATGTGGCTGATATAAGCATCGAAGCCGATACCCGCTACGTTGAGAGAGTAAAAGTCCTGAATCCGCATAACATCGATAGTGCGAGAGTAGCCCTCCTGGATAACTTCCAGGGCAGATGTTATCTTGCTAGGGATGTTTAGTTCACGAGATAAGCCATTACCAGAACCGGCAGGAATGATTCCCAAGGCTGTTTTAGAGCCAACTAAGCCACTACCTATTTCATTAACGGTGCCATCTCCACCTACGGCAACGATGATATCAACACGATCACGATACTCCTTGGCCAATTCAAGGGCGTGTCCGTGGTGCTCTGTCAGGATAATCTGTTGAGTTGCGTCCTCTCCGAGATTTTTCCAGCTTTCGCGTATTGTGTGTATTATCTGTCTTTTCTTGCCCACACCAGAGTGAGGGTTGACTATATACACTATTTTTTTCATCTTATGTTAGTCGTTGTTGTCTTGAGAGCTTAGCGCAGTATGAGAGTCGTACCCTTTGATGGTTTGTCGTCAGGTGCGAGATTATTGCGTTTAGCCAATCTATTGAGCTTTATTCCGTATTTCTGAGATATAGACCAGAGAGTCTCTCCATCTTTCACAATATGAGAAGGGCAATCCTTGTGGGCGCGGTTACGTTTTGTGCCCAAGTAGATATATTTCATTGAACTCAGGTCCTCGTTGCCGGTCAGGTCGTTATACTTCCAAATGTCACTTACGAGGAGATGGAACTCAATGGCTATACGTTCAACTGTGTCGCCATCCTTGAGTCGGATATAGCGGACGCCATTATTATATGCAGTCTCGTGTTTGCCGAGAGGGTCTATTTCAAATTTGAAAGAAGCATCGCTCTTGACAGTTGGAGTTGTATTCTTTGTTGGAGTTACAGTATCAGTCTCTTTTGATGCAGTGTCAGTATTTGGTTTAGGGTTCTTGATGTCGTAATCATACTGATGCAAGTCGAGATCCTCTATGATGTCAATAAGTTTTTGTGCGTAAGAAGGGTCGGTAGCGTAGCCAGCAGATTTAAGACCTGTAGCCCATCCCTTGTAGTCGGTAGACTTAAGGGTGAAGAGACTTTGGTATCTGCTTTTTGTCACTAGGAAATAAGTATGGTCGCGGTAGGATTCAGCCACTTCGTTATAGCTACGGAAGCACTCCTGTTCCTGGTCGTCATCGTGGTAAATTTTTTCACCAGTCCAATCTGAGTGGCATTTGATTCCGAAATGGTTTTTGGCGTTGACAGCTAGTTCGCCGTTGCCACAATCGCTTTCCAAGATACCTTGAGCCAGTGTTATGCTGGCAGGGATACCACTAGTCTGCATTTCTGCGATTGCGAGGTTTTTGTATTTGTTGACATAGTCCTGACGTGATAGTCTGCCCTGGCTGAAAGATAGGGTAGAAGTTATGATGCACGACAAGATAATGGTATATACTCGCTTCAGGTTCATGTTATCTTATAGAATATGTGCAAAGATAGTGATAATTGCCTTACAAAAAAAAGAAAAGAGGATGCATCTTACGACACATCCTCTATAGTATTTAGGATAGGAGAAAATTACTCCCAGTTACCTGCGTTGTTGTTAGCCTCGTCGAGTGCACCAACCTTAAGACCTGGGTATCTGAAGAGCTGCTTAGCCTCGTCGTCGAGGTTGATACGATACTGCTCCTCGAGACCCTGGAGGAATACCTTGTTAGGAACCTTAGCCTCGAATACAGGGATTACGAGCTTAGAGCTTGTAGCTGTGATTGTACCAGCACCCATCTCGAACTTAGCACCATTTGTGAAAGGTACGTATGGGATAGAATCAGGATCGATAGTCTTGCAAAGAGAATCCTTAACTGATACATAGATAGTATCACGCTTGATGATACCTCTCTTAAGAGCTTCCTTCTCTGTCATACCTGCATTAAGCATTGAGTCAGTGAGGCTACCCTCATTCTTTGTAATCTTGTATACGCCAGTCTTTACGAAAGTGACAAGAGTATCGAAGCTACCAGTGTAGCGCTCGTTTGTAGCCTTGAAAGCTACCTGAGCCTCGCGGATAAGCTTAAGTCTCTCAACAACAGCAGCTTTACGCTGATCGTACTTTTCCTGGAAAATGATAGGCTCCTGAACGCTCTGATATACCAACCAACCGAGGCCGATAATTACAAACAGGAGGATAATCTGAAGTGCGGTTTTCATTTTATCTGTTTTATAGTTTTCTTTGATTTCGGTATTCCGCATATAGCGGGTTAATTATTGACGCAAAAATATAAAAAATATTACATCAACAAACGCCTATGCTGTTATTTTCTTTGCTTTTTTTGCTCGCGCATGAGTTCTTCGTAGCGAGCCTGCCATTTAGATTTCTTTGTTGGCTTCTTCTTATTAGCCTCAATCTGAGCCAGAATACTCTTTTCGTCGATAAAGAAACGCTTTATTACCATCGTTTGGAGGATAGTGATAAGCATTGACAAGAAGTAGTAATAGTTGAGGGCTGCAGGGAAGTCGTTCAAGAAGAAGAGCATCATTATAGGCATGATGTACATCATCATACCCATACCTGGCATTGACTGCTGAGTCTGCATCTGAGCCTTGCTATATGCGACCTGAACGCCGCAGAAGAGCAAGCAGAAGAGGCTGACGTGAGCTCCATAGAAAGGAATGTTGAAAGGAAGGTTGATGATGCTATCGTAGGTAGAGAGGTCATCAGCCCAGAGGAAAGACTGGCCGCGGAATTCGATAGCTGCTGGGAAGAATCGGAATGCAGCGAAGACTATAGGCATCTGAAGAAGCATTGGGAGGCATCCGCCCATAGGGTTTACGCCCGCCTTCTTGTAGAGGTTCATTGTAGCCTGCTGGCGTTCCATAGCCTTTTCGGCAGGAATCTTAGCATTGATCTCGTCAACCTGAGGCTTCAAGACACGCATCTTAGCCTGGCTCTTGTAAGAAGAGAAAGTGAATGGGAAGATGATAGTCTTGATAATTATTGTAAGCAATAGGATAATCAAACCATAGCTATCGAATGCCATTTCGAGGTATTTGAATACTGGGATAATGAAATACTCATTGATCCAGCCAAATATACCCCAACCGAGAGGGAGGAGCTCTGTGAATTCCTTGCCTTCGTAGCTTTCGAGGGCATAGTAATAATTAGGTACGAAATAGAAGCTGAACTCAGCAGATTCTTGAGGCTTGTTGAAATCGAACTTAACGCCGAGGTTGGATGCCATATCCTTCATGATAAGGGTATCCTTGCTCATATCGTGTGCGTTGGTAGACAATGTTGCGCCAGCGAACTGAGACTTAGCCTCGAGGATTGAGCTGAAGAACTGATCCTTGTATGCGACCCAGTCGAGGTTCATGTTAATCTGCTCCTTCTTGTTGCCTGTTGCGCCGAGGTCATCGACATCACCCTCTGCGTATCTATAGTAGACACCACTCCAAGTGCCCTCGGACTTATGACCCTTTTCGGCGTAAGGCATATTCATAGTCCATTCGAGGTCGAGAGCAGAAGTGCGGTTGTAGACATAAGAGCCGAGGTTCTCAGTCTCAAGAGTGTAGTGAACTTCGTATGAGTTGTTTGGGAGGTAGTATGTCATTGTCATGCTACCGTCGCCGATATTTGCTACGAAAGTTGCGCAAGAGTCGTTCTTTTCCTTGAGGTTAAAAAACATATCCCCTGTGAAATAAGAACGAGTATTATGAATGAAGCTAAAGCCGAAGCGGTTATCGTCGCCATCAAAAAGTTTGAGAGCGCGGTCGCCATAAGCCTTATACTCCTTGATTTCTGCAGAATAGATTCGAGCACCCTTGTTAGTCAGGTCGAGAGCGATAAGGTTATTCTCCAGTGTTATGTGGTTCAGCTCGCCCTCCATATAAGGTGCGAGGAGTCCGTATTTTGCTACTAATTGAGATTGACGTGTGGTATCGTCTAGAGCAACATCGACAGACTGAGCTGCGGCTTGTAGTGCAGCGATACTGTCTTGACGTGCCTTTTCTGCGGCTGCTTGCTGCTCGTGGTACTGACGCCACTTTGCGCGTTCTTCTTCGCTAGGGGAGTTAATCCATTGGAAGACCACCATGACTACGAATATCAGGGCGAGTCCGATGTATGATTTTTTATCCATTTATTGAGTTAATATTTGGGCGCAAAGATAGTGATAATTCCTAATTCCTAATTCCTAATTCCTAAAATTCTTATGGGAGTATAAGTGCTGTTTGTGCTATGTATACTAACGGTCTGCGTATGGTCTGCGTATGGACTGCGTTAATGGAGAGTAGCGTTTGCTCGCAATTTTTTTATTTTTGAGACTATAATCAGGCTCAAAGAAGAGATAGAGAAGAGGCACGATTATACTACGGAGCACCCTTGCTAGTCCTAGAGAGCACCCTTGTTCATCGCAATTTTTTTATAAATGACCAAGAGAGAACAATGTTGAAGAAAAATATATAGATTTGCGGTGTAGAAGGAAACTATGGACATACTCATGAGCAAAAATGTTATGTATGAGTAAGTTGAGATACATACTTAAACTAGTTGCAGCTACTGTCATGATGGTGGTAGCTGTTGGAGTGTGTCTTGACGAGCATTATGGCGTTTTTGCGGAAGATAAAGGAAGTTATCTGTCGGGAAATGACGATAACGAAAGAGAGCAATACGTTGAAATTTGTGCCGATATTCCGTACGCAGGTATTGCAGCGGAAACGATAAGCATTCCAGTTCCGACTACTGCAAGACCCGAAAGGAGCAGAGTACAATGGAATTATACCCAGTCGCGGCCACTTGCTTATGCGCTAATATGTGGGGTGCTGTCGAGTATATCGGCAAATTATACTATACAAACAACCAGCGAGGCGATAGCCTTGTGCAATTCGAGACGCCCGTGCGATTATTATGTTTATGCCGAGCGTAAAATCCTGATTTAGAGACTGCCTTAGTTTTATGATATTATTTCGCTATCACCCTTTAATGAGGTTATGGGAGATAGCGCGGTGTGATTATTAACTATAACAATACAAATTATGAACAAAATTAAGGCAGAAGTGAGTGCGAAGAACGTACTCATTGTGATATTATTATCAATCGCAGGTGTTTATTGCATATCGCAATCGTTATCAGAATGTTATTCGGGAGGTATTCCGGCGTTGTTCTTTAGCGTAGGAGGTTTATTCTGTGTGACAGCCATTTGGTTGGCGCTTACCCACTGTAGACGTTATGTGTATATAGAGACAGGGAGTCCGGTGAATTGTGTCATGCACTACTATGACATCAGTCAATTAGAAGAGTTGACAGATTTTCTAGACGGCAAAGAGGGGAGTAATGTACCCAAAGCCCGACAGTGCAGTCAGGTAATGGTTACGATGAATATCAGCAAAGATCATCGTTATGCGACGGTGAATGTTTGTGTCTATACAGATTTCATGTATAAGACTTACGGTTCGCCTAGAATATATGAAGGAGAAGAGGCAGAGCGAGTAAGTAAGATGGAATAAGAGGTATAGACAAAAAATAGGATGTGTTCAATGGAGAACACATCCTATTTGAGTTATTTAATAATTCTGAAGAATTACTTGCTCTGGAGATACTTGTGCATGTTAGCAGCAGCCTTACGGCCATCACCCATAGCGAGGATAACTGTAGCACCACCGCGAACGATATCACCACCTGCGAATACATCCTCGACAGTAGTCTGGAGTTCGTCGGTAGCCTCGAGAGTACCCTTCTGAGTAGTCTTGAGGTCAGGGTGAGCGTTAGGAATAAGAGGGTTAGGAGATACGCCAACGCTGACTACGACCATGTCAGTATCGAGAGTAACAGTCTTACCCTCAACAGCTACTGGGCTACGACGTCCGCGCTCGTCAGGCTCGCCGAGCTCCATAACCTGGAGAATAACCTGCTTTACGTGGCCCTTCTCGTCGGCGATATACTCGATAGGATTGTGGAGGAGCATAAATTCGATGCCCTCTTCCTGAGCGTGCTTGATTTCCTCCTTACGAGCTGGCATCTCGTCCATAGAACGACGGTATACGAGGTATACATGGTCGGCGCCGAGACGCTTAGCAGTACGAACAGAGTCCATAGCTGTGTTACCACCACCTACAACTACTACGTTCTTGCCGAAGAATACAGGAGTGTCGAACTCTTGATCAGCAGCGTGCATGAGGTTAACGCGAGTGAGGTACTCGTTAGACGACATGATACCGATAGCATTCTCGCCAGGGATACCCATGAAACGAGGGAGACCAGCGCCAGAAGCTACGAAGAAAGCCTTGAAGCCCTCCTCGCGGAGCTCGTTCATTGTAGCTGTCTTACCAACGATGAAGTCAGGCTCGAACTTAACACCCATCTTACGGAGGTTGTCGATCTCGACTTCAACTATTGAGTTAGGGAGACGGAACTCAGGAATACCGTACTTGAGCACGCCACCGATTTCATGGAGGGCCTCGAATACTGTAACGTCGTAACCGAGCTTAGCCATTTCGCCGGCACAAGTAAGACCTGCAGGGCCTGAACCGACTACAGCGACCTTCTTGCCATTAGCTGGAGCTACCTCTGGGATAGCCATCTTGCCGCTATTACGCTCGTAGTCAGCAGTAAAGCGCTCGAGATAACCGATTGCTACAGCTGGCTTACCAGTCTTAGTATGTATACACTTGCTCTCGCACTGCTTCTCCTGAGGACAAACGCGACCGCAAACAGCAGGGAGAGTAGAAGTATTCTTAATTACGCGAGCAGCCTCGAGAATCTCGCCACGCTCGATATTCTTGATAAATGTAGGGATGTTGATCTCTACAGGGCAGCCTGTCATACAAGCTGGGTTAGGACAGTCGAGACAACGCTTAGCCTCGAGGAGAGCCTGCTCAGCAGTAAGTCCCTGGTTAACCTCTATGTAAGACTTGTTACGGATATTAGGTTCAACCTCTGTCATTTTAACACGCTCGATGGCCATACGGTCCTTAGGACTCATAGACTTACGAATTTCTTCGCGCCATGCTGCGTCTCTTGATATGCTGTTATCCATGATTACTTTCTAAAGATGTTTATTAAACAAGGTTTGAAGAAATTATTTGCAAGCTTTGTAGCGCTCGAAAGCCTCAGCCTCCTGAGCCTTATAGCCACCCATACGCTTGAGCATCTCGTCGAAATCGACCTGATGAGCAT
This sequence comes from Bacteroidales bacterium, assembly GCA_024401395.1. Classification (GTDB taxonomy): domain Bacteria; phylum Bacteroidota; class Bacteroidia; order Bacteroidales; family Marinilabiliaceae; genus W3P20-009. The sequence continues at coordinate 57,898 of JAKSLD010000021.1, forward strand.
CGAACTCTGGGCCATCAACGCAAACGAACTTAGTCTTGCCACCTACAGTTACACGGCAAGCGCCGCACATACCAGTACCGTCAACCATTACTGTGTTAAGAGATACTACAGTAGGAACGTTGTACTTCTTTGTGCAGAGAGCGGCGAACTTCATCATGATAGGAGGGCCGATAACTACAGCCTCAGAAATCTTCTCTGACTCGATAGCCTTCTCCATACCGACAGTTACGACACCCTTCTCGCCGTAAGAGCCATCATCAGTCATGATGATAACCTCGTCAGAAGACTTGCGAACTTCGTCCTCGAGGATGATAAGATCCTTGGTACGAGCTGCGAGAACCGAGATTACGCGGTTGCCGGCAGCCTTATGAGCTTGGATAATTGGGAGAAGAGGAGCAACGCCTACGCCACCGCCGCAGCAGAGAACTGCACCCTCCTGCTTTTCGATCTTAGTTGCCTGGCCGAGAGGACCTACAACGTCTGTTACGTAATCGCCAACGTTAAGGTCTGTGAGTTTGCTTGACGAAACTCCGACACGTTGAGCGACGAGGGTAATTGTACCCTTTTCGAGGTTAGACCCTGCGATGGTAAGCGGAATACGCTCACCCTTTTCACCTACGCGTACGATCACGAAATGACCAGCACGGCGAGACTTAGCGATTCGTGGAGCCTCGATTTCGAGCATCACCACGTTCTCTGAGAAGTGTTCTTTGGCTACTATTAAGTTCATCTCTTTATAGTGATATTGTTCTTATAGCTTATTATTCTTTGCAATATTTATGCAAAGTAAGACATTTTAGTGGGGAGAAGCAACAAAAACGACCATTCTTTGCTATAGAACGGTCGTTTTTAAGTGTTTTGCGTACCAAAAATATGATTTTAGCGCATATCTATTACTTCAACTCCTGGAAATTTAGATTCGTTGAAAATAAATGAATCTTCAGAAATGTTATCAACAGGTTCTATGCCATTGATAAAGTACGTCATCAGCATTCCGTCCTTTGTCTGTTGGAGGATCTTGCGTAGATTCTTGGTTTTTTGCTCCAGGGTTACACGGATGCGGACAATAGGGCTTGTACGCTCGACAGGGTAGAGGTCGATTTCTGTGCTATAGTAGCCATCGATATCGGCATCGCCCAAGTATCTGAGTTTGTAGCCCTCTTTCCATGCTGAGAGAAGTTGGATAGGAGACATATTAATTTGCTCCTCATCCATAGAAGTGATAGTAACCTCGTTATTGTCCTTAGAATAACTATAGATATTCTTTCCGTCGCAGAATGTCTCGTTACCCAAGATAGAGAGGTGGTACTTCTTGTCCATCACCTTGAGGCTACCGATATGCTCAGTCTTTGTGTTAGACTGCTTATTATCGACGGTAAGCGTGAAGTCAATCTTCATAGCCTTGTATGAGGCATGCTTCTTGTCGATAGCTTCCAGTATTTCGCGTGCGATTTCAGGGTCGACCTCCTGCACTTGAGCGAAAGACTTCAGTGAGATTACTGCTAAAAGTATAAGTGTTATTATGTGTCTCATCATGCCACGTTGTATGTGCTTTTGCGATAAATGTTGCAAAATGTGTGCCAAAAAAACTTAAACGCCAAAAGATTGGAGGATAGACTCCAAAGTGTCGAGGTCGTTGACCAGGATTGTTCTCGGTTTAGAGCTGATAGCAGGTCCGACGATACCCATACGTTCGAGTTGGTCCATGATACGCCCCGCTCTATTATAACCGAGGTTAAAAACACGTTGGATGTTGCTGGTAGAACCCAAATGGGAAGTAACAACCATTTCTGCGACCTCGCGGATGAGAGGGTCCAGCTTACCTGGGCCGCTTGGAGTCTCGCCATTATTGTCAAATTCCAGAGGGAGAACACCATTGTCTGTTTCAGCCTCAGGGAGCTCGTAGGCGCAGGCGTAACTCTGCTGTTCAGCAATATGGTCGTTGATAGCTATAACCTCGTCGGTGTCGATGAATGCACATTGAACGCGGGTCACGCTATCGTTACCTGCAATTTTAGCCAAGAGGTCGCCCTTTCCTGTAAGATGGTCAGCGCCAGTCTCGTCGAGGATTGTACGAGAGTCTATCATAGACGAAACCTTGAATGCTATACGAGAAGGGAAGTTAGCCTTAATTACACCAGTAATAATCTTAACGTCAGGACGTTGAGTTGCAAGAATCATGTGGATACCGATAGCACGTGCTTTTTGGGCGATTCTTGCGATAGGTGTTTCAATCTCCTTGCCGGCAGTCATGATAAGATCTCCGAACTCGTCGATGATTACAACTATATACGGCATAAAGCGGTGACCCTCGGTAGGAAGAAGTTTACGCTCAATGAATTTTGCGTTGTACTCCTTAATATTACGCACTTTTGCCTTGCTTACCAGAGTATAACGATTCTCCATTTCTATTGTAAGAGAAGAGAGGGTAGTCTTGACATCCTCTATCTTTGTTATGATAGCATCCTCATTGCCAGGAAGTTTGGCGAGGAAGTTCTTCTCGATAGGCTGATAAGGCGTAAACTCAACCTGTTTAGGGTCGATGATAACGAATTTTACCTGCGAAGGGTGCTTCTTGTAGAGGAGAGACGTAAGAATTACATTAAGACCCACCGATTTACCCTGACCAGTAGCACCAGCTACGAGAAGGTGAGGAGTTGTAGCGAGGTCAAAAACGAAAGTCTCGTTGGTGATAGTCTTACCGAGAGCGATAGGAAGCTCGTATTTAGACTGTTGGAAGCGGTCGGACATTATCATACTATGCATGCTGACCACCTTCTTATTTTTGTTAGGGACTTCGATACCTACAGTGCCCTTGCCCGGCATTGGTGCTATCATACGTATGGACATTGCCGAAAGAGCGAGGGCAATATCCTCTTGGAGGCCCTTGATCTTAGAGAGTTTCATGCCTGGAGAAGGAACTAACTCATAGAGAGTGACTGTTGGGCCTACTGTCGCGTGGATGCGGTCGATAGATATGCCAAAATTCTTGAGGGTAGTAGTAATATTATGAGCATTCTCCTCCATTTCGGCCTTACTTACCTCGGAATCGGGACTGTGGCGGTCAATCAAGAGGTCGATTGATGGGTATTTATAGTTAGACAAGTCCAGAGTAGGGTCGTATGGTCGAGAAGGGTCATCATTAGGGTTGATGATACGCTTCACTCGGTCGTCTTTTTCTGTTGCATTGTTGATGTCTATGTCAGGTCCCTTGTCTGGCTGAGGCTGAGATTCAGTATCCTCATTGACGGTTGGCTCATCAGAAGGATAAGAAACGTTGTTATTGGGGAAATTATTGTAAGTTTTGGCATTGTCGTCGTTATCTTCCTCCTCCTCTTCATCGTTATTGTTGAAAGTGAAAGTGCCTCTAGTAGGGACAATGCCATTGTTGTTCTCATTCTCCTCCTCATTGTCAGGTTCTTGGGTGTCTTCCTCCTCCTCAGATGCTGTAGAATACTGAGAGGCGGGAGCAACCAATGATGTTGCTGATGCGGGATTAGTTGCAGGGATATCTTCCAGATTCTCCTCCTCGCCATTGATATAAGAATTGACCTTGCTCCAGTTGATAGAGAAACGCTTATTGCTAAGAGTTTCAAGGAGGGCATTAATCTTATTCTGTATTGCAGGGAATCTGATTATGAGGTAGACGAACAAAGATACCAAGAGGACTATAGCTGTTCCTACTATGCCGAGCCAAGAAGAGAGCCAGCGAGAGACATAGTAGCCATGCAAGCCACCCCACAAGAGGTATGTGGAATCGCTGAATTTCATAGTAAGGAAACCTAGTGTTATGCTGCCCCATACAATAGCCAAGAATGAATTCCAAGCTATGCGAGTAATAGGTATCTGGCGGATTCCCATTATATATAGACCGAGAGCAATAATGAGAGCAGGGATAGAGAAAGACATCAGACCTATGCCATTAGTAACGAGCATATCACTCATCCATGCGCCCAATTTGCCGATAGTATTCTTGACAACTATTTTGTCGTCAGTCAGCAAGTCCCAAAAGCCCACGTCGAATATGCTCCTGTCGGCGGCTCCTGTGTAGAAGAAAGAGCCGATAGACAACAAGAGCAGCAGACCGAACCCGATGAGAGTCAGCGAGATGATGACAGTAAGGGCGTTTTTCGGTGCTACGTACTGTTTATTGTTTTTATTCTTTGGAGAGCTTTTGGCTACCATTGGGGAAATATGATTAGGGTGTGTATTGTATTCGAATTAAAATTAGAAATGTTTTCTGACACGATCCAAGTCGCGTTTAGAATCCTTTTCCTTGATAGATTCGCGCTTATCGTAGTCTTTTTTACCTCGACAGAGGGCGATATCCAGTTTAGCGTACCCTTTCTCGTTGAGGAAGAGACGCAGAGGGACTATAGTGAGGCCGCTTTCCTTTATTTTGCGTTCCAGTTTCACCAATTCCTTTTTCTGTAAGAGCAGTTTTCTTTCTCGTTCTGGGGCGTGGTTATTGAAAGTGCCGTAGAAATACTCAGATATGCGCATACCCTTGACCCACAATTCGCCCTGATGAAAATAGCAGTATGAGTCGACCAGGCTAGCGTGGCCTCCGCGGATAGACTTAATCTCTGTTCCGAAGAGGACTATACCGGCGACATACTTTTCGATTATTTCGTAGTCGAATGTAGCGCGACGATTCTTTATATTAATCTGAGTTTGTTTCATTGTCTGTATGTGATAGATAAAAAACCATAGGTGAGAAGAAACTCCCACCTATGGTGTTAATGTATTTCAGGGAGTCGTGCGACTCGGATGAATTACAACTTTGGACCAGCTGCAACGAGTGCCTTACCAGCTTCGTTAGTTGTGTACTTAGCGAAG
>JAKSLD010000022.1 GCA_024401395.1 Bacteroidales bacterium
AATCGTGCGCAATCGCGCCTAATCGCGCCAAATCGGGACACCGCTCTTTTTTCGTTGTATATCTTTGCAACATCAAAATCAATATGATATGTAATGAGACGGGGTACAGCTGCAGTCAGATTTAACGATAGTAAAACGTGTCGTTTCTTCTACTCCGTTTGTTAAATTGAGCACGAAATTTGCTGCGAAACGCTCAATCTCATTATTTTTATTATTTTTGCGTTTTGTATATAGTCTTTGAAACATAGTAGTACAACAATATGATATCTTTTATTGATGAGAATCAGTACCCATATAAGGTTGCTGATATTAACTTGGCGGCTTTCGGTCGCGAGGAGATTAGTATTTCTGAGCTTGAAATGCCAGGTCTTATGGAACTTCGTAAGCGTTATGCAGACAAGAAGCCTCTCAAAGGCGCACGTATTACAGGTTCTCTTCACATGACTATCCAGACAGCTATTCTCATAGAGACACTTGTAGCTCTCGGTGCTGAGGTACGCTGGTGTTCTTGTAATATATATTCTACTCAGGATCACGCCGCAGCTGCTATAGCAAAGGCAGGTGTCCCTGTTTTTGCTTGGAAGGGTGAGTCTCTTGCTGAGTACTGGTGGTGTACAAAGATGGCACTTGACTTCGGTAATGGTCTCGGTCCTAACCTTATCGTTGATGATGGTGGTGATGCTACTCTTCTTATTCATAAAGGTGTAGAGGCTCAGAAGGATCCTTCTATTCTTGAGAAGGATTACTCTGATTGTGGCGAGGATTTCCAAGAGTTGATCGAACTTCTTCGTATGATGCAGGGACATATCAACTGGGAAAAGATAGCTGCAGATGTTAAGGGTGTATCTGAGGAGACAACAACTGGTGTTCATCGCCTCTATCAGATGATGGAGAAGGGCGAACTTCTTTTTCCTGCAATCAACGTAAATGACTCTGTTACTAAGTCTAAGTTTGATAACCTCTACGGCTGTCGTGAATCTTTGGCAGACGGTATCAAGCGTGGTACTGATGTTATGGTTGCTGGAAAGGTGGCTGTAGTATGTGGTTATGGTGATGTAGGTAAGGGTTGCGCACAGTCTATGCGTGGCTTCGGTGCTCGTGTCATTGTAACAGAAATTGACCCAATATGTGCTCTTCAGGCTGCTATGGAGGGTTATGAAGTTAAGACAGTCGATGATGTAGTTGAATTCGGCGATATCTTTGTGACATGTACCGGTAACTGTGATATCATTACAGCTGAGCACATGGCTAAGATGAAGGATCAGGCTATCGTATGTAACATCGGTCACTTCGACAATGAGATTCAGGTTGCACGCCTTGAGCAATGGCCAGGTATAAAAGAGGTAAATGTCAAGCCTCAGGTAGATAAGTTTGTCTTCCCTGATGGACACTGTATCATACTCCTCAGCCGCGGTCGTCTTGTAAATCTCGGTAATGCTACTGGTCACCCTTCTTTCGTAATGTCAAATTCTTTCACAAACCAGACTCTTGCTCAGCTTGAGTTGTGGCAGAACAAGTACGAGGTAGGTGTATATCGTTTGCCAAAGCATCTTGATGAGGAGGTAGCACGTTTGCATCTTGCAAAACTCGGTGTTCATCTCACTCAGTTGTCTCAAAAACAGGCAGATTACATCGGAGTAAAGGTGGAGGGTCCTTACAAGACCGATTTCTACCGTTACTAAGATTTTTTCATACCAATTTCGTTAACACACACACTCCAGTTTTATGAGTTTCAATATTTTCAGGATAAGCCATATCAAGTATTCCATTGCAATACTTGTGGCATTAGTCACTGGGTTGACTTGCTTGATACTGATCTTTACCTCAATAGAGGTTTCAAAGGGTGCTATCAAGGAAGAACTTGCAAAGGCTCTTCTGGTTGAGGCAAATATCATAGAACAGGAGGTTACTTTATTTCAGGATATGCAGCAGTCGCAGATTGCGGCTGTTGCGAATTCTGCTTTTGCAAGTTTTGACAATCTTAACGACCTGCACACAAAGAAACTTCAGGATGTTTTGGTTACTCTCGATGCCGTAGCTAGTAAGAATGAACATATTTCTCATTATGTTGTCATTAACAAGCGCGGAGAGGGTATTTCAACAAAAGGAAGTGAGGCAGACTATAACGATCGTAAGTATTTTCAAGATATTATGCAAAAGGGTAAGGCTGTACCTGAGAAGGTAATCAGTCGGTCTACAGGTCGCGCTTCTGTATTATATTCTGAGCCTATCCTTAATGCAAAAGGTGAAATGCTAGGTGTCCTTTGTTCTGGTATTGATAATCTGGTCTTTTCCAGAATGATGAACACAATTAAAGTCGGCAATCTCTCTCCTTATCTTGTTAAGAATAATGGCGACCTTATTTCTCATTCTAATATGAAATTGGTTGAGGAGAATTTCAACCTCCTCGCAGATCCTAACCACTTGCCATTCTACGATAAAGTATGTAAATCGACTGAACCAGGTTGGGATATATATGAAGATGAGCAAGGTCATGTTATAATGGCTGGCTATAACTCTATACCATATTCTCCTTGGTACGTTATCGTTCCTATGGACCAGACGGATGCTTCAAACATCTTGTATATGGTTCGTGTAGTTGGTTTCTCAGGCTTGGTACTCATTATCTTGGCAATTTTCATAGGTATATTCATAGGTAGCCGATTGAGTAAGCCTATCATAGCAGCTGCGACAATGTTGGGGAATATGGAGAAGGGTGTACTTTCTCTTAATGCACTGACAGACAAGCAGTGGAAGCATTTCCTTAATCGTCCAGATGAATTGGGTCAGCTCGGCCATAGTGTCCGCAGCCTTATAGTCAGGCTCCGTTCTATTCTTTCTGAGGTTCAGGCTTCTTCGCGACAGTTATCTAGCAACGCTTCACAGATCAGCAACTCTAGTCAGAGCGTTTCTGATGGTGTTAATCAACAAGCAAATATGACGGACAACATATCTTCTACGATGGAGGAGATCAGTGGTGTGATTCGTCTTAATGCGGAGAACTCGCGTCAGACTCTTGGCCTTGCTAAGAATTGTGTATCTCAAGGTCATGAAGGTCTTGATGCTGTTCTTAATACTCAGAACTTCATGCACCAGATTTCTGAAAAGATTGAAGTCATTAATTCTATTGCAGAGCAGACTAATATTCTTTCTCTCAACGCCAGTATCGAGGCTGCTCGTGCTGGTGAAGCTGGTAAGGGGTTTGCGGTAGTTGCAGCAGAAGTACGTAATCTAGCCCAACTTACTCAGGATGCTGCTAACGACATTATTTCTCTTGTCGAGAGTACAACAAAGGCATCTGATACCAGTGAGTCTAAAATTACGAATCTCCTTACTGAGATTGAAAAGACTGACGAACTAGTACAGACAATTAGTAACGCAAGCGTAGAGCAGGAGTCGGGTGTCCAGAACGTTACCACATCTATGGAAAGAATGAATATGGTGACGCAACAGAATGCTGCATCGGCAGAGGAACTCAGTTCTATGGCTCAGGAACTTGCATCTTTGGCATCTCTGCTCCAATCAACTATTAAATTCTTTAAGATTTAGTTGTTCTTGTTTGGAATTGTCAGAATTAGCTGTAACTTTGTAACTACAAATAAGTCAATAGAACATATTATATGCAAAATATTACTCTGATATGGTGGCGTTGGCAACTTTCTTCCAGTCTTCGGAGGTAAGCGATAGCCTGTTGCCTATTGAGATAGCATACAACAAGCCTTGTCGATAACTCCGACGAGGCTTGTTTTTTGTTAAAGCATACACACATAACACAGTAAATAATAATATCAAAGAAATATGACACAGATTCACGCACTTGTAACTCACGTTCCGGCTCAAATATCGGACGTTGTTACTCCCGTTTCTGTCTACTTGAAGCTTCGTGATGTCTATCCTAACACTGCGCTGCTTGAGAGTACTGATTATCACGCATACGCTTATGCTATGTCTTTCGTCTGCTTTGATCCGATTTCGGAGTTCATAGTGGAGAAGAATACAATGAAGATCCTTACTGATAATGTGGTAACAACTACAAAGGAGATTACTGCAGTAGGTGAAGCAGTCAAGGAATTGGATAACTATATTTCTACTTTCGAGGTTAAGGGGGATTGCCCTGAAGCTCGTTTCAACGGCGTGTTCGGTTATACAGGTTACGATGCGGTTCAGCATTTCGATTCGCTGAAACTGCAGGATAAGTCAGATAAGCCTTATGCCGTACCTGATATTCGCTATACAGCATATCGTAAGATTTTGGCATTCTCTCATTTCTCACATCGTATGTTCCTTATCGAGAATCTTCGCGAGGGTGAGCAGTCGGAGGCTCAGAAACTTTTCGATTTCTTCCATAATCCAGTCCTCTCTCAGTTCACTTTTAAGCCATTGGATGATGAGAAGTCCAATGTGACTGACGAGGAGTATAAGCAGATGGTTGCCAAGGGTAAGGAGCACTGCTTCCGTGGTGATGTATTCCAGATTGTCCTCAGCCGTCAGTTCTCTCGTGGTTTCGAGGGCGATGAGTTCAATGTCTATCGTGCTCTCCGTCACGTAAACCCTTCTCCATATATGTTCTTCTTCGATTATGGTACATATAAGATTTTCGGTTCTTCTCCAGAGACGGAACTCGTAATCAAGAAAGGTGTGGCTGAGATTAATCCTATCGCTGGTACTTTCAGACGTACTGGTAATGTCGAAAAGGATAAACAGTTGGCAGAATTGCTCAAGGAGGACCCTAAAGAGTCTGCTGAGCACGTAATGCTTGTAGATTTGGCTCGTAACGACCTTAGCCGTCACTGCGATAATGTCAAGGTTAATAATTTCAAGGAGATTCAATTCTATTCCCACGTCCTTCACATGGTATCTAATGTGAGCGGTCGTCTTGTAGATGGCGCGACTTCATCAGAACTCATGGCTGCTACTTTCCCTGCAGGTACATTGAGTGGCGCACCTAAGTATAAGGCTATGCAATTGATTGATACCATCGAGAATCAGCCTCGTGGCGTATATGGCGGTTGCATCGGTATTATGCGTTTCGATCATGACTTCGACCAGGCTATCATGATACGTACTTTCCTCTCAAAGGGCAATAGACTCTATTATCAGGCAGGCGCAGGTGTCGTCGCTAAGAGTGTTGAGGAAAACGAATTGCAAGAGGTGAATAATAAATTGGGAGCACTCACTAAGGCTCTTGAGATCGCAAAGGACTTTTAATCTAGACGACAATGGCAAACGAAAATAAGAATCTCAGAGTCTTGGTGCTCGATAACTATGACTCTTTTGTATATAACCTTGTTCATTATCTCAAGGAGATTGTTGGCGACAATGGTACTGTAGATGTCTATCGTAATGATGAGATATCTATCGCTGACGTTGCAAAATACGACAAGATACTCCTCTCTCCTGGTCCAGGTGTCCCAGATGAGGCAGGCATTCTCAAGGAACTTATCAAGACTTATGGCGCTACCAAGAGTATCCTCGGTGTATGTCTCGGCTGTCAGGCTATCGCGGAGGTTTATGGTGGTAAGATTATCAATATGAAAGAGGTTTACCACGGTGTAGCTCTCGATACTCTTACAACAGAGAAGGATGAGTACCTGTTCGCTAATCTTCCTTTTATCTTCAAGTCGGGCCGCTACCATTCGTGGGTAGTTGAAGCTAAGTCTTTGCCTGATTGCTTGACCATCATCTCTCGCGACCTCGATACAGGTATGGTAATGGGTATCCGCCATAATGAGCATGACGTACGTGGTGTACAGTTTCACCCAGAGTCGGTTCTTACCGAGGGCGGTATGCAGATGATTAGAAACTGGATCGAAAAATAGTCTCACATACACACACCTACACAATGAAAGCAATACTTAATCATATAGCAGAATATAAGATGCTTACCCGTCAGCAAGCTCACGATGTACTGATGGGTATCGCTCAAGGTAAATATAACAATAGTCAGGTCGCAGCATTTCTTGGTTGCTACACTATGCGCCCTGCAATGGTGGACGAGCTTATCGGGTTCCAGGATGCTCTTCTCGAGTGTTGTAATAGAATCGATTTGTCGGAATTCGACTGTATGGATCTCGTAGGTACAGGTGGCGACTGCAAGAATACTTTCAACATCTCTACGTTGTCTACTTTCGTCCTTGCGGGTGCTGGTATCAAGGTGTCGAAGCATGGTAACTATGGCGTATCTTCCGGCTGTGGCTCTAGTAACGTTCTCGAGTCTCTCGGCTATAAGTTCACAGCTGACCAGGATGAATTGAAGCGTCAGATTGATAAGGCTGGTATCTGCTTCCTCCATGCACCATTGTTTAACCCAGGTATGAAGGCTATCGCTCCTTTCCGTAAGGAACTTGGCGTGAAGACTTTCTTCAATATCCTCGGTCCGCTTGTTAACCCATCGTTCCCTAAGAATCAGATGTCGGGCGTGTTCAATCTCGAGACTTTGCGACTCTACAACTATATCTTCCAGAAGTCGGGCAAGAAGTTCTGCGTTCTCTATGCTCTTGATGGCTACGATGAGATTTCTCTCACTGGCGGTTGTAAGCTTATTACAAATGAGGGCGAGCGCGTAGTCTATCCAGAGGATATGGGCTTCCGCACCGTGAAGCCAGAGGAGATTGCTGGCGGTAATACTGTAGATGAGGCTAAGGAAGTGTTCCTGAAAATTATCTCGGGGCAGGGTACAGAGGCTCAGCGTAGCGTAGTTCTCGCAAACTCTGCTTGGGGTATCAAGACATTCTATCCTGAGTTGTCTTTCGAGGAGGCTAAGGCAAAGGCTATAGAGTCGCTCGATGGTGGTAAGGCATTTGAGGTATTGAAGAAACTTGTAGGATAAGCAATGAACTATCTCGAGAAGATAATAGCTTCTAAGAAAGAGGAGTTGGTAGAAGAGAAACTTCATCGCTCTTTGGCTGATCTTAAGAGTATGGCTGCTGATGCCAGACCAACTCTCCCATTCGCAAAGTCTATCCGTGAACGTAACGGCATTATTGCGGAGTTCAAGCGCAAGAGTCCTTCTAAGGGGCTCATCCATCCGACAGAGATTTTCCCTCGTAATGTAGTTCCATACTATGAGGAGGCTGGTGTTTCGGCTGTTTCTGTGCTGACTAATAAGCAGTGGTTCGGTGGTGATTTGTCCGATTTGCAGGAGGCTTCTTCTTGTCTCGGTATTCCAGCTCTGCGTAAAGAGTTTATAATAGATCCATATCAGGTCTATGAGGCTCGCGCATTCGGCGCTTCCGCAATGCTTCTTATTGCAGCTGTATTGGATGTTCATCAGGCAGAGGACCTTGCGGGATTGGCTAAGGAACTGGGGCTTGAGGTCTTGATGGAACTTCATGGTGAAGATGAGTTCGGTTATATGGTGGATGGCGTGACTGTTGCCGGTATCAATAACCGTAACCTGAAGACTTTTGAGGTCGACCTTAACCATTCTATCAAAATGGCTAAGATGCTCCCTGCCGAACTTCCTAAGATTTCAGAAAGTGGTATCCGTACAATCGACGATATGTTGAAACTTCGTCAAGAGGGTGGTTTCGACGGCTTCCTTATAGGAGAGAACTTTATGCGTGAAACTAATCCGGGTAAATCTTGTATAGATTTTTGTAAACGGTACAAAGACGCACTGTAAAGTGTATGTATAAATAGAGGTGAAAGCGGTACAATGCAGCAGTATTGTGCCGCTTTTTGTTATTATCTTTGTGCCATAATTATAATTCCGATGAAAGAGAACGATAGCAGAGAGCTGTTTAGCGCAAAATACCAACTGGAGGATGCTCCTATAATCTTATGCGATAGCTTCAAGACTCCTGAGAATATTGGTAGTATCATACGACTGGCTGCAAATGTCGGCTGCTCAAAGGTGATAAGCATAGGTGGTGGTACATATAAGTCATGGCGCGTAAAGCGTACTGCTTGTATGGCTATAGACTATGTGGAACTCGTAGAGCTTGAAACTGAGGATTTCATTGCTAATATCTCTGACTATATCCCATCAGATTATATCATGACGGCTGTCGAGACAAGCCCTACAGCCACTAATATCTACAAGACTTCTCTGCCTCGTAAGGCTGTTTTGGTCTTGGGTAGCGAGATTAACGGTGTCTGTGATTCTGTCCTCAGCCTTTGCCCTGTGCAGGTATATATTCCGATGACAGGTCCTGCTACCTCGATGAACGTCGCCACTGCCGCATCTGTCGCAATATTTGAATGGCAACGTCAGGCTCTCTTCAATGATTAGTCGCCGTGAAGTATTTTTTTACTGAAACTAATGTCGCTCTGACTGTCGAGGGTGGGGTAGAGGCTCGTATGGCTCTCGCTAAAAAGGAGGGCTTTGATGTCTCAAGGCTGACTTGTGCCGAGCAGGTGCATAGTGCTGATGTCGTTGTCGTTGACAATTCTCTTGTCGGTAGTGGTTCTCTCGACCTGGAGTCGCGTATCCCTCATTGCGATGCTCTTATAACGAATATTCCGGGTGTCCCGCTTATGATGCTCACTGCGGATTGTGTTCCTGTACTACTCTATGATAGAGTTCATAATGTAGTGGCTGCTATTCATGCAGGTTGGAAGGGAACAGCAGCAAGGATAGTTTCTAAGACAATAGAGCGTATGTGTTCTGATTTTGGTACAGAATCCGCTGATGTCGAGGCTTTTATTGGACCTTGTATATGTGGTTCTTGCTTTGAGGTCGGACATGAAGTTGTCTCTGCTATTGGCCAGCGTTTTGTCAGTGGTACGTTTGACAACAATAAACCTCTCCTGGATCTGAAGCTTGCGAATACTGTCCAACTTACAGAATCTGGCGTGGATATTCTCAATATCCATGTCTCGCCTTCTTGTACCTTTCACAATAATCTCCCATCTTGGCGCCGCAGTAAGACTCTAGAGCGTATTGGCTCGGGTATTATGATATAGGAATGGTACACATCTACTCTTCCTCTGTTTTTGTTTCTCTGAGATGTTTCAATATTGTAAAATTTACGATGAACAAGGGTGCTCTCTAGGACTAGCCATAGGGTACACCGTATCTCTCGTATGATTTTTTACTATATTTGCGTCTTAATGAATTGGCGATAGATGAATAGTTTCAAAATAGAAAGTGCATACGAACCGACTGGAGACCAGCCTCAGGCTATTAAGGAGTTGACGGAGGGTATTCTTAATGGAACTAAGGACCAGATTCTTCTTGGTGTGACTGGTTCTGGTAAGACTTTTACTATCGCTAATGTAATCAAGAATATCAATCGTCCGACACTCATTCTTTCTCACAATAAGACTCTGGCAGCTCAGTTATATTCGGAATTCAAGGAGTTTTTCCCGAATAATCTGGTGGAGTATTTCGTGTCGTATTATGATTACTATCAGCCGGAGGCATACATCGCTAGTACAGATACCTATATAGAGAAGGATTTGGCAATTAATATGGAACTTGACAAGCTCCGTATCCGGGCTACGTCTGCTCTTTTGTCTGGACGTAGGGATGTCGTTGTCATTTCTTCTGTTTCTTGTTTGTATGGTATTGGTAATCCTGAGGATTTCCATAATGGTCTGATACAGCTCTCGAAGGGTCAGGTTATCCCTCCTACGGTTCTTTTGCGTCAACTTACGGATGTCCTCTATACGCGAAATGATATCACTTTTGACAGAGGTAATATTCGAATCAAGGGTGACACGCTGGATGTATATCCTGCTTACGCCGATTTCGCTTACCGCATAATGTTTTGGGGTGATGAGATAGATTCTATCCAGATGTTCGATCCTGTCAGTAATTCTATCCTTGAGAATCTCGAGGAGTGTATGATTTACCCTGCCAATATCTTTGTGACGTCTAAGGATAGAACAGAACAGGCTATCCGATTGATACAGGACGACTTGGTGAAGGAGTGTGCTGAATTTGAGCAGAATGGTCGTATGCTAGAGGCTAAGCGTTTGCAACAGCGCGTGGAGTATGATATCGAGATGATTCGTGAGTTGGGCTATTGCCCTGGCGTGGAGAATTACTCTAGATATTTCGATGGTCGTGACGTTGGTACCAAGCCGTTCTGTCTGTTGGATTATTTCCCTAAGGATTTTTTGATGGTAATTGACGAGAGCCATGTGACGGTCCCTCAAATCCGTGCTATGTATGGTGGGGATAGGTCGCGCAAGGATTCTTTGGTGGAATATGGATTCCGTCTTAAGGCAGCTAGAGATAACCGACCTCTGAAATTTGAGGAGTTTGAGTCTATGGTTAATCAGACTATCTATGTCTCGGCAACTCCGGCTGATTATGAGATGGAGAAGTGTGGCGGTGTATATGTGGAGCAGGTGGTTCGCCCAACAGGTTTGCTTGATCCTATAATATATGTCAGACCTACTACATATCAGATAGATAACCTCTTGGAGGAAATAGTGATTCGCATAGAAAAACATGAGCGTACTCTTGTCACGACTCTCACCAAGCGTATGGCTGAGGAGTTGACTGAATACCTCTTGAAGGCGAATATCAAGACTGCCTATATCCACTCTGATGTTGATACGTTGGAGCGTGTCGAGATTCTTGAGAATCTCCGCAAGGGGGAGTATGATGTACTGGTCGGTGTGAACCTTCTTCGTGAAGGATTGGATCTGCCTGAGGTGTCTCTCGTGGCTATCCTTGATGCTGATAAGGAGGGTTTCCTCCGCTCTGAACGTTCTATGACCCAGACTGCTGGTCGTGCTGCCCGTAATATTAATGGTACGGTAATTATGTACGCCGACCGTATCACGGCTTCTATGCAGGCAACCATAGATTCTACGAATGAACGTCGTGCAAAGCAGATTCGCTATAATACCGAGCACGGAATTACTCCTAAGGCTCTCAATAAGGCTCTTCCAACGGGTGACCTTATTGCTGCTAAGCCGAATAAATCAACTCCTAGTGATATCCTCGTGGCAGCGGAAGAGGCTGGTACCTACAATGCCTGGGGGGCAAAGCATTATGAAAAGGCTATAAAGGAGGCTGAACGTGATATGAAAAATGCTTCGAAGGAGATGGATTTTATCGCGGCTGCTCAGCATCGTGATAAGATGTTCGCCCTTCAGAAAGCGTATGAAAAATGGAAAACAGAAAATGCATAATATGAAATATACATATATAATAGTTGTTCTTCTTGCTGTCTTAGCATCTTCTTGTATGCGTAATTCGGACAAGGAGCTTAAGGATATTGAGGAGATTCAGGAGAGTGCCTCTCTTGGTATGAAGGATGTGCACTCTTGTGTCACAGACTCTGGCTTCATAAAGTATGAATTTGAATCTCCTGAGATGAATCAGTACGATAATGTCGAGGAGCCGTACATCGATTTTCCTAATGGCTTGAAATTCAAGATGTATTCCGAAAAGGGTACAATCGTAAAGTCGCGTATCCGTTGTAATAAGGCAAGGTACTACAAGACTACTAAAATCTGGGAGCTGAATAATGATGTAGAGGCTATGACCGCTAAAAATGAGGTACTTAATACGGAACAGCTCTTCTGGGATACTCAGAAGCATAGTATATATAGCGAGAAATTCGTTAAAATAACAACTCAGCATCAGGTGATTACTGGTATTGGCTTCGAGAGTGATGAAAAACTCTCAAAGTACGAAATCAAGCGACCTGGTGGTGAATTTGAATTGGAGGATAAAGAATAATACATGACATCATTAATTTGCATACTGCTGCTGATGCTTTTCCTATCTGCCTTTTTCTCAGGTAGTGAAATGGCTTATCTCTCAAGTAACCGATTGGAGCTAGAGATTTCACGTAAGAAACAGCCTCGTACGGGTAGGATAATTGATATGCTTATGGCTGATTCGGGAACGCTGATTGCAACTATCCTGGTGGGCAACAATGTGGCTCTCGTTATCTATGGTCTTGTCTTCGGACAGATAATGGAGCCTATATTATATGAGCATGTTACTACATCGGATAGCCTTGTTTTGCTTATTCAGACTATACTCTCTACTATTATAATAATAGTTACAGCAGAGTTTTTGCCTAAGACTATTATACAAATCAATCCTTCTAGTATGCTGCATGTGCTTGCTATGCCGCTGATGTTTTTCTATATCATCTTCTTCCCGATCGCCAGGGGAATGCAAGCTTGTGCTCATTTTTTCATTACGAAGGTACTCCGCCACCCTGTAGGTGATGACGAGAATAATCTTCTCCCATCAAGAATTGATTTGGATAATCTTCTGACTAATCAGACTGAGGCTCCCAATGGCACTGTGGAGAGTGAAGTCGCTCAAGAGGCAAAACTGATGAAGAATGCCCTCGATTTTGGTAAGATAAAGGTGCGCGATTGCGCAATTCCTCGTACCGAGATTGAAGCTGTGGATGTTACTGATACATTGGAGGAGCTCAATAATACTTTCATCCGTACGGGTTATTCTAAAATATTGGTCTACGAAGAGACTATCGACAACATCATTGGTTATGTCCACGCTTCTTCTATGTTCAAGAACCCTAAGGATATTCGCTCTATAATGTACCCTATTGCTGTAGTCCCAGAAACAATGGAGGCTAAAATGCTCTTCAAACGCTTTACGGGCGAACATAAGAGTATAGCTCTCGTGGTAGATGAGTTTGGCGGTACAGCAGGTATGGTGACTCTCGAGGATGTTCTCGAGGAGATTTTCGGAGAAATCAACGATGAGCATGATACCCCGGATTATATCGAAAAGGTTTGTGCCGAGGGCGAGTATATCTTCTCTGGTCGTCTCGAAATCGACTATTTGAATGACAAGTATAATTTCGGACTCCCTACATCTGATGACTATGATACTCTGGCAGGCCTGATTCTCAGTATCACTGAGAGTATACCCGAACAGGATGAGACGGTCGAAACTGAGGGTTTTGAATTCAAAATACTCGTGGCAACTCAGGCGCGTATTGAGACAATCAAGCTTACCGTCAAATCTTAATGCTTCTTTCTATGGAGCTCCTATAACACTCTTATAACGCTCTTATAACGCACCAATAACACAGAGCCTGTTTTCGGAGGATTGCAAATATTTATATTTCCCAAACTATAAATAAAAAAGTAACCCCACGCAATATTTCTACTGCGTGGGGTTTTTCTTTGAGAACTTACAACTTATGCCTTGATCTCAACCTCAACACCTGAAGGCAACTCGAGCTTCATCAAAGCCTCGATAGTCTTAGATGTAGAAGAGTAGATGTCGATAAGACGCTTGTAGCTAGAGAGCTCAAACTGCTCACGTGACTTCTTGTTTACGAATGTAGAACGAAGTACTGTGAAGATGCTCTTGTGTGTAGGAAGTGGAATTGGACCGCTAACTACTGCACCTGTAGCCTTAACTGTTTTAACAATCTTCTCTGCTGACTTGTCAACCAAGTTGTGGTCGAAAGACTTAAGCTTAATTCTTACTTTTTGACTCATTTCTGTATTTGTTTATAATTATCAGAATAAGTGGAGAGTTAAGAGTCATTCGCTAACTCTCCACTAAAATTGTTTTATTGTCTAAGTATTAGAGGAGCTCAGTGTGACCCTTAACTTCCTTCAATACCTCGATTGCAATGTTCTTAGAAACCTCAGCGTACTCGAGGAACTCCATTGACTGTGTAGCACGACCCTGTGAAATTGTACGGAGTACTGTTACGTAACCGAACATCTCTGCGAGAGGTACCTTAGCCTTGATTACACGAGCACCGTTCTTCTCTTCCATGCCCTCAACCTGGCCACGACGCTTGTTAAGGTCACCGATGATATCACCCATGTACTCCTCTGGAGTAACAACCTCTACCTTCATGATAGGCTCGAGCAATACTGGAGATGCCTTAGCTGAAGCTGCCTTGAATGCCTGACGAGCTGCAACCTCGAATGAGAGTGAATCGGAATCCACTGGGTGGAATGAACCATCGTAAAGAGTAACCTTGAGAGCCTCTACCTCATAGCCTGCAAGAACACCATTCTTCATAGCCTCCTTGAAGCCCTTCTCTACAGAAGGAATATACTCCTTAGGTACGTTACCGCCCTTAACCTCATCGATGAATGTAAGACCTGTCTTGCCTGGATCTGCTGGACCAACCTTAACGCAGATATCAGCGAACTTACCACGACCACCAGTCTGCTTCTTGAATACCTCACGGTGATCAACCTCAGCCTTGATAGACTCACGGTAAGAAACTTGTGGACGACCCTGGTTACATTCTACCTTGAACTCTCTCTTCAAACGGTCGATGATGATATCCAAGTGGAGCTCACCCATACCCTCGATAACTGTTTGACCTGTCTCCTCGTCTGTCTTGAAGCGGAATGTTGGGTCCTCTTCTGCCAACTTGATGAGGGCATTTGTCAACTTGTCCATATCCTTCTGGCTGATTGGCTCTACAGAGATACCAATAACTGGCTCAGCGAATGTCATTGACTCGAGTGAAATTGGATGGTTCTCATCACAAAGTGTATCACCTGTCTTGATATCCTTGAAACCTACTGCAGCTCCGATATCACCTGTACCGATAACATCCTGTGGAATCTGCTTGTTAGACTTCATCTGATACAAACGAGCGATACGCTCCTTCTTGTCTGAACGTGCATTGAGGACGTATGAACCAGCCTCAAGCTTACCAGAATATACGCGGATGAATGCGAGACGACCTACGAATGGGTCAGTTGCAATCTTGAATGCAAGTGCTGCAAGTGGCTCATCCTCCTTGCTGTGACGCTCTTCCTCCTCGCCAGTGTGTGGGTTAACACCTACAGCTGCTGGGATATCAAGTGGAGAAGGCAAGAATGCCATTACAGCATCAAGAAGACGCTGTACACCCTTGTTGCGGAATGAAGAACCGCAAAGCATAGGAGTAACCTCCTGTGCGATAGTAGCCTTACGGATAGCTGTAAGAATCTCGTCCTCTGAAATAGAGTCTGGATCCTCGAAGAACTTCTCCATAAGTGTCTCATCCTGCTCAGCTACGGCCTCAACGAGTTTTGCACGCCACTCCTCAGCCTCAGCCTTCATAGACTCGCGGATTGGGCGGTACTCGAATGTAGAACCAAGATCCTGGTGCTCTGTCCAGATAATCTCCTGATTTGTGATGAGGTCGATAACACCCTCGAATGTATCCTCTGCACCGATTGGAATTACAACTGGAACAGGGTTTGCACCGAGAACCTCACGTACCTGACGTACTACCTCATAGAAGTTAGCACCTGAACGGTCCATCTTGTTAACGAAACCGATACGTGGTACGTTGTACTTGTTAGCCTGACGCCATACAGTCTCTGACTGTGGCTGTACACCACCTACTGCGCAGAACAATGCTACAGCGCCGTCAAGAATACGAAGTGAACGCTCTACCTCTACAGTAAAGTCTACGTGGCCCGGAGTATCAATGATATTACACTTGTATGTCTTGTCCTTGTACTTCCAGTTAGCTGTTACAGCAGCGGATGTAATTGTAATACCGCGCTCCTGCTCCTGCTCCATCCAGTCCATTGTAGCTGCACCATCGTGTACCTCACCAATCTTGTGTGTGATACCGGTGTAGAACAAGATACGTTCTGTGGTAGTTGTCTTACCAGCATCGATATGCGCCATGATACCGATGTTTCTGGTCAAATGAAGATCTGCCATATTGACTTTCGTTTATTAATTATTAGAAACGGAAGTGTGCGAATGCACGGTTAGCCTCAGCCATCTTGTGCATATCCTCCTTACGCTTGTAAGCGGCACCTTCGTTGTTATAAGCTGCAACAATTTCAGCAGCGAGCTTCTCGGCCATTGAGTGACCTGAACGTTTGCGTGAGTAGAGAATCATGTTCTTGATAGCAAGAGAAGCCTTACGGTCTGGACGAATCTCAGTAGGAACCTGGAATGTCGCACCACCTACACGGCGGCTCTTAACCTCTACAGCTGGTGTAATGTTCTCGAGAGCCTTCTTGAAATACTCCAATACTGGCTTCTGCTCCTTCTCTGCCTTGTCTGCTACGCGGTCAAGTGCGTCGTAAAGGATTGTAAATGCTGTAGACTTCTTGCCGTCAACCATCAAATTGTTAACGAACTGTGTTACCATAACATCACCGAACTTTGGATCTGGTAACAATACTCTCTTCTTTGGCTTAGCCTTTCTCATGTTTTTTTCTTGTTTTGCAGTTGATTTTTAGATCCAGCTGTCAAATGCTTGCTTCAACAGTCTCTCACGACTATTTACTCAACCGATTTGCACAACTGTAAACAAAAACTCACTAACCGTTAATGATTATTTTTTCTTTGCAGGTGCTGCTGCTCCCTTACCTGCCTTTGGACGCTTAGCACCGTACTTAGAACGACGCTGCATACGACCTTCTACACCGCTTGCATCGAGTGTACCACGTACCAAGTGATAACGTACACCTGGAAGGTCCTTTACACGACCACCACGTACAAGCACGATTGAGTGCTCCTGGAGGTTGTGACCCTCTCCTGGGATGTATGCGTTAACTTCCTTGCCGTTTGTCAAACGAACACGAGCTACCTTACGCATAGCTGAGTTAGGCTTCTTAGGAGTTGTTGTGTAAACACGTACACAAACACCTCTACGTTGTGGGCATGAATCAAGTGCTGGTGACTTGCTCTTGTCCACGAGCTTGGCACGACCCTTGCGTACCAATTGCTGAATCGTAGGCATTTTTTAAATATGTATTAAAACGTTATAAATGAAATTGTTGCATGCTACAAATGGGCATAGTTGTCCACAAATAGCGACGCAAAGGTAGTAACTTTTTGATTACAAACAAATAAGGAGTGGTTAAAAAGTCTTTTTCGGCAACATTTATTGATACCATAATATATATGTATAGTGCCGAAGTTGCTTTTTGCTGGAAATGTCTGTCCGGGAGGTGCTTTGGGCTTGGGGGGGATATGCCGGCATGGCAGATTGTTTTTTACACTCGGGCTACACTCGGGCTAGACTCGGAGAACCCCCTTGTTCATCGTAATTTTTTTATATTGTGGTACTGCGCGGAACTATGAAACTGCAAGTTGGTGCAATATATTTCTAATATTTTGTAACATTATGCATCCTTATGGCGTATCATTGAGAAAAACAACAATAAATAACTAAAAACGCATCACTATGAAGAAGATTTTCTTTGCAGCTGCACTTGCAGCACTTGTAATGGTAGGTTGCTCTAAGAAGCAAGAGGCTAAGACTGAGGCAGCTCCAGTAGTAGAGCAGGCAGCTCCAGTAGTTGAGAAGGTTCTCTCATTCGCAGAGAAGACAATCAACACACTTAAGGATATTCAGTCAGAGCTTGCATCGGCATCTACAAAGGACGCTGTTAAGGCAGTAGGTGAGAAGCTCAATGCTGTTGCTGCAGACGTTAAGGCTAATGCAGACAACCTCTCAGCAGAGGAGAAGACAGCTCTCAATACACTTTATCAGACAGTAGCTGCAGCATTCCAGGCAAAGGAAGCTGTTACAAAATAAATTTCTGAGTACTAACTAATAATCCTTTAGGACTATGGCAAAGTATAAGGTTATCACAAAGTCTTCTAACCTCAATGTACGTCAGGAGCCAAATATCAATGCGCCAGTTATTGGCAAGCTTGCTAAGGGTTCTGAGGTAGTAGGTTTGGAAGAGATTAGCGGCTGGTGCAAGGTTGAACTTGAGGACGGCAAGGTAGGTTATTCTTCTTTGACATATTTGGAGAAGATATCTGAGCTTAACGTAACTAGCTTGTTCTAATCTGGAATCTCAGATTTCTGGTATATGAGGCATTTGAGGAATTCAGATGCCTCTTTTTGTTTTCTTGGGGACGGGTGGATATGTTAAACTTTCTGAATGCCAATGGCTCGACTCAAAATAATAGTGTATGGCTTACGGAATTAAGAAGTTTTTTACTACCTTTGACCCGCTGTTAGAATGTTAACAGCGTATAATGAATATAAACACAAAACATAATTAATATTCCAAACAAATGGCAACAAGTTACAAAGAGCTTGGTCTTGTAAACACCAAAGAGATGTTTGCAAAGGCAGTTAAGGGTGGCTACGCTATCCCAGCTTTCAACTTCAACACAATGGAGCAAATGCAGGCTATCGTTATGGCTGCAGTTGAGACTAAGTCACCAGTTATCATGCAGGTATCTAAGGGCGCACGCAACTACGCTAATGGTACTATCCTCCGTAACCTCGCTAAGGGTGCTGTAGAGTACGCTAAGGAGCTCGGTTGTGAGGCTCCAGAGATCGTTCTTCACCTCGACCACGGTGATAGCTTCGAGCTCTGTAAGGATTGTATCGACAACGGTTTCTCTTCAGTAATGATCGACGGTTCACACCTCCCATACGAGGAGAACGTTGCTCTTGCAAAGAAGGTTGTTGAGTACGCTCATCAGTTCGACGTAACCGTTGAGGCTGAGCTCGGCGTTCTCGCTGGTGTTGAGGATGAGGTTTCTGCTGCAGAGTCTCACTACACCAAGCCAGAGGAGGTTATCGACTTCGCTACCCGCACTGGTTGCGACTCACTCGCTATCTCTATCGGTACTTCACACGGTGCTCACAAGTTCACTCCAGCACAGTGTACTCTCGTAAACGGTGTTCTCGTTCCACCACCACTCGCATTCGATATCCTCGCTGAGATCGAGCAGAAGCTCCCTGGCTTCCCAATCGTTCTCCACGGTTCTTCTTCAGTTCCTATGGACGAAGTTAACACAATCAACAAGTTCGGTGGTAAGCTCGAGGCTGCTATCGGTATCCCAGAGGAGCAGCTCCGTCAGGCTTCTAAGTCAGCTGTATGTAAGATCAACATCGACTCTGACTCACGTCTCGCTATGACTGCTGCTATCCGTCAGTACATGGCTGAGAACCCATCTCACTTCGACCCACGTCAGTACCTCAAGCCAGCACGTGAGAACATGAAGAAGATGTACATCCACAAGATTGTGAACGTACTCGGTTCTAACGATAAGCTCTAATCGAAAGATTAGACTTACGTCAGTACAAATCATACCAAGCATCACTAAGGCTACTTGTGTTCTTAGTGATGCTTTCTTTTTATCAATCAGTCTTTACCTTTTTCTATGCACTGCCTACGATTTAACTTAACAGTATTAATCGCTTCTATTTTCTGTCTATCGGCGCTCGCTGATTGGCATCCCGTAGTACGCGATATGCGCGGTAATTCGTGGTGGTCAGGAGGTCAGACCTGGCACATCGCGACGCAGATAGATGGCGATGTGTTGGTGGCCAATCGTAATGCACTCTATATTCTTAATGCACAGTATCCTCCGTTTTCAGATGGACTTCCGGACGGGGCCTGGTATTCAATCACACTCAATAACAATAATGAAGTCCGTTCGTGTCTGAGGGTAGGCAATCGTGTCTATGTCGGCGGTATTAACGAGTTCGGATATGTAGAGCCGAGGTTGGATGGCTCGTTATCATATAATTGTCTTAGTGATACACTTCCTTCGGAAATCAAGTTTCTCGGCAATGTATGGAATATACATGAAGTCGATGACATTATATATTATCAGGGTGACGGGCGTATAGTCCGTCAGGTCAACAAGAAATACAACGAGGTAGAATGTGGCGGTAAGGTCGACTGCAGTGCCATTGTTCACGGGGTGCTATATGTGGCGACCGAAGAACAAGGAGTTCAGATGCTTATCGGCAATACATTTTTCCCTTTGCAAGGTGTAGAGATGTTGAAGGGGAAGCGTATCAAGGGTATACATCAGTTGAATGATCAGTATACGCTTTTTGTGACAGCCTTTGATGGAATATTTATTTTTGACGGCACAGAGACTTCGCATTTTGATACAGAGATAGACTATCTGCTATCACAATCCGAAATATTCTGTAGTGCGGTATCTATTATAGAAAATCCGTCTGTGGGTCGTATTGCACTTGGTACCATTGGTAATGGAGTTTATGAGATAGACCTCCCATTCAATGAAGAAGAGCAGAAACGAGGTGTGCTGAGTATCGACGAACAGTCGGGCTTGGCCAATAATACAGTATTGTCGCTCGGGTATGACAAGGCAGGCAATCTATGGGCGGGGTTGGATAATGGTCTCGACTACATCTGTGTAGGCGGTCCGATCAAGAGACTGCAGCAGAAAAGCGGTACTATAGGTACAGGTTATGCAGTGTCGGATTACCAAGAACACTATTATATAGGTACTAACCGAGGATTGTACCGATGTGCAACAGATGGCTCAAATCAGACGATACTGCCTGGCTCCAGCGGACAAGTATGGGATCTTGTTTGTCCAGAGGGGACAGAGCAACTGTTGTGCTGTCATGACAGAGGACTATATCTAGTAGACGGATTATATCTGCAGAGAGTAGACAAGATAGATGGAGTCTGGACATGTGCGGAGATACCCGATGATGGGGAAAACCTGATATGTGGAGTATACGATGGCATATATGTGCTTTCTCATGGAAGCGGTACGCATCCGCAGTGGAAATTGAAAGGGCGTATAGAGGGGATGAATGATTCCTGCAGGAGACTTGCAGTGCAACGTCTTCGTAATGGACAAGTAGTAGTGTGGACAATAAATAATGATGCCGTGACGTCATTGGTTCTCAGTGAAAGTCTGCTGGAAACAACAAAGCGTCAGGATTATTCGTTGGGCGACAAGAATTTTAAGCTGAAAGATGTAGCAATTATTGATGGGGTAGTACATGTTGCCACAAGTCAAGGTATATATATGTATGACCCTAATAAAAACAGTTTTGTACCAAATGAGTCGCTTAACTCGGCACTCAATGGGAGGCGGCAGTACAGCAGGTTGACATTGCAAAACGGTAAGTTGCTCGCAATATCCGAGGCAGAACTATGCATAATAAGAGATAATAATGGCAAAGCATCAATAATATCGTTGCCACAATCATTAGTTCCGCTGGTACATGATTACGAAGATATTCACCTGTTGCCAGATTTGTCCACAGCAATCCTGCCATATCAAGATGGTTTTGCCCTGATAGATCTAACCCACAAAATATCAGAGGATAATTTCAATATCCTGACAGAACAACGTGCGTCGTTAGTAGCTAATATCAGTCAGATATCATTAGCCAACAGCGATTCAGAAGTCTTGTCATTTTCATTTCCTAACCTAAGTCAGGGAAAACAGATGAAAGTGGTGTTGCCTTATAATGATCAGACAGTACGTATAACATACAATACCACGTCGTCAAATACGGGGCTAGATATAAGATTATTCTCTTCGGCTATTGTACCAAAGGGGGCTACAGAATCAGAGATACAATCAGCATTGTCGGCATACGAGCCAGTGCAGTATAAAGAGTTTACGAATCTGCATGAGGGGTCGTATAGTTTCAATTTGAAAATGAAGACAATGGACGGTCGTACCTTCTGGGACAGTGTGCCCATTACCATTCTTCCGCCTTGGTACCGTACGACAGCTGCGTATATCGGGTATTCATTAGGAGCATTGTTGATATTCTTCATACTTATTTTCTACGACAAGCGCCGTATAGCACTCCGCCAGAGTCAGGCTGTCCTGGAGAGCGAGGCAAAATTTGAGAAAGTAAAGGAAGGCTATGAGGTTCGTCATACAGAGACACTACAGAAGATCGACGAACTGCAAAGAGAAGCGCTTGAGCAAGAGTTGCGCCATAAAAGTCAGGAATTGACCAATGCGATGATAAATTTTGCTCGCAAGAATGAGGTGCTGACAACGATCAAAGATGATATTTCGCGAGTAATGCGTATGTTGGATAAGCCATCTACGGCACCTATTCGCAGAGAACTACAGTTGATAAGTAATTCAATAGAAGGCAACATCAATTCAGACGAGGTGCTGAAGAAAGTAGAAGAGCAATTTGACTTAGTCAATAATAACTTTCTCAATAAACTCTCTAAGCGCTATCCAAATCTTTCGCAGAACGAGAAGATGATGTGCTCCTATCTTCGAATGGGGCTTACCACGAAAGAAATTGCACCACTGCTTAATCTGTCGGTACGAGGAGTTGAGACTATACGTTATCGTTTGAGAAAAAAACTTGGCATAGAAGAACAAGGTCTAGTGGAGTGGCTCAATACGGTAGCCGATCAAGACAACTAGTTTCTGCCACTATGGCAATATATCTGCCATAATTCAAGAAACATGATTTAGGTTGAGAATAAAACTCTGCCACTTTGGCAGAAAATATCCCATTTTTGTTTTTGGCACGCCTATTGATATAATGATAAGCGTCGGACGACAAGAAAATCCGACGGAACATTAATCAGTAAAAAATAAAAAGACATAATACAATGGGAAAAATTATCGGTATCGACCTTGGCACCACAAATTCATGTGTTGCCGTAATGGAGGGCAATGAGCCTGTAGTTATCGCTAACAGCGAGGGTAAGCGCACAACACCTTCTATCGTAGCATTCGTAGATGGTGGCGAGCGTAAGGTTGGTGATCCTGCAAAGCGTCAGGCAGTAACTAACCCACACAAGACAGTTTATTCTATCAAGCGTTTCATGGGCGAGTCATACGATCGTCTTGCTCAAGAAATCTCACGAGTACCATATAAGGTAGCTAAGGGTGACAACAACACACCACGTGTTGACATCGACGGCCGTCTTTACACCCCACAAGAGATCTCGGCTATGGTTCTTCAAAAGATGAAGAAGACAGCAGAGGAGTATCTCGGTCAGGAGGTAACAGAGGCAGTTATCACAGTACCAGCATACTTCAACGACTCACAGCGTCAGGCAACTAAGGAGGCAGGTGAGATTGCAGGTTTGAAAGTTCGTCGTATTGTAAACGAGCCAACAGCTGCTGCTCTTGCATACGGTCTCGACAAGAAGTCGCAGGACATGAAGATCGTAGTATTCGACTGCGGTGGTGGTACACACGATGTATCTGTACTTGAGCTTGGTGATGGTGTGTTTGAGGTTAAGTCTACAGATGGTGATACACACCTTGGTGGTGATGACTTCGACCACAGAATCATCGATTTCTTGGCAGACGAGTTCCAGAAGGAGCATGGTGTTGACCTCCGTAAGGACCCTATGGCACTTCAGCGTTTGAAGGATGCAGCAGAGAAGGCAAAGATTGAGCTCTCTAGCTCAACATCTACAGAGATCAATCTTCCATATATCATGCCAGTAAACGGTATACCACAACACTTGGTAACTACCCTTACACGTGCTAAGTTCGAGCAGCTCGTTGACGATTTGATTCAGCGTACAATCGCTCCATGTCGTTCGGCCCTCGAGAGCGCAGGTCTTTCAGTAAACGATATCAACGAGGTTATCCTTGTAGGTGGTTCTACACGTATTCCAGCTATCCAGGCTGCAGTAGAGAAGTTCTTCGGCAAGGCTCCATCTAAGGGTGTTAACCCAGATGAGGTTGTAGCTATCGGTGCTTCAATCCAGGGTGCAGTCCTCACAGGTGAGGTTAAGGACGTACTTCTTCTTGATGTAACTCCACTTTCACTTGGTATTGAGACAATGGGTGGTGTGATGACAAAACTCATCGACGCTAACACAACTATCCCAACAAAGAAGAGTCAGGTATTCTCGACAGCTGCTGACAACCAGCCATCTGTAGAGATCAACGTACTTCAGGGCGAGCGTCCAATGGCAGCACAGAACAAGAGCCTCGGTCGTTTCCACCTCGATTCAATTCCACCAGCACCACGCGGTGTGCCACAAATTGAGGTAACATTCGACATCGACGCTAACGGTATCCTCAATGTATCGGCTAAGGATAAGGCAACAGGTAAGGAGCAGAACATCCGTATCGAGGCTTCATCTGGTCTTTCAGAGGACGAGATCAAGAGAATGAAGGCTGAGGCTGAGGCAAATGCTGATGCTGACAAGGCACAGAAGGAGCGCATAGAGAAGATCAACGCTGCCGACAGCATGATATTCCAGACAGAGAAGCAGCTCAAGGAGTTTGGTGACAAGATCCCAGCTGACAAGAAGGCTCCTATCGAGAGCGCTCTTACAAAGCTCAAGGATGCACACCAGAAGCAAGACATCGCTGCTATTGATGCAGCAATGAACGAGCTCCAGACAGCATTCCAGACAGCTAGTCAGGATATGTACAACGCTGCAGGTGGTGCTCAAGGCCCACAAGGCGGTGCACAAGGTCCACAGGGCGGCGCTCAGGGTGGCAACAACCAAGGTGACGTTACTGACGTTGACTTCGAGGAGGTTAAGTAGTTTTTAGTAAACGAAAATAGCCTAATATAATTAAGCGAGTGTTGCTCAAGGAGTTGCACTCGCTTTTTTGTTGAATATTGTTCGGCAGAATACCCAATTGATATTCCTCAAAACATTGTATAAGTTACTCAGCGGAAACTATTATGTTGATATATCCACGCGAGTGCACGAACTGCGATTCTCATTCATCTATTATTTCCCAATGGCCATTTCGTTTGCCGTTCACTCTCCGTAGAAGTTCCTTCTCTTGTAGATTGATGGTGATTGTCTTAACGGTTATTTCCGATTTACCTATTTCTACAGCAATTTCCTTCTGGGTTGCAGTCGGATTATTTTGAACAAAACGGAGTAATGCCACCTCTTCCAAAGTGCAATTTTTGCACTTTAGAGGCAGTTCTTTGCTTGTAATTGCACTTTGGAGTTCAGATTTTGCACTTTGAACGGCACTTCCTTCAACCTTTCCCCAATCAACATGCATGATTCTGTTTCTCAAATCATGTTGCTCTACCAATAACATACTTCGGAAGTCCCAATGTCATGAACCCTCTTATCCTTCATGCCCACACCTTGCAATAGCATATTTGAAAGTACCGCGAGACACCCTCTTATTGGCAGAGTCCAAAACACTGCTGCCTATAGATTCTATGATTTACTCCAGATGGACATGATTCACTTCTTAAATTAATCCGTTTTTTCTTAACCTTGAACGGATTGAACCATCATTACGCTGTAGTATGAGCGCTAACTCTTTTATTGACTTGCCTTGGCGATATAGGAACCGAAGAGTACTATCCTCTTCATCCGTCCATGGAGCGTATGCATTTGCATGAAGCAGCTTCTGCTTATCCATGTATGATAGTTCTTTTTTTGTGCTGTTTTTTTCTATTGGCGGCTCAATAGCATCGGGGAATGGTAGTTCCACCGTTGATTCAAATGGCTCTGGCGTATGTTCGATCCCAAGATGATTGCAAATCATATCAACAAATCGTTCACCAAACTGATTTTTTTTATGTTCTCCAATGCCGAAGCAATTGCCAAATAGGAACAAGTTTGTTGGTTTTACCATAGTCAATGACTGCAAGGACTTATCAGAGAGTACGATGTAGGCAGGCTTCTTGATCTCATTGGCAATGGTTCGACGCAACTCTCGGAGTTTCTCGAACAGCTGCTGATCTGCCGTCTGCATTTGAGCGGAAGAATCAGACATTTGCTCCTGACGCTTTCGTTTCGTAACGCGGAGGTCTTCTCTTGCTATGACAGCCAATTCTGCTTGCTTACGTCCAAAAAGTACATCTTCTCCGAGAGAAGTCACTTTGATGTGACTATCCTCATTATAAGCAATCTCAATGTAGCCTCTCTGCAACATCTGCAGGAGATACGCATGCCAATCGCCGGCCGTAATATCACGGCCGGCCCCAAATGTTTTCAGTTTGTTGAACCCCTTAGCCACAACTACAGGAGACATACTGCCTTTTAGGATATCCGTTACAAGGGTAAAGCCTGCTTGTTCTTCTGCTCGCTTTATTGCCGATAACGCCTTCTGTACGATAATGGTACCATCAAAGTGCAGTGGAGGATTCTTGCAGACATCACAATTCCCACAACTGCAGTCGCTTGTCTCTCCGAAATAATTTAATAGAATGCGCCTGCGGCAAACTTGCGATTCGGCATACTCCTGCATACGGCTCAACTTTTCTATGTTAATGTCGCGTTGTCCGCTCTCCTCTGCGAACTTGCGTAGAGTTATCAAGTCCTGAAGATTATAGAATAGGATAGTTTCTGTTGGCAGACCATCTCTTCCGCCACGTCCAATTTCCTGATAAAAACTTTCTATACTCTTGGGAAGATTGTTATGGATAATGAAACGAATGTTGCTCTTATCGATACCCATACCGAAAGCAATCGTGGCGCATATGACATTGATCCGATCGTTTATGAAGTCATCCTGTACCTGAGTTCGTTCTTGAGGTGACAGTCCTGCATGATAAATACCAACCGATATGCCGTACTTCTTTAGTTCAGCAGCCATTTCCTCCGACCCTTTTCTTGAAAGGCAATAGATTATGCCACTCTCATTTTTGTGGCGAGCAATCACTTCAAGAATAGTGCGAATTCTTTCCCGCTTGCGATAGGCCTTGCGGACATCAAGACCAAGGTTTTGTCGGTCAAAACTGCTGATGAACACGCGAGGTTTTGACAATCGTAACTGCTCGAGAATGTCTGCTTTTGTAATCTTATCGGCAGTTGCCGTCAAAGCTAAAATAGGAATATGAGGAAACAAATCTTTCAGTGTCCCTAACTGCGTATATTCTGGTCGAAAGTCGTGGCCCCATTGCGACACACAATGAGCTTCGTCAATGGCAAACATCGAAACAAGAACATATTGCTGCAACCATGAAATTTCGCCCATCAGACGCTCTGGAGAAATATAAAGTATCTTGATTTCTCCACGCAGACAACGTTCTCGGATAACCCTATTGGTATATTCGTCATTATTGCTGTTCATGGCCTCAGCAGCGATTCCGTTTGCCTGTAAAGCGTCCACTTGATCTTTCATCAAAGAAATGAGGGGTGAGACAACGATGGCAATACCCTCAAGCATCAAAGCAGGAATTTGATAACAGATAGACTTCCCTCCACCTGTAGGCATCAGTACAAGGGCATCACGACCAGAAACAACATGATCTATGATGTCTTTCTGCAGTAGTCGGAATGATTCATAACCATAAACCGACTTCAGTATCTGTTGAGCTTTGTCCATGTTTCTGTTATAGCGTTAATAATAAATCTTTTTATCGAATCTATCAATGTCCAGTCTTGTTACTGCCTGCATACTTAATGAGATTCAAATCTCGGAGGACGTAGAGATCACGTTTGATTGTTATGACACTTTCTCCCAATACATCAGACATTGTTTGTGCATTTATCGTAATATCATCTTTTGTGATATGATATGAATGCCTGACATCTAGAGCCTGCGATATGTTTCACCCGCAGTCGGACCAAGACGTCGTGAGAGATTGCCAGTGCAGTATGTTACGAAATCTATGTTGTTATAGTCCATATTCTTATAATCATAGACAGAGGAAAAACATAGCTATGTAGCTTCTTCTAGCAATGTAATCTTTGGCAATTCTTAAAATCTCGCAAATTATCTACCTAAGTTGCGAGCCTTTCAGCTGTATGTGTCAAAGACTCGCAGACTTTGGGCTAAAGGTACTAAAATTTAGTAAAAACGCTGTTGTTAGCTTCAAGAGTTTTTGATATACCGTAAAAAATTAAACATTTGACTATAGAGAAGGTAAAAACTTTCTGCAAAATTGACCTTCCATACAGTACTGCGCGGTCTTTCACATAGTCTGATTCCTATTCGTTTGATATTTATAATAACCCGCTCATATACAGTGGCAGATAGATAGTACCATCCTCAACTTTCACGTCACTCGTATGCAGCACGATAGGTTCTGCTACATAGCTGTCAAACTTCTTTGCGAAGCGTCCTATCGAGGTTAGTG
This sequence comes from Bacteroidales bacterium, assembly GCA_024401395.1. Lineage (GTDB taxonomy): Bacteria > Bacteroidota > Bacteroidia > Bacteroidales > Marinilabiliaceae > W3P20-009. The sequence goes on from JAKSLD010000022.1 coordinate 27,651, forward strand.
TATAGCGTGGGCTTGACTTTACTTCTATCGGATGGATATTGTGTCGGTTGCTGATTACGGCTTTCGGTACAAGAAAATCAATCTCCATTCGTTCTTCAGATTCGGTTTTGCTGTACGATGAGAAGAAATACAACTTATGTCCGGCAGTCCTAAGCATCTGAGCCACCAGATTTTCCACCAGCATGCCTTTGTTTACCTCCAGCTTGTCGTGTATCAACTTCCTGTACAATTCTTCGGCCTTGATTGCCGCCTCGGTAAATGCGTGACTGATCAGCAAACCAGTGTCAGCCATATACAATTTACGTGAAGCATCATCCACTTTCATTTCCAAGCCTACACTTGGTTCCGAAGCAGCGAAACACGTATTCACCACCCTTGATTCCTCCAGCCAGAAAAATGCTGTTTCCACATTCCTTCCTCGTGTACCCTTGCCCAATGCAGACAACTTGAACTTCTTTTCATGTCGTTGCAGTTGTGATGGAACTGTGTCAAATATCTTAGTCACCCTCGCTTCCTGTCCTTTGGCATACTTGCTGATGTCGCTACGGTAGAGTGCCAGAATGTTACGCTTCGTTCTGTCCACCTCGTCAAAGTCCTTTGACTCCACCCATTCTGCTACAGCCTGAGGCATACCGCCCACAATCATGTATAGTCTCAGGTAATCCATCATCTTCCTGTGAAGAGACTGTCCCAATGGCTTTCTTTTGGCAAAACACTCCCTCACGTAATCCATAATCATGTCGTCACCCAATGCCCAGAGGAACTCCTCCAGATCCATCGGATGCATATCTATTCTATGTTCCTCGCTTGGAATGTTGATATTCTTAACATTAGCATTGATGCTCATCAGTGAACCCGTCTCGATGTAGGCATACCGTCCGTCCTGCACAAGATACTTAATAATCTCTCGAGCCACAGGGAATTTCTGAATCTCATCGAACACGATAAGCGACTCGCCTGGATAAAGTTTCTTCCCTGCCTCTAGTTGAAGGTGCATAAAAAAATCATCCCACTTGCCCCTATATGTGCGGAATACATCGAGCATGGTGTCTGAAGCCTCCGAAAAGTCAATAAGAATATACGACTTGAACTCCTTCCTCGCGAACTCCTCCACAATCCAACTCTTACCTACACGTCTTGCGCCATCAATCAGCAAAGCCTCCTTACGGCTTCGCTTCTCTTTCCATTCCAGCAGTTGATTATATATCTTACGTCTCATAAGTCGGTAATTTTAAAGTGTTTATGTATCTACATAACGTAGAATAATCATATAGTTATACACTAAACCAAGATATATCATTTGCTATAATATACACCATTCCAAGGCTTAGAGATGCTGCAATATTACACATTTCCGATTGAACAAACGAAGATTCGGCGCTAAAAATTCATTTTGGACTCTGATTATCGTAGCTTGGGCGTATGATAGTGTATAATTCTTTTTTTCTTCTATTGTAAAGAAACAGGGATAATGAAGCCATCTGGCACAGTGGCGACATTGTGGCTGGACTATGGGTAGGCAGTTGCTAGTATAAGAGAAGGCTATGTTTGCTCGCAATTTTTTTAATGTGAATGGTAGGAATTAGGGTTGGGTGTATTATATTTGCAGTCGGATTTTTATCAATATAACTTTTAAGAGAAGTGGCAAGAGTCAGCATAGTACATAAGTGCATTACGATAGCGAGGAAGGCGGCCAGGAAAGATAGCAAAGCCAGGCTGACGGGGAAGAGCGTGTATATAAAGCGCTGTCCCAGTGGGTATTTCTTGATAGGAGTAGAGGTGACGAAGAAGCAAAGAAACTGTAGGGATATGTTTGCTGATGCGCAGAAACTAGCCTCATACGAACTAAAGCAGTGGAACAAGAAGAGACATTGGGAGCGAGAAGCCAGGAGACACAAGATAAAAGGAGGGCACAGAGCAGCGGTCTCATACTTCTATGGCTTGCTGAAAGAGTATGGAATAGAGCTTGAGGAAGCGTTGAGGAGAATGAGGTTAGGGCGTTTGGGGAAGAAAAAAGAAGAGACGAGAGAGACGAACGTATTGGGAGAGAGTAAGTTGTGCAATACGAAAGAATGGGAAGAGATGGATAAGGCTTCGCCATTCTATTACAGGAAGTTCGGGGACGAAGAAGAATATTTTGCGGCGATTGAGAAGATAGCGGCGTGAGGGGAGTATTCTCCTACCGAGTGTATGCCTAATTTCTTTCAAGGGACATTAGGTTCTATGCTCTTAATTCTTATTACCATTATTATTGAGATTCCAACAATTTTGATAGTCAATAAATATTTGCCTTGGACAATCGGTAAATAAAGGAAAACATATGAGAAAGTATAAAAATATATTGCAGCATTTAATCTTTGTTGTCATTGTGTCGCTTGTCACGACGCTCGTATATGTCACCCCATGTTTCATGGACAATCCAATTGATAATGCCATTACATTTCTGACGATAGTGGCTTATTGGCTGGTGGTCTTTGTTGCTAATACTATTATTATTGGCTTCATGTCGTCACATAAGTATGTTTATGCTGTTTTATTTCCAATATATGTCCTTATAGGATCTACCCAAGCATATTTCCGTCTTTTTTCAGGAGCTACTATTACTCCTATGATTATAGACGTGGCTTTCCACAACGATTTTCAAACATCTATGGAACTGATTACCATGCCGTTGTGTCTATTTGTAACATTCAATATGCTTCTTTCTTTACTATCTATATGGGTTAGAATAAAATATATTGATTCTCACATACATATGTTATGGTTGTGCCCGATATTGCTGATAGGGTATTTTAATATTAACGGTCGCATTTATGGAGGGTGTGCAGAAAGATACCCTATCAATGTATTCCATAGTATGCAGTTGTATCTCAAGTCTAAGAAAACTATTGAAGAACGAGTGTCAATTGACAAAATTCAGTCGGCAACGCCATCAGACTCTCTTGATGTAATACTCGTTCTAGGAGAATCGTTACGCTCAGACCATATGGCATTGAATGGCTATTCTAGAGAGACCACACCAGGACTACAGAGGTTGTCAAATATCATATCTCTTCCAAATATTCATACAAATTACACATATACTAATGTTAGTTTGCCTCACATCCTGACACGAGCAGACAGTACAGACGAGGATATAGCGTATCGCGAGCGATCCTTTATTGACATATTCAATCAGGCCGGCTTCCACACGACATGGATTGGGAATCAAGACGCTGGGGAGACATATGTTGACTTTATGAAAGAAGCCAAGGAACTACTATATGTTCACCCTGAAAAATCTGTATTTGTGTATGATGAATGGTATGACAAAGACATCGTTCCATTATTTTCGCAAACAATAAAGGAGTTGAACGAGGATAACAGGCTTATGGTTATTCACACAATAGGGAACCATTGGTTTTATAATATACATGTGCCAGATGATTGCATAAAGTATAGGCCTATAGTTAGAAACCGAGAAGTAAAACAAAATACCCCGGAAGAGGTAATAAATTCATACGACAATTGTGTTGTTGCAACAGATCAATTTCTGTGCTCCCTTATAGACAAACTTAAAGAGAGAAAATCAATATTGATATTCCTTTCTGACCACGGAGAATGTCTTGGCGAGAATAACGAATGGCTACATGCAAATGAAAACCAAGCAATTTGTAATCCAGCTTGCTTTGTTTGGTATTCTGACAAGTATTATGATAAATACCGAGAACGGATTGACACCTTGCGTGAGAGATGTAGAAATACCTATTATACGGATTTCCTATACCATAGCATACTTTCTGCGGCAGGCATACGTACGCAGCTATACAAGTCAGATATGGATATCTTCGAATAATACTCTTATTGGGGGGGGAGAGATAAAAAAAACGGACAGCTTTTGGGGCTATCCGTATTCTGTATGTTGAGAGTATTACTTCAATTTCAGGCCATCCTTGAAGGCGTTGCCGACTTTGGTTGAGACTTCGAGGTAGCTGTGGCTTACTGGGTCGAAGGAGATTGGGCGGAGTTTAGATACGTCAATCTTGCCATCGGTCAGGATAGACTCGTCAGCAGAGATATTGACTATACGACCTACAAGGTGGCACTCCTTCTCGTCGTAGCTCACCAATTCGCACTCCATTGTCATAGGGAGCTCCTTGATAACTGGGGCATTGACAAATTCGCTTTTTTCGGCATGCCAGCCAGTCTTCTGCCATTTATCGGCAGCTTTCAAGCCAGACTCCACGCCTACGTAATCACACGCTACAAGTTGGTCTACTGTGCCCATGCTAACAGTGAACGCCTTGCTAGCCTTGAGGTTCAGGGTAGTCTTATGGTCGGCACCCATACAGATATTGACGCGGTCGTCATAATCAATGCCACCCCAAGCAGCGTTCATTGCATTTGGGTTGCCATTCTCATCATATGTGCCAACAATAAATACTGGCATTGGGTAGCACCAAGGCTTACTTCCGAAATTCTTTCTCATAGGGATATTGTTTTCTTCAAAGGTAAGAATAATTCCTTTCTAGTCATACGCTAGTACAAGGGAAGACCCTTGTTCATCGTAATTTTTTATTTTGCGAATTGCTATTCCACCTCAAGAGAGGCGAGGATGAAAGGACCGATACCCTTAGGGTCATTATCGCGGACAGGCTCGGACAAGTAGTAAGAATAAGAGCCATCGCGGCGCTGTTTACCACCAAGACCAGCTACGGCGCAACAAGAAGAGAGAGATACGGAGCCGTCAGGATTATGCTTTAAGAACTGCGAGACGAACTGAGAATAGGCCTCTTTCCCTATAGCGTGGAATTTCTCGGGGAGGAAACCCAGTCGGGCACCCTTAAGGAAAGAGTATATGAACATTGCAGAGCAAGTAGATTCTAGATAATTGCCATCGCGATATGGGGCATCGAGGACCTGGTACCACATACCAGAGACAGAATCACGGTATGAGAGCAAAGACTCGGCGAGGTTCTGGTATATAGACAAGACTTCGGTGCGACCAGCCGTGGAGTCGGGAATAAACTCCAGGATATCCGTCATTGCCATCATATACCAGCCATTCGCGCGTCCCCAAGCGTGCTGCGATTGTCCAGTTATAGAGTCGCACCAGAACTGAGAGCGAGATTCATTCCAAGCGTGGCGGTAGAGGTGGGTAGAAGAGTCGTAAGTATGAGAGCCAACGATAGTGAACTGGCGCATCATATCCCAAGCTACATTCTCATTATTACGAGAAGCCCATTGAGCGACAAAAGGGGCGCCCATGTACAGGCCATCGAGCCACATCTGGTGAGGATAAGTTTTCTTGTGCCAGAAACCACCCTCAGAAGTGCGGGGATGGGATAGCATCTGAGCGCGAAGAGAATCAGCAGCGATGCGGAAACGCTCCTCGTGAGTAATATCGTAGAGGTCGAACAGCAATTTACCAGCATTGACATTGTCGATATTGTACTCATCCTGGCGGTAACCGAAGATAATGCCATCAGGAGAGATGAGCGAATCGGGGTAAGAGTAGACATATTGGAAAACAGCGTCATTATTGTAACGCTGAGACACCTTGAGCATAGCATAGAGTTCGACGCCAGTGCTATAGTTCCACCGAGGAGTAGTGCGGAAGTCGAGGTTTACGCTATTAGGAGTGCGTTGCATTTCGCTAAGGCACATCTGAATGCTAAGAGGAGTTGGAGATTGAGAAGAATTAAGACAGCCAGTCAGGATTAAAAAGACCATGGCTGAGAGAGAAAGGAATTTGCTATGCATAGATTAAAAAATTATTTTCGCGATAGCAAAAGTAGGTATAATAACAGATGCTGCGGGGGTATGAATTGACACAAAAGGATAGTCAGATAATTATAGAAAGGAGAGAATATGCTATGAGGGGAGGAGTATTATTTACGAGAACACTCAGCGCATATACCCTTGATGACGTAATTTACGGAAGTCGCCTTATAGCCATTGGGAAGGGCAAGGTCATTGATTGATGGAGTCTGGATGTCGTGGAGGCAGAAAGAGCGGTGGCATTGCTCGCAGTAGAAATGGACGTGACGGTCGTCCTCCTCCTCATGGTCGGGGCAATGGCATAGTTCGTAGCGCGGGCAGGCAGACCCATCGTCTATTACGTGGACAATATTATGTTCGCGGAAAAGAGTCAGAGTACGGAAGACAGTTGACTTGTCGAGAGTATCAGACAAATCCTCCAATTCGGTCAAAGAGAGAGGTCGGTTAGAGTCAGACAAAAGTTGAGCTACAACTATACGATTAGCAGTAGGCCGGATTTCACCGTGCATCAAGATATCTATAATATGCTGGTTGTCGGACATACTATTCCATGCGTTGGTATTTCATCTCCTCGCCATTAGAATCATATTGTTTTCTCTTTCCGACAGGTTTTTCGGACAATACGATTTTAAATACGGCAGTAATTTTCAGGCTTCTGCTTATGGCCTCGTTGAACATATCCATGTGATTAGGAAGATACTTCTCGCATATAGCCCTCAAAGCCTCCACCTTTTCGGACTCATCCTCCACCAGAGAAGCCACGCCGAAAGCGATAGCCGACTTAAACTCCAGAGTAAAGCTACCATCTTTAGGTCCGACCAGAGGTCTGCTTTTAGTAACTGCGGAGAGACAAACCTTAGGGTTCTGCTTCAAGATATCCAATTTCTTACCCTCCTTAGCTCCGTGGAAATAGAAAGTATCATCATTAACGCGAGCCAGAGACAAAGGGACAGCATACGGCATACCGTCAGAGTCGGTCATACTTACAGTTATGTATGGAGCCTTGTCCAAAACTTCTAGAGCCCATTCTGCGCTCATTTCTCTACTAGCTTTTCTCATGGAGGTAAAGATTAATATGACACAAAGATACAAAATAGATGATAGTGGGGTTTCGTTGCAACATTTTTATTTGCAGTTCAGTATAACATACGATGGATGACATACACGCATAGTCGTGTTCACATAGCAGTAGTTATTTCTGTGATTAAAGACGATTTTGGATTATGATTACCGTTAATTATTCAAACGGCAAGCTGAGTGAGGCCCATGAGATAGGCCCAGAAGTATTTGCGGAGTCAGGTCATGAAGATCTGGTGAGTATAATATGCAAAGAGACATACACGGGAACGGTGGACTGTATGAAAGATATGGTCTGCGACTTCTTGAATTCCAGAATGAAAGGCTGGGGTACCTTTACGGCGCATGACAATGCATTTCTGGGCAGTAAAGAGCCAGATCATGATGAGCGTTACGTATGTATGCTCACATTCAGTGTGGACAAGAAGATGGATTTGCAGCGTACCATATACAGCAGTAGTGTACTAGCAGATTTGGTATACTGCAGGTATCCGTGGCTAGATGTAGATTCAGAAAACAAGAGATACGCAGATGCTATAGATGCGGTGAAATGGCTGAGAGAAGCGCACGGCATAGATATAGTTTTTTCGAAGCACGACAATGGAGAGATGCAGTGGGAGACCACCTGTCTAGATGAAAAACAGCAAGAATACAAGACATACGGCAAGAGCAAGGCAGAATGTGCGGTAGAAGAAGCTATTGCAAGCGTTGCGGCGAAATTCAAGCAACTAGATGTCTGACAGACACTTCGGGAGAGAGAAGCATGTTTTGTGAGAGGGTGACCGGTAGCGTAGTGCGATTGTTTGTGGCAGCAGGGCTATTGCTCTGCTGGGGGAGTGAGATTACAGCGCAGACGATAGATACGATATACGCATCCTACAATCGTAAGTATATGCACTATGGCGATCTGGTACGTCATTTAGAGCAAGAGAATATATACACTATATATCAAGGAGTATATCAAGGGCAGTGGGCAGATGGAGACCCACTGATTTTTTCAGTTCAAGGGAGCAGCTACAGGAACAACAAATACTATATCAGAGGGATGAGAGTAGATGACCGCTACAATGCGGGGTCGTCACTATACAGACCAGATATAGAGAATAACAATCTGCTTATAAACTACAGAAATTCAAGACTATATTTTGAGACAGACAGTTCGGCGAGAGATTATATACAGATTTCAGGCAATTTTGGCGGCTTAGATGAAGTAGACAGTTCGACCGAAGGAATAGTACATTGGTTTCACGGTACCGGAACAGAAGGGGCATACGACAAAGAGCTGATACAGAGCAGACAACATACAAAAGCAGCTGGGAAAGTAGATGCGATGTTCACCTTGGAAGAGAAAGACGGGAAGCGATTAAGGCAACATCTGTATGCAACATACGGGGCGAGAATGCTGCCAAATATAGGAGATGAAGGGCTAGTTCGCAATAAGCCATTGTATAAAGCAAAATATTATGCTCTACAAGCAGACGGACAAATAACTGGCGGACAAGTATTTGACGAAAGAGGGTATATGCTGCACATCGGGAAGAACGGCAGTTATGGCAGTGCTCATTACTACAATAGAGACGAAGTGTCAAATTTAGCCACTGTAAGCGGTACATATTACGTTAGGGACAAAATATTGACAGCAGGATTAACCTATACTGTTAACCGACAAAAGCCTCACAATCAAGAATTTGAAAAGAATATAGTAGACCAAGACGGAGAAGGACTATATCCTTGGTCGGCAGACGCGGCTACACATGAAGTGACGTGGTATGCAGACTATAGAAAACCGCTATCAGATTTATTGAAGTTGCATTTTGAGAATTATAATAGTTATATTGGGTATAAGGCGAAGACAGAAAAGTGGAGAAACAGGGTATATGCCAAATATATGCAGTCGGAAACGAGAGAAGAACTATATGATATAGAGTGGCAGAGTAAATCATTCGGGGCAGGACTACTAGAGAATAGTTTTGGGGTAGAGATGTATAAGCCATTGTGTTCCAAGCTAGATTTCAGAGCTACAGCAGATTTGACGATAGACGGTTTTTTGCTAAAAGAGAAAAGTCATGTCGTGCCACATTGGCAAGTTTCGGCTTCGGCAGATTGTCATCCTAAAGGATGGCTAAAAGTAGGAGTGAATGTTGCGTATGACAGGATACCATATAATATAGAACATATAAGATATTTCAGTAATGACTATCTCAATGGGAAGGCCTATTTTGAAGGGACCAAGCAAATAGCGTATACTACAGGAGGAGCATATCATAAGATAGAGAACAGAAGGTTGTTACAGCCAAGTGTGTTTGCACTGAATATTCCGATAGTCATTATGCGCAATGGGCACGAATTGACCAATTATGTAGTAATGAAGAAATTCATCCACCCCTGGATGACAAAATATGCTGGAGGAGCTGCGGCAAACGGCAGAGAAGAAGACGGTATTTTTTATCAAAACCCAGGAGAGAGCAAATATGACGTTGGGTATCAGCCATTAGGGTTGATGGGAGAAGGATTCAAGGGAGTGCCTTATTTTATTGGTCATACTATAAAATATACACATACAGGAGAAAAAGTGAGAGTAGGGTTATCGTGGCAATCCATGATGGGAGCCGGGCCAAGTGCTTTAGGAGTTGGTCCGTATGCGAACGATTTTGGAGTGTTAGACGAGTCGACGGCCAATCCCAATACACATATTGTTATAATGAATAAAGAAGGGAAGTATCCGGCAGTCGGGCGAGTAGACCAAGACAAGGCGTATACAGGAAGAATTTTTGTGGGGTATAATGTTTGTGATTGGTTTGCAGTCAATGGTTCATTCAAGTGGACAGACGGGCAACCTTTCTCTCCCTATCAAATATACACATCAGAAGTAGAGACTGCAGAAGGGAGACATCAGCAACAAGGGTATGTTCAAGTTCGCAGTCGAGGAATAAATCCTACAGATGGTAATTTCGGGTGCAGAGAGAGTGCGATATTCAACTTTGACTTATCGGTGTATTTCAGTTGGAAGATAGGAGACAGAGAAGCGAGAGCCAGTGTGTATTATTATAATTCGTGGGATTATGGTAACGTATTAAACGAGTATATGTTTCCGCAGTGGATGGAAGGCGTAGAAATTGGCGACAGGGGTGCAAATATGTGTCTGACAGTACCTGGAGGAATAGTGACGACGTTCAAGATAGATTTGAGATAAGGACGATTAAAGCACTATAGAGATTCGATGAGCTACCTATGAGAGTCCTTGGAGTGTCCTTGTTCATCGCAATTTTTTTAAAAGTAAAAAAAGAAGAAGCCCTACAGAGACAAACTCCGTAGGGCTTCTTTCGTGTCATTCCCCATATAACACTGTAGATAAATATCGTTCTCCTGTATCAGGCAAGAGTGCGACTATAGTTTTGCCTTTATTCTCGGGGCGTTTAGCCACCTCGATAGCGGCGAAAAGAGCTGCACCAGAAGAGAAGCCAGTCAGGAATCCATTATGAGCGAGTCGGCGTGCTGTTGCTGTAGCATCCTCGCTGCTTACAGGCAAGATTTCGTCAACTACATCGCGGTTGAAATTCTTAGGAACGAAACCAGCGCCGATGCCTTGAATCTTGTGAGGGCCAGGAGCGTTACCAGAAAGTACGGCGCTAGTAGAAGGTTCCACTGCAACAGCCTTTACGTTAGGATTATGCTTTTTGAGGCCAGAAGCGACACCGCTGATAGTACCACCTGTGCCCACACCACCGATGAAGATATCGACCTGGCCATCAGTATCAGTCCAGATTTCCTCAGCTGTTGTCTTAGCGTGGATAGCAGGGTTAGCGTCATTGTCGAATTGGAAAGGAATGAAAGAATTTTCGTACTGAGCTGCAAGTTCCTGAGCCTTAGCGATAGCACCCTTCATACCATTAGCGCCAGGAGTAGTAACTATTTCTGCTCCGTAAGCAGCTGCGAGTTTGCGGCGCTCGATAGACATAGTTTCAGGGATAGTCAAGATTACCTTGTAGCCCTTTACTGCGCCGACCCAAGCGAGACCTACGCCAGTGTTGCCGCTAGTAGGTTCGATGATTACGCTGCCAGGTTTAAGGATGCCATCCTTCTCAGCCTGTTCGATCATAGCCAAAGCGATACGATCCTTGACGCTACCACCAGGGTTGAAAGCCTCCAGTTTAACGAGGAGTTTAGCTTCGAGATTCTCCTCAGACTCTATTTTTTGAAGACGTACTATTGGAGTTTTACCAATAAGGTCTGTGAAATTACTATATATATTAGCCATAAGTATTGTGTATTAAAGATTAGACAATTAAAAGTAGATTAGATATTATTGAAAGCCTGCTCGAGATCGTCGATTATATCATCAATATGCTCTGTACCGATAGAGAGGCGGATAGTAGAAGGAGTAATGTGCTGAGCCTCTGCCTCCTCAGGAGAAAGCTGCGAGTGTGTGGTGCTATAAGGATGGATAACAAGACTCTTTACATCGGCAACATTAGCGAGGAGCGAGAAGATCTTGAGATTATCGATAAAGCGCCAAGCCTCATCCTGTCCGCCCTTGATTTCGAAAGTAAAGATAGAAGCGGCGCCATTAGGATACAACTTATTATAGAGAGCATGATCCTTGTGAGAAGCGAGAGAAGGGTGATTGACCTTAGCAACCTTAGGGTGGTTAGCCAAGTATTTAACAACCTTGAGAGCGTTCTCAACGTGACGCTCCACTCTAAGAGAGAGAGTCTCGAGACCCTGGAGGAGAATGAAAGCGTTAAAAGGAGAGAGAGTTGCTCCAGTATCGCGAAGAATTACGGCGCGGATGCGAGTTACGAAAGCTGCAGCGCCAGCCACGTCAGCGAAGATAGCGCCGTGGTAAGAAGGCTCAGGTTTAGCGAGAGTAGGGAATTTGTCGGCATTAGCCTTCCAGTCGAACTTGCCGCCATCCACGATAACACCGCCGAGAGAAGAGCCGTGGCCGCCGATGAATTTAGTTGCGGAGTGGACAACTATATCGGCGCCATGCTCGAGAGGTCGGATTAGAAATGGTGTGCCGAATGTATTATCAACGATCAGAGGTATATTATGACGATGAGCTATTTCTGCAACGCGGTCGATATCAAGCACATCGCTATTTGGGTTGCCGAAAGTCTCGGCGTATATTACCTTAGTATTAGGCTTTATGGCAGCTTCGATGGCATTGAAATCAGAGAAATCTACGATAGTATTCTCGATACCCTGATTTGCGAGGGTATGAGTGATGAGGTTGTAAGAACCGCCATAGATATTGTCAGCTGCTACGATATGGTCGCCATTGAGAACTATATTCTGGAGAGCATAAGTGATAGCCGCTGCGCCAGAAGCCACTGCAAGTCCAGCTACGCCACCTTCGAGAGCGGCTACGCGATCCTCGAATACGCCCTGAGTTGAATTAGTGAGGCGACCGTAGATGTTACCTGCGTCGCGAAGGCCAAAACGATCTGCTGCGTGCTGAGAATTATGGAATACATAAGATGTTGTCTGGTAGATAGGTACTGCGCGAGCATCAGTTGCGCTATCTGGGTTTTCCTGACCAACGTGAAGTTGGAGTGTCTCGAAGTGAAGTTTCTTTGTACTCATAATCTGTAATGTTTAATGGGGTTTGACTTGTTTTATTTTGATATTGCAAAGTTAGAGTGAGTAGTGACGTTGTCTATGAGAAAAAGAAATTAAAGAATATTTAGACTAAAATGCGTACGTTGGTAGAATAATGTTCTGCGAAGAGCGGTTTTATAGGCTTTGAGGAGAATGACTATAAATTCTTCTCCATGTGGAGGCAAGTGAAGGTTCCAGTATTGTGGAGAGGAGTTCCGTCAGAAATATAGCCTAATTTGGTGTAGAAGTCGACAGCCACATCACGACTCTCGATAGAAATTGTTTTGTAGCCCAATTCCCGGATCCACTTCTCAGCAGAAGAGACGGTTAGTCGGCCTAGCCCTTTATTACGGTATTCATCCAAGACTACAACACGTCCGATTTCGGCAACAGAGTCCGATTTGTGTAAGATACGGCAAGTAGCGACAGGGAATTCGTTGTCAGTTATAACTATATATTTAGTATTGGGAGTATCATATTCGTCGAACTCCTCGCGCAGAGCGATGTTATGTTGGCGAGCCATGCCCTGGATCCGGACATAATATGCTCCTGCCTGTTGAAAAAGTTCGGTAGCGCGAATAACCTGATACATGGGTGACAGACTATTTGAGAATGTCTATTATTTTATCGACCTGATTTTCGGTAATGTTAGCCTTCAAGGAGAGTCGGATGCGTTCCGTCCCTTTAGCTACGGTAGGGTAGCGGATAGGGAGGGCGTAGAAGCCATGTTCGCGGAGCCTGTTGCATTTTTCGATAGCGAGGTTGACATCACCAGTGATATATGGGATGATTTGGCTCTCACCAGGAGTATTATTGAGGGCAGACGACAGTTTGGAGGCCATTCGTTGAAGGTTAGCGCGTGCATTATTCATAGAAGCATCGCCGAGATGTTCGATTACGTGGCGAGTCCATGCGCAATTTACAGGGGGGAGTGCGGTTGTAAATATAATAGTACGGCACTTGTTGACGAGATAATTGCGGATTACTGGAGCCGTAGAGACAAAAGCGCCATTAGAGCCGATAGCCTTACCGAGAGTACACATCAGTACGTCTACGCTCGAGGTAATTCCCAGTTCATCGCAAATTCCTCTTCCATCTCGGCCACGGACACCGAAAGAGTGAGCCTCGTCGACATATAATAAAGTATTATACTTATGTTTCAGCTCTGCGATTTGCTGCAGAGGTGCGATATCACCATCCATAGAAAAAATACCCTCGGTCACTATCATACACTGCTGGTATTTAGAGCGATTTTCGGAGAGGATATGCTCCAAGTGAGAGACGTCGTTATGTCGGAAGCGCAATACGGTAGCTTCGGTGAGACGCAGGCCATCAATTATAGAAGCATGAGACAACTTATCAGCCACGATGAGGTCATTTTTCCCCATCAAAGCCTGCATGATACCCTGGTTAGCATGGAAGCCACCTGTAAAAACCAAAGAGCACCTACCTGGAAGGAAATCATCCAGGCAGTGCTCTAGGAGTTGGTATTCTTTATGATTGCCAGTCAGCAGACGAGACGAAGCGCTAGACATTGAGTTAGCTTCCCACTGATATTCATTGAGAAACGAATTCAAAAGATCCTTATTCTCATTTATGGCCAAGTAGTCATTTGTAGCGAGGTTGACTAGATTGCCATCATTTTCAATGACAGGCAAGTGGCGGAGATTGTTGCTTGCCTGGAGTTCGGAAAGTTCCTTTTCGTATCGGTCGTAGATGCTGCTGGAATTATTCATGTTAGAATTTAGCGTTACGCATATCGCCAGTCTCTTCGAAAGCGATGTGCATTTGGAGCGCCTTAGTGAGAGTCATAGGAGTATGGCACTTGCCAGTCTGCATCTTGACATAATCCCACAGGAGTTCCTTGTATTCAGGGTGAACACAGTTCTCGATGATAGTCTGAGCCTTCTGTAGAGGAGACTTGCCACGTAGATCGGCAACGCCCTGCTCGGTAACGATAACCTTGACAGAGTGCTCTGAAGAGTCGACGTGAGAAACCATAGGCACGATAGCCGAGATAACGCCCTTCTTAGCAACTGATGGGCAAGTGAAGATAGAGAGGAATGCGTTACGAGCGAAGTCGGCCGAACCGCCTAGACCATTCATCATCTTCTGTCCGAGGACATTTGTTGAATTGACGTTACCAAAGATATCAGCCTCGAGAGCTGTATTTATAGCGATGACGCCGAGACGGCGTGAAAGCTCAGGGTGATTTGTAATCTCCTGTGGACGGAGCATAAGTTTAGGACCGAAGAAAGAGTAGTCCTTATAAACCTCCTGGAGTACATCGTCAGACAAAGTGAGCGAAGAACCAGAAGCGAAAGAGATACGGCCCTGTTTCATGAGACCGATTACTGAGTTTTGGATAACCTCGGTAAACATTGTGAAGGTAGGGATATCCTGACATTCGCCGAGAGAGCCGAGAACGGCATTAGCGATATTACCTACACCACTCTGGAGAGGCAAGAACTCCTTAGGTATGATGCCGCGGTGGAGCTCTGCGAGGAGGAAGTTGGCTACATTCTCGCCGATTTTAGCTGTTACTGCATCAACAGGAGTAAAAGGAGCGATGCCATCAGGCATATCAGTCATGACTACACCGAGGACCTTCTTAGGGTCGACTTTGAGAGTAGCCTCACCGATACGGTCGGCAGAAGTATAGATAGGAATTTCCTTACGATAAGGAGGGTTAGCAGGCTCGTAGAGGTCGTGCATACCGATGATGCTAGCAGGGTGGTGAGCGTTAAGTTCGATAAGGATCTTGCTAGCAGACTTAACGAGAGTAGGAGTAATACCTACAGACGTTGTAAGAACGATTTCGCCATTAGGAGTAATATCGGCAGCCTCGATGATAGCGACATCCATCTTGCCGAGGAATCCATAGCGGAGATCCTGAGCGACATGAGAGAGGTGCATATCGAAATATTGAACCTCGCCACAGTTGATAGCTGCGCGCATATCCTTATGAGACTGGAATGGTGTACGGAAAGAGACAGCCTTAGCGCGAGAGAGGGCACCATCTATCTGGTCGCCTGTTGACCCACCAGTGATAAGACCTACTCGAAACTCCTCGCCCTTAGCGTGAAGTTCCTCAGCGCGTGCTGCAAGAGCTGCTGGAATTGCTTTTGCTGTTCCTACAGAAGAGAAACCGCCGATGCCTACTACATCGCCGTTGTTGATAAGCGCTGCTGCTTCAGCAGCTGTCAAGGTATTGTACATCATTGTCGTATGCTGTATTGTCTAATAATTATTCATTATCGATGCAAAAATATACAATATTTAGATATGTCGATAATAAATATGCATTAAAATACGCTAAAATCCGAGCAAAGAAGTCAATTTGCGTGTTTTACTTACTGGGTCCTCTGCGTTAAGGATTTCGCCAGATAAAGCGATTCCATTCGGTCCCGAGTTCAAAATATCAGTAATATCGCTTTCGGTGATGCCTCCGATGGCCACGATAGGAGTATTTATGCCATTAGAGCGGCAATTCCATATAATATTTTGGTATCCTTCAAGTCCAAGAACCGGTGCGAGGTTCTTTTTTGTTGTTGTGTAACGGAAAGGACCGCAACCGATATAATCTACGAAACTGTGAATTTTCTGGATGTCTTCGTACGTGTTACACGTACCTCCGATAATAAACTGGTCGCCCAATATTTTACGAGCTTCAGCGGGAGGCATATCATTCTTGCCGATGTGGACGCCATTTACGTTAAGTTGCTTACATAACTCGACGTGGTCGTCCAAAATAAATACGGCATCGTAGTCCTTGACTACAGGTTTCAGACGTTCAGCGACGTGAGCGATCTCCTCCTCGGGAGCGTCTTTCATTCGGAGCTGTATCCAACGGCAGCCGCCCTCGAGAGCTTTAAGGCATCCCTCCTCGTAGGAGAAGCGTTCATTCTGGTGAGAAATGAACTGCAGCGAGAAAGCTTCAAGATATTTCTTATCCATCCTACTAAGCAAAAAGTGATTATCCGCCGCAAGCTGCGCGGATTATGATGAAAGAGTCGTTTTCGTTGATTGTTGTACTATCCCACTCGTTACGAGGTATCATGCTCATACCTCGAGCTATGGCGACGCCATTAGAAGGAAGTTGGAGTTGGGCTGCCAGGTCCGCAACGGTAGAACCTGCGAAAGAAGTAGGCTCGTTATTGACCAATATATTCATCTGTCGAAAATGGTTATAGGCGGTTCATACTGATGATCTCGCCAGTGAGGTCGCGCACGATAATCGTGTCGCTCTGCATTGTAAAGGGATGAGGTGCGACGAAGCGAACCTCGTGGGAGCTAGGGAAGTCTATTTCGCGGAAATGGTTGAATCGGCCCTGCTTGCCAAGGTTAGTATATTTCCAGTCGAAGCTACCCGAGTTGAGTTTCATTTTTCCGATGAATCCTACAGTGCCAATGTATGCGAAACCTCCGCGGATGAGAGGTTTAGAGAACGAGAAGCCCTCCACCTCGGTCTGCCAAACCTTTTTGCCAGTTTCCAAGTTGATTCGGCTTACGATAGAACCTGTACCACTTTGGTTGACATCGGTATAGAAAATGAACAAATCCTGTTGTCTCTGAAGGAAATACAATTGTTCGATAGGGTATTCATTACCGAGAGAGAATCTGTATTCGCCATTAGTGTTGTAGACCTTACCGTCAGCCGACACTCGGAAGCGAGTGCCATCGAGGTAGATGATAAGAGTATCAGGGTCTGGCCACTTAGAATAGCGAGCCTCCATAGCGTATGCCCCCTTGTCGTTATCGGCAATAGGTATAATGCCGCGGAGGTCAGACTTTCCCTTGTCTGCCTTTTTGTAAAATAAATTACAGCTCGCCATCATCAGCGAGGTTGCAATTAATAATATGTATGTGCAAAGATGCTTCATCTTTGTCAGGATAGTTATATTATAAACTGAATAGTTTCGGCCAGTTTATTGGCGGTCTCCTCATCGTGAAGGAATTCCACCATAGCCAAGCCCAGTTCGAAAGCTGCGCCAGCGCCCTTGCCAGTAATTATGTTGCCATCGGCTACGGCGTGTTGCTTCAATACGGTAGCGCCCTTGAGGTCCTGTTCAAATCCAGGGAAGCAAGTTGCGTTACGCCCGTTGAGCAATCCCTTTTTGCCGAGAATCATTGGCGCGGCACAGATAGCAGAGATAAGTTTACCCTCAGCGTTCAGTCGGTCTATTATATTGTGGACTGCAGGGCAAGCATCGAGATTCTTTGTGCCAGGCATACCACCTGGGAGGAATACGCCATCCAGCTGTTCTATATTGACGTTGGAGATTAAGTCGTCAGCGATGATGCGGACATTGTGAGAGCTAGTGACCTCCAGGTCGTTATCTTTGATGCTTATCAACAACACATTGTCGCCTACGCGGCGAAGAAGGTCTACAGGAACGAGGGCCTCTGATTCCTCGAAACCGTCTGCGAGTAAAGCTATTACATTATGTGCCATGATACCATATGATTTTTATCGTGCAAATATAACATTATTTTTAAGGCTTTTTAACTGTTTGGGAAGATTTTTTTTGCTCTTTATGATGGAATGCGTGTGCGGCTATTTTACATATTCGAAGACTATGCTGATTACGTACTCAGAATCTATCTTTTTGCCGTTTTCCACAGCAGGAACCCATCTCCAGTCCTCAGGGATTTTTTTCATTGCGTTGATGACAGACTGATTAAAATCCTCTTTAGAAAAGCGTGTTATATGGTAGCCTGTGTATTCCCCCTTAGAATTAATGTGCAAAGCCACATCTACCTGACAATTCTTAAATTCGCCACGTTCACGCAACGGGTATGTAGTTCTGGAGCATATATAATGGCGGATATGGAGCGGGCTGCCCAGAAAGATTGCGGGATAATTGTCCTCTGAGTATTTATGTCCGATATGAGGAAGGATTTTCAGCGGTTTTTCCGTATCGTAGTTATATTCAAGTTCCAATTCGTTGTCGGAAGTATAGAATTGCCATATGCCAGTTCGTTTACCGTCGGTGTATTGTCCTTGTTCAATGGCATCCTTTTTCAGGAACAAAGCATATTTGCCGTGTTTGATGCGGGTATCAGATGCAAGTACGTGAAACTTAGCCTTGTAGCATAAAGTATCTATGCTGCAAGCAATGACCCTCTTGTTCTTAGGGGGGGCGGCATTAGCCCATGCCAGAGACAGTAGGGTCGTTAATAATATCAAGAGCAGGTATCTGCTTGTCATCTATTATTGTTGTTCTGTTGTTGATACAACAAAGATAGCAGATTAGAGTGAGCTTTGCAATAGGGTAAAAAATAAAAAAAAACACATCCAGTCAACCCCTAGCGGGCTGTCTGGGCGTGTCACACATGTTGTTATCTATAAGCGTATGAAAAAGGATTCTTTTCTATGCTTTTTGGGGTGTAGCTGCTAGACAGCAGGTGTCGCTATTAGCGAACAACCTTGCCGTCTACTACTACGAAAGTCTTGCTGACATCCTGACCCTTGCGGAGCTTGAAGTTTACAGTGTAAGCACCATCCTCAAGATTAGCGATGTCGAGGAGATACTGAGCAGCCTTAAGTTTAGCAACTCGCTTAGAGACGAAAACCAAGTTACCGTCCTCGCTAGTGATCTCCATGTTAGTAATTACGTTATCTGTCTTCTTTGCGTCTACAGAAACAACTGCGATATTCTCGAAACGGTAGTTGTTGATGAAGACCTTAGCCTCAGCCTTAGCGTCAGACTTTGCAGAAGCTGCGACTGTTGTGAAAGCGCAAGCTGCGAGAGCAGCGAACTTGATAACATTGAATGTTTTCATAACTCTTAAAGTTGTAAGTTGTTTGTAATTCTTTTAACTAACTGTTGTCTATGTCTTGTCTTGATGACTTGGAATTATTTCCTTCATCTTGACACTGCAAAGTTATAGGGAAATATGGCGAAATGGTGTTAATCTGTAAGGTGTGTAAGGTTAATACTTGTTACTCTGTTAATGGATGTTTATTTTGAGGGGAGACGGAGGGTGTTAGAGGGTTGTCGGGGCTCTATTTGTGCGCTAATGTTAACGAGATTGAGATTTCTTTTGCGTAGTTTAATTATAGTCAGGTGTTGTCAGGCGATATAAAATAACAAAAGCCACCTATATAAGGAGGCTTTTGTATGATGAAATGTTAAAATCGGCTTTTCGGCTTACGTTTTGTAAGAGAAAAGGTGCGTGTTTCTTAGATTAGAAAAGCTTGCTAGGGTATTCGCCGGCAGCGATGAGAGCGTTGATTTTATCGACTACGCCCTGGCGGTCGGCAGCGTAAGTTACGCCGAACCACTTAGAAGTAGTATCGAGAACCTCTACGGTAGCTGTACCCTCAGTAATGAGCTTATTGACCATCAAAGGAATATAATACTCGCTCTTGAGCTGAGAGCCATTCTCCTTGAGCCACTCTACGAAATAAGAAGTAGAATATTCGAAGTAATCAGGAGTGAAGCCCCACATATTCATAGATACAGGAGTGTTATCGTCGATAGCGACCCACTTACCCTCCTCGTCCTTGTAGCATACAGGGCCATCGACGCGCATAATCTCGGTGCGCTCGACTACAGTCTGCAAGTGATTGTTGGCATCAGTAGAGCAGATACCGCGAGCTACAGTACCACTCTCAGAAAGAGTATTACCTACGCGGAAGCCCACCATACAATATTTATTCTTGATACCGTCGGCCAAATCAGAAAGATACTTGCCCAAAACAGCGAAAGAGTCGCGACCATAGAAATCGTCGGCATTGATAACAGCGAAAGGCTCCTTGATAGCATCCTTACCCATAAGGACAGCGTGGTTAGTACCCCAAGGCTTAGTGCGCTCCTCTGGGCACTTGAAGCCAGCAGGGAGGTCGTTGATATCCTGGAATACCACCTCGACAGGGATATGATTCTGGTACTTAGATAGAACTTTAGCGCGGAAGTCATCCTCGAAAGACTTACGGATAACGAACACAATTTTTCCGAAGCCGGCGCGCATAGCATCGAAAACGGAATAATCCATAATTGTCTCGCCGTTAGGGCCGAGGCCATCGAGCTGCTTGAGACCGCCATAACGGCTACCCATACCAGCAGCGAGTACGAAAAGTGTAGG
Source organism: Bacteroidales bacterium (assembly GCA_024401395.1). Taxonomy (GTDB): domain Bacteria; phylum Bacteroidota; class Bacteroidia; order Bacteroidales; family Marinilabiliaceae; genus W3P20-009. The sequence continues at coordinate 48,180 of JAKSLD010000022.1, forward strand.
TTTCATTCTTATGATGTTGTTTGATATATTTAAGTTGAATAATTGAATACAAAGGTATTGCTTTTTAGGGAATATGGGAGAAGGAGCGAATAAAAAGTCGAAAACGTAGCCTTTTTAGCACGGTTGCGTATATAATATAGTAATCATAAATACAGCAACATTATGAATATACTTATTACTTGCCTTATTGGCTTTTTGGTAGGTAGCTTAGCTGCCTTTATTATGAAGATCAAGGGAATTCCTTGGTACATTGACATACTAGTAGGTATTGGCGGCAGTTGGGTCGGCAATTGGGCGGCAGGACAACTAGGAATCGGAGTAGAAGGTAGTATACCATCATTCATTTGTGCTACTGTCGGTGCTGCTGCGATTCTTTGGGTAGTATCTTTGTTCAAGAAGAAGTAAATAAAGTATACCTATATATAATATAGGAGAGGGAGCATACCTTATATATAGGTATGCTCCTTCTTTGTTGTTGGTAGGGTCGAGGTCAGCGTCTGCATACGGTCTGGTATAAGAGAAGTATAAGTTTGCTCGCAATTTTTTTATTGTGGAGTCATAGGAAAGGGATAGTCTAGTCCTAGGGAAGTCCCTTGTTCATCGTAAATTTTTAATTTGAGGAGTACAAAAGGGAGACGAGAGACAAAGTATGAGAGAAGAAAATTTATTACTGATATTATTTGGAAATGTGAGAAAAAGGTCCTAAATTTGAAATAAGAATAACGGAAGTGTATATTTCCGGCAGACTACAACCTACTAAATGATAATTTTTTATGAAACGACTACTATTTTTGCTATGCGCGATTTTCTTGAGTGCGTCATTGATGGCACAGAATTCAGGGCTTACAAAAGAGAAGATTATGGAGATGGACACAGAGCAGTTGTCCGACTTGTCATTGGAAGAACTTATGGAGGCGGTGGAGATACTTGGAGTATCGAGTGTAGACGAGTTCTTTGCGATGATTATGAATAAGAGTGTTACTTCAGCATCCAAGAAAGAAGAAGATTCGTTTGTGTCGCCATTGTCATCTACGGTTTTGACAAAAGAAGAGATACGTATGTATGGTGCCACGACCATTGAAGAGGCGTTCAAGTTGATACCTGGCGTTATAGTTCAGCAAAAGACCAATGGTGTATATGACATTCAGTTGAGAGGCCTTTCAAATATTCCGGACAACAATATGCTACTCTATGCACAGAGCAACAACGTATTGTTGATGGTAGACGGCAGGGCAGCCTTCAACTATACGACAGGGACCATGAATATAGACCATCTGCCTATTTCCATAGAAGATATAGACAGGATAGAGGTAGTGAGAGGAGCGTCGTCTGCGCTATATGGCTCGAATGCAGTACAAGGAGTAATCAACATTATTACAGAGAAGCCAAATGTAGACTCAAATGCAGTTGGAGGTTCCTGGCAGATAGGTTCGCAGAATACCAATATAGTAGACCTAGCCTTCAGGACAGCAGTTTCGGGTAAGCTTTCACTGGGAGCTACATTCAACCTACAGCAGAGGAACAGAGTTACAGACAAGCTATATATACACAACAATAACGGCATTATCGGTCTACCAAATGAGGTTGGGTCGTATGTAGATTTCGGTATGGCGCCAGACAAAGGCAGTATGCCTACTATTTCGATAGCCAATCCAGTTGCCCCTGGTTACTATTCAGTAGCAGAGATAAACAAGATGAAATATGTAGACACCTCATTCGGTACGGTTACAGACATTATGGATCCAGAGCGAGGAGAGAGTTTTGAGGACAGATTCCCAGACCCTGATGTAGCGAGGAAGACCGTAGGAGCAAACGGTTATGTATCCATAGCACTTGCGCCAGAGATGAATATTGACATTACAGGAGGATATGGACAGCAGAGAGTTGCAGATGCTACATTGATAGACAATATATATACTATTTCATATCAGCAATTAAAAAATTCCTATATAAACGTAGCGGCTAAATTAAAGAGACTCGATATCAGAGGAAGCTATTATGACAGTTCCAATGAATTTCAGGTAGGAACACCAGAGCTAAAGCTCAAGGAGAAGCAGTTGCAGGCAATGGTGGCATATGATCATCTTTTTATGATAGGTGATGCGACACTATCATTCCGTCCCGGTGTTGATTTTCATTGGAATAATTTCTCCGATTATGACAATGAGTTTATCAGGAAGTTCGGCGGCTTTTTGAATTCAGAAGCTACGATGAAATGTATAACGCCAAGTGCGAAGCTAGATTTCGGCTATGAAAATTTACGAGGCATCTTTGCAATAAGAGGCGACAAGACCAATATGCCAGACAAGTGGAATATTTCCAATATGGTATCCGTCAGCTACAAGTTCAATCACAAGAACTTCTTCAGACTGTCGGCGTCGAGAGGTATGCGTTCGGCAGTTTTGATGAATACATCCACATCATACGCATGGGACAGGCCATCGATACCAAACAGGATATCATTCACCGGCAATCCCGATGCAGAGATAATGCACATTGACAATTTTGAGATAGGCTATCGTGCGAGACCAACAAACTCGATGATTATAGATTTAGAGTTCTTCACGTCAAAATCGAAGAATTATGGAGAGTTGATGAGTACATCATCGCAGATGGAGATGAGTTCCAATCAGTTAATTGAAGGTATAGGTTTTTATGGCAATGCTGCAGAGGGGGTATCCATACCAATTACATCTATTTTGCAAGCGTTAGAGATATCCTCGTACGTAAAATATACAGAGATACCATCAGAAGCAATACAAAGAGGAGTTTCGTTCGGTATGGACTGGAATATGTCGAAAATGCTGATGGCTAAGGTTAATCTGAACTGGCAGTCGACAAAGATAGACAACTATTTCGTGTACAATCAGGCAGCGAACATATCAGAACAGATAAATGCGGCGCCGACATCACCAGAGAATGCAGTCAGCATGCCAGGCGACACGCAGCTACAATTTGACAAAAACAGCTGTATGGGCAGACTATTCACATTCAGTCATGAATTAGTGTCTGTCATGAAAGAAGTTGGTTCAGATCTAAGTAATCCAACAGTTCAGTCTGCGATACAAGGAGTTATGAAAAAGCTAGTAGATAGTGGGGTATTCTATCTAAAAGAGAAATCGGCGCAAGAATTTATTCTTGGATTAAAGAGTGATGCCTATACATATCCTGCATTTGAAAATGGGCATAAGCATAAAGCTACACCATCATTCTACGGCTCGGTAGGACTATATTTTCACCCAGACCAGACATGGAATGTAGCTACGACACTGAATTTCATGTCAGAGAGAGAATATCAGACCGTGTATGGAGTAGAGAAGCTAGCTCCTAGATGCACGGTAGACATGAAAGTCGGCTATAAGCCAAACAACAGAGTAGAAGTATTTTTCAATGCGAGAAATTTACTGAACAACCAGAAGCGAGAGTTCAGCTATGCCGATAAGATAGGCGGTATTTATATGGCTGGAGTCACATTTGGTTTATAAAGAATTAACTAAGAAGATAGTATAGTTAAGGTTGGTTACCGGGAATAAGAGTGTGATAAAAAAATTCCCAATTTAATGAGTAGAAGAAAAGCGGTTAGTAACTTGTGAAAGTCACTAACCGCATTTTCTTTTTTGTACTATATATATAGGTATGTGCGTTATACCCTTCTGATATTACTCAGCGAAATAAGCAGAGCGCAAAGGCATAGTAGTTTCGCTACCAGTCAGATTAAGTTCCTTTTCTGCGCGGATATCAGCAGAAGAGGCGCCAATCTTGATCATGAAACGACCTGGGTCGATGTTCCACTCATTATTCATATAATATCCCAGCTGTTGAGGAGAGACCTTGAAAGATACGGTCTTAGACTCACCAGCCTTAAGGGCGATGCGCTTAAAGCCCTGGAGTTGGATAGGCTTATGCTTCATAGAGCGGTCGAGAGGAGATACGTAGAGTTGTACGATTTCCTCAGCATCCACATTACCTGTATTCTTGATATCTACAGAGACATTGAAACGATCGGCCTTAGTATCAGCTGATTCATCCATCTGCATATTAGAATATTCGAAAGAGGTATAGCTGAGGCCATAACCGAATGGGTAAGCTATTCTAGCATCGTCGGCGATACCATAATTATAGCATACAGGCTCATTCATTTCGACAGCAGGGTAGCTTACGCTAAGTTTGCCAGAAGGGGCGATATTACCATATAGGATGTCAGCGATAGCGTTACCGCCCTCCTCGCCTGGGTACCAAGCTTGGATTACGGCTGCGCACTTATCCACTACATTACTGATAACCTGAGCGCGGCCGCCGAAGATGACCAGAACCACAGGCTTGCCAGTTGCAGCGAGTTTATTGATAAACTCCTCCTGTTTGCCAGGGAGGCGGAGATGCTTACGGTCGCGGTTTTCGCCACAGAGGATAGCATTTTCGCCCACGGCAGCTACGATGACGTCAGATTTCTTAGCCATAGCCAGAGCCTCATTGAGGTTAGCCTCCTCGCCGCTATCGATCATACGGTTCTGTATATTAACCAGATAAGCGACACGAGGGTCGCCACTACTTTCAACTACAGTTTCCACCTCCTCAGTCCAGTCACAGCCGCGGCTATAAGAGAGAGAAGAGCCCTCAGGGAGACGGTTAGTCATACCATCGCGGAGGTTAACGATACGAGGGTGCATATCACTCTCGATAGAAGACTTCCAGAAGAAACGCATAGACTGGTAGGTATAATCGCCCAGCATTGCCCACATATTACCAGCATTAGGGCCAGTGAGAGCGATTTTTGCAGGCTTCTTCAAAGGAAGGACACCATTATTCTTGAGGAGAACGACAGATTGGCTAGCCAACTTATAAGCAGTTTCGCGCTCTGCAGGAGTATCCCATTCGATGTGGCCATTCTCGTAGAGTTTAGCGTTCTCATCCATGAGGCCCACCATAAATTTAAGTTTTAGGACACGTTTAACGGCAGTTTCCAGATTCTCCTGAGAAGTAAGACCCTTGTCGATAGCCTCCTGGAGGTTCTTATAGCTTTTACCCTCTGGGAAATCCACGTCATTGCCAGCGTTGAGAGCAGCGGCAGCGCGTTGAACATCATCCATATTATCATCAATCTGCTCGATAGCCCCGTAGTCGCTGACTACTATACCATCGAATTTGAGGTAGTCGCGAAGAATACCCTGAAGGAGGCTGCGGTTAGCAACACATTTAGTACCGTCAATAGCGTGATAGCCAGGCATAAGGACGTGACTACCTACAGTACGGATTATGGTTTCGTGAGGGAGAAGAATCTCCTCCATGAGTTCCTTCTGGTTAGCATCGCCACCTCCGCCATAACCCAGGAAGTGCTTAGTACAAGCTGCCACGCCCTCCTTGAGATTGTCATGCTGGAGGCCGCGAACGAAAGCAGAGCCCAGAGCAGCAGAGAGGTAGCTATCCTCGCCATAAGACTCCTCCAGGCGGTTGAAAGAAGGGTTACGGACCACGTCGACCATTGGAGAAAGAGCCATGAAGCCACCTATCTGGCGGAGGTCGGCTGCTGTCTCGAATGTTTTCTGCTCAGCCAGTTCCGTATTAAAAGAACAAGCCAGGCCGATCTGCTGAGGGTAGACCGTAGCGTCCATACCATTTACGCCGCTGAGAACCTCCTCGTGGAGGAGGGCAGGGATGCCATTAGGAGTATTTTTGATGAGCCAAGCCTGCATTTGAGCCACCATATCGCGGAGTTGGTCAGGATTACGCTGAACATTGAGAGCGAACTGCGAGAAATGACCGATGCCATTAGAGAGTTTCTCCTTGCAGAGGTCCTCATTCAACTTATCGTTCTCATCGAAAAACTGAGTCATGTACAGACCATGAAGTTGGGCTATACGTTCCTGCTGCGACATCTTGTTGTACAGAGCGTCGACCTGCTGGTCTATAGACCGCGGTGTATTAGCGCAAGAAGTCAGTATTGCTGCCATACCCATTGCCATTGTGCTTTTAGAGATTATTTTCATTTTATAGGTTGTGTTGTATTCTATAGGCAAAGGTAAGATAAATATTATGCGTTACAAATAATGCGTATCAATTCAGTAGAAAGATGGTAAGAGAAGGAAGTTTTGTTTATTGTTTTTGCGGTGTGGTGTTTGGGGGGAGTATTTCACTGAAATAAGTTGACTTGAGCGTCAGAAAAGTGACAAATCGCGCCAAATCGCGCCAAATCGTGCCTAATCGGGACAAATCGAGACAAAAAGAGACAATGGGGATTTTGGGGGGTATTATATTTGCATCGTCAAATGATTGTTATTTATTATATTTGCAACGAAGAATAAAGACAGTTGATATATAATTAATCCCAAAATAGTTGAAAATATGGACAGATATCTAGATCCCAAAGCCGACCTTACGTTCAAGAAGGTCTTTGGTGAGCATCCCGATTTGCTCATCAGTTTTCTCAATGCCATGCTGCCGCTAGAAGAAGGCGAGAGTGTGGTTGAGGTGGAATATCTGCCTACGGAACTTGTTCCAGAGAATCCACTCAAGAAGAACAGCATAGTGGACGTACGCTGCAAGGACCAGAACGGCAGGCATTTCATAGTAGAGATGCAGATGATATGGACAGATGAGTTCAAGCAGAGGGTTCTCTTCAATGCATCGAAGGCTTATGTGAAACAGCTAGACTCGTCGGAGAACTACAAGCTACTTCAGCCTGTGTATTCCATAAATCTTGTCAATGAAATATTTGAGGCCACGATGCCCCATACGTTCTACCACCACTACAAGTTGGTTCACTCAGAAAGTTCCGACAAGGTGATAGACGGTCTTCAGCTTATCTTCATAGAGTTGCCCAAGTTTTTTCCCAAGACTATCAGTGAGAAGAAGATGCGAGTGTTGTGGCTCCGCTTTCTCACAGAGATAGACGAGAAGACCAGGAGAGTCTCTCCAGAGCTGACAGAAGACCAGCATATAAGCAAGGCGTTGACATTGGTGAAGGAGTCGGCCTTTGATGATGCACAGCTATTGGGCTATGAGAAGTTCTGGGATGTGGTACGTACGGAGCGCACGCTAATAGAAGCGGCAGAGTTGAAGGGATTGAAGCAGGGAATGGAGAAAGGGATGGAGAAAGGAATGGAGCAGGGGATGAAGCAGGGGATGAAGCAGGGGATGAAGCAGGGTATGGAGCAGGGACTAGCAGAGGGCCGAGCAGAAGGACGAGCAGAAGCAAATGTTGATACAGCAAGAAACCTTAAGTCGCTAGGTGTAGCGGTGGAGACGATATCGCAAGCTACGGGGCTTTCAGTAGGGGAGATTAATAAGTTGTGATTTGTTTTTTATTGTTCTACTGCATATTCTTGCAATGTAGAATCCATTTTAGATGAGGAGTTATTTTATATAAGCCATAAATGGCACTGTGATATACTGAACGCTAGTGATTTAGGAGATGCAGTCTTGATAATAATAAATTCACATAATATACATGATTAATAAATAATCTTATGAAACATCGTTTCTTAAGTATGCTGGCTATGCTTGCAATGAGTGTAGCGGCGATGGCTGATGAAGTACCGGGGGTGACCGTAGAGTATGTAGATGCGGGCACAGCCTCGTATGTTCAGGCCATAAGCGCCATAGGGCGCATAGAGTTCAATGAAGGGAATGCTGTCATTGTGTTCAAGGACGAAGCAGCCGGGACGGAGAACCTTGGAGCTATTTCTGCTATCAAGAAGATTTCTTTTGGTGGTGTGAGTGAAGAGGATATTAACAAGGGGGAAACACCTACAGGCATTGTGGAGACAGAACAAAGGGTGAGTGTGACGGCATATCCTAATCCTGTGGCAGACCATGTGCATATCAGTGGGCTTGCAGAGGGACAACAGGTGCGCCTGTTCACGACAGACGGCCGTCTGATGTTCGTCGGACAGCAGTCTGATATAGATATGTCGGGCATGGCTAATGGTATATACCTTTTGCAGGTAGGTAAAGAGGTAATCAAGGTAGTCAAAAAATAAAAGACCAATCGGTGTAGAGACGGTGTGCACACCGTCTCATGCAAAATGTGGTTGATACCAATGATTTACAAGACGGTGTGCACACCGTCTCTACGGAAGAATGTAAAAATAATAAAACACGAAAATAACATGACGAGATTTTTTATTTCGGCGCTAGCGCTCTTGGGTATGGGCGTTATGGCAACAGAGGCGAGCGCGCAGTTCAGTGTATATAAGGATGGCAAAGTGGTATTTACCATGCCAGAAACGCCAGACTATGTAGATTTTACATATAATAAGCCAACTACAGGAACTGAGAATGGTCATGATTGGGTTGATCTTGGACTGACAAGTCGTACACGTTGGGCAACATGCAACGTGGGTGCAGACGCTCCACAATCTGCTGGTGACTATTATCAGTGGGGCGAGACTGAGACGCACTACTCAGCAGGCGGCAATACAGATACCCCAACATGGAAAGAAGGCTATTCGGCTGGCTACAACTGGAGTACATATAAGTGGTGCAATGGTTCGTATTATAGGCAGACCAAATACTGTACAGATGGTTCATATGGTACTGTTGACAACAAGAAAGAGCTTGAGGATGCTGATGATGTAGCTGTTCAGACGTGGGGAGGAGCGTGGAAGATGCCGACATACGAGCAACAGACAGAGCTTCGCAATGAATGTTACTGGGTATGGACCAGTACCTATAATGGAGAAAACGTTAACGGGTATATAGTCTATAAGGCGAAGAAAGATGGTGATAAGGGAGTAAAGGTATATTCAGGAAATACACCTTCATCTGATTATGATGTTGCTACGGATGTGCATATTTTTCTCCCTGCTGCGGGCCTCCGCTGGGATGCGGTTCTCCGCAGCGTGGGCCACCTCGGCTACTACTGGTCGCGTTCGCTTAGCACGAGCAACTCCAGCTACGCGTACTACTTGTACTTCTACTCGGACCTCGTGGATTGGTACTCCGGCGACCGCTACTTCGGGTTCTCGGTTCGCCCTGTCTGCCCTGGGGTTCAGGAATAACCATGTCACCCGTAGAGACGGTGTGTACACCGTCTTTTGTGAAATTTGGTTGATACCAATTGTTATAAGACGGTGTACACACCGTCTCTACGGGAGAATGTGGTTGATACCAATTGTTTACTAGACGGTGTGCACACCGTCTCTACGGGAGAATGTGGTTGATGCCAATTGTTTATAAGACGGTGTACACACCGTCTCTACGGGAGAATGTGGTTGATACCAATGATTTACAAGACGGTGTGCACACCGTCTCTACACGGGATTTTGGTTGATACCAATGGTTTATAAGACGGTGTGCACACCGTCTCTACGGGATGCTTGGATAATTTTTGATTCGTCAA